>JAVVDS010000051.1:0-19357 GCA_032251295.1 Desulfuromonadales bacterium | reverse complement strand
CTCTCACTGAAGAAGGCTGGAATCAGCAGCCCTGGATGTGCTGAACAGTTACGATCCATATTTGAAGAGTTGCCGGAAGGTAACTACCTTGCGACATCAGATGAGATTCAAGGGCTGGTTGCCCAAGGGCGAACGATCAGCGAAACTCTCGAAATCGCGCGCGATGTCGCACGTCGTCTTCTTGAGGCACAAGCAGAACGCCAGCAACGCTCCGAACCCAAAGCGCTGAAAAAAATCATTCGATATGCAACTTGTGGTCGGTTGCTGACATGGGTCGTCTGTCCGGATATCGTTATCGGGATGTTGTTAGGAAAAATCGCGAGTTTGGTTTCACTTTCGACCGACAAGCCGCCGACAGTCATGAAATCTGGTTCAACGAGGCGACAAATCGCTATACGACTATCCCAAACCACTCCGGGGATTTGCCGGAAGGAAAATTGCGGGCCATTTACGGCAGGCGGGGATCTCTCCCGAGGAGTTCCTGACAAACCGATTTGCTAAGAGCGAAAAGCACTAAAGATTTGTGAGGTTCCATGAAAATTCTGGTGGTTGGCGGCGGTGGCCGCGAACATGTTCTGGTCTGGAAGATCGGCCAGTCGCCGCTGGTCAAGCAGATCTACTGCGCGCCCGGCAATCCGGGGATCGCCGAACTGGCCGAGTGCGTCCATATCGGCGTCGAAGAGATCGACGCCCTGCTCGATTTCGCCCGGGCCGAACAGATCGACCTGACCGTGGTCGGGCCGGAAGTGCCGCTCACCCTCGGTATCGTCGACCGCTTCCAGACCGCCGGCCTGTTGATTTTCGGGCCGAATCAGGCGGCGGCGCGCATCGAGGGGAGCAAAGGCTTCTCCAAGGACCTGATGGCCAAGTACGGTATCCCGACCGCGGCCTACCGCAGCTTCACCGACCGCGATGCCGCCATCGCCTATGTCAGGGAGCAGGGGGCGCCGATTGTGGTCAAGGCCGATGGTCTCGCCGCCGGCAAGGGGGTGATCGTCGCCATGAGCGAGGAGCAGGCACTGGCCGCCATCGACGACATCATGCGCGACAAGGTGTTCGGCGAGGCCGGCGCCAGCGTGGTCATCGAGGAGTTCATGGAGGGTGAAGAGGCCTCGTTCTTCGCCTTCACCGACGGCAGCAACATCCTGCCCCTGGCATCCTCCCAGGACCACAAACGGGTCGACGACAACGACGAAGGGCCGAACACCGGCGGCATGGGTGCTTATTCGCCGGCGCCGGTGGTCACCGCCGCCCTGCACGACGAGATTGTCGAAACCATTGTCAAACCGACCATCGCCGGCATGGCCAGCGAGGGGTGCCCTTATTGTGGTATCCTCTACGTCGGCCTGATGATCAAGGACGGCAAGCCGCGCGTGGTCGAATTCAACGCCCGCTTCGGCGACCCCGAAGCCCAGCCGCTTCTGATGCGCATGAAGTCCGATATCGTCCCGGTGCTTCTCGCCTGTGCCCAAGGCAATCTCGATCAGGACGCCATCGCATGGCACGACAAGGCGGCTGTCTGTGTGGTCATGGCCTCGGGCGGCTACCCGGCGAGCTATGCCAAAGGCCGTCCGATCCGCGGTCTCGACGCAGCGGCCAGACTCGACGACGTCATGGTCTTCCACGCCGGCACCGCTCTGCAGGAGGGCCAGGTGGTCAACAGCGGCGGCCGGGTCCTCGGCGTCACCGCCCTGGGCACAACGGTTGCGGAAGCGATCGAACGGGCCTACCAGGCTGTCGAGCGCATCAACTGGCAGGACGTCCATTACCGCAGGGATATCGGCCGGAGGGCCCTTGACAGATAAAGGCCTTGTATTTCGCAATGTTGTCAGCTTAGCTTTTTGCTAAGCGGCCAACCTGTCGAACTCTCCCCTCACCCGGCCTCCGGCCACCCTCAGCCCAGCGGGAAAGGAGAATGATTTTCCCTTCTCCCCCGGGGAGAAGGTGCCCCGCAGGGGCGGATGAGGGGCAATTTGGACCGCGCACACAAAGCCAACTGGAAGTGAGCGAGCGTTTCATAACCGGTTAAGGAGAAATAATCATGGAGACTCAGCCGCAAGTCGGCATTCTCATGGGCAGCGACAACGATTACGAGATCATGAAGGAAGTCGGTCTGGCCCTGCAGCAGTTCGGCATCCCCTTCGAGATGACGGTTTCGAGCGCCCACCGCACTCCGGAACGGACCGCGAAGTATGTCCGCGAAGCGCGCGGCCGCGGTATCAAGGTGCTGATCGCCGGCGCCGGCGCCGCCGCCCATCTCGCCGGGGTGGTCGCCGCCGAAACGACCCTGCCGGTGATCGCCGTCCCCATCGACGCCACCGCCCTGCAGGGGCTCGACGCCCTGCTCGCCATGGTGCAGATGCCGGCCGGTATCCCGGTGGCGACCATGGCGATCGGCAAGGCCGGTGCCCGCAATGCCGGCCTGTTCGCCGCGCAGATCCTCGCCACCACCGATGATCGCCTCGCCGGCAAACTGGTTGAATTCAAGGCCGAGATGGCCGCCGGCGTCGTCAAAAAGTCGGACGCGCTGCAGCAGCGGCTGCAGGCCGATTTCGGTAACAACTGACACGGCTGACAGGAGAGAGCGCCCCCTCATGCGACTCCGGTTCTGGACCGACCACATCCGGCCGCCGCTGGCGAGTCTGCTGTTGCTGCTGCTGCTGCTCGCCGCGCCGGCGCTGGCCGCCACCGTCACCGGCAAGGCGAGTGTCGCCGACCAGCCGACGGCCGGCGTGCGTGTCGCCGCCTATCCGGCCACGGTGCTCGACTTCACCGCCGCGCCCGCCGCGCAGTCGGCAGTCACCGCTGCCGACGGACTGTTCGCTCTCGACCTCCCCGCCGGTGAATACTACCTGCTCGCCGCAGGCGCCGGCCTGTTCAGCTTCTACGGCCGCAACCCGATCGCGGTGCCGGCCGAGGGGTTGACCGATATCAACCTGCCGCTGACTCCGGCCGAGCCGCCGGCCCCCGACCTGACCAGCACTGTCGAGAGCGGCATTGTCGGCCGGGTCGAGCGCGACGGCCAGCCGGTCGCCGGCGCCCGCGTCATGGTCTATCCCGATCTCTCCAGTCAGCTGAAGGGGATGGGGCTGGCGATCAGCCTGCCGAGCGATGGCGACGGCTTTTTTGAACTGCCGCTGCCGGCCGGCCGTTACTATCTGGTGGCCCGCTTGCGTCAGGCCGGCGGCATGGCCGGGCCGCTCAAGGCCGGCGACCTGTTCGGCTACCCGGCCGCCAATCCGGTCCAGGTGACTGCCGGCGAAATTGTCCGCCTGCGCCTGCCGGTGATCGCCGTCCCCGCCAACGTCCAGCGCCACGCTGCAACCCTGTTCGGTACCACCCGCATCACCGGCCGGATCGTCGACAGTCACGGCGCCCCGGTGGCCGGCCTGATCGCCATGCTCTACGACGACTCCTCCATGCTGAGTCGCCCGCTCTACGTTTCGGCACCGACTGGCGGCGACGGCCGCTTCTCCCTGAGCTTCCCGCAGGGTGGCACCTACTTCCTCGCTGCCCGCAACGAACTCGGCGGCACCCCGGAACCGGGGGAGCTGTACGGACGCTACCAGGGGGACGATGGCCGGGGAGTCACGGTCGAGGCTGGCCAGACTCTCGACCAGATCGTCATCGTCGTCGAGGAGGTCTACTGAGCCGATTTAAAGCGCGCGCCGGCCGGGCTGGTGCCCCGGTCGAATAGCCGGCCTCTTTTTTGCATGTAAGTGTCAATGTCCGCCACGCTGTCGGCAGTATGCGATGCTGATGGGCTATGTCGTGCTGGCGACGGGTCCGTGACGACTGTCGGCCGGAGGGCGCAAATCAAGGCACTCGCCGCTCCCGGTAAAATGAAACTCCCGGACTGGGAATCGGCGAAATATATGCTATCTTGTACACTGTTCGAGCTTGGTGTTTTGACCGGATAAAGGAGAACGCTATGGGTAAAATGACTGGTATTTGCCTGATCGGCTGTACGGTTGCGGCGCTGGTCGCGGCACCGGCGCTGGCCCGGGAGTTCGTCGATGTCTCGCGGGCCGCCGGCGTAGCCGACGATGGTCTCGGCAAGGGGGTCGCTTTCGCCGATGTCAACAACGACGGCTTTGTCGACCTCTACGTCTCCAACAAGGGGGGCGCCAACAAGCTGTACCTCAACAACGGCGACGGCACCTTCCGCGACGCCACGGCGACCGCCGGTGCCGGTCTCGACGCCCCCGGCTTCACTATGGGGAGCGTATTCGGTGATTTCGATGGCGACGGCAATGTCGACCTTTACCTCGCCACCGGTGGCCAGTACGAGATCGAAGCCAACCGCCTGTTCAAGGGGAATGGCGACGGTACCTTCGTCGAGGTCACCGACGCCGCCGGCGTTGGCCTCAAAGCGTTTACCTACTCCGCCTCCTTCGTCGATTACGACAACGACGGCGATCTCGATCTCTACTGCGCCAACTACGGCGTCGGCGCCAAGAACGTTCTGTTCCGCAACAACGGTGACGGCACCTTCACTGACGTCACCGATGCCGCCGGCGTCGGCGACATGTCATGGAGCTGGATGGGCGTCTGGTCGGATGTCAACAACGACGGTCTGGTCGATCTGTATGTGATCAACGGTCGCTATCCGGCCGGTGAGCGCAATCGCCTCTATATCAACAAGGGCGACGGCACCTTCAGCGAGGAAGCCGAAGCGCGCGGTGTGGCCGACGCCAACTGGGGCCTCGGCGCCAGCTTTGCCGATATCGACAACGACGGCGACCAGGACCTGTTCGTCTCCAACTACATCGGCGGCAACAGCCTCTATCTCAACGATGGCACCGGCAATTTCTCGATCGTCAACGACCGCATTGCTGCCGGCGAAGAGGGGTGGGGCAAAGGGCCGACCTTCGGTGATATCGATCACGACGGCGATCTCGACTTTTACGAAGGTGACTGCAAGCTCGCCAATCAGCTCTACCTGAACGATGGCCAGGGCAAATTTGTCAATGTCGCCGCCGACCAGCCGCAGCTGCAGTGCGCCACGGTACGCACCAAGGGGACTGCCTTCGCCGACATCGACAACGACGGCGACCTCGATCTGTACGTCATCAACTGGGGCGCCGAGAACAAGCTCTACATGAATACGCAGAACGACGGTAACTGGGTGAAGATCGGCGGGCTCGCCTTCGGTGCCAAAGTCGCCCTGTACGACGGCGAGCAGTTGCTCGCCAGCCGCGAGATCCGCTCGGCCAGCGGCTTCTGCGCCCAGGAGCCGAGCATCGCCCACTTTGGCGTGTCGGCCGATAAAGTCTACACTGCGAAAATCACCGCCCCCGGCGGCGAGAGCAGCACGCTCCAGGTCCGGGCCGGCCAGTTCGTCACCGTCAAGTAAGCTGTCAAGGCAGCGAGTTTCCGCAACCCTTAACCCGCACAGCCCGAGTCACGGGCCGCAAAGGAGGAGACCATGAAAAAGTATCAGAAGCCGAGAGTCGTGGGGAGCAGCAACGTGCACCCCTGCTGAACGAAACAAGGCCGGGCTAAGCCCCGGCCTTTTTCTTTGTGCGCCCGGCAGGGCGTACTCGTGTGGACCAAAGCCCTGCCGTGATTTGAGTACGGCGAACGAAGTGAACAGTCGGGAAAACAGACCGCAGGCCTCCCCGTTTCCCATTCCATCATCACCACCCTCCCGCAGCCGCCAACTCCAGACCAACCGCCCGCCCGCGTAATGGCACAAGGTTTGCTAATATTGCCCGTAGTGAAATGGCCAGGGCAGGCCAGGCGGCTCGATCCGGTCGCCGTACGGTACCGGACAACCGTAGCGAAAGACGCGGATGCCGGCACGTTCCCGGCCTCGGCCCGAAAGGCTGCCGTGCTCTTGTCTTTGGGAAAAGGTATATGATTTCAGTCTGTTGAAAATGACTCCCGAGGAGTGTTCGGTACAGCGATGTCTCAGGCATCAGGTTTTATACGCAAACGAGACGCGAGGGGTTGACGTGAAGCAGGCCGGTTCGGATACGGTTTGTTGCGATGCGGCTGAATAGTCATATGACTTCAGTTCTGTTCTGATTATGGTGTTTGAACGGACTCAAGCGGGAAGATCGCCCGGCGTATCGCGCTCATTCAAGGCAAAAACTGGAAACCCATGAAAAAAATGATCTGTCCGCAACGGAATCATCATCGAGGTGGAAGGCTCTGATATGTTAGAGAAAAACGCGACGGCGTACGGATGGCTGGCGAAAGCTCGCCTTGGGGTAACGGCCTCACTGCTGGCAGGTTTTTTGGTTCTCGAGGCCTGGTGCGGAGCAGCGCTGGTCTTTGCGGAGACGCTCAACCGTTATCCTTCCGGTGATATCGCCGTGAACTACGGCACGGTATTTCCGGCTGCTCCCACGACGCACTTTGACAAAGTCGATGAAGCGGCGGCTGATGGCGCTGCTAGTTACATCCAGGCGACGGGTAACGGTCAGAAGGATGTCTTCAGTTTTTCGTCGTTCAGCGTGCCGGCCGGTGCCACCGATATTTCCGTTTCCATTACCTATGTCGCCCAGAAAACCGGTGCCCAGGGCGCGAGCATGACCTCTCTGCTGCGGATAGGCGGGGTCGATTACACCGGCGCTGCGGTCGATCCGGCCAACGGGGTGTTTACTCAGTATTCCGACAACTGGACCACCAACCCGGCCACCGGGGCGGCCTGGACCATCGCTGAAGTCAACGGCACGGACGGAACCAACCCGCTGCAGGGGATCGGGGTGACCGTCACCGATGCCAACCCTCAGTCTCAGGTCACCCAAATGTATGTCAGTGTCAGCTACTGGGTTAACAGCCCGCTGCTGCACAATTCGACCAACACCAGCTCCAGTCGCTGGGTCGCCGATGGCGGCTGGGGGATCCCCGCCGGCAAGTACGGGGCGTTTGTCTGCGCTACCTGCCATGCGCGCGGCACCGGTAACATCAAGCGGATCAAGACGACCCTCACCGCGCCCAACGGTGTCGACCCGTTCCCGATCGAGGCGGCCGCCGGCAGTATCAGCTTCCTGGATGTGCGTGACGGCACCGCCGATTTCGGCGACGACAGCCGCGCCGACAAGACGCAGTCGAGCCACATCTGTGAGGCTTGTCATACTTACGATGTGACCAAGGCCAACGGCGTCGAGTTCCACGCCTACGATATGTCCGGCCCCGGCGACCCCGGCCACTACAACGCCAGCAACTGCATGGCCTGTCATCCGCACAACCAGGGTTTCGCCCCGGCCGGTTGCGATTCCTGCCACGGCAACCCGCCGACCGTGAACACCCTCGGTGGCCCGAACGGTCTCGCCAACAGCCCCTTCGCCACCGGTTCGGCGACGGCCGGTGCCCATGCCACCCATGCGTCCACCCTCGGCTATGGCTGCGGCAACTGCCACAGCGGCTATGTCATGCCGCAGGCGAGCACCGCTCTCCCCGGCCAGGGGGATATCTCCATCAGTTTCAGCAATTTCGGCTCGACGGCAGGCAGCTACACCGGTCAGATCGGGGTCAGCTATAACGATGTCGAAGGGACCGGCGGCACCAGCTGCGCCAGTGTCTACTGCCACGGCGGGACCATCGGCGGCAGCGCCGCCAGCTGGGTCGGCAGCGTGGCCTGCGGCGACTGCCACAAGGCGACCGCCGTGCAGATGGCTGGCGGCGCTCCGGGCAGCCATGCCCAGCACGCCGGCAACGGCGCCGGTCAGCTGAATCTCGCCTGCTCCAAGTGTCACGCTACCCCCGGTTCCGCCGGTCATGTCAGCGGCACCGTCGCCTGGTCTCTCGATACCGCCGATGGCAAATTCGGCGCCAGCGCCACCTATCGCAGCGCCGCCAACGGCGTCACCGCCGAGCGCGCGCCGAGCTCCAGCTACGGCAGCTGTGACAGCATCTACTGCCACAGCCCTGGCCAGAGCAGCAGCGGCGGCCCCCTTGCCGGCGGCGACTACGTGGCTGTCGCCTGGGGCGGCACCGCCAACTGCGGCAGTTGCCATGGCGCCGCCGGGATTGCCAGCGGTAGCCACGCTGCGCACGTGACCTCGCCGGTCGGCGCTGCCGGCTGCGATGCCTGTCATACGGATGCTGCCGCAGACGCCTCAAGTTACGTTTCGGCCAACCATATCAACCAGCTGATCGATGTGGTCGCGGGCGTGACCTACACTGCCGGCGGCGCGCCCGGCAACGGTTACGGCACCTGTAGCGCCAGCTGCCACGACACCGGTCGTAACAGCGGCGGCCTCACCGCCACCTGGGGCACGGTGCTTGCGGACTGTTCAGACTGCCACGCTACCGTACCGGCCACCGGCAGCCACGCCACCCATGTCGCCGTCAACTTTGGCGGCAGTGCCATCGCCTGCGACGCCTGTCATACCGGCACCACCGAAGGGACGACCGCTGGCCCTGGTCACCGCGACGGCAACATCGATGTCTCCTCCGGCGGCTACCCGGCCGATAAAGCTCTTGGGACTGCCTTCACCACATGCTCGACGGCGACCTGCCATCAAAGCGGCGCCGCGGCCAACGATTATGTCGTCACCTCCGCCTGGGGGACCGATGACGTCAACTGCACCTCCTGCCACGCCGCTTCGCCGACCACCGGCAGCCACACCAAGCATATCGCCACCACCAACAACTGCTCCGACTGCCATACCGACGCTGTCAAGGATGTCAGCTATGATAGCACCGAGCACGGCGACCTGAATATCGACGTCGCTGTCGGCGGCTATACCGCCAACAAGGTTATCGGCTCGGCCTACCAGAGCTGTGCGGCGGTTACCTGCCACTCCGACGGCATGGCAGCCACTGGCGACAGCCCGGTCTGGGGTGATGCCGGAGCGGGCTGCGCTGCCTGCCATCTCTCCGATATGGTCACCGGCAGCCACGCCATTCACCTGGCCGACGGCGCACTTTGCGGCAACTGCCACGGCGACACGGTTAAGGACAACACCGCGCCGTCCGGCGTCCACGCCAACGACAATGTCGATGTGTATGACGTTGCCGCCGGCGACCTCGGCTACCCGCAGGTCGCTGCCTACGGCGTCGCCAGCTGGAGCACCTGCAGCAGCGCCGGCGCGGCAGCCTGCCACGACGACGGCACCGGAACGGCGGCCACGACCCCGACCTGGGGGACCGCCAGCGCCGACTGCTCGGCCTGCCACGCCACCATCCCGGCCACGGGGAGTCATGCCAAGCACGTCAACACCACCCTCTACGCCACCGCCGCCTGCGGTGACTGCCACGACGGCGCCATCCAGGCGAGCGACGCCGGCATCGCTCACCGCGACGGCGACCTCGATGTTCTCGGCGGTTATCCGCTCAACAAGACCAAGGGGACTGCATACGCATCCTGCAACACCGCCTACTGCCATTCCAGCGGCCAGTCCCTGAGCAACGGCGCCAGCGCCGTGCCGACCTACGCCACTGTCACCTGGGGCGGCACCGCCGCCTGCGGCAGCTGTCACGCGGTCTCTGGTCTGACCAGCGGCTCCCACACTGCCCACCTGGGCGCCACCGGCGTCAACGGCTGCGGCGACTGCCATGCGGGCGCCGCCAATAACGCCAGCAGCTACAACAGCATCGCCCACGTCGACGGCGCGATCGACGTGAGCGGCAGCTACACCGCCGGCGGCGCGCCGGGCAACGGCTACGGCACCTGCTCCACCGCCAGCTGTCATGATGACGGTACCGGCGCCCTGGCCGCCACCCCGACCTGGGGGATGGCCAACAACGACTGTTCGGCCTGCCACGCCACCATCCCGAATACTGGCAGCCATGCCAAGCACGTCACCACTCAGACTGTCAGTGCCGCCATCGGCTGCGGTGACTGCCACGGCACTGCCGTGCAGGGGGCCACGGCCCCGGCCGGTCATCTCGACGGCAACCTCGATGTCTTCGCCACCGCCGCCGGCGATCTCGGTTATCCGCAGGACGTCGCCAAGGGCGGCGCGCCTTACGACAGCTGCAGCACCGCCTACTGTCATTCCGATGGCAAAGGGGCGTTCCAGACAGTTACCTGGGGGGTGACCCTCACCGGTTGCAACTCTTGTCACGGCTATCCGCCGGCGGGAGGCCACCCGACCAGCAATGACTGTGTGGCTTGCCACACCAATGTCAATGCCACTAACGATGGCTTTGTCGATATCAACCTGCACATCAATGGCAGCGTCGAAGCCCAAGGCGGTTCGTGCAGCAGCTGCCACGGTTACCCGCCGGCCCCGGGGGATGGTAAAACTGCCCAGGGAGTCGAAGGCAAGGGCGCTCATGTCAAGCATGTGACCCATATTGCCGCTCGCGCCGGCGTGACTCTTAATGCCGACACCGATACCTTTACCGGTTCCACGGCCGTCTGCGGCGTCTGTCACGATGTGTCGAGCGATACCAACCACAGCATGAGCGGCGGCACCCGGGAGATGCTGATTCCGGTCAGCCATCAGTTCGGCGCCAGCCCGCCGAGCTACGGCGGAGTGGTCGACGTATCGTCAAACATAACTCCGAAGACCTGCTCAAGTGTCGACTGCCATTTCCGTGAGACCCCGGTCTGGGCTCCGGTGGGTGGTGAGTAAGGAGGGGGATGATGTTGTCGCTGCGAATGAGGGATAAACAGAATAATCGCAATCACGTTAAAGGGTGGGCGCTTATGAACCAGTTGAAGAATGCAAGTCACAGTCTGCTGACAATCCTGATGGTAGGATGCTTCATGGTTGTCCAGCTGGTCATGAGTTCATCCGCGTTTGCCGGCAAGCCGCCAGTACCACCGACACTCTCGGTAACGGCGCCGGTCAACAGCGAATTAATCAACAGCGTACCCTACAACGTCTACGGCACCTGCACAGCTGGTGATAACGCCTTGACCGAAGTAACGGTCAATGATGGTAGTGGCGCGCAAACCGCTACTGGCACGGCAAACTGGTCTTATTCCTGGAATCCAGCGGACGCTACCTACGACCTGACGGTCATATGTACCGATGCAGCGGCGCTTAACTCGACGGTTAACGTCACCGGTGTGGTGGTTAATACCTGTGTCGATACCGACACTGCCACCATGACCATTTCCGATCCGATTGAGAGCGCGACCATCGGCGGCGTGTACACCGTCTACGGTCAGGTCGGTGTCGAAACCGCGCCACTGACCATGGGAACGGTTGAGTTTTCCCTCAATGGCGGCGCCTGGACCACCGCGACCGGCAACAACGGCAGCGACTCCTTTACCATCTCCTGGGATACGACGGCTGTCGCCGATGGCCCGGCCACCCTGCAAGTGCGTGGCTTCGATCCCGATTGCGGCGGCACCAATCTGATCACCTCAGCCGTTCGCAACGTCACGGTCAACAACGCCTGCTCGGATGGCGATCTCGCTGTCCTGTCCATCGCCAACCCGACGGAAAGCCAGGTCATCAGCGGCACCTATCGCGTCAAACTGGGTGTGGCGACCGAGACCCTGCCCGGCAACCTGACCGGCGTTGAATTCAACCTGAACGGCGCCGGCTGGGTGGCCGCTCATGGCTGGGACGGCAGCAACTGGTACTTCGACTGGGATACCACCACTGTCACAGATGGTGCCGTGACCATCGACGCCCGCGCCACCGACCCGGACTGCGGCGATCTGGTAAACGCCACCCAGCGCAATGCCGAAGTCAGCAATTCCGGTCCATCGCCAACACTGACCAGCTGCGCCGGCTGCCACGGCTACCCCTCGCCGTTGGTCGACAGCGCCACCCGCGATGCCAGCACCGGCACTTTTGTCGGCGACCATGCCACGCATAACTACAACTGTTCCCTCTGCCATGTCGTCCCGGCGACCGAAACCGACGCTGATTTTGCCCATCGCACCGGCACGATTGACATGGCCAATCCGCTCAACAACGCCGGTGGAACCTACAGTAAAGGCTCCAGCTTCGCCCAGAGCAACAGTCCGACCCCCGGCACCTGCTCGAATATCAACTGCCACGGCGGCACGGTCACTCCCGAGTGGGGGGTTGGCACCACCAGCTGCGACAGCTGCCATGCCCTGCCGCCGGCCAGCGGTGCGCATGCTACCCACTACTCGGCAAAAGGATGGACGACCGGGGCCACGACCGACTGCACGATCTGCCATCCAGACAACACCGCCGGCCACAGCGATGTCTCCGACGGCACAGTGCTGGTGAGCGGCACGAACATGACCTATACGGCCGGCTCCTGTTCCGGCACCGGCATCGGCCTTGGCTGTCACAACGAATACGCCACCCCCGACTGGACGGCGGGTACGGCCACCTGCACCTCGTGCCATCTGGCAGGCGGCGCGAATCCGGCCGACCCGGTTTCGGGTCTGCACAATATGACGGCAGCCGGGGTTCAGTCCCACGACCACACCCTGGCGGCAGGTGCCTGCGTCAACTGTCATAGCAGCACCAAGCCGGCGACCCACGCCGACGGCAATTTCACGGCCGACGGGCTCAACAATACCGACCGTTTTGTGGCTCGTGCCAACATGACCTATACGGAGATAACACCGGCAAGCGGCCGCAGCGGCTCCTGTTTCGGCACCGGCCTTACCGGCTGCCACAGCGACAACGGCGCCTGGAGCCGTCTCTGGTCGACCGAGGCCGACTCCACTGCCACGGTGGTCGGCAGCGCCCGCTGCAACGTTTGCCACGGGCAGTGGAGCAGCATCGCCGGCAGTTCCGGCTGGCTGGCCGGGACCACGCACTACAAGGTGAGCACCTCCGCGACCGATAACCGTGGGCAGGGGACCCACGACAATCCGGCAAGCTGCGACCAGTGCCATGCCTACGAAACGCTCCCCGGCAACCACAATACAGCGACACCTCAGGTTACCATGAACAGCAACGGGACAACCTATGCCCGTGGTACCGGTGGCAGCAGCGGTTTTGCCGGCTGCTCTTCCTGTCACGGCGGTGCTACGGATGCTGCCTATCGCTACCCGAACTCGGTCTTTACCGCGCAGACCGTCGTTGGCCCGGGCATCGATGCCGGCTGCGACTCCTGCCACGGTGGCGACTACAACGCCGACGGCTGGACCAATAACAACTTCTGGCCGGCGGCCGGCGCTACACATCCGCGCCGCGGCGGCGAGCACGTCGCCCATATCAGCGCCCTGATGGCTAAACTCGGCTACAGCGCCGCGACCATCACCGATCAGCAGCAGAAGACCATGTGTGCTTACTGCCATACCTACACCCTCGATCCGGGCGAAAGCGGCCATACAGATGCCGCGCCGGCCGAAGTCGGCAGCTTCAACCCGCTCTGGTCGGCAATGACCGGTAATTACCCGTCGACCGGCGACGACGGTACCTACACCGCCGGCAACCAGAGTTGCTCGAACATCGACTGCCACAATAACAAGGCGACTGACCCCGGCTTCAACTGGTTCAGCGGCGCCACCAGCACCTGCACCATGTGCCATACCGCCGGTGGTGCCGGGGTGAACCCGCGCAGCGGTCTGCACAGCCCCGGGACACTGATCTCCGGCATGCCCCATGACGACAACTTCGCCTCCGGGGCGACCTGTACCACTTGTCACAGCACTATGGCGGCCGTCGGCGCCAGCAACCACGGCAATGGCGTCGACAACGGCAACGCCGTCGCCAGCCTTGGCCTGACCGCCGGCATGTACACCCAGACCTCCACCGCCAGCAACGGCGCCGGTACCTGTTCCGGCGGCAGCGTCGCCGCCGGTGCCTGTCACGGCGTCGATCCGGTCGACGCCGGCAGTTGGGCACGCAGGTGGGACGACACCATCTCCTACGCCAACAACGGCACCACCGAGTGCGCCGGCTGCCACGGCGGGTTCAACAACGACTGGACTTTCGGCAGCGACAATGTCGTCGGCGATTTCAGTGTCTCCCATGATCGCAACTGGGACGGCGACGGCAATCCCTCCGAAGTGATCGGCAACCATTCCGGCTCGACCCAGACGACCCGCTGCAACAGCTGCCACGTTTATGGCGACAGCGAATACGCCTGGGGAACCTACCACCGTGATCGCAGGATCACCATGAACTCGACCATGGGCTACAGCGGTACGGCCTTTAACTGCACCACCCATTGCCATAGCAACAATACCGGCCACAACCTCGAAGCCGCCTCTTCGGCCAACTGGGCAACCCGCGGCAATAGCCTGGCTGGCCCGCCGATGAGCTGCGTCACCTGCCATAACGGCGGCGGCAGCGGCGGTCTCGCGGTCAGCTCGGCAAGCCCGCACACGATTGTCGGCACCAGGGCCGGTTACAATACGTTTGTTGGCTGCGAACAGTGCCATCCGCAGCATACCGGTGGCGTGCTGGTTGCCAACGAAACCCGGGTCGGCATCAATTACACCGCCGATAGCCGTACCGGCTTCAGGCTGGGCGGCACCGCTACCAGCGGCACCACCGAGGCGCAGATCTGCTGGAACTGCCATGGCAACTTGACCTATCAGGCTACGGCGATCTCCGAGTGGGGGGTCAACAACAAACAGCCCGGCACGCCGGCAGCGGTGACCGCCTACAACTGGGGGACCTTGAATCAGACCAACTGGATCGGAGCCAGCTGGACCAGCGCACAGTCGACCCTCTTCTCGTACAAGACCGGGGCGATCCAGTCGACTCACGCTGCCAACTTTGCGGCAACCACCCCGGGCATGGACACAGTGGCCAACATCCGCTGCAGCTACTGTCACGACGTCCACGACACCTACGGTACTAGCGGCAAGCCTTACCTGCGCGGCACCTGGTGGACCAACCCCTACCTGGAGGATGGCGCTCCGGTTAGCTCCATCACCTATGCGGGCGTGGTTCCCTTCGGCAACGTGCCGCGCGCCCAGGCCAGCCAGAACCAGTTGGGCGGCTACCAGATCGACCAGAACAACAACAACCCCACTGCAAGCGGTGGCAGCGGCACCGGCGGGGCCTGGACCGTGGCCGATTCAGCCGGCCTGTGTTGGCTGTGCCATAACAAGAACCGGGCTGGCACCAACGTCACTGTCGATACCCTCGATTGGTTCGGCACCAACGACTGGGCCACCAACGGCAGCGGCCAGATCAACGGCCACTCCAACGCCGTGGTCGGCGGTACCGGCAGCAACCGGGTCAACATCTTCCGCTCCAGCTGGCGCGCCCCGAGCATGGGGCTGACCACCGACGGCACCCGCCCCGACATGGGCTATGCTAACCACGGAACCGGCGTCGGTTACGGCTACCGCGCCATTGATGCGCGCGGCTTCATCGGTCATACACCGGGCACTAATGCCGGTAACGACAGACCTTACGGCGGCAGCCTCTACAACTGGGGAGCGACGGTTGACGACGCGACCACGGATGTTCTCTACCACAAGTTCAGCTGCTCGAAGTGCCACAACCCGCACGCCTCGCGCCTGCCGCGGTTGATGGTTACCAACTGTCTCGATACCAAGCACAACACCTGGGACAATGTACGGACAGGCATAACCGCCCTGACAGTGAGCAGTAGCAATGACAACGGAGTGACCCTCAATGCGACATCTGCCCCGGACAGCTGGGGACGCACCTGGTCCAATGTCCAGTCGGCGCAGAACTGCCACCGCCTCGCCGATCCGGCAGTGAACCCGACCAATACGACCAATTACGGCAAGGGCTGGAACAATGTGACCCCGTGGGCACCGTAGCCCTTTAACCCGCATCTTTAGCAACAAGCCCCTGCCGGAACAATCCGGCAGGGGCTTGTCTTTGGGCGGTGATGTGGTTTTGTCTGGGTTTGTATTTGTTTGTTTGTTTGTTTGTGTGTGTGTGTGTTTGTTTGTGTATGTCTGTAGAGACGTAGCATGCTACGTCTCTACCGGTGGGACGGCACGGACGGCACGGGCGAAACGGACGGTCCTTGCATTCCTGCCGGTGTGCCTTAAAATACCGCTATTGATCTCATGTGATGACAAACTGGAGGGAACCCGTGACTCAATTTCAAGGCCGCTATCAGGTTGAATCGACCCGTCTGCCGGGCTGGGATTACGCCTTGCCCGGCTATTATTTCGTCACCCTCTGCACCCGCGACCGAGCCTGCTTTTTCGGTGAATTCGGAATGACCAGATCCGGTTGTCGGCAGCAGGGGAGATCGCGACACGGTTTTGGCAGGAGATTCCGCAACACATCCCAGGGACCGGTCTGGACGAATTTATCGTCATGCCAAATCATCTTCATGGGATTGTCATTCTTCGCGGTACCGATCACCACCGCGCGGGTGGTGATGAATGTGGTATGCGCGATGCCCGTGCCCGTAGAGACGTAGCATGCTACGTCTCTACGGTCTCTACGGCACGGGTGACCCGGCGATCCGGTCGGTATTCATTCAGTCCGCGTGCGCGGTCTTGACCGCCTGCCGTTGCTCGCGCAGGGCCGTCCGCATCTCCGGATAATAGACCGGCGACCAGTCGCCGGCAATCAGATCATCAAGAATCCTCAACGCCGCATCCTGTTCACCGGTCTGCAGCAAGGCATAGGCCAGATCGAGGCGAATAAGGGGCTGGTCGGGTAGCGCCGTGGCTGCCAGGCGCAGCATCCGCGCCGCTTCGTCGGCACGTCCTTTTTCATTGGCCAAGGGGGCCAGACGCAGATATTCGCCGGCATAGATCGGGTCGAGGGCCACCGCTCGGTCAAGGCTGTCGAAAGCCTCCTGGCTCATCCTGAGCTGGCGTTGGGCCTTGTACAGGGCAAACTGCGCCCCGGCATCATCCGGTGCTGTCTGGGTCATGGCCAGGGCCAGGTCGAGCCCCTTTTCGTACTGGAACAGGTTTTCCACATAAAAGATATCCTTCTGCCGCTGCCAGTTGAGAGGCGCCTCCCCGGCGAGCAGGGCAGGTTCGGCAAAGACCTCGCTGAACACCGTGCGCAAAAAACGTGAGTCAAGCGGGACAACGCCGCTCAGGTTGGAGAGCGACAGGGTGGTTGTCAAAACCGGCCAGCGTGCCTGATGGATGGCGGTCAACTGTCCGAGAACCGTGGGGAACAGCGGCGTGGTGATCTCGTTTTTGTATAACGGGCCAAAATAGGAGAGGTCGATGTGCAGAACGATGGGCATTGCCATCTCTGGCAGGTGCGAAGAGAGGACCACTTCAAACGGAATTTCCCGGATGGTGCCGGTGAAACGGTTACCACGGCGGGTCAGGGTGGCGGCCTCGTCCGGTTCGATCGCGCCAAACTCGACCAACTGCTCCGCAAAGAGAGCCAGGTCGAACTGGTCGGGAGTTTGCTCGGTGGGGACCACCCAGACAAACGCCGAAAAAAAATCGGCATCCAGGGCAGCACTCACCGCCATGCTCGGCTGCAGGACCGGGCTGAACGAGAGCGGTGCTGTGCTGTTCCTGAGCAGAGCCGTCGACCCATGACCGGTCAGTTCGGCTGCAGTGGCAGTCAGTTCTGCAGGGATCGACTGCAGAAACGGATCATCGGACAGCACCACCAGGGCCGGTCGCTCCTTTTGGAATTGCCGCCAGCTCGCAAGCGCTTCGGTCGGCAGTTCGACAATGGAATATTCGCTCGGCTGGCTCAGAAACGGCGCGGCCGCCTGGTCTGTTGTTCGTTCCAGGACGGAGGTGTCAGGTTCGTTTGCCTTTGCAGGTTGCGGCGCAACCTGGGCCGGTGCAGGCTGTTGGGGGCTCTCTGTCTGTGGCTGCTGTTCGCACCCGCTCAGAATGCAACTTGCCAGTAAAAGCAAAAGAGAACAACGCAGGAATCGTTTCATAAAAACTCCCGGAAAAGCTGACCGTTCAGTCATGCAAGAACGCCGCGCGATCGGTTTTCTGGTCGGCGCGGCGCGGATCTGCTGAACTGCGAAGGATTGCCGGTAGGAGCCTCGTTTTAGCGCCCATTTCGGAGAGGTTAATCGTTGTAGCGGATCACCCGGTTGATTTCGCAAAAATCTTCGATTGTCTGCCACTTGATGGCATAGGTGACGATCTGCCGGCCATGAACTTCGCCGGGGTACTTGTTGCCGGCCGCCTGGTAGTCGAAAATGTCAGTAATGTTGAGAGGCGGGGTGGCGTAGCGAAGGCTGTACTCACGACACACGTCAGTCGGAACTCTGTCGCCAGTATAGATGGTGTCATCATGCTCGCCAACGCCGTCCATGTCGTCGTATCGGGCGCGAATCTCATAGCCGCCGCGTCCGAGTTCCTGCGGATAGGAGGGCATCGCCGCGATGATACCGCTCTCCAGAAACTCTCCGGTTGTCGGCGGAACCTCACCAAACCTGCTGCGATACTGATCAACAGCAGTAGCAACCACACCGAGATCCTGGTGAATTTTGTCAGCCAACTCCGACGGGGTCAGCGGCGGCGTCGAAACCTCTGGTCCAGCGCCTGTTGTGGCACATCCGGACAGCAGACTCAGCAGCAGCAGAAAAAAAACAGAACTCAAACCGTGACGGATCTGTTTAGCGCGAGATGTAAGCATGAAAAACCTCCTGAACAGTGAGGGCTTATGTCAGCACAACATTTGAAAACAGGAAAAATTATACCATGGTAAGAGGTTGGTGGACACCCTTTTGCCGGCCACAGGAACACCCAGGTCCGGGGTCAAGTCTTGCAATCGCACAAGAAAATGCTATTATCCCCCTCATGGCTCGTCAACTTCGCATTGAATTCCCCGGCGCCGTCTATCACGTGACATCCCGGGGTAATGCTCGTCAGTCCGTCTATGCGGATGACGGCGACCGGGACGCTTTCCTGCAGATCCTCGCTTCGGTCATCCTCCGCTTCCGTTGGCGATGTCATGCCTACTGCCTGATGGACAACCATTATCACTTGCTGCTGGAAACCCCCGAGGCCAATCTCTCCCAGGGGATGCGGCAACTGAACGGCGTCTATACTCAAGCCTTCAACAAGCGGCACGACCGGGTCGGGCACATTTTTCAGGGCCGTTTCAAGTCGATTCTGGTCGACAAGGACAGTTATTTGCTGACGTTGTGCCGATATATTGTTCAGAATCCGGTCGCAGCCAGATTGGTAACAATGCCGGCGGAATGGCGATGGAGCAGTTATCTGGCGACCGCCGGACTTGTCGCGACACCGCAATGGCTCCACATCGACTGGATCCTTCGCCAGTTCAGTGAAAGCAGGAACATGGCCCGAAGCCGTTATCGCGAGTTTGTCGACTGCGGAACCACAGACGACAGTCCCTGGGATAACCTGGTCGGCCGGGTTTTTCTCGGCAGGGAAGAGTTTGCCGAGAGTCTGGAACCTTTGTTGCAAGAGAGGATTCAACAGGCTGAAATACCGAAGCAGCAGCGACTGGCGTTCAAGCCGGCCCTGCAAGACGTGCTGGCCGAGTTTGCGTCACTCGACCGGCCGGCACGCCAGAGACTGATCTTCAGGGTGCATTGCGACCTCGGCTACACCATGAAGGAAATCGCCGGTTATCTCGGAGTGCATTATGCG
>JAVVDS010000050.1:0-19818 GCA_032251295.1 Desulfuromonadales bacterium | reverse complement strand
AAAGTGACATCGATGTCGTTCCCTCTCCCTTGAGGGAGAGGGTGCCCGCAGGGCGGGTGAGGGGGCTGTCTCCGACGACTCGAAACCGGTATCCATTTCACCCCGACCGCCAAGCCCATAACCGTCGATCAGAGGACCTGTCCCATGTTTTTCCGACCCCGGCACCGCCGGCGCATGGCACTTCCCACCCTCGCACTCTGCGCTCTCCTGACCCTGCTCACGATCGGCAGCGCCCTGGGCGAAGAGCGGCCGCACGGCGACCATGCCGGTCACGCGGCGGTCAAGCCGTCCCACCAGCACCCGACCGCCACGGCGCCGGCCGAGGCGGGTGCGGTCGGTCTCGACGAACAGCTCGGCCGGCACATCCCCCTCGGCCTGACCTTTTACGCCGAAGACGGCCGGCCGGTCCGTCTCGCCGACCTGATCGACCGGCCGACGATCATCGCCCCGGTCTATTTCCGCTGCCCGAACGTCTGTCATTTCCTGCAGGGCGACCTGGCGCGGGTCCTGCCGCAACTGAAGCTGCGCGGCGGCGAAGACTACCGGGTGCTATCGATCAGCTTCGACGACAGCGACACTCCGCAGATCGCCAGCCGTAGCCGCGACACCTACTATACGGCCATGGGCGCCGACTATCCGACCGACGCCTGGCGCTTCCTGACCGGCGAGCCGGCCGCCATCCGCGCCCTGACCGACGCCGCCGGCTACCGTTTCCAGCGGGTCGGCGCCGACTTTCTCCACCCGGTCGCCTTCTTCGTGGTCACGCCGGACGGCATGATCGTCCGCTACCTGCACGGCACCCATGTCCTGCCCAAGGATCTGACCCTGGCCCTCTACGAAGCGAAGGAAGGACGCGTCGGCAGCACCATCCGCAAGGTGGTGCAGTACTGCTTCAGCTTCGATCCCGAGCAAAAAACCTATGTCTTCAACGTCCTGCGCGTCTCCGCCACGGTCATCCTGGCGACGCTCGGCCTGTTCCTCGCCTTTTTAGTGCTGGGCGGCAAAAAATCCCGACGAGGTCCCCGATCATGAACGAGACTGCCGCAACCGCCGCAACCGGGCGCGGATTTTTTGCTGAAGGCCGCTATCCGTCGGTTTTCGGCTGGATCTTCTCCACCGACCACAAGCGGATCGGCCTGCTCTACCTCTGGTGCATCGTCACCTTCTTCGGCGTCGGTGTGCTCCTCGGCCTGCTGATTCGTCTGGAGCTGTTCGCCCCCGGCGAGACGATCATGGGCGCTCAGGCCTACAACGCCGTCTTCACCCTGCACGGGGTGATCATGATCTTTCTGTTCATCATCCCCGGCATTCCGGCGGCGTTTGGCAACCTGATCATGCCGATCCAGGTCGGCGCCCGCGATGTCGCCTTCCCGAAACTGAATCTCCTCTCCTGGTGGTTCTACATCGGCGGCGCGGCGCTGGCGGTGACCGCCCTGTTCACCGGCGGCGGCCCGCCCGATACCGGCTGGACCTTCTACGTGCCGTTTGCGGCGCAGACGACCACCAATGTCTCTTTAGCGGCGGTCGCCGTCTTCATCCTCGGCTTTTCGTCAATTCTGACCGGCCTCAACTTCGTCGTCACCATCCACCGCCTGCGTGCCGAAGGGATGACCTGGACACGTCTGCCGCTCTTTACCTGGTCGCTGTACGCCACCGCCTGGATCCAGGTGCTGGCGACGCCGGTCCTCGGCATCACCGTCGCCCTGCTGTTCGCCGAACGACTCCTCGGCACCGGCCTGTTCGACCCGGCCCTCGGCGGCGACCCGATCATGTTCCAGCACCTGTTCTGGATCTATTCCCACCCGGCGGTCTACATCATGGTCCTGCCGGCCATGGGGGTGGTCTCCGACATCATCCCGGTGTTCGCCCGCAAGCCGGCCTTCGGCTACAAGGCGATCGTCGTCTCCAGCCTCGCCATCGCCTTCGCCGGCTCCCTGGTCTGGGCGCACCACATGTACACCAGCGGCATGAGCGATGTCGCCGTCATGGTCTTCTCGTTTCTGACCTTCATCGTCGCCATCCCGTCGGCGATCAAGGTCTTCAACTGGCTGGCGACCCTCTACCAGGGCTCGATCCTCCTCGACCCGCCGCTGCTGTACGCTCTCTCCTTCATCCTGCTGTTCACCATCGGCGGGCTCTCCGGTCTGGTGCTCGGCGCGGCGGCAACCGATGTCCATGTCCACGACACCTACTTCGTCGTCGGCCACTTCCATTTCGTCATGTTCGGCGGCACCGGCATGGCGTTTTTCGCCGCCATGCACTACTGGCTGCCGAAAATCTACGGCCGCATGTACGACAAGGCGGTGGCGACCGTCGCCTGGGGGACGATCTTCATCGGCTTCTGCATCCTCTACATCGCCATGAAGGTGGTCGGCGTCATGGGGATGCCGCGCCGCTACTACGACTACATCCCGGAGTTCACCGGCCTGAACCAGCTGGCGACCTTCGGCTCCTGGATTTTGGGCCTCGGCCTGATCCTGATGTTCGTCAACCTGATCGTCGGCATCCGCAAGGGTCCGCCGGCGCCGGCTAATCCCTGGGGCGGCGCCAGTCTGGAATGGCAGATCCCCTCGCCGCCGCCGACCGAGAACTTCGGCGAGGACGATCCGGTCGTCAGCCACGGCCCCTACGATTTCAAAAAGGCGGGGATCTTATGAGTGCGCATGTGCACAAGGATGACACCGGCGCCCGCTTCGGCATGTGGCTGTTCCTGTTCACCGAGCTGCTGCTGTTCGGTGGCCTGTTCATCCTCTACGCCGTCTATCTGGCCCGCTATCCGCGCGAGTTCGTCACCGCCGGCAGCCAGCTCAACGTCTGGTTCGGCGGCGCCAACACCCTGGTACTGCTGACCAGCAGCCTGCTGGTCGCCGTCTCGATCACCACCCTGCGCCGCGGTCAGGTCCGCCTGACCCTGACACTGCTTGGCGGCACCATCGCCTGCGCCGCACTGTTCATGATCAACAAGTACTTCGAATGGAGCGCCAAGATCGGTCACGGCCTCTACCCCGGGT
Source organism: Desulfuromonadales bacterium (assembly GCA_032251295.1). Classification (GTDB taxonomy): domain Bacteria; phylum Desulfobacterota; class Desulfuromonadia; order Desulfuromonadales; family BM103; genus BM103. The sequence continues at coordinate 16,807 of JAVVDS010000050.1, read as the reverse complement.
CAGAACATCTGCACGAGATCCCCCCGGGCGAGGCGGTCTTTTTCAATATCTATTACGTGACCACCGGCCTGCACGGCATTCATGTGATAATCGGCGCCCTGGTGCTCGCCTGGACCATGGCCCTGATCAAAAGCGGCCGCGTGCACGCCGACGACTGGATCGTCCTGGAAAACGCCGGCCTCTACTGGCACCTGGTCGATCTCATCTGGATCTTCATTTTCCCGCTTTACTATCTGATATTGCATTAGAACTGTCCGGGGGGAAAACCTTGAGGCCTTGACGCAGAGGCGCGGAGACGCTGAGAACCTGAGAAACGGATCATGGTTTGGGCTTTCTCCACGGGCTTGACTCTCTCCGCGGCTCGGCGCCTCTGCGTCAAACAGGAATTTTGATCGCCATGACCGAACAGCACTCCCACATCGTCCCCTGCCGAACCTTCATCGCCGTCTGGATCGCTCTGCTGATCCTGACCGGCGTCACGGTCTGGGTGGCGCAGTACAATCTCGGCGTCCTGAACGTCTGGGTCGCCCTCGGTGTCGCCAGTCTCAAGTCGGCGCTGGTCATCGCCTGGTTCATGCACATGAAGGACGAGAGCCGGCTGTTCAAGCTCTCCCTGCTGGCGGCCCTGGCGATCCTGACGATCTTTATCGGCTTCACCTTCTTCGACGTTCTCTACCGGATCAATCCGTGAGGGGTGAGGCGAGAGGAGTGAGGCGTAACATGTGCGAAAGGCAGCGTGACGATGTTTTTTCTCCTCACCCCTGACTCCTCACTCCTTGCGAGTTCAGGTCCAAGCGAAAGGTCGGTGTCGTGAAACCCTCGTCACTGGTGACCACCACCGAAGCGGTCGATACCGCTTTTTATGTGATCTTCGGCATCAGCGCCGTCAGCCTGCTCGGCATTACGGTCGTCATGCTCTGGTTCCTCTGGCGCTACAATCGCAAGCGGCAACCGGTGCCGTTGAGTCAGAAGGACCACAATGTCTGGCTGGAGATCACCTGGACTGTCATCCCGACCCTTTTGGTGATGGTGATGTTCTGGTACGGCTGGGAAGGCTATCTGTCGCTGCGCCGCATCCCGGACGACGCCATGACGGTCAAGGCGACGGCGCGTATGTGGTCCTGGCTGTTCACCTACGACAACGGCAAGACCGCCGACAAGCTGTTCGTCCCGGTCGGCCAGCCGGTCAAGGTCGAACTGCACTCGGAGGATGTGCTGCACAGCTTCTATGTGCCGGCCTTCCGCGTCAAGCGCGACACCGTGCCGGGGATGCCGACCTACGCCTGGTTCGTCGCCGAAAAACCCGGCTCCTACAACCTGTTCTGCGCCGAATACTGCGGCGTCGCCCACGCCGACATGATCACCACCGTTGAAGCCCTGCCGGCCGTCGAGTTCGCCTCCTGGCTGAGCGCGCTCCCGGTCGACGACGATCCCGGCGAGCAGATCGCCAGGCAGAACGGCTGTCTCGGCTGCCACAGCCTCGACGGCACGCGCCTGGTCGGGCCGAGCTTCCGCGGCCTGGCCGGCAGTGAACGTACAGTCATGCGCGACGGCGCGGAACTGACCGTCACCGCCGACGCCGACTATCTGCTGCGGGCGATCCGCGAGCCGAACGTCGAAATCGTCGTCGGCTATCCGGCGGTCATGCCGCCCTATCCCGGTTTAAGCGACGCCGACCTCGCCACGCTGATCCCCTGGCTGGAGAGGTTGCAGTGACATGGCGAGCCCGTCCGCGACCATGACCGGTCTCACAGCGTTCGGCCGTCTGCTGCGCCTGCCGCTCTCGGGCATGGTCGCCGTCACCGCCCTGGCCGGCGCCCTGGCGGCAGCGCCGCGCCTCGACGGACTGTCGCTCTGGGGCCTGTTCTGGGCGATCTTCCTGCTGAGCGCCGGCTGTTCGGTCCTCAACCAGGCCCAGGAGCGCTTCAGTGACGCCCTGATGACCCGCACCTGCGCACGGCCCCTCGCCTGCGGCCTGATCGGCCCGCGGCACGGGACGCGCATCGGTCTGGCCTGCGTCGGCAGCGGCCTGCTGCTGCTCCTGTTCGGCAGCGGCCCGACCACCGCCCTGCTCGGCCTGTTCGCCACGGCCTGGTACCTGCTGGTCTACACCCCCTTAAAGCGCGTCACCTCCCTGGCGGTCCTCGCCGGCACCCCCTGCGGCATCCTGCCGCCGCTGATCGGCTGGCAGGCCGGCGGCGCACCGCTGTTCACCCCGCAGAGTCTGACCCTGGCGCTGATCCTGCTGCTCTGGCAGGTGCCGCATTTCTGGCTGCTGGCACTGCCGGACCGCGACGAACTGACGCTCGCCGGCTTCAAGGTTCTCCCTGCCGGGCTGAGCAACCAGAAAATCCTGCATCTCTGCCACTTCTGGATTCTCGGTCTGGCCTCGGCCAGTCTGCTGCTGCCGCTGCTCGGCCTGGTCACCACCCCGCTGCTGCAGGTCCTGGTCGGCACTTTTGCCGTCAGCTTCGCCCTCTGGGCGACCCATGTCCAGCGCAACACCCTGTTCATCGAACCGGCCGCCGCCCGGCTCCGTCTCGGCCTGCATCTCTATCTCGGCCTGCTGTTCGGCACGGTTCTCTGTGAGGCACTCCTTATCCGCCTCTCCGCCTGAACCACCAGAGTTTTTGCTCCGCGCCTCTGCACCTCCGCGTTCGAGCATTTTTTGCCTTTGCTTGTTCCCTGCCGAAAAAACCGCCCCGCCGGGAGCTTGCCTTTCCCTGGGCAGACGCTAACCTTTAGATGCCCCCTGTCGGCCGCGACGCCGCCGGCAGGAACACCTGGAGAAGAGCATGCCGACCCTGACCAGTGAGCCGACCCCGCTTTCGGCCGCGGCCTTTGACCGCGACGACCCGCGCCTGCGCCTGGTCGAACAGACCCTGAAACGCTTCCAGTATCGACCGGACGCCCTCATCGAGGTGCTGCACGTCGCCCAGGAGACCTTCGGTTTCCTCGGCGACGAGCTGCTCACCCACCTCGCCGCCCGACTGCAGCTGCCGGAGAGCCAGGTCTTCGGTGTCGCTACCTTCTATCACGCCTTCGTCCTGCGCCCGCCGGGCAAACATCGCTGCATCGTCTGCACCGGCACCGCCTGTCACGTCAAGGGGGCCGACGTCATGGTCAAAGCCCTCGAGGAGCATTTCGGCATCCAGGCCGGCCAGACCAGCGCCGACGGCCAACTGACCCTCGGCACCGCCCGCTGCCTCGGCATCTGCAGCCTGGCGCCGCTGCTGATGGTCGATAACCGGGTGCTCGGTCACCAGTCTCTCGACGGCATCGCCGCACGGGTGGCGGCCGCCCTGACAGATTCCGACCACTCCGGGGAGTCGACCCCATGACCGCCGAAGAGCTGCTGGAAAAAGCAGAACAGCTGCGCCAACGGCAACAGGCGACGGCGTTGCGCCTGCTGCTCTGCTGCAGCTCCCCTTGCCTCTCCTGCGGCGCCGGCGCGGTCAAGGCCGCCCTGGCAGCGGCAGCGGCTGACTGTGAGCCGTCGATTGCCATCGAAGTCGCCGCCACCGGCTGTCTCGGCCCGTGCAGCCGCGGCCCGCTCCTCTGCCTGCAGCGCCCGGGCGAGGCCGATGTCGTCTTTGAGCGGGTCACACCCGATGACGCCCGCGCGATCTTCGCCGCCGCCCTCGCCGGTCTCCTGCCGGACGCGCAGCGCCTGCCGGCCGACTTGCCGTTTCTGGCCGGCCAGACCCGCATCGTTCTGGAGAACTGCGGGCGCATCGACCCGGAGAACATCGAACACGCTCTGGCCGCCGGCGGCTACGCGGCCCTGGCCCGGGCGCTGAGCGACTTCACCCCGGCACAAGTCTGTGACCAGGTGCTGCAGAGCGGCCTGCGCGGCCGCGGCGGCGGCGGCTACCCGACCGGCCTGAAGTGGCAGCTGCTGCACAAGGCGCGCGGTGACCGCAAATTCGTGGTCGCCAACGGCGACGAAGGCGATCCGGGCGCCTACATGGACCGCGCCCTGATGGAGTCCGACCCGCACCGGATCATCGAGGGGATGGCGATTGCCGGCTACGCCACCGGCGCCAGCCAGGGCTATGTCTACGTGCGAGGCGAATATCCCCTGGCCGCCCGGCGCATCCGCAAGGCGATCCGCGACGCCGAACGCCTCGGCCTGCTCGGCATGCGCATCCTCGACAGCCCGTTCAGCTTCCGCATCGACCTGCGCCTCGGCGCCGGTGCTTTTGTCTGCGGCGAGGAGACCGCCCTGATGGCGTCGATCATGGGCCGGCGCGGCCAGCCGGTGCCGCGCCCCCCCTATCCCGCCGAACGCGGCCTGTGGGGGGCGCCGACGGTGATCAACAACGTCGAGACCTTCGGCAACATCCCGCCGATCCTGCGCGACGGCCCGGAGCGGCTGGCCGCCCTCGGCACCGGTAAGAGCCGCGGCACCAAGATCTTCGCCCTGTGCGGCGATGTGGTCGAAAACGGCCTGATCGAGGTGCCGATGGGGACCAGCCTGCGCGAAGTGGTCTACCGCATCGGCGGCGGTTTGGCCGGCGACGTCGCCTTCAAGGCGGCCCAGACCGGCGGACCGAGCGGCGGCTGCATCCCCGCCGAGCATCTCGACATCTCTCTCGACTACGAAACCCTGCGCGAGCTCGGCTCGATCATGGGCTCCGGCGGTCTGATTATCATGGGGGAGCGGACCTGCATGGTCGACGTTGCCCGCTACTTCATGGAATTCTGCATGGACGAGAGCTGCGGCAAGTGCAGCCCCTGCCGCGCCGGCACAGTCCAAATGTACCGGCTGCTCGACCGTATCTGCAACGGCAGCGCCCGCGAGCGCGATCTCAAGCATCTCGAACAGCTCTGCCGACTGCTGCCCGAGGCGTCTCTCTGCGGCCTCGGCCTGGCCGCCGCCAACCCGGTCTTGAGCACCCTCAGCTGGTTCCGCGACGAGTACCTGGAGCATATCCGCGCCCACCGCTGTCCGGCCGGCACCTGCCGGATGAGCGAGCTGCCGCCGATCATGATGGCCGACGAACTGCTGCAGCGCATCGCCGCCGGCCGTCTGAACGGGGAGGCGTTCTGATGTCGGTGATCACTCTGCAGATCAACGACCGGCTGGTCAGTGGTCGCACCGGTCAGAGTCTGCTGGAGGTTGCCGGCGACAACGGCATCGCCATTCCGACCCTCTGCCACCGCCCGGAGCTGAAGCCGTGGGGCGGCTGCCGGCTCTGTCTGGTCGAGGTCGAAGGGGAGGCGCGTCCCCTGGCTGCCTGCCTGACCCTCGCCCGCGAAGGGATGGCGGTGCAGACCGAATCAGCGCGTCTGCAGAGTCACCGGCGGCTGATCGTCGAGCTGCTGCTGGCCGAGCGCAACCACACCTGCGCCGTCTGCGTGGTCAACCGCCACTGCGAACTGCAGGATCTGGCCGCCCGCCTCGGCATCGACCATGTCCGCTACGACTACCTGCATCCGGCGCTGGCCATGGATGCGAGTCAGGAGCGGTTCGGCCTCGACCACAACCGCTGCATTCTCTGCACCCGCTGCGTGCGCACCTGCCGCGAAATCGAGGGGGCCTGCAGCTGGGCGATCAGCGGCCGCGGCCTCACCAGCCGGGTGACGGTCGACCTCGACCGTCCCTGGGGGCAGAGCAGCACCTGCACCGACTGCGGCAAGTGCGTGCAGATGTGCCCGACCGGGGCGCTCTACAAGAAAGGGGTGACCGTCGGCGAGATGATCCGCGAGCAGAGCCGGCTGCAGCAGATGCTGGAACGACGCCGGCTGGCGCGCGAGGAGGAGGAGTCATGAGCCGGGGTGCCAAACCGCGTCTGGCAACGCTCTGGCTGGCCGGCTGCTCTGGTTGCCACATGAGCCTGCTCGATCTCGACGAGGCGCTGCTCGAGTTGCACGCCCGGGTCGAGCTGGTCTACGGCCCGCTGGTCGATATCAAGGAGTTCCCGGCAAACGTCGACATCTGCCTGATCGAGGGCGCGGTCGCCAATGTCGATAACCTGGAACTGCTCGACCGGGCGCGCCGCAACAGCCGGCTGCTGGTCAGCCTCGGCGACTGCGCAATCACCGGCAACATCACCGCCCTGCGCAACGGCGGTCAGGTCACCGCGATGCTCGATACCATCTACCGTACCGGACCCGGCAGAGCGCCGATCGGCCCGGCGGCGGTGCGCAGCCTGCCGGCACTGCTCCCCAAGGTGCTGCCGCTGCACCAGGTGATCGAGGTCGACGCTTTCATCCCCGGCTGCCCGCCCGATCCGGCGCGGATCCGCACCGCCCTGGAGGCCCTGCTGCGCGGCGAGCCGGTCCATTTAAGCGCCGAGCAGCTGACCTTCGGCTGACCACAGGACGATCCTTGATCGATAAGAGAACGGTGCATGGGCTGATTTAACGCGGAGACGCTGAGGCGCGGAAAACAAAGATTTAGAGGAACCATTCAGCATCCACATCAACTCAGAGTCAACTCGTTGACAGTGAAGCGATAGCGAAACGATTATCGTTGTCGTCATCGTAATCGCCTTACACATAGACGTCATTCCGGCATGATTTTGGCCGGAATCCAGATGTTGCCTGGTCTAAAAGCTGGATCCCCGACAAAACCGTTCGGGGATGGCGGCGAGCAGCGGTACCGTGACAAGCGGCTTTTCTCTGCGCCTCGGCGCCTCCGCGTTGAATCATCGATTTTTGCCGAGAAAAAGCCTCCTGGAGAACGCGCATGAGCAGAACCGTCACCATCGAACCGGTCACCCGCATCGAGGGGCATGCCCGCATCACCCTGCAGCTCGATGACGCCGGCGCGGTCTGTGACGCCCGCCTGCATGTCACCGAACTGCGCGGCTTCGAGAACTTCTGCCTCGGTCGCAGCTACCGGGAGATGCCGGCCCTCACCGCGCGCATCTGCGGCATCTGCCCGGTCAGTCATTCCCTGGCGGCGGCCAAGGCCGGCGACGCCATCAAGGGGGTGCGCATCCCGCCGGCGGCGGCCAAACTGCGCCGCCTGCTCAACTGGGCCCAGCTGGTGCAGAGTCATGCCCTGAGCTTTTTCCACCTGAGCGGCCCCGACCTGCTCCTCGGCATGGACGCCGACCCGGCCCGCCGCAACCTGTTCGGCCTGATCGACAGCCGGCCGGACGTGGCACAAGACGGCATCCGTCTGCGCGCCTTCGGCCAGGAGGTGATCCGTCTCCTCGGCGATCGCAGCGTGCACCCCTCGTGGGCGGTCGCCGGCGGCGTGCGCGAGCCGCTGCGCCGCGACCAGCGCGACCGTATCGCCAGCCTGCTCCCGAACGCTCTGGCCATCGCCGGCCGGGGGCTTGATCTCGGTCGGGAGCTGATCGAACGCCACGCCGAGACCGCTCGGCAGACCGGGCATTTCCCCAGCCTGTTCCTCGGTCTGGTCGGCCCGGACGGCGACCTGGAACACTACGACGGTACGCTGCGCATGATCGATGCCGCCGGAGAGCGGCTGGCAGACGGCGTCGACCCGGTCCGCTATGCGGAGCTGATCGACGAGGCGGAAGAGCCGTGGAGCTATATGAAGTTCCCCTACTACCGGCCGCACGGCTACGCCGACGGCGCCGGCATGTACCGGGTCGGGCCGCTGGCGCGGCTGAATGTCGCTGCAAAAGCCGGCACCCCGCTGGCCGATGCCGAACTCGCCAGCTTCCGCGCCCTGGCCGAAACGGGCGGGCCGGTGCTCGCCAGCTTCCATTTTCACCAGGCGCGGCTGATCGAGATCGTGCACGCCCTGGAGCGGATCGAACAGATCCTCGACGACCCGGAGCTGCTCGACAGCCACGTGCGCAGCCACGCCCACACCAACCACGCCGTCGGCATCGGCGTCATCGAGGCGCCGCGCGGCACCCTGTTCCACGACTACCAGGTCGATGAACACGGTCTGCTCACGAAAGTCAATCTGCTGGTCGCCAGCGGCCAGAACAATCTGGCGATGAACCGCACTATTTTGCAGGTCGCCCGCGCCGTTATCCGCAGCGGCCAGTTAAACGAAGAAGCCCTCAACCGCATCGAGCACGGTATCCGCGTCTTCGATCCCTGCCTGAGCTGCGCCACCCACGCCCTCGGCCGGATGCCCTTCGACATCCTGCTCCTCGCCCCGGACGGCGAGATCCTGCAACGGATCAGCCGTGGATAACTGACAGAATTTAACGCGGAGGCGCAGAGGCGCCAAGAGGTCGCGAACCTGGCAACTGATTCCATCGTGGTGTGGGATCACCCTATTGAACCATGACTTGTCGGTATTGAATCGACCGTTTCGCGTTGCTCGTACTCGAAACGCCGTCGATTTGTTGACCGTTGCCCCCCAAGTCAGCGTTAATCCCAACCGTGCTTCTGGAAAATCCGGTAGGCCTCCTCGGATTTAAGGAATTCGAGGAAGTTGCGCGCCTCCTGCGGCCAGGCAGTGTGCTCGGTGAGGGCCATGGGGATGTGACGCAACCCTTGTTCCGGAGGGAGTTCGATGAAGTCGGCATCGTCGAGTTTGACATGCCAGGAGCGATAGGTCACCCAGGCGTCGATCTCCGGTTCGTTCCGCCAGGCCTGCAGCCCCTGGCGGCCGGTGTAGACCAGACTCTTCAGGTTCTTCGGCCGCTCGGCAAAGGCGCCGTGCAGGTCGCGCATGTTCTCCAGCTTGACATCGAGCAGGCCGACCTCCTCCCGCGTCAAACAGCCGAGCCCTTCGATGCCGAGGGGGTTCCCTGCGCGCACGACAATGCCGACCTGGCGCGGGTAGAGCCACTCGACAGAGGAGAGGTCGAGCAGTCCGGGGTTGTTCTCGACGAATTCTTCGAGCATGCAGGGCGCGCCGCCATAATAGAGATCACCATCGACACGGATCCACTCGGCCAGATCATGAGGGAGCGCCCGCACCACCTGGACCTCGATACCGTGCCGGTCGCGATAGCGTTCGGCGCACTCGGTGAGCGCCTTGTACGGCCCGCCCGGTCCGTAGACCCGCAGCACCGGCGGCGTCGTCTCCACCGAGGCCACGGCCAGGCCGGCCAGCAACAGCAAGCCTCCCAGCAGGCCAGTGATTTTACCCATCATTGCAGCCACCTCCCGGTCAAATCACCCTAAAAACAGTCGCTGCCGTCACACGGCCGGACCTCGACATGGGGAAGCAAAAAACCTGCCGGAATTTGCAACGTTTCATGGGCAGCCCCACAGAAGAGACCCTCATGTCAGAAAAAGCGATTGCCACACACCGGGCGGGGTGTGTTAGAAATACAGATCGGGATCGGGACCGGGACCGGAGGCGGTTTAATCGTTGATTCGTTGATTTGTTTGCGGCTCTTGCATACGTCTCAAAAAACGTCATTCCGGCAGACTTTAAGCCGGAATCCAGAGTTTAACGGGCTGAAACGACTGGATCCCCGACAAAAACTCTCGGGGATGACAGGATTTTTGCATGTGGCTCCTCTTAAACGCATGAACCATCGTAACTATTCATATTTTTGCGAGAAGGCTCGCCTCAAACTGACTTGTCGCGGCATGAATACCCCTCATCCGGCCTTCGGCCACCTTCTCCCCGGTGGAGAAGAAACCCTCAATTCTGCTGCGGTGATGCCGTTCCCTCTCCCTCGAGGGAGAGGGTGCCCGGAGGGCGGGTGAGGGGGAAGCCTCGCATGCTGAATAGTTACCAACCATCAACCATAAGCCATAAACGCATCTCCGCCATAAACGCATCACCATTTGTACCGGCACTCGAAATCGTCATTCACCACACACCCCCCGCCAGACGGAGGAGACCATGCAGCACTTTGCCCTGACCATCGTCGGTCGCGACCGCCCCGGGATTGTCGCCCAGGTGACGGAGATCCTCTTCAACCTCGGCTGCAATATCGCCGACTCGAGCTGTTCGATCCTCGGCGGCCAGTTCGCCATGATCCTGATTCTGGCTCATCCGGACGTCAAGGATCGCGCCGGCTTCGGTGACGCCTTCCGCCCCCTGGAGGAGGCCGACCTGACCGTCGCCCTGCGCGTGCTCAAACCGGGCGGCGAAATCCGGCCGCAGATCGAAGGGGAGCTGTGCATGATTTCGGTGTACGGGGCCGACAAGCCGGGGATTATCTACCACGTGGCGAAAGTTCTCGGCGAGAGGCAGATCAACATCACCGACCTGAACACCAAGCTGGTCGGCAGCGACGAGCGCCCGGTCTATGTCATGGTGATCGAAGCGGCCCTGCCGGCGGGGGTCGACGAACAGGACGTCAACGACTGGCTGGTGCCGATCCGCGACGAACTGCAGGTCGACATCAACGTCCGCATCATCCCGACGGTGGAACTGTAACGCAATGGCCGTCCGAGAGATTCGCGTCTATCCCGATCCGGTTCTGAAACAGGTCGCGGCAGAAGTCGCCGCCATCGATGAGACAGTCATCGCTGTCATCGACGACCTGGTCGACACCATGCGCGCCGCCGGGCACTCGGTCGGCGTCGCCGCGCCGCAGATCGGCGTACTGCTGCGGGTGGTGGTGGTCGATGTGTCGCACAGCAAACTCGGCCGCGACCACAACCACGGGCTGCTGGAGATGGTTAATCCACGGATTCTCGAAAAAACGGGGGGGAAAACCATGCGCGAGGGGTGCATGAGCATACCGGACTACACCGGCAACGTTGAGCGTGCCGAACGGATCGTCGTCGAATTTCTCGAGCGCAGCGGCCGGCTGCGCTTCGTCGAAACCAGCGGCTTCGAGGCCGTCGCCATCCAGCACGAAATCGACCACCTCGACGGCCTGCTCTTTCTCGACCGCGTCTCCAGCCTCAAGACCGACCTGTTCCGCCGCAAAGCCCCCAAGGGGTGAGGGGAATGCCGACATGGGCTAAAGGCTTACCATTTTCGATGCCTTTTTATTGGCGTCAATAATGACCTGAGTCGCTTCCTCAACCAGACAACGAAGCTCTTCGTCAGTCATTTTTTACTCTCCTGTCACCGTTTTGTCACTGCTGCAACCTCTGCAACACCTGCTCCCCCGCCCGATTCGCAGCATTCACACAATCATTGAGGCCGACGCCGAAGAAGGCGTTGCCGGTGAGCAGCAGCCCCGGGTGCTCCTGCAGACGGTCGGCGATGGCGGTCAGACGCTGGGCGTGGCCGACGGTGTACTGTGGAATCGCCCGCGGATGACGGAAGATGCGCACAAATTCGGGCTCGACCTCGATCCCCATGATCTTGCGCAGTTCAGCCATGGTCCGTTCCTTGACCTCGGCATCGCTGAGGTCGATGGCCCGCGGGTTGGTCGCGCCGCCCATCATCGAGCGCAACAGCACCTGCCCCTCGGGCGCCCGCTGCGGGAAGATGCTCGAATCCCAGAGGGTGCCGAGAATCGCGCATCCCTCCTTTTTCGGGATCAGGTAGCCGAAGCCGTCAAGATCGCGGGCGATCTTTTCCTGCGGGTAGCCGAAACAGATCACGTTCATCGGCGCATAGAGGATCGCCGCCAGGATCTCGCTCAGCGGGCGGTCAAAACCGGCGACCAGCTCCTTGAGAACATGGGCCGGCGCCGCCGAGACCACCAGCTCCGCCTCGACGCTGCTGCCGTCGGCCAGAGTCAGCTGCCAACCGCCGGCCAGCGGTTTGAGGGCGCTGACCGCCGCCCCGGTTTTAACCTGGCCGCGCAGACCGGCCACCGTCGCCTCGGTCAGCTCCTGGATGCCGCCGACAAAAGAGGTCAGCACCCCGCCCGGACCGGCGGCACTCGCCACCTGCTTGCCGGCCTTGCGCTCGGCCTTCTTCTGTTTGGCCAGCTTGAGCATGGCGCGGACCAGCCCGCCGTACTCCTGCTCCAGCTCATAAATGCGCGGGAAACAGCTCTTCAGGCTCATGGTCTCGGGATCGCCGGCGAAAATGCCCGAGACCATCGGCCCGATCAGTTTGTCGAGGGCTTCGCTCCCGAGCCGGCGCCGGGCGAACTCCGCCAGGGTCTCGTCGACCCCGTCGGTCCGTTTGCCGATCAGCGGCTCCATCGCCAGACGCAGTTTGCCCGGCCAGCTGATCAGCTTCGACTGGAAGAACATCGGCCCGTTCTCCGGCAGCCGGTTGAGCCGGCCGCCGCTGTAGATGAAGCGCTTGCGGGCGTTGTCGTTGGAGCGCTCCAGACGGTCGCGGATGCCGAGCCGTTCGCACAGCTCCAGGGTCATCGGCTTGTTGTCCAGAAAGCCGTTCGGCCCCCACTCGCAGAGATAGCCTTCCTCCTTGATGCTCCAGATCTTGCCGCCGGTCCGCGGCTCCCGCTCATAAACCGTCACGTTGACGGCGATGTCGGCCGCTGCCGCCAGGCGCTCGATGGCGTGGGCGGTGGCCAGGCCGGAAATGCCGGCCCCGATAATCGCAATCTCTCTCACAAGTCTCCTCCAGATCTGGTGGTTGGGGCTCTCATGTTGATTCGTTGAATCGGTTAATCGTTAAAAACGAACCTGTGTCTCTGTGGCAACCCTGAAGACGTTCTGAAGATACAAACCCGCATTTATACAGACGTTCTCCGCGCCTCCGCGTTAAATCGGATTTTCCTGAACCTGAATCCTGTACCCCGCCTGTTACCGCCCCTCAATGCCCCACCGAACCCAAATACCCCATATCCGGCGCATCGAGCTGGGCAATCACATCCTTCAGCCCCGACTCCAGATCGGCAAACTGCAGGACGATGCCGAGCTGTTCGATCATCTTGCGGTTGTCCATACGCCGGCTCTCGCTCAGGTAGGAGAGCATCATCGGGTTCATCGTCCGTCGCGCCTCGGCCATATCGACCTCGGGCGGCCGCGGCAGACCGAGCAGGTCGGCGATGGCGTTGAAGTAGCCGGTCATGGTCCCCGGCTGGCCGTCGCTGACGTTGTAGATCGCGCCGGCCGGGCTCTTCTCGGCGGCAGCGACGCAGACCCGGGCGAGGTCGTCGGCGTGAATCCGGTTGGTCGGCGGCGCCTCGTCCTCACGCAGCACCGGATGCCCCTGCTGCAGGCGGGCCAGCGGCAGCCGGCCGGGGCCGTAGATGCCGGTCACCCGCAGAATCACCACGTCGACAGCGTGCGCCTCTCCCCAGGCGGTCAGCACCGTTTCGGCATCGACCCGCCGCTGCGCCCGACTGGTCTGCGGCTTGACCGGCGTCTCCTCGGTCACCCGGGCGCCGCCGCAGTCGCCGTACACACCGCTGGTGCTCATATAGACGATCCGCGCCGGGGCGGACAGCCCGTCCAGGGCTGCACAGAAGCGGCGCATGCGGCTGTCGAGCGGGCCGCCACCGGGGGGCGGCGCCAGATAGAAGATCAGTTTGCCGGCAGTCGGCAGGTCGGCCAGACTCGCCGCATCGTCGAGATCGCCGGCCACCGGCTCGATGCCGAAACGGCGCAGCCGGTCAGCACTCGCCGCCGAACGCGCCAGCCCGGCGACCGCCGTGCCGTGCGCCAGCAGCAGACGCGCCACCCGCGCGCCGATATCGCCACAACCGACAACCAGGGATTCGTTATTGCCCTCGTACATGCTTAAAGACTCCCTCGGGAGAACGTCGAAAAAACCGATTCAACGCGGAGGCGCTGAAATGCGGAGCAATACAAGCCAATTGCAAAAGTTTTGTCATCCCCGAGAACCTCTATCGGGGGATCCAGTCGTTTCAGCCCGTTAAGCTCTGGATTCCGGCTTAAAGCCTGCCGGAATGACGTCTTCGGGGCTTATGCAAGACCCTCCGACTTTTGAGTGACAGGGCGATCCCTCGGCGACTCCGCATCTCCGCGTTTCATTTCGCTTTCGATAGCGATTTTGAACGGACCTGGCGGGGCAATTCATGAATTGCCCTTACACGTCAACGAATCAACGCATCAACGCATCAACGCATCAACGCATCGACAGTTCTTGATGGACTCGCAAAAAAGCTCAAACTGCCCTTGATCGTCATTCCCGTGAAAACGGGAATCCAGTATTTTCAGCGAGACACAAAACCCCTGGATACCCGCCTTCGCGGGTATGACGACTTTTCGCGAGGGCATCAGTTCTTCAGCCCGCAAACCCGGGGACGGTCCCGTGAACTGCCGGGAGAGTCCCCTATTCCAGACTTTTGGCCACAATTTCACCGACATCGCGGGAGAGCTGCGGTGCGGCGTGCAGCCGCTCCAGTTCGCCGCGCATCAGCGCCTGGCGTTGTTCGTCGTAGCGCCGCCAGCGGCTCAGCGGCGCCACCAGCCGCGCAGCGGTCTGCGGGTTGAGCGGGTCGAGGGCCAGGATCTGGTCGGCGACAAACCGGTAGCCGGCGCCGGACGGCTGATGGAAATGGTACGGATTCCCCTGGGCGAACGCGCCGAGCAGGGCCCGCACCCGGTTCGGGTTGCGCAGGGTAAACGCCGGGTGCTCCATCAGTTCCACGACCCGCTGCAGCGCCCCCGGCAAGGGACTGGTCGCCTGCAGGGTGAGCCACTTGTCGATCACCAGCGGCTCGTCCTGATAGCGATGGTAGAACGCGTCGAGCACCTCCTCGCGGCGCGGCAGACCGCTGTGGGCAAAGCAGCCGAGGGCGGCGAGGCGGTCAGTCATGTTGTCCGCTGCGACGAACTGCTCGAAGCAGAGCTCATCGACCTCGGCATTTTCCAGCAGCGCCAGAGAGGTGAGGCAGGCATTTTTCAGGCTGCGCCGGCCGATGGCGGCGGCATCGAGAAGATAGGGGCCGGCCTCGGCCATGGCGGCAAAAACCTCACGCAGCGCCGGTTCGAGGCGTTCGGCCAGAGTGTGGCGGGCACGCTGGCGGGCGAGATGCAGAGCAGACGGATCGGCCGGCGTCATCATCTCCGCCAGTTCCACCTCGCCCGGCAGGGTCAGGGCCAGGGCCCGCAGCGCCGGATCGGCCGTCTGGTCGGCGAGCACAGCGGCGAACGCGGCGACAAAATACTCCGGCACCGCCGGCTGCCAACCATCATGCCGGTCGGCCGCCATCTCCAGCAGCACCTCGGCGGCCAACCGCTGACCGGCGTCCCAGCGGTTGAACGGGTCGCTGTCGTGGGCGAACAGGAAGGCCAACTCACTGCTGCTGTACGGATAGTTGAGCCGCACCGGCGCCGAGAAGCCACGCAGCAAAGAGGGGACCGGCGCGACATCGAGGTTGATGAAATCGAAGGTCTGCTCCCGGGCAGTCACCTGCAGCGTCCGCTGGGTGGCGCTCGCCGCCGTTTCGCCGGCGAGCTGCAGCGGCAGGTCGCGACCGTCCGGACCGAGCAGGCCAACGGTCAGCGGCACCAGGAAAGGTTCTTTAACAGGCTGTCCCGGCGTCGCCGCACAGCTCTGGCGCACATGCAGCCGGAACTCCCGGGCGCTCTCGTCATATTCGCCGCGCACATCGAGGTGCGGCGTGCCGGCCTGGCGGTACCAGAGACGGAACGGCTCAAGATCGACATCGTTGGCTGCGGCCATCGCCGCCAGGAAGTCGTCGGTGGTCACCGCCTGGCCGTCGTGCCGCTCCAGGTAGAGGCGCACCCCGCACTGGAACCCCTCGTCGCCGAGCAGGGTCCGGTACATGCGGATCACCTCGGCGCCCTTGTTGTAGACCGTCGCCGTATAAAAATTGTTGATCTCGACATACGATTCCGGCCGCACCGGATGGGCCATCGGCCCGGAATCCTCGGGGAACTGCACGTTGCGCAGCAGGCGCACATCGGCGATCCGCTTGACCGCCCTCGATCCCATATCGGCGGAGAACTCCTGATCGCGAAAGACGGTCAGCCCCTCCTTGAGACTCAGCTGGAACCAGTCGCGGCAGGTGACCCGGTTACCGGTCCAGTTATGGAAATATTCGTGGGCGACCACCGCCTCGATCGCCTGGAAGTCGGCATCGGTCGCCGTCTCCGGCCGGGCCAGCACGTACTTCGAGTTAAAAACGTTCAGTCCCTTGTTCTCCATCGCCCCCATGTTGAAATCGTCGACGGCGACGATCTTGTACTCGTCGAGATCGCACTCCAGACCGTAGACCCGCTCGTCCCAGGCCATCGCCTGCTGCAGCGAACCCATGGCATGGGCACACTGGTCGAGATTGCGCGGCTCGACAAAAATCTGCAGCCGGACATCGCGCCCCGACGCCGTGACGAAGCGGTCCTCCACGGCACTGAGCGCTCCGGCCACCAGGGCGAACAGATAGGACGGCTTGGGAAACGGATCGACAAAGGTAGCGAAATGCCGACCGTCGCCGGCGTCACCGGCCTCGACGCAGTTGCCGTTGCTTAAAAGCACCGGGCAGGACTCGCGATCGGCGATCAGGGTGGTGGTGAAGCGCGCCATGACATCGGGGCGGTCCGGGTAGAAAGTGATCTTGCGAAACCCCTGAGCCTCGCATTGAGTGCAGTAAAGACCGCTGGCGCGATACAGCCCCTCCAGAGCACTGTTCCCCTGCGGGTCGATCGCCACCTCGGTCTCCAGGACGAACTGACATGGGACCCGGGGGATAGTCAGCCCCTCGTCGTCGAGGCGGTAATCGGCAGCGGCCAGAGGGTGACCGTCGAGGCGCACGGCAAGCAGCTCGAGCTGGCGGCCGTCGAGACGCAGCGGGCCGGGCGGAGCGGCTACCGCCGGGTTGGCGCGCAGCTGCAGCCGGGAGTGGACCAGGGTGCGCGTCGGCAACAGCTCAAAGCGCAGATCGACCTGGTCGACCAGATAGGCCGGCGGCCGGTAGTCTTGCAGCCGGATCGGCTGGAGGTCTGCGGACATCGATCAGCTCTCTTTTCGGTTAAGATGCGACGTAACTGTTCAGCACATCCAGGGCTGCTGATTCCAGCCTTCTTCAGTGAGAGACCATCTCTCCTGCCTTGCTCCTCCCCCCAGCGGGGGGAGGCTGGGAGGGGGGGG
>JAVVDS010000049.1:0-20497 GCA_032251295.1 Desulfuromonadales bacterium | reverse complement strand
CCAAACACAAACAATTCGTCAAACTCCAGATTTTTTACGAACGCAAACTTATTACCGAAATTCAACAAGCTTTGCCACTATTCCCGTTTCAAAGCTGACATCATCGACGCTGCCGTAAACAGTAACCTTGCATCCCAAAATTGGATTCGCGCATTTATTAAGAATCATGATTTTCTGATCCCTGTCAATATTGCTAATGTCAACACTAATCATGTTGGTACTACCCTCATCCTTTTTGATAATAAATAGATCCATCATGTGTATACCGATGCCTTCAACACTAACTCTTTCACCCCTCATAGATTCCATATCGACTTTTAGTACATTGAAATCAATTGGTGTAAAGACTGAACTTGCAACACAACCCTTTAATTGTTCCTGCATCAGAGACTGCCTCGCCAATAATTGATTCATCTTCTCTGCTGTGCTTTCATTCAGAATGATAAATCCATCCTTATCGGTTGGTAACTCGTTGACAACCATATCAATAAAACACGCGCTTACCTTATCCTTTAATTCTTCTGGAATGTCTGATTCATCGATTTTATCTTTGAGTAATTCAGTTAGTTTTGTTCTTAACTGTTGCGTGCTTATTTTTTGTGCGTTTCCTTTACCTTTTGGAGCAAGATTGTGTTTTTCAACGAAGCTAACAAAGCAGTTCTCTTGTGATTCACATGTATGTATCAAATTATCCTTGTACCAATAACCATGATGTACATATCGTTTCCCTACCAGCTGGCCTTGTTCGGTGACCCACTTAATACCGGGGGCGCTGGAATTTGCTGAAACACTAACTGTCCCAAACCCTGTTTTATCACCCTCGTACCACGATCCCTCATAGATTTCTGTTGCCCAGTCAGAATCCTTGCCCCACTTATAAACTCCAAAACCATGGGGGTTGCCGTTTCTAAAGCCCCCTTTGTATTCATCACGCCCTCTAGCTAATCCCTCGCCGTGAGCCAAGCCATTTTTACACCCACCTTCATAATGTTTCGCAATATCGGGATCATTGACTTTGCACTCTTTGCCGTATGCGATGGGCGTCATTAAGAATACAAGTACCAATATTACTGATGAAAAAAGATGCTTCATGTGTCCCTCTCGCTTCTCGTACGCTAACGCCTTGAGCTGAGCTGCGGGCCACCGAAAGACCGAGCGGCACCGTATTTTTCGAGAAGCAAGACCGTCTATCCCGTCAGCTCTTGCGTGTTGTTAGCCCCAGTTGCATGCATGGGATGCGCAGTAAGCCGAACGCCAAGAGCACGTGCTACTTTGATGATGGTGTCGAATCTTGGCTTGGCACCTGGGGCGAGGGCTTTGTACAGACTTTCACGGCCAAGCCCGGAATCTTTAGCGACCTGCGCCATACCTCGTGCGCGGGCCACATCGCCAAGCGCGAGCAAAAGCAGGTCGGGGTCGCCAGTTTCAAGCACGGCGGTCATGTATTCGGCAATGGCTTCTTCGTCATTGAGATAACGGGCCGCATCGAAGGGAATAAGTGCGGTTGCTGACTTTGTTTTGCTCATGGTTCGATCTCCAGTTCTGCGACCATGCGTTGGGCGCGTTTGATGTCGCGTTTTTGCGAAGATTTGTCGCCCCCTGCCAGCATGATGATCAACAAAGTGCCGCGGCGCGTGAAGTAGAGCCGGTAGCCCGGACCACAATCGACACGCATCTCTGAAACCTCGCCACCAACAGTTTTCCAGTCGCCCAAGTTGCCGGCCTCAGCAAGGCGAAGGCGCGCGGCGATCCGCACTTGTGCCCGCTGATCCTTGAGGTCATCGAGCCAATTTTGGAACTCTACTGTTTGGCGGAGAATGTACATAGACTTATTGTATCCGAATGGATACTGGTGTCAAGTGGTGAAGGGCTAACAGTAAATGGACAGACTGTATAAAACTGTAAACGCAGAAAGCCCGAGCTATATATAATTTCCTACAAACCTGGTGCAAAAATCAATTGCTCAATAATTCCGAAATCTTAAACCAGAGACATCTTTCCATGCAAGGATATATACAGTCTGCCCAAGCACGTTCAGAAACCATCCATCGGACTTTTGACCCCCTTGCCACCTTTGTTGAGAACATGCGTGTAAATCATAGTGGTGCTGACGTCCTTGTGCCCGAGCAGTTCCTGGATGGTGCGGATATCGTAACCAGCTTCCAGCAGATGCGTCGCGAAGCAGTGGCGAAACGTGTGGCAGCCAACCCGTTTGACAATGCCGGCACGGAAAACGGCCTCTTTAACGGCCCGCTGCAGGATTGTTTCGTGCAGGTGATGTCGGCCCTGCTCGCCGGTTTTGCTGTTTTTCCAGCGATTCTGCTGTGGGAAGACCCACTGCCAACGCCACTCTGCCGGCGCGTTCGGGTATTTCCGGTCAAGAGCGTTCGGTAACTGCACCCGGCCCCACCCCTCCTGCTGATCTTTGGCGTGGAGAGCGCGAACCTTTTCGAGGTGCTCTTTAAGCGGCCCGATGAGGGTTTCCGGCAGCATGGTGCGCCTGTCCTTTCCCCCTTTTGCCTCCCGAATAAGGATTTCTCTGTTTGCAAAATCCAGATCCTGAACACGTAAGCGCAGACACTCCATCAGGCGCAACCCCGAACCGTACATCAGGGCAACCATCAGCCATTTGTCGTCTGTCAGCTGCCCCAGAACCGCCTTGGCCTCGTCCACCGTCAGCACCACCGGCAGTCGTTTCGGTCTTCTGGCCCGAACCACGTCGCCCAGGTCGCCGACACTCCGCCCGAGCACATGCCGGTAGAGGTACAGCAGGGCGCTCAACGCCTGGTTCTGGGTCGAGGCGCTAACCTTCTCTTTCACGGCCAGATGGCTCAGAAAGGCATTGATCTCGGGCTCGCCCATCTCCGCCGGATGGCGCAAACGGTGAAAGACGATAAATTTCCGCACCCAGTAGCAGTAGGTCTGTTCGGTTCGCTTGCTGTAATGCCGCACCCGCAGGGCTGAGCGCAACTGGTCGAGCAGTTTCGGTGGCTGTGCTTCAGCGATGTTCGTCGCCGCTTTTCCCTCCAGAGTTTCCATATTCCCTCCTGTCCCATAACCAATTCATCAGCATGTCATGTTTTCCCGTTGTCCCGACCAGTTCATGCGAGATGGCGGACAGACCTACACCCGCGACCGACATCAGCTGCAACAAAAAAACCGCCCACTCCCGTTCCGATGTACAGAACCGATAGCAGCGGCTGTCAACGTATTCGCAGCAGTTTGAGCGCCGGCCTGCAGGACCGCCATTCCCACCCCCTGGACATTAAGACACTCTCAATCTACCCCATGCCAGCAACCGGGTAAACGCAAAAGTTGCTGTTGATCAAGTCACACTTCCCCACTTAAGTCAGAACAGCCCGGCCTGACGCAGCTCGCGCAGCAAGCGGCGGCGGAGGCTGCGCAGCCGGTCGTGACCGGTAACGGCGGACGGTTGATCGGGGCCCTGCGACGTGCGATCGATCAGGATCAGTTCGCGCCAGGCCTGCTCCACGGACCGACTCCAGAGAACGGTGAGCAGCGGTGTGAAGGTCGCCTGCCGCTCCGGCAGGATCTGCTCGCTGACGACAAACGCACCGTCCCGGTCGAACAGATGCAGGGCCATGTGCGGTTCGGCGTCGACCAGGCCCGGACCGTCGATGGCCAGGGCGAGCAGGCCGTCGCTCATCTCCAGGCCGGAGAGCTCGAACGGCTCAAGCAGTTCCTCCAGGCAAGTGGCGTGCAGTAGACCCCAGCGCCGGCTGCGCAGGTCGAAAAATCGGCAGCCGCCTTCGGCAAACGACTGTCGGCAGCAGACCGGGCACTCGGCCACATGTCGCCGGTGGCGGGCGCCGGTCGATGTGTCCGGGTCGGCAGAGGATGGTGGTGCGAATCGGGGAACAACCGGCCCGGCATCAAAACGGGCGAGAACAAACTCGGCCAGCTGGCGGAACTGACCATGCACCGCCGTGCCGCGTGCATGGGTGAGGACCGGCACCACCCGGCTGGAAAATCCGGACGCGAGGCTCTCCACCTTGGGACTCTTGCTGATCTGGGTGTCGACCACCTGGTAGTCGCGTTCGGCAGCGGCAAAGCGCAGAAATTCATGCACCCGCACCTTCTCGTTGAGCCGGGCGCGAGCATCGACCAGACTCGGCACCAGCCAGAGCCGGTCGGCCCGGCCGGCCTCATGCACCACCTGGCGCAGGGTCGCGGCGTTGACCAGCGCGGCCCGGTCCTTGACCGGCACCAGCACCAGGTCGGCGGCCAGCAGCGCCGCCTCGGCAAACCAGTCGAGAATCGGCCGGGTGTCGAGAATCAGCAGACCGTCCAGATCGAGCTGGTCGAGACGCTGGCGCAACAACACGGGTGACTGCGCCGGTGGGGACAGCCGGCGCTCGGAGGCAAGGTACTGCACACCGTACTGGCCGAAGGTGAAGTCAGCGGCGGGTTGGCTTGTGTCGACCAGAGCGGCGACGGTCGCCGTCGGCCGCGGGCCGAGGCTGAACATCTGATCGACGGTGAAATGATTGTCGAAGGAAGCGATGCCGACTGGCAGATCCTCGCGCAGCGCCTTGAGATAGACGGCGAGGTTGGTGGCGATGGTCGTCTTGCCCACCCCTCCCTTCTCGCTCGCCACGGTGACCACGAACAGCCGGCTCATGCTGTAACCGATCCCGGTAACCCGGCAGGGGGACGTTGCCGTTTCACCCCGCAGCCCCCGCAGCCGCTGTATGCAGCTCCTCCCAGAGAGACATCTTCTCGTCCAGTTCGGCCTGCAACGCGGTGTGTCGGTCGATCAGCGGCGCGAGGCGGGCGTGGTCGATCGCCATGGCCGGATCCTGCATCTCCTTGATCAGCACCGCCAACTGCTCTTCCAGTTCACTGATCCGCCCTTCGACCTCGGCCAGACGCTTTTCGCGCCGCTGCGCCTCCCGCTGTGCCGCCTTGCGTTCAGCGTGGGCGACCAGCCGGCCCTGTTTGTCCTCCACCGGCGCCGCCGCCACCTCTTGCCGCCCCTGCTCGACACGCAACGTCGAATGGCTCGAATCGCCCTCGGCCTGCCGGGTGCGCAGAAAGTCTTCGTAATTGCCGAGAAAACTGGTGACCCGCCGCTGCGCGACCTCGACCACCCGGCTCGCCAGAGCATCGACAAAGTAGCGGTCGTGGGAGACAAACACCAGAGTCCCCTGATAGCCCTTGAGGGCCTGTAACAGCACTTCCTTGGACGCCAGATCGAGATGATTGGTCGGCTCGTCGAGGAGCAGCAGGTTGGCCGGCTCCAGCAGCAGGATCGCCAGGGCGAGCCGGTTGCGCTCGCCACCGGAGAGGACCGCGACCTGTTTGTGCACATCATCGTCGTGAAACAGAAACGCGCCGAGCAGATTGCGCAACTTCGGCACCATCGCCAGCGGCGCCGCCCGGGTGATCTGCTCGAGAACGGTCAGTGACGGGTCGAGGGTCTTCGCCTGATCCTGGGCGAAATAGGCCATCTTCAGGTTGTGCCCCTCACGGCGCTCCCCCAGCCGCGGCGACTCGACGCCGGCCAGCAGGCGCATCAGGGTCGACTTGCCGGCACCGTTGGCACCGACCAGGGCGAGGCGTTCGCCGCGCTCCACCATCAGGTCGACCCCTTCGAGGACCGTCAGTTCGCCGTAGCCGTGGGCGACCGCCTGCAGTTCGAGGGCGAGCCGTCCCCCTTTGGGCGGCACCGGAAAACTGAAGGCAATGCGCTTGCGCTCCGGCGGCATTTCGATCCGCTCGATCTTCTCCAGCTGCTTGATGCGGCTCTGTACCAGCGACGCCTTGTTGGCGTTGTAACGGAACTTGCCGATGAAAGCCTCGATCCTGGCGATCTCTTCGTCCTGGCGTCGCTTGGCTTCGCGCAGCGCGGCGACCCGTTCGCCGCGCGCCGTCAGGTAGCGACTGTAGTTGCCCGGATAGTCGGTCAGCTCGGCATGCCAGACCTCGACGATGCGGGTCACCACCTGATCGAGGAAAAACCGGTCGTGGGAGACCAGGATCACCGTGTGCGGATAGGCAGCCAGATAGCTCTCCAGCCAGTCGCGCGCCGGCAGGTCGAGATGGTTGGTCGGTTCGTCAAGAAGCAGCAGGTTCGGCTGCTGCAGCAGCAGTCGGGCCAGAGCGATACGCATCTGCCAGCCGCCGGAGAACTGCTCGCACGGTTTCTCCCAATCGGCCTCGGCAAAGCCGAGACCTTTCAGCACCCGACCGACCCCGGCCTCTATGGCATAGCCGCCGCGCTGGAGAAACAGCTCCTGCAGCTCCGCGTAACGATCGAGGTCGGCGGAGGTCCCGTCGGCGCTGATGCGCTGTTCGAGCTCGGCCATCTCCCGCTCGATCTGCTGCAGGTCGGCGAGAGCCGAACTGACTTCGGCAAACAGCGTCCGCCCCCGGTACTCGAGACCGTCCTGGGGGAGATAGCCGATGGTCGTCCCTTTGGCGAGCTGGATCTCGCCGGCATCGATTTCGACCTGACCGGCGAGCAGCCGCAGCAAGGTCGTCTTGCCAGCGCCGTTCTCGCCGCACAGACCGATGCGCTCGCCGGGCCGGACGTGCCAGTCGACCCGGTTGAGCACCTTGTGCGCGGCATACTGTTTGGTGACCTGTCTGAGCTGCAGCATGGGCCCTTCTATAGCACAGCACAAAAAAAAGCGCCACGGGGAGGTAGCCGTGGCGCAACGTTCAGGAGGTTTGGTACGAAGGAGGTTTTTTCGTTCTGTTGAGTCGACTTTAGCGCGACAGGCTTCGCAACACCACGTGGCAACCCGTAAAAAATGCGCACCGGATCGACGGCGTCCAACTGTGCGGATCCACAGTTTCAGTCGCTATTACCGGCCGGTAGCGCCGCCGCCAACGGGATGAACTCGCCCTTGCCGGCGTCCCACTGATAGCGGCCGGCATCCCAGAGCCGTTCCAGGCGGTTCCAGTCGATGTGCACTCCGGCCATATCGGCAATCACGAAGGAAGCCTTGAGCATTTCCGCATCGTCGATCCGGCCATCGCCATTGTCATCGGCCCAGTGGATCGCGGCGACCGCCACATCGGTCGCTCCGGCGATCGGCAGCTGCGACTGGCTGCGCCCGCCGCCGACGACAATTTCGCCAAGAAACGCGCCCTCAACGGCTGTTTCGGCGCTGGTGCCGACCTGCACCAGATAGACGATCCGTTCAAGCGATTCCGCTGACTTGATAATCCAGCGGGCCACGCCGTTGACATTGTCGAGACTGGCGGCCGGCGGTGAGGCCTGCAGCAGTTTCCAGCCCTTGGGGAAATTCTCCCGCAGAATGAAACCGTCGTTGCCGGGCTGCCGGGTCAACTCGATCCGGACCGGAATCGCGGTGCCGGGAGCGGCATGCGCCGGCAGCAGCCGCTCCGCACTCACCGTGACCGGCGGCGGCAACACAGTGCGACGGCTCACGAACAGGACAACGCCCAGCACAACCAGCAGCAGGACGACACCGGCGATCAGATAACGGCGACGGTTATCGGCAAAGGGCTCTGCCGGAACGGTCTCTGCCGGTTTGCGCAGGAGCTTGTCGAGAGAAACATCGAGGGCATCGGCAAGCTTCAGGGCGTTGTCGCGGCGGATGGTCGGGTAGCGGTTGTTCTCCCAGCGGGAGATGGTATCGGTGGTCACGCCGACCACCTTGCTGACATAGAGCTGGGTCAGGCCCTGGCTCTCGCGCAGCCGTTTGACCTCGGTGCCGTCGAGGCAGATGCTGGAGTTGTCGTTGTAAAGGGAGGAGTCGTTCATCACATTGAACAATAGCAGGCGACAGAGGGCCTGTAAACGCGAAAAAACGTCCGCCGGCAACCCGATTTTAGACGTCTTAACTTTCTGAAATCACATGAATTCATATCGACATCTGTTGATATATGTGTCGATGTCTGCTGTTTTCCCGAAAACTGTCGGCTATAAATAGCAGCAAGACAAGCAAGCACTTTCGCTTGCGATAATCATCCCCCCAAGGAACAGGAGGTCGAACAATGAAGAAACTGGTACTGGTCATGCTGCTGCTCGCGTTCGTCAGCATCAACGTCGTCATCGCCGCTGATGTCGTCACCTACGAGAACAGCAAAGGGAACGTCACCTTCGATCACAAGGCCCACCAGGACAAAGTCGGCGACTGTGCCAAGTGTCATGAGGGCGAGCCGGCCAAGATCGCGGTCGACAAGAGTTACGCTCACAGCAGCTGCAAGGACTGCCACAAGGAGATGGGCGGACCGACCAAGTGCAACGACTGTCACATCAAGTAGCACCGGCTCCGCAGCAATGAGAAAAGGCATCGGTCGCGACCGGTGCCTTTTTTTATGTCAAAAAATCAGACTCCTGAAAATCAGCCAATCTGTTCGACATCGACAGAAACCTTGAGGAGATGCTCGCCGCCACCATACGCCACCCCTTTGAGCGGCGTGACATCGGCATAGTCGCGCCCCCAGGCGGCAGTGACGTACTTTTCTCCGGGTAACTGGTTGTTGGTCGGATCATAGTCGACCCAGCCCAAACCGGGAACAAAGACCGAGAACCAGGCGTGGGAGGCGTCCGCCCCGACCAGACGCGGCTGGCCGGGTGGCGGTTGTGTCTCGAGATAACCACTCACATAGCGGGCCGCCAGGCCCTGGGAACGCAGGCAGCCGATGGCCAGATGAGCAAAATCCTGACAGACCCCGCTGCGGTGCTCGAGAACATCCTTGAGAGGTGTTGCCAGACTGGAAAATTCCGGATCGTATTTGAAGTCCCGAAAAATCCGCTGCATCAGATCATGAACGGCATCGGTCAGCGACCGTTGCCCGGGGAAGGAGGGTTGCGCATAGGCGGCCAGCAGATGATCGGCATGAACCATGGGGGAGTCGAGGGTGAACTGGGAGGCCTCAACCAGTTCCGGCGTATTGGCAAGCCGCAGGGCATCCCTGACCTCTTCCCAGCCGGGACGGACCTGGTGATTGTCAGGATTGGGCTCGCTAACCTGCAGCTCGCTGACGGCGGTCACGAGCATTTTCGCGTGCAGCTGCTGAATGGAAAAGTAGGTCGTTCGGTTGCCGAAATAGTCGACCCGCTCATAGATATCCTGGGGCGGCGGGTCGATCCGCAAAACTGACGACCGCACCTGCTGGCGGGACAAATCCCGGGGACGCAGCCGGGCTTCATTGTAACAGAGCCCGACCGGGGCATCGTAGTCAAATTCCGTGCTGTGGGTGACCCGGTATTTCATATATCGTCCTCCTGCAGATGAGGAGACAACTGATGCAGCGGCTGGGAATGGCTGAAAAAAGTCCCGGTGATGGCATCGGAGAGCCGCCACAGGCTCTCGGCCTGTTCGGTGAGCAGTCCGTTAAGCCCCTCGTAAACACCATCTTCAGGGTCCAGAAAGGAGAGCGCCACCACGTCTGCCAGACGCAGTTTTGCGTCGGCTTCGAGCAGGCAGCGTTCCTCGGCGCTGAGGCGCTCGCGCCGCTGCCCGCGCGGCAGCTCGGCCACATGCTGTTGCAGTTCCCGTAACTGGTAGGCGAGGGAGCGGGGGTGGTCCTGATCCATTAAAATCAGTTCCAGAACCGTCGGCAAGTGCATATAGGAACGGTAGCGACGGCGAAAGGTATTCAGGCTGTCACAAATAACCAGAATTGTCTCCATCAGCTGCCGCTGAACCACGTCATCGAGGCGGAGAGTCAGGGTGGCCCGCAGCAGGGAGATGAGACCCTGGCCCCGTTCGAGACGGCGGCCGATGTCAAACAGCAGCCAGCCGGCTTCCCGGGTCATGCTTTCTGCAATCAAGCCGCTGAACGCCACCAGCTCCATGATCAGGTGGTCAAGGCGATCCTGCATCCGGTTGTTGGCCAGACCGGACGGCGCCTGATTGTCGAACCAGCCGACCTGGATCGCGTCGATAATGCGCCAGATTTCCGCAGGCCAATGCTCCCTGACAGTCGTCGCGGTCTGACAGAACGACCAGAGAACCGACGACAGGCTGCCGGCCCGACTTGCATCGAGGAGCAACGAGTTCAGTTCCGGATCAGGCCGGGAGAGCAGAGCTTCGCCCCCCTCCCCGACAAACCCTGGATAGGTCGACGTCAGATGAGTCGCTGCCCGCAACAGGCTGTGCAGATAGGGCTGCGCAAGTTCCTCTTGGCCGGCTCGTTGCTCACGGCGCAGCAGCAGTATCGAGCGCAGCAGCCTGGCCGCCCCTTCCGAGCGTTCGACATAACGGCCAACCCAGAACAGGTTATCGGCAACCCGGCTGGTGAGCGGTTCGGCGCGAAAGGGGAGAACCTGCTCGCGCTTCGGCTGGCGCCACAGGCTGATATACCTCACCGGGTCGCTGGAGAGAACCCAGGTATCCTTGCTCAGGCCACCGGCCCGATTCGACACCACCAGTTCGCCCAGCTGGGCCGCGATTCGGGTCAGCCCGCCCGGCATCACCGTATAGCCGGTGTCGTCGGCGACCAGAAAAGAGCGCAGGACCGCATGTCGCGGTTCGATCCAGCCATCGACCAGCGACGGCGCTGTCGAAAAGCCGACCCTCTCCTGGCCAATGTACAAATGGGGTCTGTGCAGGATCCGCTGGCGCAGTTCAGCCTGTTGGCGAGCGGTCAGCTGGGCGCCAAAAATCGGCGGGTGGCCCGGCTTGCGATGAATCAGCTTGATCACCAGCCGGTCAAGATTGTCGAGTACAAAGCTGCGCTCGCCGTCCTGGCCACACCACCAGGTCGCCACGGAAGGAAGTTTCAGATCTTCGCCGAGGAAATAATCGGCAATCGCCGGCAGAAAGGGTAACAGACCGGGGTTTTCCAGAACGGCGCTGCCGATCGGGTTGGCGATGGCCACCTGGGCCAGGCGGGCCGCCTGCAACAGACCACAGACTCCGAGCCGGGAATCCTCGCGCAGTTCCAGCGGATCGCAATAGGCATCATCAACGCGCCGCAGAATCACATCGACCTGATGCAGGCCCTCCAGGGATTTCAGCCAGACCCGCCCGTCGCGCACGCTCAGGTCGTCGCCCTGCACCAGGGAATAGCCGAGGTAGTCAGCCAGATAGGCATGCTCGAAATAGGAGGGGCTGTAAGGTCCGGGGGTTAACACCACAATTCGTGGATCTTCACGGTTCTGCGGGGCGAGACGCGCCAACCGGTCGCGCAGCGGCTGGAAAAACCCCGCCAGGCGTTTGACATGACACTCCTTGAACAGGGCCGGCGCGATCCGCGTCATCACCATGCGGTTCTCCAGGGCGTAACCGGCTCCGGAGGGCCCCTGGGAGCGATCATCCATGACCCACATGCGTCCGTCCGGACCACGGGCCAGGTTGGCGGCATAGAGAATCAGGGATTTCTCTCCCGGAGCAGGCACATTCATACAGGCCCGCTGAAACCCGGAGTGGCCGTAAACCAGCGCAGGAGGCACAATCCCCTGTTTGAGCAGGCGTTGCTCCGTATAGAGGTCTGTCAAAATCAGATTGAGCAGCTCAGCCCGCTGCTGCAGGCCGGCCTCAATGATCGACCATTCTGCATCGCTGATAAACAGCGGAACCGGATCGAGCTGCCAGGGTCTGGCAGAACCGCGCAGCCCATCGTGAACATTGTAAGTGACCCCGTTTTCCCGCAGCAGACGCTGCGCCTCGGCCAGGCGGCGTTGCAGACCCTCGCGGCCGAGATGTTCCAGCTCATCCAGCAGAGGCTGCCAGTGGGGGAGCAGCTGCCCCTCGCCGGCGTACATCTCATCGTAGCCTTGCAGGCTGGTCGTGTAAAACTGGGTGATTGAGGCGGGGTTCAGTTTGGTGGCTGGCGTCACAGGCTGTCCTTGTCACAGGGTAACATACGGGGTGACGGGGCATGGGTGCACCCCGCACCTCTCAAAATTCGCAGCCATTATACACCAGGCAGCCGGCGCAAATCGACGGTGCAGGGGAACTCCGCGTTCGGCTCCTCCTCGGGAGGGGTCATGGGGCCGAGGGGTCCGGCAGCGGGCGTGAAACTGCCGAGGCCGGCGAAGACCGGGGGGGCCGTCAGGACCTCGCCGGGGGTTCCGCCCAGATCCCAGAAACGGGTAATGCGGCGGGCCTCTGCCTCCAGGGCGTTTACCGGAAAAATCTCATAACCACGGCCACCGGGGTGGGACACATGATAGGTGCAGCCGCCGATGGCCAGACCGTTCCAGGTATCGACAATATGGAATACCAGGGGAGAGTGCGGCTTGATGGTCGGGTGCAGCGCCGACGGTGGCTGCCAGGCCCGATAACGAACGCCGACCACATATTCGCCATGCCGTCCGGTGCCGCGCAAGGCCAGGCGCCGCCCGTTACAGACCACGGCATAACGCGGTTCCGTCATGCCCGTGAGCCGCAGCTGCAGACGTTCGATCGAGGAATCGACAAACCGGGCCGTCCCCTGGCTCCCCATCTCCTCACCGAGGACATGCCACGGTTCAATGGCAAAGCGCAGCTCCAGCTCCATACCGTCGATGTTGACCGTGCCGAAATGCGGGAAACGGAATTCGAGGAAAGGATCGAACCAGGCGAGATCGAAAGAGTAGCCGGCCCGCTGCAGATCTTCAACCACCTCGCGCATGTCCTCACGCACGAAGTGAGGCAACAGGAAGCGATCGT
This sequence comes from Desulfuromonadales bacterium, assembly GCA_032251295.1. GTDB lineage: Bacteria > Desulfobacterota > Desulfuromonadia > Desulfuromonadales > BM103 > BM103. Next base: position 7,898 of record JAVVDS010000049.1, on the reverse strand, counting down.
GCAGTTCGGTCCCCCAGCGCACCAGGTCGTGGACATACGGCTTTTTCCAGAACCAGGCAATCAGGGTACGCAGCAGCAGGTTCTGCACCAGGCTCATCCGGGCATGCGGTGGCATTTCGAAAGCCCGCAGCTCAACCAGACCGAGGCGCCCGGCAGAACTGTCGGGGGAGTAGAGCTTGTCGATGCAGAACTCGGCACGATGGGTGTTGCCGGTCATGTCGATCAGCAGGTTGCGCAGCAGGCGATCGACCAGCCAGGGCGCCGGCACCTCCCCTTGCGGCATCTGCTGAAACGCGATCTCCAGTTCGTAGAGCGCATCATTACGGGCCTCGTCGACTCTCGGCGCCTGGCTGGTCGGGCCGACGAACATCCCAGAGAAGAGATAAGAAAGTCCTGGATGATGCTGCCAGTAGGTCACCAGACTGCGCAGCAGGTCGGGGCGGCGCAGCACCGGACTGTCGGCCGGGGTCGGCCCGCCGATGGTGATATGATTCCCGCCGCCGGTGCCGGTATGCCGTCCATCGAGCATGAACTTTTCGGTGCCGAGCCGGCTCTGGCGAGCCTCTTCGTACAAAATTGAGGTATTGTCGACCAGTTCCCGCCAACTGGCGGCCGGATGGATATTCACTTCGATGACCCCGGGATCGGGGGTCACCAGCAATCGCTCCAGACGGTAATCACGGGGCGGCTCATAACCTTCGATGACCACCGGCATGTCGAGTTCCGCGGCACAGCTTTCTGCGGCGGCGACCAGTTCGAGGTAGTGCTCGAGCATGGTGAGCGGGGCCATGAACAGGTGCAACCGCCCTTCCCTGACCTCAATACAAAAGGCGGTTCTCGGGATCTCCCCGGAGCAGGCCTCTGCCTGTTCGTCGGCAGCTGGCTGCTCTCGGCCTTCCGGATGAGCGGAAACCGGTTGTTCGATGCGGGCAAAGCGTTTGGCGACTTCACCATGATAGTCTGCGAGGGACGGTAGGTCGCCAAACAGGTTGTGCTCCGGTCCCGGCTCACGTTTGTCGGCGGGCTCCCAGGGAAGAGAGTCGAGGGGCAGGCGCAGGCCCATGGCAGAGCCCCCCGGAACCAGAAACATCCGCCCGCGGCGGAAGGTCCAGAGCCCACTGCACCAGCCGCCACGCTGCATATCCCAGCGCAGCGGCAGGGCATAACCGGACGGTACATTCAGACCACGATCGAGCAGTTCGGCGAGGTAACGCCGCTCCAGAGGATCCTTGAGATCTGCCTTGAGAGGGTCCAGATTGTCCGGCAGGGTCCCCTCCCGCCACAGGTAGTAGAAGCTGTCCTCGTAGCCGGCCACCAGGTGGCGGTGATCGACTCCGAGCCGTTTGGCCAGTTGCACCGCAAACCGCTCGGCATCCTCGATGGTCATCCCGTAGTCCGTTTCGATATCGGCAAGCAGCCGAGGATCACGCCAGACGGGAACACCATCCTTGCGCCAGAAACAGCCATAGGCCCAGCGCGGCAACTGCTCGCCGGGGTACCATTTCCCCTGACCGAAATGCAGCAGACCGCCACGGCTGAAGACTTCGCGCAGACGCCGGATCAGGGTATTGGCCAGCTGCCGCTTGTGCGGCCCGTCGGCCCGGGTGTTCCACTCGGCCCCCTCCATATCGTCGATGGAGACAAAGGTCGGCTCCCCCCCCATGGTCAGCCGGACATCGCCAGCCAGCAGATCGGCGTCGACCTGCTCACCCAGGGCATCGATCCGCTGCCATTGTGCATCACTGTAGGGCTTGGTCACCCGCGGATCTTCATGGACCCGCTCAACGCTGTTGTCGAACTCGAACGTCACCTCGCACTTGTCGGTCGCCCCGGAGACCGGCGCTGCGCTGGCGTAATGCGGCGTACAGGCCAGGGGGATGTGACCTTCTCCGGCGAACAAGCCGGAGGTCGGATCGAGGCCGACCCAGCCGGCGCCCGGCAGATAGACTTCGGCCCAGGCGTGCAGATCGGTAAAGTCGGCCTCCGGCCCGGATGGGCCGTCCAGCGACTTCTCGTCGGCCTTGAGCTGGATCAGATACCCGGAGACAAAGCGCGCCGCCAGCCCCAGGTGTCTGAGGATCTGCACCAGAAGCCAGGCCGAATCGCGACAGGAGCCGACTGCACGCCGGAGAGTCTCCTCACAAGTCTGCACCCCCGGCTCCATGCGCACCGCGTAGCTGACCGTCCGCCAGACCCTCTGGTTGAGAGCCACCAGGAAATCGTTACTCGGTGTTGCTGACCGCTCGACCTGCGCAAGCCACGCGGTCAGCAGCGGTCCGTTCTCTGCAATCTCAAAGTACGGGGCCAGCTCCTTATGCAACTGTGGTTCATACTCAAAGGGGATCTCAACGGCATACTCTTCAACGAAAAAATCGAACGGGTTGATCACGGTCATGTCCGCGACAATCTCGACCTCGATTTTCAGTTCCCGGCACTTGTCCGGAAAAATCAGCCGGGCGAGGTAATTGCCGAAAGGGTCCTGTTGCCAATTGATAAAATGCTGATCCGGTGCAATCCGCAGGGAGTAGGAGCGGATCGGGGTCCGGGAATGGGGTGCCGGCCGGAGCCGGAGGACGTGTGGCGACAGACTGACAGGTCGATCGAACAGATAGTGGGTCATGTGCCGGCAGGCGACGCGGATCGACATCGATTTCTATGACTCCTGGGTTTGCGCCATGGCCGGCGCGGTGGCGGGGATGGCGAATAAGGTTTCATGGGCGATCACTCCGACCTGGTTGAGCCGGGTTTGCAGATCGTCGATGAACTCGTGCAGACCGACCGACTTGATGTCTTCCACCGTCGTGTAATCAATGTCGGAGAGCAGGCGCCCCAGGGCTTTTTCCGCACGGTTGCTGAACCGCCCGCGCAGGGTGCCGGAAATCGTCCGCAGAGACAGTTCAGCCATAATCAGACAGTGATGAATGGCACGCGGGAACTCGGCATCCAGCACCAGGAAGTCGATGATCTGATCGGGGACGATCTGGCCGTGCTGCTTGCGATACATTTCGAAGGCGCTGGCCGAACGCAGGATCGAAGCCCAGAGGATATGGTCGAAGGGAGCACCGACGTAATCGAGAGATGGCAGCAGAATAAAATACTTGACGTCGATGATCCGGGCGGTCTTGTCGGCGCGCTCGAGCATCCGGCCGAGCCGGGCGAACTGCCAGCCCTCGCCATGGGTCATGGTGTTCTCGGAGAGGCCGGTAAACAGGTGGCTGGCCATCATGATCTCGACAAAAAACTCATGGGGCAGTTCAATGAGCCCGCCACGCTGCGAAGCCTCTTTCAGCAGCAGATAGAAGGTATTGATCTGCTGCCACATCTCCGAGCTGATCCATTCCCGCACCGAGCGTGCGTTCTCACGCGCCATGCGCAGACAGGAGAGGATCGAGTTCGGATTGCGGGCGTCGAACGTCAAAAACCTGACCACATTTTCGCGGGTGAAGCTGTCGTAAAACTCCTTGAACAGCTCTTCATCACCGGTGGTCACCACCAGCGGCTCCCACTGCTCCCCCACCCCGGTCGGCAGGTCGAGGATCATGTGGTAGTTGGCGTCCATGATGCGCGCCACATTCTCGGCCCGTTCGACGTAACAGGCCATCCAGTAGATCGATTCGGCGACCCGGCTCAGCATGGCCCACCCCCCGTCTCTTCGCTGGCGGCGGTTTCGACCACCCAGGTATCCTTGCTGCCGCCCCCCTGGCTGGAATTGACCACCAGCGACCCCTTCTTGAGAGCGACCCGGGTCAGACCGCCCGGCATGACATAGATCTCCTCGCCGTAGAGAATATAGGGGCGCAGATCGACATGCCGGCCTTCGAAATGATCGTCGACCAGGGTCGGCACCCGGGAGAGGGAGAGGGTCGGCTGGGCAATGAAATCGCGCGGATTGGCCCGGACCTGCTCGCCGTACTCGGCCCGCTCCCGCGCGCTGGCGTGCGGGCCGACCAGCATGCCGTAGCCACCCGATTCGCCGACTTTTTTGACCACCAGCTGGTCGAGGTTGGCCAGCACATGCTGCAGATCCTGCTCGCGCCAGCAGAGATAGGTTTCAACATTGTTGAGAATCGCGTCCTGATCGAGGTAGTAGCGGATCATCTGCGGCACGTAGGCATAGATCGCCTTGTCGTCAGCCACGCCGGTCCCCGGCGCGTTGGCCAGGGCCAGACGGCCGGACCGGTAGGCACGCATCAGGCCGGGGACACCGAGCATCGAATCGGACCGGAAGACCTCCGGATCGATAAAATCGTCGTCGATGCGCCGGTAGAGAACATCGATCGGCTTCAATCCGTTCGTGGTACGCATCATCACCCGGTCGTCGACCACCACCAGATCGCGCCCTTCTACCAGTTCGACCCCCATCTGCTGGGCGAGGAACGAATGCTCAAAGTAGGCAGAATTGTAGATACCCGGAGTCCAGACCGCCACCACCGGCTTGCCCAGACGGGGCGGCGCCAGCTCCTGCAACAGGCTGAGAAGCCGGTTCGGGTAGTCGGCAACCGGCAGGACGCGGGCAGCGTCGAAAGCTCGCGGGAAGCTGCGTTTCATCACCACCCGGTTTTCCAGCACATAGGAGACCCCGGACGGGCAGCGCAGGTTATCCTCGAGGACATAGAATTGGCCATCGGCGCCACGCACCAGATCGGTGCCGGTGATGTGGCACCAGATCCCGCCCGGCGGATTCAGCCCGACGCATTCCGGTCGGAAACCGCTGGCAGAAAGGACCAGTTCGGCAGGGATCACGCCATCTTTGAGAATCTTCTGACCATGATAGAGGTCGTCGATAAACAGATTGAGGGCCGTGACCCGCTGTTTGAGGCCGGCTTCAATACTGGTCCACTCGTCCTGAGCAATGATGCGCGGCACGATATCGAAGGGGAAAATCCGCTCGCCCCCCTGTTCGTCGCCATAGACACTGAAGGTGATCCCCATCTGCAGCAGCGCCCGTTCGGCGGCGTGCTGCCGCCGCTGCAACTCCTCGACAGGCAGTTCATTGAATCGCCGCACGACCGCCTCGGTCCCCGAACGCGGCCGCAGCTGCTCATCGAACATTTCATCATAAAACCCGTCGGTCTGATAGTCTTGAAACCGCATACCCACCCTCTCCCGGCAGAATCGTTTGCCCTGACTGGAACGAGTTTTAATTCAAACCGATTTGGCGCAAATGTCAATGCGGAAGGGGGCCGACATGGCTTTGGCGACGGCGGGCTTTTCAGAAATATAAGTACTTCTCAAAAAAAACTGACATTTTTCTCAAAAAAAGACTTGCGACCCGCAATGGGGTTTGCTATATAAAGAGCACTCTTCGTGTTGCCTGCAAACCGAAGAGTCTTGGGCCCTGCGTATTCCCCCCCTCCTTACGCAGGGCCTTTTTTTATCTTTTTTCCGCACAACGATTCTGGATACAAGAATCCCCCATCACCCGCCCTGCGGGCATCCTCTCCCTCCAGGGAGAAGGGACGACACTCCATCGACATTAAAGGGATAGCCTTCTCCCGCGGGAGAAAATGGCCGAAGGCTCAGATGAGGGGCACCAGGAACTTAGCCACCTTGAGCCGTGGCCTTGGCAGGCAGAGTGACCAGCTTGTCGCGGGGGCCGTCGGCGACCAGTTTGCCGCCGTCGAGAGCGATGATGCGCTGGATCGTCTCCAGCATGATCGGACTGTGGGTGGTCATAATGAGGGTTGCGCCGGCATCGAGCAGCTTCGGCAGCCGGGCGGCGAGCAGCCGTTCGGTCTCGGGATCGAGGCCGAGGGTCGGCTCATCGAGAAGCAGTATCCGGCTCGGCTGGGCAAACACCCGCGCCAGGGCCACTTTCTGCCGCTGCCCGCCGGAGAGGTTGCTGCCGCGCTCCTCAAGAGTCATACCGAGGGACATCCGCCCGCTTTCGAGTTCGCTGACCAGCCCGGAAGCCCAGATTGCCAGACGGAGTCGGTCAGGGTCGATGCTGCCGGCAATCCGCAGATTGTCGTCGAGGGTGCCGGCGAACAGCGCCGGGTCCTGCCCCTTGTAGGCGAGCCATCTGACCCGGTCGAAGCGGGAAATATCCTCCAGCGCCAGACCATCGATGAGGATCTGGCCGGCGTCCGGCCGGGTCAGGCCCGCCAGACAGCGCAGCAGGGTCGACTTGCCGGCCCCCGGCCGGCCGAGCAGGGCAATCCGCTCGCCGGGGCGGACACTGAACGACACGTTCTCCAGGGCCGGCGGTCGTCCTTCGTAGAGCTTGCCGACACCGATCACCGCGATCTGGCCGTCGATCTGCGGCCGCGGCGTGCACTCCCGTTCGGCTGTCGGCTCGAGGCTCGTCTCCATGCGGGCGGCGGCCCGTTTGAAATCCTGCCATTTGCCGATCACGGCATAGAGCGAAGCGACCAGCGCCATGGCGCGGTTGGCGAGCAGGTTGCAGGCGATCAGCTTGCCGATGCTGAGCAGCTGGGCGTGGATCAGATAGACGCCAGCGGTCAGAATGGTGACAGTAGTCACCGTCTGCAGCGAGGTCGACAGCATCGCCATCTGCTGCATCGCCAGCCGGCGCCGGGTATCGACCCCGGTGGTCTGCTGCACCACCTCCCGCCAGCTGCGCAGGAAGGAGCCGGCGCCGGGGACGGTGCGTACCACGTCGAGACAGCTTAGTGCCTCTCCCATGAACGCCAGCTTGCGGGTGTTCTGCTGTTCGGCCTCGGCCGACAGTCGCTTCTGGCGCAGGTAGAGGCTGTAGCCGATACCGGAGAAGAGGATGACCAGCACCAGGGTGGCAACCATCAGCGGCCAGGAGATGAAGCCGATCACGCCGAGGTAGAGGAGCAGAAACGGGATGTCGGCGATCGACAGCAGATAGCTGGACGAGACAAAATCGCGCGACAGGGTCAGATCTCGGTAGTTGGAGAGAAAGCGGGGGAAGCCGCCGGGCGGCAGATCGACCTGGGCGGTCAACTCACTCCAGAGTTTTTCATCGCTGCGCAGGGTCTGGTCGACGCTGATCTTTTCCGTGGTCCAGCTGCGCACCAGACGCATGCCGGCGTCTGTCGCCAGATAGAGCGCCATGCCGAACACCAACGCCCAGAGCGTCTCGAACAGGGCGTTCATGGCGATCTTGTCGTAGATTAAAAGGGCGAAGATCGGCAGCAGCAGCTGGCCAAAATTGATAAACAGGCTGGCGATGCCGACTTCCGCCCAGGCGGCGCGCAACTGCGGCCAGAGCGCCCGCAGCGAAGCGAAACCGGCCGTCGCGGTGCGCGGCAGCCGCAGCACCACGGCCTCGACCTCGGCGTCGCTGGTTTCGTCAATCGCCTCCGGCAGCGGTTCGCCGTCTGCGCCGAGAAACTGCCAGCGCTGCTCAACATGGCGCAGCAGCGCGAAGCGCCCCTCCGGCCGGCGCAGCAGCACCAGATCGCCGGGGAGCGTCAGCGCCTCCCGCAGCGGACCGCCAAAGTGACGCGCCTCCAGCCCGGCCCGTTCCAGCTTCTCCATCTCCTGCGGCCAGTCCGTCGCCAGCAGCAGCGGCTTGAGTCCATTGACGAGCCGACCCGCCGCCACCCGGTCGAGGCCGCAGATGGCGCTGGCAGCGGCGAGGATGGCGGGGGGGGTGAGTTCGCCAGATACGTCGGCAGATTCCGCGATCAATTCGTTGTCAGTGGTCAAGCCGGTCGTCTTTTCTGTTGCTGTGCCTGGCGGGGAAAGCCCCACGGTCATGCTGCATACCAGTGAATCTGGGCAATCTCACCGCTGCCATCGAAAATGGCGTACTGAGTATAACCGGTTTGCGGTGTCTCTACGCAAGTTTCTCCGGCAGCGTTAATGGCATCGAGATCAAGCTGGTCGCCGCTGTCGGCCAGGACGACGAGAACGGAACCGGTCCCGGTATCGAGCATGTTGAGGATATCCTGGCCGGTAATGGC
>JAVVDS010000048.1:0-20983 GCA_032251295.1 Desulfuromonadales bacterium | reverse complement strand
CGTCGCAAGGCGACAAAAGATGGAGAGTTTCTAATTTATTTCAGAAAGAAATGCAAGCGGAAAAACAAAAGGGTGAGGCCGGCGCGGGAAATGCGGGCAAAACTCTGCCCCGGACCGATTTTTCGCACTCTCTGCGGCGCCGGCCGCAGAGCCGATCAGGAGTTGCGGCTTCTGTCAGGGAACAGTGCGGCCAAAACAAACAACAAACAGGCAGCAACCACGATCGACGGTCCGGCCGGGGAGTCCCAGGTCAGCGATCCGTACAGACCACCGGTCACCGCCAGACAACCGATCGCGCTGGCGAAAAGCGCCATCTGCTCCGGGCTGCCGGCAAAGCGGCGGGCCGTGGCTGCGGGGATGATCAGGAGCGCCGTCACCAGCAGCAGACCGACCACCTTCATCATGATCGCCACGATCAGGGCGACCAGGGCGAAATAGGCGGCGTTGACCCGGTCGACCGGCAGGCCATCGACCCGCGCCAGATCCTCGTGCACCGTTATCGCCAGCAGCGGACGCCACAGACGGAACAGACCGAGCAGAGCCAGGCCACCGCCGGCGTAGATCCAGAGAAGATCGCGACCGTCGAGGGCCAGGATATCGCCGAACAGATAGGCCATCAGGTCGACCCGCACATGCGGCAGAAAGGCGAGGACCACCAGACCGAGGGCGAGAGCACTGTGGGAGAGGATGCCGAGGAGGGTATCGCTGGCCAGTCGCTTCTGCCGTTGTCCCCAGAAGAGCAGCCCGGCGAGCAACAGGCAGACCAGCAGCACGCCGAGGGTCAGATTGATGCCGAGGAGAAAACCGACGGCGACGCCGAGCAGGGCCGAGTGCGCGAGGGTGTCGCCAAAGTAGGCGAGACGTCGCCAGACGATAAACGAACCGAACGGCCCGGCAACCAGGGCGACACCGACGCCGCCGAGCAGGGCGCGCAGCAGGAAGTCATCGAGCATGGCGGCCCTCCACGCAGTCGGTACAGACATCGTGGCGATGGCTGCGATCGTGGCTGTAGAGAGCCAGATCGGGGGCGGCCTGCGCGCCGAAAAGTTCCAGGTAGGCCGGGTCGCTGGTCACAGCCTCCGGAGTACCGCTGCAGCAGATATGCCGATTCAGACAGAGAACCCGATCGGTGGCGGCCATCACCAGGTGCAGGTCGTGGGAGACCATCAGCACCGCACAGCCACGCTGCTCGCGAATGCCGGCAATCAGCCGGTAAAGCTCGATCTGCCCATGAACATCGACCCCCTGCACCGGCTCGTCGAGCACCAGCAGTTGCGGATTGCGCAGCAGTGCCCGGGCCAGCAGTACCCGCTGCAGTTCGCCGCCGGAAATCTCCTGTAGGCGCGAGTCGATCACATGCAGGGCACCGACCTCGCCGAGGAGCGCCTCGCCGGCTGTTGCCCGGCCGTTGCCGGCCATGGCGAGAAAACGCCGCACCGACAGCGGAAAAGTCGAGTCGATGTGCAGACGCTGCGGCATGTAACCGATACAGAGCCCGGCCTGGCGCCAGACCTCGCCGTCATTCGCCGCGAGCAGGCCGAGAGCGATGCGGATCAGGGTGGTCTTGCCGGCGCCATTCGGGCCGATGAGAGTGACGATCTCGCCGGTCCGCACGCAGAGATCGATCCCCTGCAGGATAACCCGGCCGTCCTGGCGGAAATGGATGTCACGCAGACCGAGAAGGGTGCCGGATTCCGGCATGGAGAGGCTCCTGAGTATGGTCTTGTGTCCGATTTTCTGTGCTATACTACACCCCCTGTGACAAGACACAAGGGAAACTGTTAACCTGGAGGCCTGCCGTGAAGATCCCCCGCCATATGTCGTTCCTGCTTGCCTGCCTGCTGCTGTTCGCCCTGCCGGCCCTCGCCGCGCCACCGCGAGTGGTGGTCAGCATCAAACCGCTCCACTCCCTGGTCGCCGGAGTCATGCAGGGGATTGCCGAACCGGCCCTGCTGGTCAAGGGGGGCGGGACTCCGCACGGCTACAGCCTGCGCCCGTCCGAAGCCCGCCTGTTGGCGGACGCCGACCTGCTGGTCTGGGTCGGTCCGGAACTGGAGAGTTTTCTCGCGACCGCCTCCCGCACCTTGAGCGGCAAGGCACGGCAGCTGCGACTGGCCGAACAGTTGGCCGGCCAGCTGTTGCCGGCACGTGCCGGGGGCGACTGGGCGGAGCACACCGATGATGACGACAACCACGGCCACGGGCAGCACGCTCACGACGCGGACCATGCCGATGACGATCGGCACGAGCATGCCGGCGATAACGATCCGCACCTCTGGCTCAGTCCGTTACTGGCCGGCGCCATCGTCGACCAGACCGTCGCGGTCTTGAGCGAACTCGACCCGGCCAACCAGGGACGCTACCGCGATAACGCCGACGCCGTCCGGCAGCGGCTCGACCGGTTGCACGCAGAGTTGCGCGAACGGCTTACTCCGGTCCGGGAGGTCCCCTACATCGTCTTTCACGACGCCTACCAGTATTTCGAGCAGACCTACGGCCTGAACGCCCTCGGCTCGCTGACCATCAGCCCGGAACGCAAGCCGGGTGCCCGGCGGATCAGCGCGATCCGTGACCGGATCAGGGTATCTGGAGCCCGCTGCGTGTTCAGCGAACCTCAGTTCGAGCCGAAACTGGTCAAAACGGTGGTCACCGGCACCGGTGCCGGTACCGGTGTTCTCGACCCGCTCGGGGCCGATCTGCCGGCCGGCCCCGAGCATTACTTTCAGCTGCTCGACAGTCTGGCGGCCAGCCTGCTTGCCGGGCTTACCCCGAGCCGGCAAGCAGACAGCGCAAACTGAGCGGGCTCCATGTCACAGCCACACGACACCCCTACGCCCCCCTTCCGTACCGCCAGTGACCTGCGTAAAGCCCTCGGTCCCGGCATCCTGGTCGCCTGCGCGGCGGTCGGCGGCTCGCACCTGGTCTGGTCGACGCGCGCCGGCGCCGAATTCGGCTGGAGCCTGCTCGGCCTGGTCCTGCTCGCCAACCTGCTCAAGTTCCCGTTTTTCCTCTACGGTCAGCGCTACACCGCCGCTACCGGCGAGAGCCTGCTGGCCGGCTACCGGCGGCAGGGGATGGCGTTCGTCTGGATCTTTCTGCTGATCAACATCCTGACCGGCACCATCAACATCGCCGGGGTCGCCATGCTCAGCGGCGCACTGCTGACCGGCTACGGCATCGGCAGCCTGAGCGTGGCCCAGCTCACCGTCGTGCTGCTCGGCATCTGCACCCTGCTGCTTCTGCTCGGCCACTACCGGATTCTCGACGGGCTCGCCAAAGCCATCGTCACCATCCTGGCACTGAGCACCCTGGTGGCCGTGGCCGTGGCCGTACCGAAAGCCGCCAGCGTACCGGCCGACTTTGTCTCTCCGAGCCCCTGGACTGTCGCCTCCTTCGCCTTTCTTGTCAGCCTGCTCGGCTGGATGCCGGCGCCGGTCGACCTCTCCGCCTGGTCGTCGCTCTGGATGTTCAGCCGTGAAAAACAGACGGGGCATTTCGCAACGCCCCGGGAAACCGCCATCGACTTTTACATCGGCTACATCGCGACGACCGTTCTTGCCGTGCTGTTTCTCGCCCTCGGCGCTCTGGTGATGCACGGCAGCGGCCTCTCCTTCTCGGCGAGCGGCATCGCCTTTTCGCAGCAGCTGGTCAACCTGTATGCCGAGACCATCGGCGACTGGTCGCGGCCGCTGATTTTAACGGCGGCTTTTGTCACCATGTTCAGCACCACCCTGACCTGCGTCGACGGTTATCCACGCTCCCTGACCGCCTGCTGCCTGCTCATCGGCGATCTGTCGAACCGTTATTTCCGCCCGATTCAGAACCTCTGGATCGTCCTGACCGTCGGCAGCGCGGCCGTGGTGGTGCTCTTCTTCGTCAAGACCCTGGTGCAGCTGCTCACCTTCGCCGCCATCGTCTCTTTCCTGACCTCGCCGGTGATCGCCTGGATCAACTACCGGGTGATGCGCGGCGACAACGTCCCCGCAGCCCAGCGCCCCGGTCTTCTCCTGCACGTCCTCAGCTGGCTCGGCCTCGCCTTTTTCACGGCGATGGCCGCTGGCTACCTTTATCTGACCTTCGCCAAAATCTAAAAAAAGCGGTAACTGTTCAGCATGTCATTGAAGCGTTACACAGGGAGGCGTTGTGAATGGTTTCAGAAACGGGCGTTGCCGGGCGTGCGGGGGAACGGAATAACATCGCGGATGTTGTCCATGCCGGTCACGTACATCAGGAAGCGCTCGAAGCCGAGGCCGAAACCGGCGTGGGCACAGCTCCCCCAGCGGCGGGTGTCGAGATACCAGTCGAGACTCTGCGGGTCGATGCCGAACGAGCGCATCTTCTTCTCCAGCAGCTCGAGCCGCTCCTCACGCTGACTGCCGCCGATGATCTCGCCGACTTTGGGGACCAGCAGGTCCATGGCGGCGACAGTCTCGCCATCGTCATTGGCACGCATGTAGAACGCCTTGATGCCGGCCGGGTAGTCGGTAACGAACAGCGGCCCGCCGACAACCTTTTCAGTCAGGTAGCGCTCATGCTCCGACTGCAGGTCACAGCCCCAGCGCACCGGAAAGACGAAGGTTTCTCCGGACTTTTCCAGGGCGGCGATCGCCTCGGCATAGCTCATGCGGCTGAAATCGGCGGCGGCGACCGCGGTCAGCTTGTCGAGCAGGCCAGGGGCGACAAACCGGTCGAAGAAAGCGAGATCCTCACCAGACTTCTCCAGAGAGAAGGTCACCAGAAAGCGGAAAAACTCTTCGGCCAGGCGGCAGTTCAGGTCGAGATCGGCGAACGCCATCTCCGGCTCGATCATCCAGAACTCCGCAGCGTGTCGGCTGGTATTGGAATTTTCGGCACGAAAGGTCGGGCCGAAGGTATAGATATCGCCGAGCGCCATGGAACAGAGTTCACCCTGCAGCTGGCCGCTGACCGTCAGCCCGGTCCGGGTGCCGAAAAAATCGTCGTGCCAAGCGACCCGGCCCTCAACCCGCGGCGGGTTGTCCGGGTCGAGGGTCGTCACCCGGAACATCTCTCCGGCCCCCTCGCAGTCGTTGGCGGTGATGATCGGCGTATGCACATAGGCGAAACCGCGCTCCTGAAAAAAACAGTGCACGGCATGGGCGAGACGGCTGCGGACCCGAAGCATGGCGCCAAAAGCATTGGTGCGCGGCCGCAGGTGGGCGATAGAGCGCAGGAATTCGAAGCTGTGCCGCTTCTTCTGCAGCGGATAGCTCTCGTCGGTCAGGCCGTGGATGACGATGTCGTCGGCCTGCACCTCCCAGGTCTGCCCCTCGCCGGGTGAGGCGACCATCCGGCCGCGCACGCCGACCGCCGCGCCGGTGTTCAGCCGGTCGACGACCGCAACCGCCGGGGAGTCGTCAGCAACCACCACCTGCAGGCTCGCCGGACAGGAGCCGTCATGCAGGGCGAGAAACGTCACGCCTTTGCTGCGCCGCACGGTCCGCAACCAGCCCTGGACGAACACCTCGCCGAGGGCCTGCTCGGCGGCGAGCAGCCGAGCCACACGGATTCGGTCCTGGCGCCAATCACCGGTTTGCATCGATCGATTCAGAGAGACAGGGCTATTCATAAAAAAAGCCGGCAGAATGCCAGCCATTCCTCCGCAACAAACAGTTGCCCGTTCAGCGATTCTGGACCGAAGTAAATTCGCTGTTGAACCGGTTGAACGACCGCTCCACCTGCCCGCCAAGCAGACTGACAGCCACAAAGGCAACCAGCAGGATCAGAACGATCATGATCGCGTACTCCGTGGCGGTCGCCCCCTCCTCATCACGCATCAGGCGAGCCGACCAGGCTCCCAAAACGCTCATGGCAAACCTCCGACTGTAGACTCCGCTGTCAACGATACCCCATAACGGCCGGCTGTCAAGCCACTGAAAGCAGGCTCAATCGTGCTCTCGAGTCTTGGCAAATTCGATCTCCGGCCACTGCTCGGCAACGTACCCGAGACGCCATTCGCTCGACGCCAGGTAGCTCAGGTTCCCTTCGGCATCGAGGGCGAGGTTCGCCTGATTCTTCCTTTCGAACTCGGCGAGCTTCTTCGGGTCGGCACTGCCGACCCAGCGCGCCGTGGCATAGTCGACCGCCTCGTAGACGGCATCGACACCGTATTCGGTCTTTAACCGCTCCATGGTGACATCGAACTGCAGCACCCCGACCGCGCCGACGATATAGTCGTTGCTGAGCAGCGGCCGGAACACCTGGATCGCCCCTTCCTCGGCGAGTTGGGTCAGCCCCTTGTCGAGCTGTTTGGCCTTGAGAGGCGACTTCAGCCGGATCCGGCGAAAGTGCTCGGCGGCAAAGCTGGGGATGCCGGTGAACTTGAGCGGCTCCCGGTCGGTGAAGGTATCACCGACCTTGATGGTGCCGTGGTTGTGGATGCCGATGATGTCGCCGGGATAGGCCTCTTCGATATGGGCGCGGTCCTGGGCCATGAAGATGATGGCGTTGGCGAGGTTGATCTCCTTGCCGATGCGGTGATGCCGGACCTTCATGCCGCGCTCGAACCGCCCCGAGCAGATGCGCAAAAAGGCGATGCGGTCGCGATGCGCCGGGTCCATGTTCGCCTGAACTTTGAAGACGAACCCGGAAAAACTCGCCTCGGTCGGATCGACCTGGCGGCTGACAGTCTGACGTGGTCCCGGCGCCGGCGCGAGGTCGGCCAGGGCGTCGAGCAGCTCCTCGATGCCGAAATTATTAATGGCACTGCCGAAGAAGACCGGGGTCTGGTTCCCCTTGAGGTACTCATTGAGCTCAAACGGGTTGGCCGCTCCCTTGAGGAGTTCGATATCGTCGCGCAATTCGGCGGCCTGGCTGCCGAGCAGATCGTCAATCCGCGGATCGTCGAGATCTTTGATAACCAGCACCTCCTCGCTGCGCCGGCTCTCGCCGGGACGGAACAGACGCAGCTCGGAACGGAACAGGTTGTAGACGCCGCGAAAGCGTTTGCCCATGCCGATCGGCCAGGACATCGGTGCGCACTCGATCTGCAGCTTCTCTTCGATGTCGGCGATCAGATCGAGAGGGGACTGCCCTTCCCGGTCGAGCTTGTTGATGAACGTGATCACCGGCGTGTTGCGCATCCGGCAGACCGCCATCAGCTTCTCGGTCTGGGTCTCAACCCCCTTGGCGCTGTCGATCACCATCAGGGCGCTGTCAACCGCAGTCAGCACCCGATAGGTGTCTTCAGAGAAGTCCTGGTGGCCCGGCGTGTCGAGCAAGTTGATTTCGCAGTCGCGATGGGCGAATTTCATCACCGAAGTGGTGACCGAGATGCCGCGCTCCTGCTCGACCTTCATCCAGTCGCTGGTGGCATGGCGCGATGCTTTGCGCGCCTTGATCGCCCCGGCCATCTGGATGGCGCCGCCGAACAGCAACAGCTTCTCGGTAAGGGTGGTCTTGCCGGCGTCGGGGTGGCTGATAATGCCGAAGGTGCGCCGGCGGCTGATTTCAGAAAGAAACGAACTGTCCAAGGAAACCTCTGTCAAGATTGTTACGTGAGCAAAACCCGTTCACAGGGAATTCAGCAAAGAGAAAGCGGGCCTTAACGGCCCGTAGCGTGAGATAATAACCGCTGCGGCGGCAGAGGTCAACAGGCCGAACTGTGCCGTGGCAACACAACGTTGACCGTACTCCCCTGGCCATACTCGCTGTCGATGTCGATTCGACCGCCATGGGCTTCGACGATATGGCGAGTGACGCAAAGGCCGAGACCGACGCCCTGTACGGCGGTATTCGAGGAATCGGCCCGATAGAAACGGTCGAAGGCTCGCTGCAGCTGCTCCGACGTCATACCGACCCCCTGATCGACCACGGCGAGCCGGCAGTTCTCCTGGTCTGCGGCGAGGACGATCCGGATCGTCCCGCCCTGCACCGAATATTTGATGGCATTACTGAGCAGATTCGTGATCACCTGCAGAAGCCGCTCACGGTCGGCATGCACCAGTACCGGCTCATCAGGGCACTGCAGTTCGAAACTGTGCCGTTCCGTCTCCAGGGGACAGGACTGCAGGGCTTCGCCAATCAGTTCGTTGAGACTGAACTGGCTGCAGTCGAGCTTGAGCGCCTGTCCCGATTCGATCCGGCTGATATCGAGCAGGTCCTCAACCAGACGCGAGAGGGCAACCGCCTTGACGTGAATCAGCTCGAGGCTGGCACGCACCTGGTCCGGCCCGAGACGCCGGCAGGCATCGTCGTCGGCGAGTAGTTCCGTATAGCCGATGATGACCGTCAGGGGCGTGTTCAGTTCATGGGCCGCCATGCCGAGGAACGCGTTCTTCATCTGTTCGATTTCGCGCTCCTCGGTGACATCGTGGACCAGCAGGACGACGCCCTGCCGGAGCGAATCGTCGGCATCGATCTGTGACATGCGCGCCTGAAAGACCCGGCGTCTGGGCGAATCTTCGTCACCCAGGGCAAAATCGAGGCTGAGCGCGCCGGTCGGCCAGTCGCCCCGCTCCCGCAGACGGGCAAGCAACCCGGCGGACAGCGGCAGGCTGTCGACCGGCTGACCGAGAACTTTCTCCAGCGGGGTGCGCAACATCTTCTCGGCGGCATCGTTCATGTGCATGATGCGCAGATCACAGTCGGTGACCAGCAGGCCGTCAGTCACCGAACGCAGAATCCCATCGAGTTTCTCGCGACCGGCACGGGTCTCCTCCAGGGCCTCGGTCAGCGCCAGCTGAGCCATGGCCCGCTCGGCGATCTCTTCGGCCAGATGGGCGTTGGCGTCCTGCAGTTCACGGGTTCGTTCGGCAACCCGTGTCTCCAGTTTGTCGTTGGCGCGGCGCAGAGCCGTCTCGGCCCGACCGGCGTTGCGCAGCGCCAGGGTAATGGCCGCCATCAGGACGACAGCCAGGCCAACCAGCACCAGGGATGTGCGCAAAGTCAGCAGATTGACCTGGTAGACGCGGGGGGTGATGTCATAATAGACTTCAATGGCACCGCCGAACTGGCCGGCGGCAGCAAAAGGAACATAGGTCTCAACCACATCGAGATTCGCCGGCTGACCATCGGCGGTCGGAGTGTCTTTCCTGACCACCTTGGAATAGACCTGTCCCTGGGCGACAATCTGGCGAAAATAGTCTTTGTCGTTGACCCGCCCGATCTCTTCCGGCAGGGTCGAGTAGATGATCTCGCCGTGGGGCGAAAAGAAGCGGAGCTTGATCAGCAGGTCATCGGCCCGCAGAACATGCACCTTGCGGATGGTCTCACCAGGAAGGTTGGCCCGGTTCATCACGGCCCCTTCCAGGTCGAGGGAACGGACCAGGTAACGGGCGAAGCGCACCGACTCCTCTTCGGTTTCGCGAATCAGCTGTTTGTGATAGGCCGGATGCAGAACATAGAGGGTATAGAGCGGGAGGCAGGTCGTCGCGACCAGGGCGAGGACGAACAGATTGCGCAGATAAGGGATGCGGAACATTGCGACTCCCGAGCGAAACGGCGACGGCAGATGGTTATTTATATCAGAAGTCGAGTAAATAGACCAAAAAGAATGGCAGCCACGCGCAAGAATCGTGCTGCAAATTCCGGTGGGAGCGAGTGATCGTGCAGAATGATGACCAGGCAGCAACCGTATTCGGCGCTGTAAAGCCGTTGGCCCGACGGCGCAGCGGCGTCCTGCTCCACCCGACGGCCCTGCCCGGCCCGGGCGGCATCGGCAGTTTCGGCCGGGAGGCGTTGAACTTCATCGACTTTCTCGCCGCAGCCGGCCAGAGCGTCTGGCAGATGCTCCCCCTCGGACCGACCGGCTATGGCGACTCGCCGTACAATGCCCTGTCCGCCTTTGCCGGCAATCCTCTGCTCATCGACAGCGAACAGTTGGTTACTGCCGGCGCTCTGGCCGACGCAACGGCAACCGTCTCGTCCACTGCCTCAGGAAAAGTCGATTACGCCCGGGTCCGGCAGGAGAAAGAGCCGCTGCTGCAGAACGCCGCCAGCCGCTTCTTCAGTATCCCGACAGACGCGCCGCCGCAGCATGACTTCGCCCGGTTCTGTCGTGAGCAGAACGACTGGCTTGACGACTACACCCTGTTTATGGCGATTCGCCAGCAGCAGGAGCAAAAGCCCTGGTGGCAATGGCCGCGGCCGTTGCGTCGCCGCGACAAGAGCGCCCTCGACCGTTTCCGCGCCGAGTACCCCGTAGAGATCAGAACCCGGCAATATGAACAATTCATCTTCAACGAACAGTGGTCGGCGCTGCGCGGCTATGCTCACCAGCACGGCGTGCTGCTGTTCGGCGACCTGCCGATCTTTGTCGCCCGCGATTCCGCCGATGTCTGGGCGCACCAGCGGCTGTTCCAGCTCGATGCCGCGGGGGAGCCAACCGCCGTCGCCGGGGTCCCCCCCGATTACTTCAGCGCCACCGGCCAGCTGTGGGGCAATCCCCTGTACCGCTGGGAGGAGCATGTCGCCAGCGACTTCGCCTGGTGGCGGCAGCGTTTCCGTCACCAGTTGCAGCTGTTCGACCTGGTTCGCGTCGATCATTTCCGCGGGTTCCAGGCCTGCTGGTCGGTTCCCGCCGGCGATGCCACTGCCGAGCGCGGCCACTGGGAGGAGGTGCCGGGAGAGCAACTGTTCCGCTGGCTCCATGAGGACGGTCCCGATCTGCCGATTGTCGCCGAGGACCTCGGTGTGATCACGCCGGAGGTCGAGCAACTGCGCGATACCTTCGGTTTTCCGGGGATGAAGATCCTGCAGTTCGCTTTCGATTCCGACAGCCGCAACCCCTACCTGCCGCACAATCATCGCCGCAACGCCGTGGTCTACACCGGCACCCACGACAACGACACGACCTGTGGCTGGTGGCAGAGCTGCGATGACACGCTGCGCGACCGGGTACGTCGCTACCTGCATCGCGAGCAGCCGGATCTCCCCTGGGATCTGATCCGGCTGGCCATGGCAAGTGTCGCCCGCCTCTGCGTCATCCCTTGCCAGGACCTGCTCGCCCTCGACGCCGCCGCCCGCTTCAATCGCCCCGGCATGGCGACCGGCAACTGGAGCTGGCGACTGACCGGCGCGGAGCTCGACCCGCCGCTGGCCGAACATCTGCGGGAATTGACCTGTCGCTACAATCGGCTGGACGACCCGTCCGGCAGGAAGGATTCTCCTTGCTGAAAATCGGCGAGATATGTTAAAAATCACAATTGTGTGTTTTGCACACAGAGTTTCGACAGGCTAAAAAGCCGCTCACCCCCAAAATTGATGGAGGAAAGACAGTGAGACATCTGCTGACAATCACCCTTGTACTCGCCTTCGCGCTGACGATGTCCGGTTGCAGCGAAGACAAGCCCGCCGCTAAACCTGCCACCAAACCGTCCGAACAGGCCGCTAGCCCGGCACCACAGGCGCCGGCGACCGCACCGGCTATCGGCAAGGCCGGCAAGGTCACTGAAACCGTGAATGCCGCCGGTTATACGTATGTCGAAGTCGATACCGGCAGCGAGACGTTCTGGGCAGCCGCTCCCGAGTTCACCGTTCAGGTCGGTGACGATGTCGTCGTTCCGGAAGGGATGCCGATGCCGGACTACCACAGCAAGACCCTCGATCGCACCTTCGAAATGGTCTATTTCGTACCGAATGTGATGGTCGGCGGCGAAATGGCCGGGGGTGCCCCTGGCGAGATGCCGCCGGGCCATCCGCCGACCAATGGCGGCACCCCCAGTGCGGTCAAGACCGACATCGACCTCTCCGGTGTGAGCAAGGCCGAGGACGGCTACACCATTGCCGAACTTTACGCCCAAAAAGCCGACCTCTCCGGCAAGCCGGTCAAGGTTCGTGGCAAAGTGGTGAAATTCAGCCCGGAGATCATGGGCAAAAACTGGATTCACCTGCAGGACGGTTCGGGTGAAGGCGCCACCAGCGACCTGACTGTGACCAGCGACGCCTCGGCCAACCTCGGCGACACCGTCATCATCACCGGCAAACTGGTCACCGGCAAGGATTTCGGTTACGGCTACCAGTACGACCTGATCATCGAAGACGCTCAGGTCGCTGCCGAATAAACCGGCAAGACAGCGACGAAACAAAAAAGGCCCCCGGGATGACCGGGGGCCTTTTTTTGTTGACAGCCTTTGCACCCTGCCGGGCTACAGATCGTTGAGCAGTCGATAGATCTTCTGCTGCAGACTCCAGAGCGCGGCCGCCTCGCTCTCCAGCCCCTGCTCCTCAAAGAGCAGACGGCCGCGGTCGAGATGATTGTGCGCTTTCAGCAGGACCGGAGTCAGTTTGTATTCGAGGCTGATGCGTGGAATGTCGCCGACCTGCTCAACCCATTCGCCGAGGCAGTCGAACCCCTTGCTGACTGCACGGACAGCCTGCTCGGTCGCCATGACCGATCCGTCCAGCCCGTCGAGCAGGGTCTGAACGTCTCGGTGAATTTCGCGAAACCTTTTGGAAATACTCATCGGGTCAACTCCGCACACGAACTCGGCAACGGCATTGCCGGGAACTCATCCTAGAGCATGCTCCACGCCGTGGCAACCGAAAAGGCGCCGCTGTCCGGAGGCGCACCGCCCGTGCCGGAAAGCAGTTGACTGGAGCGGAAACGACCTGTTACTCTGCCGGAAAATCGACAGATGAGAAACGCCCTGGGGGAGTAGCTTCTACTGAGAGTCCGCACATGCGGACGACCCCTCGAACCTGATCCGGGTCATGCCGGCGTAGGGAAGCGGCGCGATCTTTTCGGCTGCGCGCCGAAACGAGAGCCGCCCTGCGCGGCTCTTTCGCGTTTTCGGCGAGACGAGTGAATTGCTGACGATGAACATCCAGGTGAACGAACGCGCCATCGAGGTGCCGGCCGGCCAGAGCGCCGGCGCACTGCGGGATCGCGTCAAGCCGGATGCCGACCTGCTGATCCGCAACGGCTTCCCCATCGACGCGGCGACACCGCTTGAGGACGGCGACCGGCTGGTTCTGATCCGGCGCGGCGAAGTCCCGGCTGCCGGAGAGCTGGAGACTCTGCTCACAGCCCGCCACTCGCCGGGGGTACATGCGAAAGTCAAGCAGGCCTGCATCGGCATCGCCGGTGTCGGCGGCCTCGGCTCGGCCATCGCTATCGCCCTGGCGCGCATCGGCATCGGTCAGCTGATTATCGCCGACTTCGACCTGGTCGAACCGTCCAACCTGAATCGCCAGCAGTATTTTCTCGACCAGATCGGCCAGCCGAAGGTCTACGCCCTCAAAGAGAGCCTGGCGCGCATCAACCCCCACGTCAAGGTGACCGCCTGCCATCTGCGGCTGACGCCGGCCAACATCGGCGAGGTGTTCGGCCACGCCCGCATCCTGGTGGAAGCCTTCGACCGTGCCGACCAGAAGGCGATGCTCATCGAAAATTTCGCCAGCCGCTTTCCGGAGCGCGCCATTGTCGGCGGCTCGGGGATGGCCGGCTATGAACCGGGCAACACGGTCATTACCCGCAAGTGCGGCAGCCGGCTCTACCTGTGTGGCGACGGGGTCACCGCCGCCGCCGAAGGGGTCGGCCTGATGGCACCGCGGGTCGGCATTGCCGCCCATCACCAGGCCAACGTCGTACTGCGCCTGCTGCTCGGTCTGGAACCGACCGGCGACGGAGATTCCCCATGACGATCGAAATCAACGGCACCCCGCGCGAACTGACCACGGAGACCACCCTGGCGGACCTGCTTGCGGAACTCAATCTCGATGCGCGCCACCTGGTCATCGAACTCAACCGGCAGATCATCACCCGCCAGCAACATGCCGACACCCGGCTGCAGGACGGTGACCAACTGGAACTTGTCCACTTCGTCGGCGGCGGCTGAGGGGAAGTGCCCCTCAGCCGACCTTCAACCACCTGCTCCCGGGGGAGAAGGTCATCTCCTGCTCTGGCGGGTGAGCAGAAAGCATGGCATGCCAAACCTCGTCATAAAGGAACAATCCATGGACAAACTGCGCATTGCAGGCCGCGATTTTACCTCGCGACTGATGGTCGGTACCGGCAAGTTCGCTTCCAATCAGGCGATGGTTGCGGCGATGGAAGGCTCCGGCTGCGAAATCGTCACCGTTGCGCTACGGCGGGTCGATATCGACAATCCCCAGGACGACCTGCTCGGCCACATCGATCCAGAGCGCTACCTGCTGCTGCCGAACACCAGCGGCGCCCGCGATGCCGAAGAGGCGGTGCGCCTCGCCCGTTTGGCCCGGGCCGCCGGCTGTGAACCCTGGATCAAGCTGGAAGTGACCCCCGACCCTTACTACCTGCTCCCCGACCCGGTCGAGACCCTGAAGGCGGCTGAGATTCTGGTGCGCGAAGGGTTTGTCGTCCTCCCCTACATCAACGCCGATCCGGTGCTGGCCAAACATCTGCAGGAAGCCGGCACGGCGACCGTCATGCCCCTCGGCTCGCCCATCGGCACCAACAAGGGGCTCAAGACCAGAGACAGCATCGCCATCATCATCGAACAGGCGTGCGTGCCGGTGGTGGTCGACGCCGGCCTCGGCGCACCGTCGCACGCCGCCGAAGCGATGGAGATGGGCGCCGACGCCGTGCTGGTTAACACCGCCCTGGCCGTGGCGCGCGACCCGGGCCGCATGGGGCAGGCCTTTCGCAAGGGGGTCGAAGCCGGTCGCGAGGCGTTTCTGGCCGGCCTCGGCGAGCAGCGCGACCGCGCCGAGGCCTCGAGCCCGCTGACCGGTTTCCTGCGCGACTGACCCCGGAAAGAGCCGATCGATCATGAGTTTTCTCGACATCATTCAGGATTACGACCCGGCACAGGTCGAGCAGGCGATTGCCGGCAAAACCGGCGCCGATGTAGAGCGCGCCCTGGCCGTTGATCGTTTGAGCGAGGCCGACTACATGGCACTGCTCTCGCCGGCGGCCGAAGATTTTCTCGAATCGCTGGCGCGCAAGGCCCATGCGATCACCCGGCGGCGCTTCGGCAACACCATTCTGCTGTACGCGCCCCTCTACCTCTCCAACGAATGTCACAACGGCTGTCGCTACTGCGGCTTCTCCGCCGACAACCGGATGCCGCGGCACACGCTCACTGTCGACGCCATCGAAGCGGAGGCGCAGGCCCTGGCGGCACAGGGATTTCGCCATGTGCTGCTGCTGACCGGCGAAGCTCCAAAAAGCGCCGATGTCGCCTACCTGGAGATGGCGGTGCGCCGCGTCCGGCCGCTCTTCTCCTCCATCGGCATCGAGGTCTTCCCGATGCCCCAGGCCGATTACACCCGACTGATCGCCGCCGGCGTCGACGCCCTGACCATCTACCAGGAGACCTACGATCCGGCACTCTACGCCGAGATGCACCCCTACGGCCGCAAGCGCGACTATGCCTGGCGACTCGGCACGCCGGAACGCGCCGGCCAGGCCGGAATGCGCAAGATCGGCATCGGCGCCCTGCTCGGTCTCGGCCGCTTCCGCAGCGAAGCGTTCTTCGCCGGGCTGCACGGCCGCTACCTGGCACGGCATTTCTGGCGCAGCCAGCTGACCGTGTCGTTTCCGCGCATGCGTCCCTCGGAGATCGGCTTTCAGCCGCTGCATCCGGTCTCCGACCGCAATTTCGTGCAGCTGATCTGCGCCATGCGCCTTCTGCTGCATGACGCCGGGCTGGTCCTCTCCACCCGGGAGAATGCCGACCTGCGCGACAACCTGCTCCCCTTGGGGATCACCCAGATGAGCGCCGGCAGCTGCACCGCCCCCGGCGGCTACGCCGGAGCTGAGAGACAGACCGAGCAGTTCGCCATCGACGACGACCGCACGCCGGCCGAGTTCGCCGCCATGCTGCGTGCCAAAGGGTACGACCCGGTCTGGAAGGACTGGGACAGTGCTTTCCTCGACCGGCGAGCCGGCTGACGACAGCGCCCATGCCGAAGTCGATCGATTTCAGCCTCTACCTGATCACCGACCGTCACCAGGTTGCCGCCGGCCAGTCGCTGGTCTCTGCCGTCGACGCTGCCCTGCGGGGGGGCGTGCGCGCGATGCAGCTGCGCGAAAAAGATCTGCCAGCCAGGGAGCTGCTGCCGCTGGCCGAAGAGCTACGGGTCTTGACCCGTCGGCACCACGCCAGACTGCTGATCAACGACCGGATCGATGTCGCCCTGGCCGTCGAGGCCGATGGCGTCCACCTCGGTGAGCACTCGCTCCCCGTTGCCACAGCCCGCAAGCTGCTCGGTCCGCAGCGAACGATCGGCGTGTCGACCCACAGTCTCGCCGACATCGCCGCTGCCACAGAGGGCGGCGCCGACTTCGTCACCTTCGGCCCGGTCTTCGCCACCCCGTCGAAAGCCGCCTACGGCGCACCGGTCGGCCTCGCCGCCCTGCGGCAGGCCTGCCGACAGACGGCACTGCCGGTCTTTGCTCTCGGCGGAATCAAAAGCGGCCACCGGCAAGTAATTGCCGGCACCGGCGCCGCCGGCATCGCCCTGATCTCGGCCATCATCGCCGCCGCCGACCCGACCACCGCCGCGCGCTCTTTTCTCGCCTGACCCCCTCTACCGCCGCCGTTCGATCATCTCCAGATAGCGCCGCGCTTGCTCGACCACTTCGGGACTTCTGCCAAGATCGATCGCCGCCAGAAAATACTCGCTGGCCGGGACCACACCGTCGGCGCTCTGGAGCAACGCCTTGCCGGCGCCGAAGTGGGCACGATCGAGAGCCGCGTCGCCGGGCCGTTCGGCGAGCAGGCGCCGGAAGACGCGCAGCGCCAGTTCGGGCCGATCGCTGGCGAGCAGGTGGTCGCCGATAGCGAGCACCTTGTTCGTCGCCAGCTGGCCACGCTCGCGCGGCGATTCCAGCTGCAGATAGCACTGCGCGGCATGCTCGATCTCGCCGTGGTCGAGGGCCTGGACGATGTCGGTAATTACGTTGACCAGCTGACCGCGCTGCCGGCTGATGCGCGGCGTCTCATCGCGCAGGTGGAGCAGGCCGGGGAGACGGTCAACGGCGTAGGCGACGCCGAGGCCGGAGAGGAACCCGCCGATATGGGCCCCATAGGCGACGCCCGCCCCCTCCATGGGCGTGGTCATGAAAGGAAGGATGTTGTCGAGCACCAGGTAGATGCCGAGGACGATGCGCGCCGGGATCAGTACCGTCGTCATCAGCAGCGGGAAGAGGAAGATAAAGACCTTGATCTGATTGCGCGGGAACCAGAGAAAGTAGAAGCCGAGCACGCCGGAGATCGCCCCCGAGGCGCCGAGCATCGGAATCTGCGAATCGGGGACGAACAGGCCGAAGAAGATCGTGGCGGCGAGCCCGGTCGCCAGGTAGGCGAGCAGGTAGCCGGCATGGCCGAGGCGATGCTCGACATTGTCGCCGTAGATCCAGAGGAACAGCATGTTGCCGGCCAGGTGCATCAGGTTGCCGTGCAGGAACATGGCGCTGAACATGTTCAGCAGTGCCGGTTCAGCCGGGCGATAGGCGTAGCGGAACACCAGCAGGTCGTAGGCGCTGATATGCTCGGCCACCAACTGCTTGGTGGTCGGCAGGGAGATGCCGATCAGGCGCAGGTAGTCGAGCAACAGCGGGTCGGTAAAGTCGGGGGGCCGGGACATGGCCGGCAGGGAGACAAACAGGAAAATCGCGACATTCAGACCGATCAGCCCCCAGTTGACATAGGGCGTGGTGCGGGGGTTCGGAATGTCGCCGATGGGGAGAAACATCTGGCTGCCAGGCTCCGGGGCTGGAAGAGAAACTCTGTCAACTTACTTAGATTGAATGTTTCTGCTGAGAAAACGGGATTCAGGATTCAGAATAACGGCCAGACCACGACACCGTCATGAGCAGCGTCTCGGTTGCTCCATCATCAGAGAATGCACAACCATAAATCTGTCATTCCCTTTGCCGTAAAGGGTTAGATGTCAGATTTCTCCTGTATCCTGGATCCTGAATTCTTCGATTCTCTGCCAAGGCGATACACTTTCTGAATGGTTACACTCTGTTTAGACTATCACGGATGTTCCGAAGCCGTCAGCAGGCAATCGAGGACTTGCAATTGCTGACCGACCCGCTTTAGTGTAGCACCTGCGAACAGAATCTGACAGAAGGAGGCGAACATGCACTCTGTCGAACTGGCAGAACAGCGCATTCCGGTCGGCAAGATCGTCGCCATTGCGCGCAACTATGCAGAACATGCCCGCGAACTCGGCAACCCGCTGCCGGCCGACAGCCAGCCGGTGCTGTTCATCAAGCCGGCATCCAGCCTGCTGGCGGACGGCGGCACAGTGCTCATCCCCGCCTATACCAGCGACTGCCACCATGAGATCGAGCTGGCCATCCTGATCGGCACCCGCGGCAAGAATATCGCCGAGGAGGAGGCGATGCAGCATGTTGCCGGCTACGGCGTCGCCCTCGACCTGACCCTGCGCGATCTCCAGAACCGGCAGAAGGCGCAGGGCCTCCCCTGGGAGATCGCCAAAGCCTTCGATACCGCCTGCCCGGTTTCCCGGTTCGTCCCGGCGGCGAGTGTTGTCGACCCGCAAAGGCTCCGGCTTGAACTGCGGGTCAACGGCGAGCCGCGCCAGCAGGGGACGACCGCCGCCATGCTGCGCCCCATCCCCCGCCTGATCGCCGAAGCCTCTCGCTACTTCACCCTGGAGGCCGGCGACATCCTGCTGAGCGGGACACCGGCCGGCGTCGGCGCCATCCGCAGCGGCGATATCCTGGAGGCGACCATTTCCGAGGTCGGCACTCTCAGGGTGACGGTCGCCTGACGTCGCTGCCAGGCACAGCCGGGTGTGGTCGATCCGGCCCCATAGAGACAGGCCACCAACCCGGGAGGGAATCGACAACAGCTCACGCCTCACGTCGCCCTCCCCCACCTGTTCTGCTGCAGTTGCAGCATATCTCATCCAGGAGGACGTTCATGGATCTGCGCCACACCCGCACCACCATCCTCAACCAGGGCACGCCGGAACAGAAGCGCGAAGAGATACGCGACTACTTTCACAAGACCTTCAGCATTGACGAGCGCCTCTACGACACCCTCGCCGACGACGAGGCATTTTACCTGCGCCCCGAACCGCTGCGTCACCCGCTGATCTTCTACTTCGGGCACACTGCTGCCTTTTACGTCAACAAACTGATTGTCGCCAGACTCATCACCGAGCGCATCAACCCACGTTTCGAGTCGATGTTTGCCATCGGCGTCGACGAGATGTCCTGGGACGACCTCAACGAGGCCAACTACGACTGGCCGACAGTGGCCGAGGTGCGCGCCTACCGGGAGCAGGTGTGCGAGTTGGTCACCGGACTGATCGAGCGGCTGCCCCTGACCATGCCGATCGACTGGCACAGCGACTGGTGGGCGTTTCTCATGGGGATCGAGCATCAGCGCATCCACCTCGAGACATCCTCGGTGATCATCCGCCGTATGGATATCGGACGGGTGCGCCAGCTGCCCCTGTGGGAGATCTGCCCCGAGGCGGGCGAGGCGCCGGTCAACGAGTTGCTGCCGGTCAAAGGTGGCAGGGTGGTGCTCGGCAAAAGCAAGGACCACCCTCTTTACGGCTGGGACAACGAGTACGGCCGGCATGAATTCGAGGTCGAAGACTTCGCCGCCAGCCGCTACCTGGTCTCCAACCGCGAATTTCTTGAGTTCATGCAGGACCGCGGCTACACCACCCCCGACTATTGGAGCGATGAAGGGCAGCGCTGGCTCTCTTTCAGCAGGGCAAGCCGACCACTGTTCTGGATCCCTGATGGCGACACCTTTCGCTTCCGCACCATGGCCCGGGAAATCGAAATGCCCTGGAACTGGCCGGTCGAAGTCAACCAGCTCGAAGCCAAGGCCTTCTGCAACTGGCAGGCGAAACGGACCGGCGAGCCGATTCGCCTGCCGACCGAGGACGAGTGGTCCCTGCTGCACAACCGGCTCGAGATTCCGGACCAGCCCTGTTGGGAACAGGTGCCGGGCAATATCAACCTCGAATACTGGGCTTCTTCCTGTCCGGTCGACCGCTTCGCCAGCGGCGATTTCTACGATGTCATCGGCAACGTCTGGCAGTGGACCGAGACGCCGATTTACGGCTTCGAGGGCTTCGAAGTCCATCCCTGGTACGACGACTTCTCCACCCCGACCTTCGATACCCAGCACAATCTGATCAAGGGCGGGTCATGGATATCAACCGGCAACGAGGCAACCCGGGACTCGCGCTACGCCTTCCGCCGCCACTTCTTCCAGCATGCCGGCTTGCGTTATGTCCGCTCGCAGCAACCGGTGGTCCAGGTGCAGGCGATGTACGAGACCGACGACTCCATCGCCCAGTATTGTGACGCCCACTACGGTCCCGACAAGTTTGGCGTCGCCAACTTTCCGAAAGCCGTGGTCGCAACAGCCCTTGCCGCCATGGGTGAGCGGCCCAGACGCCGTGCCCTCGACCTCGGCTGCGCCGCAGGACGCGGCAGCTTCGAGCTGGCACGTTACTTTGACCATGTCACCGGCATCGACTTCTCTGCGCGCTTCATCCGCATCGGCCACCAGCTGCAGCAGAAGGGTATCATCCACTATCAGCTCCCCGAAGAAGGCAGGATCGTCTCCTTCCATGAAACGAGCCTCGCTGCACTTAATCTTACAGGGTTCGGTGAAAAGATCGAGTTCGTCCAGGGGGACGCCCACAACCTGAAGGAGCAGTTTGCCGGATACGACCTCGTGCTGGCCGCCAACCTGCTGGACCGCCTTTACGATCCTGCGCGTTTTCTCAAGGACATCGCCCGACGGATCAACCCCGGCGGCTTGCTGGTCATTGCCTCTCCCTACACCTGGCTCGATGAGTTCACCAGGCCAGAAAACTGGATCGGCGGCGTACGCCGCGCCGGGGAGCCCTTCACCACCCTCGAGGGTCTGCACGAGCAGCTGGAGCCGACTTTCCGCAGACTCGGTGACCCGGTGGATCTGCCCTTCGTAATCCGCGAGACGGCACGCAAGTTTCAGCACACGATTTCGCAGGTGACAATATGGGAAAGAGCCGGGCATTAATACGGTTCCGGAAAACAAACAGCAATCGCCAA
>JAVVDS010000047.1:0-21108 GCA_032251295.1 Desulfuromonadales bacterium | reverse complement strand
GCGCGTCGAGGCCGTCCGCTACGATCTGCCCCAACGACTCGAACGTCACGGCGGCCAGAGACCGCCCCGGTGATATGACAATCACCAGCAGCGAGAACACCGCCAAGAGCCTGAGCAGTCTGACCGCCTGTTTCATTGAGGATCCTCCCGAAGGTGGTATTATTCTGTCTTTTTTCATGTTAAAACAGTGACTTGAGACTTAAACCAAGCATTCTCTTCCAAAGATTCGTTACTGTTCTCATGAAAAAAACGTGCGCAGTATGTGGTTTTTTAGAGGAAAATAACGCTAAAAAACATTAATTGGCACGACCTGTGCTATCACTAATTGACCCCTATTTATGATATTCCCTCAAGAAACCTTGCGACACCGTGTCGCGCCTTCTTTCCAACCACCTGACATCCGTCTGCTCGCAAAAACTGTTTTGTGAGCGCGGACCCGCCATAACGATTTTATTTGCAGGAAAAGCTGCTATAATTCCCAACAGTCGCAGGGCAGACGCCCTCCAAGGAGAGACAGACTATGACAGAATCGAACGCAACAACTGTTCAGTACGTCACCTTTCAGCTCGGAGATGAACTGTTTGGCGTTGAGGTCGGCCGAACCCGTGAAATCCTCAGCTTGATACCGGTCACCAGCGTGCCGCAGACCCCCGATTACATGCTCGGCGTGATCAACCTGCGCGGCCAGGTGGTGCCGGTGGTCGATATGCGTTGCAAACTCGGCATGCCGAGCGCCGAAGCCACGCAGGACTCCTGTATCATTGTTCTGGAAGTGCTGGTCGACGACGACACCCTTGTGGTCGGCGCGCGCGCGGATGCCGTCCGCGAGGTCCTGGAGATCAATGTCGAGCAGATCGAACCGGCGCCGCGGCTCGGCACCCGCCTGAACACCGAATATATCCGCGGCATGGGCAAGGTCGGTGACCAGTTCATCATTCTGCTCAACATCGACCGGGTCTTCAGCAGCGACGAATTGATTCTGGTTCAGGAGGTCGGTGAGCAGGGGAGCGCTGAAGACGTCGCGGAAAACGAGGCTGTCTGAACTTCGGGACCTGGACGACAATGATCAGATACGGCGACAAGGTGATTGTACGCGACCTGTCCGAAGTGGACGGATGCAGCGGCGTCGTTTATAAAGTCGTCGATGCCCAGATGGTCCATGTTCTGCTTGACCGGGAAGTGATCTGGCCCGTCAATATCAGTCAGCTTGAACTCGTGACGCCTTCCCCGGAAAGTGGACGGCAATTTTAGTGAACGATATCAATCTGTTAACGTCGTCGACGAGCAGTCCTTTTGACCAGCACGCTGACCGGCGCGCTCCAGCCGTTCTCACCCGGAGCTTTGCGTTTTGACCGGGCACAGCCCCCGGAATCCGGCAGGAGATTGTCTTCATTTTGCCGCATCTCCGCGTGACATCAGTTCACAGGCGATGGCAACAAATCATTGATCAGGAGGAGTCATTGCGATGGCGGCGAATGACCTCCCCGGGGGGTTCTCATGGCGAAAAGAGTATTGACGGTCGACGACTCGGCAACGGTCCGGCAGGTCCTGAGCATGACCCTGACAGGAGCCGGTTATGACGTCGCTGAAGCCGTCGATGGCGAAGACGCTCTGCAACATTTTGATGAGGGGAGCTTTGATCTGGTCGTTACCGACCTGAACATGCCGAACATGGACGGCATCGACCTGATTCGGGAAATCCGCAAACGTTCCGGAACCCGCTTTCTGCCGATCATCATGCTGACCACCGAATCCCAGCCGGAGCGCAAGCAGGAGGGGAAAAAAGCCGGGGCCTCGGGCTGGATCACCAAGCCGTTCCGGCCGGATCAGCTGCTCGCCGTCGTACGTATGATCTGCCCTAACTGATGATGCTTTCGCAGAAAGCCCGAGATTGGATGGCTCAGCAAAAAACGCCAAATGCAAGGCGCGCAATTGTCGAGCAATGAGGCGTAGTTCTATACGTCAAAGCAGCGAGACGCTTGTGGCAACGCAGCAGTTGGTGGGTTTTGCGACGCCATCAACTGATCGTTCACATTCTGATAGGGGTCGACCCGACAGGTCGGTCCGCAACATCTCATCAACTCCCAGCAACCGAGGTTAAAGATGGACAAGCAACTCTTGATTGTCGACGACGAGGAATCGATTCGTTACACCTTCAGCGCATTTTTTGAGGATGCCGGCTATCGGGTCGACCTGGCGGAAGATCGGCAAAAAGCGATCGACTGCATGGAAACGAAGGAATACGACGCCATTTTTCTCGACATTCTGCTCGGCCAAGACAGCGGTATCGATGTTCTGAAAACAGCGAGGGAGATGAACCCGAACACGCCGGTCCTCATGGTAACCGGCGGGCCGGAAGTGAGCACGGCGGCCGAAGCGGTCCGTTACGGCGCCTTCGACTATATCCTCAAGCCGGTCAATCAGGACGACCTGCTCCGTCACGCCAGCAGAGCAACAGAGTACAAGAGATCACTCGACGAAACACTCCGCTACCAGCAGCGTTTGACTGCGATCTTCAACGGAATTCGCGAAGGGATCATGGTCTTTGATTCCGAGTTGACCCTGATCGAGATGAACTATGCAGCGGTCGAAATTCTCGGGTGTTGCGCCGACGGTACCGGCAAGAAGCTGCATGAGTTGATCGAGATCTCCAACAACCCGGTTCTCTCGGCACTGCGCAAACTTCTGGAGGCCCGGGTCGAAGGAGAAATCTTCCAGTTGAACGTCTGTAATACCGCCGGCGAACCACGTCAACTCGGCGTCAGTCTGTCACCACTGACCACCTCGGCCGGTGCGGAAAACGACCTGGTTCTGGTGATCCGCGATGAGTCCGACCAGCCTCGTCAGGCCATCGGCGTACAATAAGCGAACCGGGCGTCTTTTCGGCACGAGATCCCTCTCCATCTCTGGATAAACCGGCACTTTCCGGTAGACTGTAACCAGCGCGGCGACCGTCTCGTCGCGCTGGCTGTTTTCAGTTTCCGGGCTATTGACGGCTTTGTAAAAACCTGCCAGCGGCTGCGCCATTAATAAAGGCTTCGCGGCAGCGACGTCTCTGAGCACGTCTCATGGCTCGACAGTCGCGTACCCTGGCTTTTGACGCTTTTTGCCTGACCACCCGGGCGAAGACCTTCTGCAAGAGCATTCAGATTCCATGGCGAAAAAAATCAAGGTATTGGTGATTGACGATTCGGCAGTGGTCCGCCAGTCTCTCAGCGAAATTCTCGGCTCGGACCCGGAGATCGAAGTAATCGCCACGGCTCCTGACCCGCTGATCGCCGAAGGCAAGATTGCCCGTGAGCGGCCCGATGTCATGACCCTCGACGTCGAAATGCCGCGCATGGACGGTCTCACTTTCCTCAAACAGATCATGGCGCGCGACCCGATCCCGGTGGTGATGTGTTCCAGTCTCACCGAAAAAGGGGCGGAAGTGACCATGAAGGCGCTGCAGTACGGTGCGGTCGACGTCATCAACAAGCCACGCCTCGGCGCCCGGCAGTTTCTGGAAGAGAGCCGCATCCTGATCTGCGATGCCGTCAAGGCAGCGGCCCGCGCCCGGGTCCGCAAACTGGCCAGCCTGGTCAGCTCGCCGGAACCGAAACTGACCGCCGATGTGATACTCGACCGTCCGCGCAAGATGGAGACGTTCCAGACCACCGAGCGGATCGTCGCGGTCGGTGCGTCGACCGGCGGCACCGAGGCGCTGCGCGTTTTTCTGCAGAGCATGCCCTACGACGCCCCGGGGATCGTCATCGTCCAGCACATGCCCGAGCAGTTCACCCGGGCGTTTGCCACCCGGCTGAACGGAATCTGCCGGATCACGGTCAAGGAGGCGGCCGATGGTGACTCGGTCATCCCCGGCCATGCCCTGATCGCGCCGGGTAACAGGCATATGCTGCTCAAGCGCAGCGGCGCCCGTTATTACGTGCAGACCAAGGACGGACCGCTGGTCTGCCGGCACCGCCCGTCTGTCGATGTGCTGTTCCGTTCGGTGGCCCGCTACGCCGGGGTGAACGCCATCGGCGTCATCATGACCGGCATGGGCGACGATGGCGCGCGCGGCATGCTGGAGATGCAACAGGCCGGCGCGTTCAACCTCGCCCAGGACGAGCAGTCCTGCGTGGTCTTCGGCATGCCGCAGGAGGCGATCAAGCTCGGCGCCGTCAACAGAACCCTCCCCCTGGACAGCCTGGCTGACGAAACGATGCGACTCTACCGGAGTCGCTGACAACCGCCCTGGCGGGCGCGATAAAGGATCGATCATGCACAAACCGACCGATGAGGAGTTGATCGAGGAGATCAGGCAGCGCTTCGAGTTCAATCGCAACGCTCTTGAGGACTTGCGCGCCCTGACGCGCAAACTCGAGATCATGAACGACAAGCTCAAGGATTCCGAGGCGCTGAAAAGCCATTTCCTTTCCAACATCCGCAATGAAATCAACAATCCATTATCAGCCATTATGGGACTGGCCAGTCAGTTTTTCACCGGCAGATGCGACCCGGCCGTCTGCCGCAACAATGCACGCATGATCTACTCCGAGGCATTCAATCTCGATTTCCAGTTGCAGAATATTTTTATGGCCGCCGAACTGGAAGCCGGAGACGTTGAACCGGCCCATGCCAGAGTCGATATCGCGCCGGTTATCGATAGCTGCATCGACAAGCTCGCTTATCGCGCCGAAGAGAAACAGATCGAGGTCAGTCGCTCGTGCCCCGACGAGTTGGTCTTCACCAGCGACGCCCGGATGCTCGAAATGATCCTGATCAACCTGCTCGCCAACGGCGTCGAATTCAACAACGTCGGAGGTCAACTGAGTGTCGAGGCAGAACAGAGCGACGACCGCCTGAGAATCACGGTCAGCGACAACGGCCCGGGGATCGCACCGGCCGATCAGGAGCTGATCTTCGACCGTTTTCGGCAGCTGCAGAGCGGTACGACCAAGCCGCATCGTGGCCACGGTCTCGGCCTGAGCATCTGCTGGAGCCTGGCGGAACTGCTCCAGGGGACACTCGATGTCGACAGCCGGCCACAACAGGGGAGCCGCTTTGTCCTGACCCTGCCGCGACCGGCGGTCGATGCAACCGGCTACGCCAAGGATGCCAATTTCTTCCTGTTCGAGCAGGATGAAGAGACCGAAAGATTCTAGGGCCGGTGATGACCAGCACTGTTGCAATGGAGGAGTTCAAGAAACACTACCTCTACCCGGGGACCCTGTTCGTTCACGGTGATCCGCATCTGGTGACCACGGTGCTCGGCTCATGCGTCTCAGTCTGTCTCTGGGATCCGGTCGGCCGCTTCGGCGGCATCAACCATTACCTGCTGCCGCTCTGGAACGGCGAAGGCCTGGCGACACCGAAATATGGCAATATTGCCATCGGCAAACTGATCGACCAGATGCGTGGCCGCTCAAGCAATCCGGACAAGATCATCGCCAAGGTGTTCGGCGGCGCCTCGATGTGGGAAAAGGCCGACGGACTGCTCGCCATCGGCAAGCGCAATATCGAACTGGCCGAGGAGATTCTTTCCAGGCAGCGGATCAAGATTGTCAGCAGCGACCTCGGCGGCAATCGCGGCCGCAAGATCATTTTCAACACCCGGGACGGCAGCGTTATGCTGCGTCGACAGAAAGGGCTGGGGAGCGATGAGTGATGTCGGGGAGAACCAGCTGACTTAACGCGGAGGCGCTGAGACGCAGAGAATGTTCTTCAGAGTGATCAACCTTTGCGTTTTGACTCACCCCTTTGCGGCTTTGCGTTGATAAATAAGATGTTACAGCAGCACAGTCCCATCGAATGCGAACGATGCAACGAATCTTGTCCCCCAGAGACTCTGTGTCTCGAGAGAGCGCAGCGCACGGAAGCGAGGAAAGAAAGGACGACCTGACCTGCTGCTGACCTGCTGCAAGCTGAATGGTTGCCTGAAAACAACAGGGGTTATCTCCGCGCCTCTGCGCCTCCGCGTTAAATCGGCTTGTTTGTGCGTCCAGCCAGTTCTCTTTAAGACAAGAGCCCGCAACCGAAGGAGGTCCCATGACAGACCAGTTTAAGGCGATGATTGTCGAAGAGCAGGCCGATGGCCGTTACGCACGCCGGGTCGGCACGCGCACGATCGCTGACCTGCCTGCCGGTGACCTGCTGATCCGGGTTGCGTGTTCCTCGCTGAACTACAAGGATGCCCTGTCGGCGACCGGCAACAAGGGGGTGACCCGCAACTATCCGCACACCCCGGGAATCGATGCCGCCGGCGAAGTGGTGGAGGATAGCAGCCAGCAGTTCG
Source organism: Desulfuromonadales bacterium (assembly GCA_032251295.1). Taxonomy (GTDB): domain Bacteria; phylum Desulfobacterota; class Desulfuromonadia; order Desulfuromonadales; family BM103; genus BM103. Next base: position 14,831 of record JAVVDS010000047.1, on the reverse strand, counting down.
CCCCGGGAGACCGGGTGCTGGTCACCGGCTGGGACCTCGGCATGAACACGCCCGGTGGCTACGGCGAATACATCCGCGTTCCAGCCGACTGGGCGCTCCCCCTCCCCGCCGGCCTGACGCTGCGGGAGAGCATGATCCTCGGCACCGCCGGGCTGACCGCCGGGCTCTGCGTCCAGGCTCTTTGCGAACGGATCACACCGGACAGCGGCCCGATCCTGGTGACCGGCGCCACCGGCGGGGTCGGTTCTTTGGCCGTGGCGATCCTGCACCGGGCCGGCTATCAGGTCGTCGCCGTCACCGGCAAGGCGGATCAGGCAGACTTTTTGCGTCGGCTCGGCGCCGATGAGGTGATTGAGCGTGGCGCAGTTCTGGAGAACGCCGAGCGGCCAATGCTCAAGGAGCGCTGGGCCGGAGCGGTCGATGTGGTCGGCGGCCCGATGCTCGCCGCCATCCTCAAGGCGACCCGCTACGGGGGCAGCGTCGCCTGCTGTGGCCTGGTCGGCTCACCGGAACTGCCGATCAACGTCTTCCCTTTCATTCTGCGCGGCGTCAGCCTGCTCGGCATCGATTCGGTGCAGGCCCCCAAAGCCAGTCGCCAGACGGTCTGGAACCGTCTCGGCGGCGACTGGCGCTGCCCGCTGGAGGATCTGGCAACAGAAGTGCCACTGGAGAAGCTCGAAGCACCGATCCAGGCGATTCTGCAAGGGCAGCTCAAGGGGCGCGTGCTGGTCAACGTCACTTAACCGGCAGTCTGAACCGTGGCAAGATGCTCTGTTTTTGCTTGCTCTGTGCCTCTGTGTCTCTGTGGAAGACCTGAAGAAGAGACCCGGGCAAAGGAGATAAAATGATTTCTGAAGTTGCCGAACCGGGCAGCCGAATCGGCCGTTTTCTGGTCGTGCACAGCGAAGTCCTGACTGACCTGAATCTGTCTGCGGTCGTCCTGCGTCACGAACCGACCGGTGCGCGGCTGTTGCACCTGGCCTGCGACGACCCGAACAACGTGTTCGCCGTCGGTTTCCGCACACCGCCCCCCGATTCGACCGGGATCGCTCATATCCTCGAACATACGGTGCTGTGCGGTTCAGAGCGCTATCCGGTGCGCGACCCGTTCTTCGCCATGCTCAAGCGCAGCCTGAACACCTTTATGAACGCCATGACCGCCGCTGACTGGACCTGTTACCCGGTGGCGAGCATGAACCCGAAGGATCTGGCCAACCTGACCGGCATCTACCTCGACGCGGTCTTCTTCCCCCTGCTGCGTGAAGCCGATTTCTGCCAGGAGGGACATCGGCTGGAATTCACCGTCGCGGAAGATCCGACGTCCCCCCTGCAGATCAAAGGGGTGGTTTTCAATGAGATGAAGGGGGCAATGGCTGACCCGACCTCCCTGCTCGGCCGCCGTCTGAACGCGGCACTCTTCCCCGACAACTGCTACGGGCGCAATTCCGGTGGCGAACCGCTGGAGATTCCCGATCTGACCTGGCAGGCGCTGCGCGATTTTCACCATCGTTACTATCACCCCGGCAACAGCTGGATCTACACTTACGGCAATCAACCGCTGGAGGCACACCTCGAACGGATCGAGACATTGGCCCTGAGCCGCTTTCAGGCTCAAGCGGTCGACAGCGTCATTGCACCACAACCACGTTGGCAGCAGCCACGCCGGATCGAGACCACGTTCCCCATCGATGCCGGTGACGATCCGGTCGACCGCAGCATGGTGCAGACCGCCTGGCTGACCTGTCCGATCGACGACAGCTTCGAGCGGGCGGCGACCAACCTGCTGGCGAACCTGCTCCTCGGCAATCCGGCCGCGCCGCTCTATCAGGCCTTGATCGAAAGTGGTCTCGGCAAAAACCTCTGTCCGGGAACCGGTTATCACGACGACTATCGCGACACCTTCCTGGCCGCAGGTCTGCAGGGGATCGACCCGGAGCAGGCCGACCAGATCGTCGCCCTGATCGACAAGACTCTGGCACGGGTCGCCGAACAGGGATTCCCGGCCGAACGGGTGGCTGCGGCCTTGCAACAGTATGAATTTTCCAACCGCGAAGTGACCGGCGACCAGTACCCCTACGGTTTGAGTCTGCTGATGCGCCTGCTCGGCCCCTGGCTGCACGCCGACGATCCGCTGACACCGCTGCGGATCGGCGACAATCTTGCCCGGCTGCGCCAGGCGACGGCCGACCCGGCCTTTTTCCCCAACCTGATCCGTCGACGGCTGCTCGACAACCCACACCGGGTTATCCTGATAATGCGTCCTGACCCTGAGCACAGCCCGCGCGAAGAGGCGGCGCTCAGCCAGCGTCTGCAGGCCATCGACGAGAGGCTCGACCAGACCGCCCGGGATCAGCTGGTCAAACAGGCCGTCGCCCTCAAAACGGCCCAGGAGACCCCGGACGATCTCTCCTGCCTGCCGACTCTCGAACTTGCCGACATCACACCGCACGAGCAGGTGCCGGACTTCAGTCAGGACGGCGCTCTTTACCGTTTCATCCAGCCGACCAACGGCATCACCTATCTCGCCCTGCAGTTCGACCTGAACGGTCTGCCAGACGAACTTTCACCGTACTTGCCGCTCTTCTGCAGCCTGTTGCCACAGATCGGCGCTGCCGGGCACGACTACCTGGAGATGGCGCGGCGCATCACCGCAGCCACCGGTGGCATCCGTCTCGGCACCAACCTGCTGGAGGATCCGGGCAACCTCGACCGGGTGCGGCCGGTGATCGACCTCAAAGGCAAGGCTCTCGACAGCAGGCAGGACAAGCTGATCGAAATCCTCATCGACATGCTCGGTGCTCCGGATTTCAACAACCTGGAACGTCTGCAGACCGTGATCGGTCAGATCCGCATCGCCCTGGAGAATTCGATTCCCGGCTCCGGGCACTCCTTCGCCGCCACCGCCGCTGCAGCGGGTCTGACCCCAACGGCACAACGGCGCGAGGCCTGGAGCGGCATGAGTCAGGTGCGGCTGGTCAATGAGATCAGCCGCTACCCGCTCGGCCCGGAGATGGAACATCTGACCAACCGGCTCCGCGCCATCAGCCGCTTTCTCCGGGACCGCCAGCGCATCAGCCTGGCAGTGACCGGCGAGGCGGCAGCGGTCGACGCGATGAGCCAGAAGCTCGACCGGCTGCTCGCCGTTTTTCCCGGCACTGAACCGCCACCGCCTTTGACGGCCCAGCCGTTCCGGCCACAGCCGGCGGTCACCGGCTGGAGTCACACCCTGCCGGTCGCTTACGTGGCGCGGGTGTTCCGCACCGCACCGTACACCAGTGCCGACGCGGCACCGCTGCTGGTGCTGGCCAAACTGCTGCGCGCCAACGTCCTGCACCGGGAAATCCGCGAAAAGGGGGGCGCCTACGGCGGTCTGGCCAGTTACAACAGCGATGGCGGCCTGCTGTCGTTCCTCTCCTACCGCGACCCGCACCTGCTGCGCACCCTCGATGTCTATCGCCAGGCGATCGACTGGGCCTGCAACGGCAGCTTCGATGCGGAGATGCTGCGCGAGGCGGTCATCGACGTCTTCGGCGATCTCGACCGGCCACTCTCCCCGGGCGGGCGCGGCTACCACGAGTTCATCCTGCAACGGCAGGGGCTGTTGCCTGAGCTGCGCCAGCAGTTCCGTGAGGCGGTACTGACGACCAGCCGCGACGATCTGATCCGGGTGGCCCGACAGTATCTCGACAGGGGATGGGGACAGAGTTCAGTGGGGATTCTTGCCGGCGGCGAAATGTTCGAGTCGGCCAGGACGGAACTGGAGAAGCAGGGTCTGCGCCTGCAGCGTCTCTAGGAGCCAAACAAGTCGAGCAGCGCCAGGGGGTCGACCCGCTCGCCGTGCAGACGCACTGTCAGATGCAGGTGGGGTCCGGTAGAGCGGCCGGTGCTGCCGACCCGGCCGAGAAGATCTCCGGCATCGAGCATCTGGTCTGCCCGCACGTCAAAACTCGACAGATGCGCATAGAGAGAGAAGAGTCCGGCGCCGTGGTCGAGGATGACCGTCAGGCCAGTATAAAACAGGTCAGCGACCAGCACCACCCGGCCGCCGGCGATGGCCCGCACCGGTGTGCCGGTCGGGCTGCGGAAATCGGTGCCGCTGTGGGGGGCGCGCGGTTCGCCGTTGAGGATCCGGCGCTTGCCGAAGACGCTGCTGACCGGATCGTCGACCGGACGGCGAAAATCTTGCCAGAGCCGGGGGCCACTGTCGGCAAACAGTTCCTGCAGGCGCTCGCGCTCACTGGCGATCCGCGCCAGCACCTCCGGTTTCTGTGGACTGACCATCTGTTCCGGCAGAGTCAGACGGTCGACCGGTCGCTCCTTGCGCACCACCCGCAGACGCAACTCTCCGGCGACGGTCCGGCCGCGCCGATCGGCCAGGGCGATCAGCACCGGATAGTCGCCGGACGGCAGATCGAGAGGGACCGGCAGGAGGGCAACGGCGCCGTCCTGATCCGGTACGAAGTCGATCACCCGCTCGTTGAAACGTAACACCCCGAACGCCGGCGGCTCACCGTGCCAGCGCACCATGGCCGGTTCGCCGTCGGCCACCTGCTCCGGCAGCAAGCTCAGGGAGCCGGCACCGGCAACAACCGCGAGCGCCAGAAAAATCAGCACAAGGGCGAGCAGCCGGCTCATTCCTCGACCTCCTCGATACGGCTGCGCAGCCGCCCATCACTCAGCCGCACCCAGAGCGGATCACCGACCCGCAACGCTTTGACACTGTCGAGCCCGGCACCGTCGCGCTCGCGAGAAACGATGGCATAGCCGCGCGCCAGCTGCCGCAGCGGCGACAGCGCTTCGAGGCGACCGGCATGGGTCGCAAGCTGATCGGCACGCTGGCGCAGCAGCGTCTGCATCGCCCGCGTCAGCCGCGTCTGCAACTGCACGACCGGCTGCTGACGGGCGGCAAGCTCGCGGGCGGCGGCATGCAGGCGGGTATCATGCCGGTCGAGCCGTTCACCGAGCAGGCGCAACGACTGGCGGACACAGGAGTGCAGCCGCACCAGCAGATGGTCGAGGTGTGCTTCCAGTTCGAGACGGTTCTTCGCCACGATCTCCGCGGCCGCGCTCGGGGTCGGCGCGCGCACATCGGCGACCAGATCGGCGATCGTTATATCGACCTCGTGACCGACAGCCGAAATCACGGGAATGGTCGAGCCGGCAATCGCCCGGGCCACCACCTCCTCGTTGAACGCCCAGAGATCCTCGATGGAACCGCCGCCGCGGCCGACGATCAGCACATCGCTGCTCGCGTCGTTGTTCAGCAGTTCGATCGCCGCGGCGATCTCGGCGGCGGCCCCCTCCCCCTGGACCCGCACCGGACAGAGCAGCAGCCGCAGACCGGCCGCCCGCCGGCGCAACACGTTGAGGATGTCATGGATCGCCGCGCCGGTCGCCGACGTCACCACACCGACTGTCAGCGGGAACTCCGGCAGCGCACGTTTGCGCGTCGTGGCGAACAGCCCTTCGGCATCGAGCTTCTGCTTGAGCGCCTCGAAGGCACGCTGCAGATCGCCGAGTCCGGCCGGCACCAGCTCCTCGACCACCAGCTGCATCTCGCCGCGGGCGCTGTAGACCGTAACCGCTCCCCGGCAGACAACCCGCTGTCCATCGTGCGGACGCTCCGGCAACAGCCGGTTGCGACCGCGAAACATGACAGCGCGCAGCTGGGCTTTGCTGTCCTTGAGGGTGAAGTACCAATGCCCCGAGGCCGGCATCGCCAGATTGGACATCTCCCCTTCGACGGTCACCGTGACGAAGTTGCTTTCGACCACCTCGCCGATCAGTGCGACCAGCGCCGAAACGGTCAGCCGCCCGCTTTCAGCGCTCATCGTGGCACCCCAAGATCTTGTGGCTTTTCGTTTGACAAGCCGGTCTTCACCTCATTATATTGCCCGCACCGCACGCACAGGGGATGCCTCATGTCTGTACCGTATGTCATCACCATATCCAGTGAAAAAGGAGGGGTCGGCAAGACCACCCTGGCGACCAATCTGGCCATCTACCTGAAGGCAATGCACGAGGATCTGCCGGTCACCCTGCTGAGCTTCGACAACCATTTTTCGGTTGATCGCATGTTTCGCCTGCGCAAAACGCCGCCGCGCGGTGACGTCAGCCAGCTGTTCGGCGGTACCGCTATCGACGATCTGGTGGAGACCGGCGAATACGGCGTGCAGATCGTCCCGTCCAGCGACCAGCTCGCCTCACTGCGCCGTGACCTCGACGACCCGACCCTGCTGGCCGGCAATCTGTGCGAGTCGACCCTCGGCGGCATCCTGATCATCGATACCCGCCCCGATCTCGACATCTATACCCAGAGCGCCCTGTTCGCTGCCGACCGCGTGATCGTACCGGTCAAGGACGCGCCCTCTCTGGAGAACTGCCGGCATATCTACGACTTCTTCGACAGCCAGCAGATCTCGCGCCGACCGCTGCGCATCCTCCCCTGCCTGGTCGACGGCCGGATTCACTTCGACGGCCCGTTTCGCGATCCCTACCAGCTGCTCAAGGCTTACGCCATCAACCGCGGCTACCGCTGCATGGAAGGCTTCATCGCCAAGAGCCCCAAGGTGGAGTCGCTGCAGACCAACCCGGAAGGGAAAATCTACCCGGTGCTGACCCACGGTCGCCAGACCGATGTCCACATTCAACTCAGCCATGTCGCCCGTCAACTCTACCTCGACACCCTGAAGAAAGAGGGGCGGCGTCTCGACGACGTCCGGCTGAGCCGCTCGCGGCAACAGCAGCATCATGCGTCCGCTTTCGCGGAGCGGCGCCAGGCTCTCAGCCAGACCTGCCTGGTCTGCGCCACGCCGCTGGTGGCGCCGGAACGGATCGGCCCCGCCGGCTATTTCGCGGTCACATCAGACCATCAGGTCAGCGGCTATCTGCAAGACGAATGTTTCACCCGTCTGGCATTCCGCTACTTTTACGCGGCGAAAAAAGCGATCGAAGTCCAGGATCCACTCTGGAACCTGTTTCGTGAGTCGGCCCATCGCTCCTGGTTCGTCCTCTGCCGCGCCCCCCATACCCGGAACTTCTTCCAGCAACAGCTCTCCTTCTACCGCTTCGATGAAAGCGGCCTGGAAGTCTCGCACAAGACCATCGAACTGCACGAATACGAAAAGCGCCTGCTCGGCAAGGATCGCTCCGACCTCTTCCCGCTGCTGGAGCGGACCCTGTTCGACAGCCAGGGGCGGCTGCAGGACCGCTTCCTGCTGCTGCGCGCGGTCAGCTCCGATCTGCCGGAGGAGATCCTGTTCGACCGTCCGTACCGCCACCTGTCGACCATCATGGCGAAGATCGCCAGTCAGCTGCCGGACCTCTGATCAGTCGCGCCGGAGCAGGGTCGCCACCGGGACCACCTTTACACCCCGCTCTGCCAGCAGCGGCAGTTCCCGCCCCAGGGCCTGCAACGTTTCCGGATAGGGGTGACAGAGACCGATGGCCATCCCGTGGCGCCGCGCTTTCGCCACCAGCAGTGCGACCTGTTCGGCAATCGCTTCGACCTCGGCCACGTTATCGAGAAACACATCCCGTCTCTGCCACGGCACCCGCAGCTCCCGCGCCACATCAACCACCACAGAACGGCCGGTGGTCAGACTGTCGACCATGAACAGCCCGCGGCGGTGCACCGACTGCATGACCGTGGTCATAGCCCGCCGATCCTCGGTAAAACGGGACCCCATGTGATTGTTCACCCCGACCGCATACGGCACCCGCTGCAGAAACCCGTCAATGCGTCGCTCGATCTCATCATCCGTCTGTGACAGCAGCAGCGCGTCGTGACCGGGGTTGATCTCCGGATAGCCACGCGGTTCCATGGGAAGATGCAGCAGCACCTCGCGGCCGGCCAGATGAGCCATCTCGGCGACTGCGGCAGCCTGCGACTCGCCGGGCAGGATCGAGAAGGCGACCGGTTCGGCAAAAGAGAGCAGGGTCTGAGCGGCATGAAAGCTGCGGCCGAGATCGTCCATAATAATGGCGACACGCGCGACCGACGAGGACGACAGGGACGCGACAGGCGACGGCTCGGCAGCGGCCTGTTCCGGCACGGCAAGCGGTGCGGGCGGTGCCGGCTCGGCGCGCACCAGTGGCTGCGAACGTGGCGTCGGTGCCGCTGCAGGAGGCGGTCCGGTCCTCTCCGAGAACCAGACCAGCAGCACCACCAGACCCGCGGCCAGCACCAGACCGCCGAGGGCAAACCGATCCTGCCTCGACAAAAACGAACGCCGCCTGGAGCGGCGGCGCCGGGATGTGGTTTTTTTGGCCATTATACTTTCACTGTTGACGCGGTTATTCGGAGATCCGCAGGTCCGCAGGTCCGTTGATTCGTTGATTCGGTTATTCGTCGAATCGCTTTGTTGCTGTTCATGCGAGAGCTCCCCCTCACCCGCCCTGCGGGCACCCTCTCCCCCGGGAGAGGGAACAACGTAACATCTACACGAAAAGATTCCCTTCTCCCTCGGGGAGAAGGTGGCCAAAGGCCGGATGAGGGGCATCCATGCTGTGACGCTTCAACGAGTGACTCAAGCCGCCTTCTGCAGGCCGAGCCCCTGAAAGATCTGCCAGCCCTTGAGCAGGTCGAGGGCGCGCATCAGCTGATAGTCGCCACGGCTCTTCTGGCTGTCATCGTCAGGGAAGTCCGGGTCCGTTGGCAGCTCGGGATGAGGACTCGACCGATTCGGCTCCTGATCGAAATGGTTTTTGAGATCCTTCTCGCGGAAATGCACCGGATCTTTAACCTCCCGCACCTCGCCGGGCGCGACTTCGATATCGGGGACAATCCCCCGCGCCTGGATCGACGTACCGTTGGGCGTATAGTATTTGGCTGTGGTCAGCCGCAGACCGGAATCGTCGTTCAACGGGATGATCGACTGCACCGACCCCTTGCCGAAGCTGCGGGTCCCCATGACCACCGCCCGGCCGTGATCCTGCAGGGCACCGGCGACGATCTCGGCGGCACTGGCGCTGCCGCCATTGATCAGCACCACCAGCGGATAGTCGGGCTCGGTGCCGCGCGCATGGGCAGAGAACTCCATCTGCGACTCTTCCTCCCGCCCCCGGGTCGAGACAATCATCCCTTCACGCAAAAAGAGGTCGGCAACCTCGACCGCCTGATCGAGCAGACCGCCCGGATTGTTACGCAGGTCGAGAACGACGCCGTTGAGCTGGCCGCCATTCTCCTCCTGCAAAGCCGCCAGGGCCCTGGTCAGATCGCGGCCGGTCTTCTCCTGGAACTGCGCCAGCCGCACGTAACCATAGCCCGGCTCGAGAGTCCGCGACTTGACGCTTTTAATCCGGATCACTTCACGGGTCAGGGTAAAGACCCGCGGCCGTTCAAAACTGTCGCGCATCACACTGATACTGATGTCGGTCCCGGGCGCACCGCGCATCCGCTTGACCGCCTCCATGATGGTCAGATCCTTGGAGAACTCGTCTTCGATCTTGAGGATCTGGTCGCCGCTCTGCAGGCCGGCCCGATCAGCCGGCGTGTCCTCGATCGGCGCGACAATAGTCAGCACGCCGTCCCGGATGGTGATCTCGATCCCGAGGCCGCCGAACTCGCCGCGGGTATCGACTTTCATCTCCTTGTAGACATCGGGCGGCATGAAGCCGGAGTGCGGATCGAGGGAGCCGAGCATGCCGTCGATCGCCCCGTAGATCAGATCGCGAAACGAAACCTCTTCGACATAGCTGCGCCGCACAATGCTCAAAACATCAGTGAACAGCTGCAGCTCCTGATAAGCGGCGGCGGCCCCTGCCCGTGGCGTCTCGATCCGCAGACCACCGAGAAAACAAAGGAGACCGACCAGCAGCAGGACCATCCATTTTGTTCGACGCATGAAATTTCTCCACAACCGTCAGCGCGGCTTGAGCCAGTCGAGGGGATTGAGCGGCTCGCCCCCGTGGCGGATTTCGAAATAGATGGAATCGCGCCCCTCGAAACCGGAGAGACCGATCGCATCGCCCGCCGTCACCCGGTCGCCTTCCTTGCGGGCGAACCTGGCCAGATGGGCATAGAGGGAATAATCTTTGTTACCGTGATCGACGATCAGCAGCTGACCGTAACCGCGCAGCGGTTTGGCGAACAGCACCTTGCCCGGCGCGATCACCCGGACCGAACTCCCAGGTTTAGCAGCCAGTTCCAGCCCCTTGCTGTCGATCAGACTGCCGAGTTCTGAATCCCGACGGGTGCCGTATCCGGTCAGAATCAGACCGTCGACCGGCCAGGGGAGCTTGCCCTTAACCGCAGACAGACCCGCCAGGCTGTCAGTATAGGAGGCGTGCTGCTCGCTTTCAAGCCTTTTGACCAGTTCATTGAGGCTGGCCGCCCGGGCCCGCAGATCGGCCAGTGTCTGGTCGAGCAGCTCCCGATCCTGGCGCAGACGCGCCGACAGGCGCCGGTCGGCCGCTTCGGCCGCAGTGAGCAGTTGCTGTTCCTGGCGCAGCCGGTTGACCGTCTCCTGCTGCTGGGTACGCAACGCCTGCAGAGCGGCGACCTCCTGGCGCTGCGTTTCGACCTGGACGCGGTAGTCGGCGATCAGCTGCCGGTCGTGCCGCACCATGCGGGTCAGAAAGGTGTATTTTTCAGCCAGAATCGCCGGCGTTACCTCGGCGGCGAACAGCAGGCTGAGGGGGCCGACCTCACCGGTCTTGTAGAGGACGACCAGACGGCGTTCGACCCGCCGCCGGCTCTGTTGCAGCGTCGTCTCCAACTCGTCGATACGGCGCTGGGTGCGCACGATCGCCTGCTCGTTTTCAGCCAGTTGCTGCTCGCTGCGCTGCACCCTCTGCCGCACCCGCCCGATTTCGCGCTGCAGGCTCGCCAGCTTGCGCCCGACTTCGACCGCTTCGCCCTGCTTCGCCTCCCGCTTGGCCAGCATCGCCTCGATTTCGCCCTGCAGCGCCGTCAGCCGCCGACGGCTGCTGGCGAGATCGTCATCGACGGCGCCAGCCGGTGTGATCAGCAGAGCCAGGCCGAGCAGAACGGCCAACACGCCAGGACGCACAAGGTGGAGCAGCAGGGCCATCATGCCGGGCCGAAGCGGACGAATTTGCGCAGGGCAAACAGGCTGCCGAGCAGACCGATGGCGCCGCCGGCAGCGACCATGCCGACCTGCCAGGCCGGTGGCAGATAGGCGATGCTGTCGACCCCGGTGACCAGCAGCAGCTCACCGAGACTGTCGCGCAAGCCGATGTGGAAAGCAAGAAAACTTGCCAGCAGTGCTAAAAGACCGCCGAGCAGACCCTGCACGGCCCCCTCGACCAGATAAGGGAGCTTGATGAACAGCGAGGTGGCGCCGACCAGGGTCATCGCCTCCAGCTCGTCCTGGCGGGCGTAGAGGGTCAGTTTGATGGTGTTGGCGACGATGATAACCGCCGCGAAGGCGAGAAAGCCGCCGAGGCCGGCGCCGATGGCGCGCAGCAGCTGCAGAAACGCTTCGAGCTTGGCCAGCCACTCGCGACCATGGCGGACATCGTCGAAACGCGCGTCCTTTCGCAGCGTTTCAACCAGGTTATCGAGGTGGAGCGCGGCTGTGCCGTCCGGCTGCAGACGGATCTCCAGGGAGGCAGGGAGAAGGTCGGGGTCGAGGCCGTCGAGCAGATCGGCATCGACGCCGAGTCGTTCACGGAACCGCTCACGGGCCGCCGTCGACGAGACATAGTCGACCCCCGCAACGCCGGGCCGGGCACCGATCCCGGCGAGCAGCTCCTGCTGCTGTTTTGCTGTCGGCTCGACCGCAAAATAGGCGACCACCGCCGACTCGTCGCCCCAGACCAGCAGCAACTGCTGGACATTGAGCACGGCGATGGCGAACAGCGCCAGCAGGGAGAGCGCCAGAGTGACCGTCACCACCGCGGCCAGGCTCAAAACCGGGCTCTGGCGCATATTGCGCAGGGCGCAGTGCAGAAAATATCCGGGACGCAGGGCCATGGCTCTCGAATCGGCAAACAGGGTTCAGAGCTCACACCGCCCGGTCGGCGGCCAGCCGGCCGGCTTCGAGGGTGATGACTCGTTTCGGGAACTGGCGGATCAGGTTCTGGTCGTGGGTCGCCATGACGACCGTGGTGCCGCGGGCGTTGGCACTTTTGAACAGCTCCATGATATCAAGGGTCACCCGCGGGTCGAGGTTGCCCGTCGGTTCGTCGGCGAGCAGGATCAGCGGGTCGACCACCAGAGCTCGCGCCACGGCGACCCTTTGCTGTTCGCCGCCGGAGAGCTGCAGCGGGTAATGTTGCAGGCGCTGTTCCAGGCCGACCTGTTTGAGGCACTGGTAGACCCGCTTGTTGACATCGGTGCGCCGTCGTCCCTGAACATCGAGGGGAAAGGCGACATTTTCGAAGACGGTGCGGCGTACCAGCAGCTTGAAATCCTGGAAGACGATACCGAGGCTGCGGCGGAGATGCGGGATGCGGGTCGCACCGAAGCGGGTGATATTGCGGCCGTTGATCAGGATCTGCCCGCGACTCGGTCGCTCGGCGCAGTAGAGGAGTTTCAGCAGAGTCGACTTGCCGGCGCCGGACGGTCCGGTGAGATAGACGAACTCCCCCTTGTCGATGATCAGGGAGATGTCGTCGAGAGCCTGCTGGTCACCCGGATAGGCTTTGCTGACATTGTACAGGCGAATCATCGCGACTCCGGCTACCAGTCGCGATAGGGGATGCCGTTCAAGCCGACCAGATCGCTGCCGCTGTGAACATCCTCCACCCCGCCTTCGGCCAGCTCGCCTTCATCGCTCGGGGTCGGTGCGATCACCTCCCAGGTGTCGGCCGATTCGGTGAACGGATCGCGCGGCAGATCGCGCAGGTACTTGCTGGTGACCAGATTGTCGAGCGAGTCGGGATACTTCAGGTTGTCGGCGAAATAGGCGTCGATGGCGCGGCGCATCTGGTAGAGGTTCTCCATGAGGACCGCTTCGCGCGCCTTGATCAGGCTGCGCTGGTAGCTCGGCACGGCGATACTCGCCAGAATACCGACGATGCTCATGACGATCAGCAGCTCGATCAGAGTAAAGCCACGCCGGCGCCGGTTGTCCCTGTTCCGTTTATCCATGCTGATCACCAGGTGTTGTACGGCGTGCCGTCCAGTGCGATGCGGCTGCTCTGGCTGTAGACATCATAAATATCCTCGCCGCCGTAGATGGTCGAATCCGGGTCGTCGCGATAGGCGCGCAGGCCCCAGCCTTCGTCGTACTCGTCAAACGGATCGCGCGGGATCCGCCGCAGGTATTTGCGTTTGTAGGGGTAAAGCCCTTTCCAGTCGTCCCCTTCGACCAGATCCTCCAACTCTTCCGGATAGCCGGTCTCGTTGATGGCGGCGATGATCTTGTTCTCGACGACCGCCCGGTCGAAATCGTCCTTGTACTGATCGATGGCGGTGCGGATCTCGCGCAGGGCGCGGCGCAGTTCGATCTCCTTGCTGCGGGTCGCGCTCACTTCGGCCATCGGCAGGATCACCGACGCGAGCACCGCCATGATCGCCATGGTAAGGATGACCTCGAGCAGGGTCAGCCCGGCCTGGGCCGGTCGTCGTATGCCGCCCGTCAACCTCACCGGATCTCGACAGCCATCGCCGCCGGCTCCACCGCCAAGCGGGTACCGTTCGGATCGCGGAAGTTGATCCGGTTCAGACTGATCTCGGTGGTCCCGGCCGCCCTGGCGCGAAAAGCGAGGGTAAACAGCAGACCGGAGCCGCTGGAGCCGCTGCCACCGGCTCCCTGCTTGTAACCGACAATCACCTGGCCGGTGGTGCGGTTCGGGCTGCTGGAAAAGACCGTGCTCTGTCCGCCCTGTTTCAAAAACGAGCCTTCATTGACCAGAATCAACTCCAGCATCTCCGGGTCGTAGGAGACAAACAGCGGTGCGCTGTAGAGCGCCTCGACATGACGAACCTCCACAGCCAGGCTGACCTCATCGCCGACACTGACAGCCGGTGGTCCGGCAAGCGAGAGCCTGGCCGGCCCTTTGCTCGGCAGTTCCAATGACTGCGGCGTGGCCAGCACCGCCGGGTCAATCGGTTCCTCAACCGGTGCGACCTCCTCCACGACAGGCTCCGTCGCCTGGTCCAAAACGGTCGGGACAACCGGCTCAACAATCGCCTCGGCCGGCAGAGGTGGCTGCGGGATCTCCCCTTCGCCCGGAACCGGAGTCGGCTCTACGGTCGGCGGCGCTACCTGGCCCTCCGGCAGCCCCGGTCTCTCGGCCGGTACCTCGGGGGACGCAGGCGACTCCCCGACCGGGCTCGCCTGCGGTTCCGGCTTGATCAGGGCCGGCGCCGGAGATGGCCGGGTCGACTGCACTTCGCTCTGCACCGGCCTGGCAAACGCGCCGAAATTCGGTCCATCCTTGAGGTTGTCCTCCCCCCCTGACCAGATCGTGGCCACATCGAGGGTGGGGACTTCGACCTGTTTGACGATATAGGGAGTGATCGACAGCAGAATCTCCCGTTTGGTGCCCCGGTCATTGAACCCGCTGAACAGTTTGCCGATCAGCGGCAGATCTCCGAGAATCGGGATGGTGTTAACACTGCTGGTCGACTGCTTCTCGAACAGGCCGCCGAGAATCGTCTGCACGCCGTCCTTGAGCGTCAGGACCGACTGGGCATTGGTGGTGGAAATGGTCAGGGCCACTGAGCCGTTGTTGGTAGTAAAACTATCGATCACCTGGCTGACTTCGAGGGTCAGCTTGGTCTCGACGGTGTTGTCGAGCTGGATGTTCGGCTCGACATCGACCTTGACGCCGACATCGACATATTGAATGTTGTCTGTTGAGGTATCGTTCGTTGTCGTGACGGTGATGACCGGTTCACGAGTGCCGATATGTACCTT
>JAVVDS010000046.1:0-21463 GCA_032251295.1 Desulfuromonadales bacterium | reverse complement strand
GCCATTCCCTCTCCCTGGAGGGAAGCCTCGCATGCTGAATCGTTACTTTTGGGCTTTATTGCCACTGTATCTGCTACTGATTCATGCCGCCATCATGAAAGATTTTCTCCGCGTCCCCGCGGCTCCGCGTTAAAATCTGCCGGGTTCGCCCCCGCATCAAGGTCGAGGCTTGCGCGGTAGACCTCGCTGCGCGGCACGCCGTACTCGCGGGCGATCAGCCGGACCGCCTCGCTGCGGGGGCAGTCCGGATCGGCGAGCCGTTCCGCCAGCGCCTGCGTCATGCCGACCCGCGGCGGTGCCGCGCCGGCGGCCAGCACCAGCACGATCTCCCCCCTGATCACACCTTCAGCAAAGTGCTCCCGGGCCGCCCCGGCCGTGCCGCGGAACAGCTCCTCATGCCGCTTGGTCAGCTCCCGGCCGACCACCAGCGGCCGCTCCGCTCCCATGATCTCGACAATATCGTCCAGCGCTTTGCGCAGCCGGTGCGGCGTCTCGTGCATCACCAGGGTACGGCTCTCGGTGCGCAACGCTTCGAGCAGCCGGCGCCGCGCCTGGGCACGCGCCGGCAGGTAGCCTTCGAAGGCGAAGCGGTCAGTCGGCAGGCCGGCGACGCTCAGCACGGTGGTCAGGGCCGAGGCCCCCGGAATCGGCACCACGCGCAGCCCCGCCTGCCAGCAGGCGGTCACCAGCCGGTAGCCGGGATCGGCGATACAGGGGGTGCCGGCATCGCTGATCAGGGCGACATCCTCGCCGCGCTGCAGCCGATCGAGCAGTTCGCTGCTGCGGCGTTCTTCGTTATGTTCGTGACAGGAGATAAGCGGCGTGGCGATGCTGTAGTGGTTGAGCAGCTTGCGGCTGTGGCGGGTGTCTTCGGCGGCGATCAGGTCGACTTCGCCGAGCAGGCGGACCGCCCGGTAGCTGATATCTTCGAGATTGCCGATCGGTGTCGCCACCACGTACAGGGTGCCGGGTCGACCGTGTTGTCCAGCGGTCACGCGCCGTGCTCCAGCCCCTGCAGTTCCGCCAACCAGAGAGCGGCACTGGCATCGCTCGGCATGCGCCAGTCGCCGCGCGGTGACAGGGCGACACTGCCGACCTTCGGGCCGTCGGGCAGACACGAGCGCTTGAACTGCTGGGCGAAGAACCGCCGGTAGAAGAGCAGCAGCCAGCGGCGGATCTCGTCTTCACCATGGACGCCGGCAAACGCGCGGACCGCCAGGAACAGCACCTTGCGTGGCGGACAACCGTTGCGCACCGCCTGGAACAGAAAGAAGTCGTGCAGCTCGTACGGGCCGACCTGATCCTCGGTCTTTTGGCAGATTTCGCCAGCGGCATCGGGCGGCAACAGTTCCGGCGAAACCGGCGTGGCACAGACGTCGTGCAGGACTTTGCGGCAGTCGCCGGCAAATTCGGTTGCGGCGCACCAGGCGATCAGGGAACGGATCAGGGTCTTGGGGATCGAGGCGTTGACCCCGTACATCGACATATGGTCCCCGTTGTAGGTCGCCCAGCCGAGGGCCAGTTCGGAGAGATCGCCGGTGCCGATTACCAGCCCGCCGACCTGGTTGGCCAGATCCATCAGAATCTGGGTGCGCTCGCGCGCCTGGGCATTTTCAAAGACGATGTCGTGGCAGGCGGGATCGTGGCCGATGTCGGTGAAGTGCTGGCGAACGGCGGCGTCGATGCTGATGGAACGCAAGGTGACGCCGAGTTGCCTGGCGAGTTCGACGGCGTTGTCACGGGTGCGTCGGGTCGTGCCGAAGCCGGGCATGGTCACCGCCAGGATGTCCTGCCGCGACCAGCCGAGCCGGTCGCAGGCCTTGACCGCAACCAGCAGCGCCAGGGTCGAATCGAGACCGCCGGAGATACCGACCACCACCGTCTGACTGCCGGTATGCAGCAGGCGTTTCATCAAACCGGTGGTCTGGATGGCGAAGATCTCGCGGCAGCGCTGGTCGCGTTCGGCGGCATCGTCGGGCACAAACGGCGTGCGCGGCGGCGGGCGCAACAGAGAGTCGGCGGCAACATCCCGGCAGGCGACCTCGATGGTCCGACAGGCCTGTCGCGGGAGCGAACCGCCGTAGCTGCTGTTGCGCAGGCGTTCGTGCACCAGGCGCTGCAGGTCGATGTCGGCGAGGACCATCTGCGTGTCAAAGCGGAACCGTTCGGTCTCGGCGAGGATCTGGCCGTTCTCCGCGATCAGGGAATGACCGGAGAAGACCAGGTCGGTACTCGATTCGCCCGGCCCCGCCGAGGCGTACAGATAGGCCGCCAGACAGCGTGCCGAGTGCGACGCCACCAGGGTGCGGCGGTAGGCACATTTGCCGAGGATCTCCGGGCTGGCGGACAGGTTGATCAACAGGGTGGCGCCGGCGGCGGCAAGATCGGCGCTCGGCGGTGTCAATGCCCAGCCGTCCTCACAGATCTCGACGCCGAAGCGGGCGTCGGCAAACCCGCGCAGCGCAAAGAGCAGGTCGGTGCCGAACGGGATCTTCGCACCGTCCCAGAGCAGGTGATCGTCGACCAGATCCCGGCTGCTTGAGAACCAGCGCTCCTCGTAGAACTCCTGACTGTTCGGCAGCCAGGTCTTGGGGACCAGCCCGCAGATCCGTCCGTCACTGAGGACCGCGGCGGCATTGAACAGCCGTCCTGCCTGCTCGACTGGCGCGCCGACAATCATGGTCAGGCCCCGGACAGACGGTGCGGCCGCCAGCTGCTGCAGCGCGCGCCGGGCGGCCTCGATCAGGTTCTGCTGAAAAAAGAGGTCGGCACAGGTGTAGCCGGTCAGGGCCAGTTCCGGGAAAGCGACCAGTTGCGCCCCCTGCCCGGCCGCCTTCTCCGTGGCGGCGACCATCGCCTGCAGGTTGCCAGCGACATCGCCGACCTTCAGCTCCGGGGTCACCACGGCGACCCGCAGCATGCCGAGTTCACGCAGATTGTCCATGATCATCATCTCCCGCCAGCAATCGACCTGTTAAGCCACCTGAACCACTCAATAACCGCGGCATCGTACCATGACCTGGCCCTTTTCCGCCAGCATGCCTTGCCCGAACCCTTGCAAACCCTCGCCGTGCCGACAGCGTCAATACCCGGCAGCATCGCGCTGCTTGAACGGGTGGGCATGCGCAGCCTCACGTGTCGGTTGTTATGCTCAAAACTCCAGCAGGCCTGCTCTTTTTTTGTGCAGACACGTCACTATAACCGGCCCTCAACATCGCAACCTATTGAAATAACTCAGCCTGAAATTGGCACGCTGCCTGCTCTACAGCACCTGCGGTTTTCCCGGCCGGGAAAAATCTTCAGTGTGCGAAGAGAATCCGCCCGATTCCATGGAGGAAGAGTGCATGTGTCGCATAGGAGCGATCAAAAGTTTGAACTATCTGCATCCGAGCCAGGCCCTGAAGCTGATGCAGTCACAGCAGGAAGGACATGACAACTCCGGATTTGCCATGGTGATGCATGATCTCGGCGGTATTTTCGAGAACTACAAGCATCTGCCGACGCTGTCAATGGCTTGCACGGACGAAGGCCTGAAAATTGCCGAAGACCTTCTGCACCAGGCCGGCTTCCAGCGTGTCATGCAGTGGGTCCCGGAAACAAACAGTCTGCCGGGACTCGACATCATCGCCATGCCGAACTACGTCTTCGAGACATTCGACTACCCCAGACATCTGCGCAACAGCACGCAGAAGGCGAAAGAGGAACTTCTCGTCGACATGCGCCTGATGCTGCGCAAAGCGCTTGAGCACGAAGAACTCGGTTTCGTCTATTCGTTCTGGCCCGATGTCATTACCCTCAAGGAGATCGGCGACCCGCGCGACATCGGCACCTATTTCAACCTCTGGGAACCTGACGAGAGGTTTACGGCCAGGGTTATCACCGCCCAGTGCCGGCAGAATACCAACTACGACATCGTCCGCTACGCGGCGCACCCGTTTTTCCTGCAGGGCTACACCGCACTGGCCAACGGCGAGAATACCTTCTACCTGAAAAACGTCGAATTCCAGCGCAAACTGCACCGCGGCTACATCGGCTTCGAATCCGATTCGCAATGTTTCCTCTATTCGCTGCATTACGTGCATCGCGAACTCGGCTGGCCCCTCTCCTACTTCAAGCATGTCATCACGCCGCTCCCCTTCGAGGAGATCGAACATCGTGACGACAAACAGCAGCTGCTCGCCATTCGCCAGTCGCTGGCCCACCTGGAGATCAACGGACCGAATACCATGATCGGCGTCCTGCCGGACAATACCCTGTTTACCTGCTGCGATGCCAAAAAACTCCGCCCGGTGGTCGTCGGTCGGACAGACGATACCGCGGTCATCTCTTCCGAGGTCTGCGGTGTCAACGAAATCCTGCCGGATCGGGACTGGGAAACCGATATCTATCCGCACGAGCGGGAAGTGGTCGCGATCGACAACAACCTGGAGGTGCAGCGATGGAGACAATGAAAGTCCAGAACGTAACGCCGAACGACCTCCCCTGGAAGATCCGGTACGACGCCAGCCGCTGCACCGTCTGCGGGTCGTGTGTCGCTGCATGCTCGTTCCGCGCCATTCAGGCGAAAATCGAACGGCGACGCATGGTCTTTTCCGAATCCGACTTTCCGGAACCGAAACAGCGCTTTTCGGCCGTGCCGGTGATCCGCCAGGCACGAAACATCAAGAACTACTGCCGCGGCTGCGGCATCTGCGAAAAGGTCTGCCCGAACGACGCCATCAGCCCGGAACGAAACCCCGATACCCGGCATCCGATCGTCACCCGCTGTCTCGGCGGCGACTCGATCAAGCGTGGCGGACGCAAGAACCTTGAATCGACCATACGAACCCTCGACAAGATCCGCGTCGGCCGGATTTCGCAAATGACCGACCCGAGTCTCGATGCCCAGCGTCACAGCTTCGACCTGCTGGCACCTTTCGGCCGGATCCTGCCGCCGGGCAAACTGCCGCTCGCGGTCGGTCCGGACGGGCGACTCGAGCCGGTCGCAAACATGCCGCCGGTGCGCTGGATCTACCCGGTGATCATCGGTGACATGTCGATCGGCGCCCTCTCCTGGCGGATGTGGGAGGCGGTGGCCATGGCGACCGCCTACCTCAATGAAGAGTGCGGCCTGCCGGTCCGGATGTGCTCGGGCGAGGGCGGTGTCCCCGTACGCCTTCTGAAGAGCCGCTATCTCAAATATCTGATTCTGCAGATCGCTTCCGGGCATTTCGGCTGGAACCGGATTGTCAAGGCGATGCCAGACATGGTCGAGGACCCGGCCGGAGTTTTGATCAAGATCGGCCAGGGTGCCAAACCGGGCGACGGCGGGCTGCTGCAGGCGACCAAGGTCGCTGAGCATATTCAGGCGATTCGCGGCGTGCCGAAAGCCGACCTGCTCAGCCCGCCGAACCACCAGGGGCTCTACTCGATCGAGGAGAGCGTGCAGAAGATGTTCCTCTCTTTCAATGCCGCTTTCAAGTTCCGCGTACCGGTCGCCATCAAAGTAGCGGCATCGGCGACATCGGTGTCGGTCTTCAATAATCTGGTTCGCGATCCGTACAACATCGTCGGCGGCTTCTTCCTTGACGGCATCGACGGCGGCACCGGTGCCGCCCACGAAGTTTCCCTCGATCACACCGGTCACCCGATCGTCTCCAAACTGCGCGACTGCTATCTCGCAGCTGTCGCCCAGGGACGCCAGGGGCAGATCCCGCTCTGGGCGGCCGGCGGTCTGGGCAAAACCGGCGATCTCGCCGCCGATGCGTTCAAGATGATCGCTCTGGGCGCCAACGGCGTCTTCACCGGCAAACTGATCCTGCAGATGGCCGGTTGTGTCGGCAACGATATGGGACGTTGCAACGCCTGCAACACCGGACTCTGTCCGGTCGGCATCACCACCCAGGAGCATCCGCTGGTCCATCGCCTCGACCCGGAGAAAGTCGCCCAGAATATTGTCAACTACTTCCTGGCGATGGATACCGAGTTCCGCAAGCTTCTGGCGCCGATCGGCAACAGCTCGCTGCCGGTCGGGCGCTCCGACGCCCTGGTCGCAACCGACAGCGCCGTGGCCGAGAAGCTGCGGATTCAATATGTCTGTTAACGGCTCGCGGCAGGACCAGGATCCGGGGGCTGTCAGACGCTAGGCACCGCCCCGCGCCCACGTAACGAAAGGTTCAGAAGATGGCTGCAATCATTACAGGATTTGACGCGGAGCAACGTCGCCTTTCCACCCAGGCGCTGCTGCAACAGATCTACACGGCTCTGGAGCGGGGCGAAACTGAATTCGAAATCACCTCGTCCGGCCATCACGATATCGGCGGCCCCCTCTGGGCCGAGAATGGCACGCCGCTGAAGTTTCGGGTCAAAAATCCGGGCCAGCGGACCGGTTCCTTCGGCCTCGACGGCACCGAAATCATTGTTGAAGGCTCGGCCCCGGCCGACGCCGGCTGGCTGAACGCCGGAGCCGAACTGACCATCCTCGGCGACGGAGGTGACACCACCGCGCACTGCGCTGCCGGAGGTCGTATTTACGTCGCCGGACGGACGGGCAGCCGTTCCGGTTCGCTGATGAAACACGATCCGGCTTACGAACCACCGCAGTTCTGGGTCTTGAAAAACACCGGCTCCTTCTCGTTCGAATTCATGGGGGGCGGTATCGCTGTCATCTGCGGTTACGACTGCGAGGCTCTCGACTCGGTGCTCGGCGATCGTGCCTGTGCAGGCATGGTTGGTGGCACGATCTACGTTCGCGGGCCGATCAGGGGGCTTGCCGACGATGTCTGGCTGCTCGATCTGGATGACGCCGACCGGCAGTTTCTCCAGGAAAACATGCCGGTGTTCCTCGACAAGATCGGCCGCAGTCAACTGCTGCAGCCGTTGCTCGATTACACCGGGTGGCAAAAGATCGTCGCCAGGGATTACCGGGAGCGCCAGGTTCGTTCGCGTATCACCATCCACGAATTCCGCCTGCAGAAGTGGGTCGAGGATGGTGGCATCTTCGCGGATGTGGTCAAGGATGACTACAGCCACATTGCCGGACTGGTCAATACCGGCGATGATCGCCTGAAGGTCCCGCACTGGCAGGACAAGAAGTATGGCGCGCCGTGCCAGACGGCCTGCCCGAGTGCGATCCCGACCCAGGATCGCATCAACCTGCTGCGGGCGGGCAAGTTCAAGGAAGCGATCGAGCTTGTCCTGCGCTATTCACCGTTCCCGGCATCGGTCTGCGGCGAGGTCTGTCCGAATCTGTGCATGGACGCCTGCACCCGTCAGTTCATCGACAAACCGGTCGGCATGAAGGCGCTGGGACGCCTCTCCCTGGAGGCGAGCTCGCCGGAGCCAGCAGCGGCCAGCGGCAAGCAGATCGCCGTCATCGGCGGCGGTCCGGCCGGACTCTCCGTCGCCTGGCAGCTCCGTCTGGCCGGTCATGCCGTAACCGTGTTCGAAGGGGACAAGGAGGTCGGTGGCAAACTGCGCCAGGCCATTCCGGCGACACGCCTGCCGGAAAACTCTCTAGCCACAGAGATCCGGCGGATCAAGGAGCTCGGCATCAACATCCGGACCGGCACCCGGGTTGACCCGCAGACGTTTGCTACCATCCGCAGTCAGCACGACGCCGTGGTCATCGCCAGCGGCGCACACAACCCGGTGGTCATCCCGTTCCCGGGCCACGAACGCCTGATCAAAGGGCTCGATTTCCTCAAGCAGATTAATCGCGGCCAGACGCCGAAAATCGGCAAGCGGGTTGTCGTTATCGGTGCCGGCAACGCCGGCATGGATGTCTGTCTCGGCGCCTATGCCATGGGGGCAGAACGGGTGATCGCCATCGACATCCAGCGCCCGGCGGCCTACCGGCACGAGATCGACGGCGTCAAGCAGCTGGGCGGCGAAATCCGCTGGCCGGTATTTACCGCGAAGGTCGATGAACAGGGACTCTGGACCACCGACGGCGAACTGATCGAGGCCGACTCTGTCATCATCGCCATCGGCGAGCGCCCCGACCTCTCCTTTGTGCCGCGCGAGTGGCTGACCGAACGTGGCATGATGGCGGTCAACGACTGCTGGCAATCGCCCCATGCCGCCGATGTTTTCGCCGTCGGCGATACCATCGGCCCCGGCCTTCTGACCCATGCCATCGGTCAGGGGGCCGATGCCGCCACACTGATTGACGATTACCTCGCCGGCCGGGGACTCAAACCACTCCGCAAGCCGGAAGTGATCCCGCAGAGCTGTCTTTCAAAAGAGCTGTTTCGGCCACAAAACCGTGGACGCTTCTGCGTCACTGACGCCCGTCAGGAAACGGCACGCTGCCTCTCCTGCGGCACCTGTCGCGACTGTTCGATGTGCCTTGAAGCCTGCCCCGAGGGCGCGATTCGACGAGTGGAAAAAGAGGCCGGCGGCTTTGAATATCTCGCCGACAGTCATGTCTGTATCGGTTGCGGGATTTGCGCCGGCATCTGTCCGTGCGGCGTCTGGGCCATGGAGATCATGGTTTAGGCGACAAAAACGCCGCCCGGCCAGGCACACAACAGCGCCTGGCCGGGCTTTGGTTCCTTGCTTTTCAGCCGATGCTCCCCCTCCTTTTTTCGTAACTATTCAGCTTGCACCAGGCCTGGCTGCCCTTTCTTCTCTCACGCTGGTTCGCTGCGCTCACGAGAGACGCAGAGCCGCTGAAAGAGCATGATCCGTAGCATCGTTCCATCGATGGAACTCTGCTACTGTAACATCTTATTTTTCAAAGCAAAGCCACAAAGGGGTGAGACAAGACGCAAAGATTGATCACTCTGAGGAACAGTCTTTGCGTCTCGCAGTTCTTCTTTGCGCCTTTGCGTTACCTTGTGCCAGAACGCTAACGGTACTCCTGCAGCGGCGTGACATCGAGGGTCTCCCGTTGCATGGCGAGGATGCCGTCGACAGCCGCTTCGATGCCGGCCACTGTCGTGTAATAAGCGACGTTGTGCATCAGCGCCGAGCGCCGGATGGAGAAGGAGTCGCGGATCGACTGGGCACCGAAAGTGGTGTTGAACACCATATCGATCTGACTGCTCTTGATCAGGTCGACGCAGTCGGGGCGCCCCTCGTTGACCTTGTTGACCGGCACGGCCGGAACTCCGTGCGCCCGCAGAAACGAGGCAGTATTGCGGGTCGAGACGATCTCAAAACCGGCCGCCTGCAGCTTGCGGATCGGTTCGACAATCGCCGGTTTGTCGGCATCTTTGACACTGACAAGCACCTTGCCGGACAACGGCAGGCGGACGCCGGCGCCGAGCTGCGCCTTGGCGAAAGCGCGGCCGAAGTCGGTGGCGATCCCCATGACCTCGCCCGTCGACTTCATCTCCGGCCCGAGCAGGGTATCGACCCCGGGGAACTTGACGAAAGGAAAGACCGACTCCTTGACCGCCATATGCTTCGGGACGATCTCGCTGCAGACGCCGAGTTCCCGCAGCGAGCGGCCAGCCATGACCCGGGCGGCGATCTTGGCCAGGGGCCGCCCGGTCGCCTTGGAGACGAACGGTGCGGTACGACTGGCCCGCGGATTAACCTCGATCAGATAGACCTCGTTCTCCTTGACGGCGAACTGGATGTTCATCAGGCCGCGTACGTCGAGTTCCAGGGCGAGGGCCCGGGTCTGCCGGCGAATTTCATCGACAACCGTCGCCGACAGCGAATACGGCGGCAGAGAGCAGGCCGAGTCACCGGAGTGAATCCCCGCCTCCTCGATATGCTGCATAACGCCACCGATGACCACATCGCTGCCGTCGGCTAAAGCATCGACATCGACTTCGATCGCCTGATCGAGAAACTTGTCGATCAGGATCGGGTGTTCCGGCGACGCCTGTACGGCGAACTGCATGTAGTTGCGCAGCTGCTCGATGTCGTAGACGATCTCCATGGCCCGTCCGCCAAGGACATAGCTGGGGCGCACCACCACCGGGTAGCCGATCCGGGCGGCAATCAGTTCCGCTTCCTCGAAGGAGCGGGCCAGGCCGTTGGCCGGCTGTTTGAGATTCAGTTTATGCAGCAGCGCCTGAAAGCGCTCGCGGTCTTCGGCCCGATCGATGGCGTCGGGGCTGGTGCCGATGATCGGCACGCCGGCCTTCTCCAGGGCGACGGCCAGCTTGAGCGGCGTCTGACCGCCGAACTGCACGATCACGCCGGTCGGCTGTTCAACCCGGACGATCTCGAGGACATCCTCCAGAGTCAACGGCTCGAAGTAGAGACGATCGGAGGTGTCGTAGTCGGTGGAGACCGTCTCCGGGTTGCAGTTGACCATGATCGTTTCAAAACCGTCTTCGGCCAGGGCGAAGACGCCGTGTACGCAGCAGTAGTCGAATTCGATCCCCTGACCGATCCGGTTCGGCCCGCCGCCAAGGATCATGATCTTTTTGCGATCCGAGGGAGCGGCCTCGCACTCCTCTTCATAGGTCGAGTAGAGATACGGCGTAAACGCCTCGAACTCGGCACCGCAGGTGTCAACCCGCTTGTAGACCGGATGGATGCCGCGTTCCTCGCGCAGCTCGCGCACCCGCGTCTCGCTGACGCGCCACAAGCGGGCCAGGCGCCGATCGGCAAAACCGTACCGTTTCGCCTCGCGCAGCAACTCCGTCGGAACATTCGCCACGGCGTCCTCGTTCTCCCCGGCAAACTCGAGCAGGCGCCCTTCCATCTCGACAATCTGGCGGATGTTGTTGAGGAACCAGGGATCGATGTGCGTCAACTCGTGGATCCTGGCAACGCTGAAGCCGGCACGCAGGGCATCAGCCAGATACCAGAGGCGCTCGGCGTTGGGGACGCGCAGCTTGCTGAGCAGCAGCTGCTGTTCGGATTCGCCCAGGTCGCGCCGATCGTCGCCCGGCTCGGCGAACAGGCGACTTTCGAAACCGTGGGAGTCGACTTCGAGGGAGCGTAACGCCTTCTGCAGACTCTCCTTGAAGGTGCGGCCGATCGACATCGCCTCCCCGACCGACTTCATCTGGGTGGTCAGGGTGGCATCGGCCTGGGGAAACTTCTCGAAGGTGAAGCGGGGGATCTTGGTGACCACATAGTCGATGGTCGGCTCGAACGAGGCAAAGGTCTCCCGGGTGATGTCGTTACGGATCTCGTCGAGGGTGTAGCCGACCGACAGTTTGGCGGCGATCTTGGCGATCGGAAAACCGGTCGCCTTCGATGCCAGGGCCGAGGAGCGGGAGACACGCGGGTTCATTTCGATCACCACCAGCCGGCCGTCGTGCGGATTGATGCCGAACTGAATGTTCGACCCGCCGGTCTCGACACCGATCTCGCGGATGATCTTCAGCGAGGCATCGCGCAGGATCTGGTATTCCTTGTCGGACAGGGTCTGGGCCGGTGCCACTGTGATTGAATCACCGGTATGGACTCCCATCGGGTCGAGGTTCTCGATAGAGCAGATGATGACCACGTTGTCGGCCAGGTCACGCATGACCTCGAGTTCGTACTCTTTCCAGCCGATCACCGACTCTTCAACGAGGATCTCGTTGGTCGGCGAGGCATCGATGCCGGCCAGAGCCATCCTCTGGTACTCTTCGCGATTGTAGGCGATGCCGCCACCGGTGCCGCCGAGAGTGAAGGACGGCCGGATGATGGCCGGAAAACCGACCTCCTCGATCACCGCCATCGCTTCCTGTTCGTTGTGCGCCAGACCGGAGCGCGGCACGGCAACGCCAATCCGTGCCATGGCCTGCTTGAACAGGGTACGGTCCTCGGCCATCTCGATGGCCGGCAGCTTGGCTCCGATCAGCTCCACGCCGAACCGTTCGAGGGTGCCGTTTTTCGCGACGGCCACCGCCGTGTTCAGGGCGGTCTGGCCACCCAGGGTCGGCAGCAGGGCGTCCGGCCGCTCTTTTTCGATGATACGCGCCAGCGTCTCCGGGTTGACCGGCTCCACGTAGGTACGATCGGCGAAGTCCGGGTCGGTCATGATGGTCGCCGGATTCGAATTGAGCAGAACCACCTGGTAACCCTCTTCCTTGAGCGCCTTGCAGGCCTGGGTTCCGGAGTAATCGAACTCGCAGGCCTGGCCGATGACGATCGGTCCGGCGCCGATGATGAGGATTTTATGGATATCGGTTCTCTTGGGCATGGTCTTCCTTCAGTTTCGATCTACGGGCTAACCCTTTTTACGGGCAGCCATCATTCCGATGAACTTGTCAAAGAGGTAGGCGGCGTCATGGGGACCGGGTGAGGCCTCGGGATGGTACTGCACCGAAAAGGCCTGACGGGCCTGATCCTCCACCCCCTCGACGGTGTTGTCGTTGAGGTTGATCTGTGTGATGAGTGCCAGGCCCTCCATGGAGGAGGCATCGACGGCAAAGCCATGGTTCTGCGAGGTGATTTCGACCTGCTTGCGATCCAGGGCCATGACCGGCTGATTCCCCCCCCGGTGGCCGAATTTGAGTTTGTAGGTCTTCCCTCCCAGCGCGAGGCAAAGCAACTGATGACCGAGACAGATGCCGAACAGGGGGACCTTGCCGAGCAGCTGACGAATCGTCTCCTGCGCGTAGCTGACCGGTTCAGGGTCGCCGGGGCCGTTGCTCAAGAAGATGCCGTCGGGGTTCATGGCCAGAACGGCAGCGGCCGGCGTCCTGGCGGGGACAACGGTCAGCTGGCAGCCCCGGCTGACGAGGTTGCGCAGGATATTGCGCTTGATGCCGAAATCGTAGGCGACCACATGGTATTCAGGACTCCCCGGCTTGCCGTAGCCGCTGGTAATCTCCCAGAGCCCCTCGGTCCAGGTGTAGGGCTGCGTACAACTGACCTCCTGCACCAGATCGCGCCCGATTAGACCCGGGGCCGCCTGAGCCTTGGCGATCAGGGAATCGGCATCGAGATCGACGGTGGAAATGATGCCGCACTGTGCCCCCCGCGAGCGGATATGTCGAACCAGGGCGCGGGTGTCGATCCCGGCCAGGCCGACGATACCGTTCTCCTTGAGGTAGGCATCGAGCGACATCTGCGAACGCCAGTTGCTGGGAAAGTCGCACGCCTCCTTGACGATGAAGCCGGACAGGTGTGGCCGCCGCGACTCGACATCTTCCAGGTTGATGCCGTAGTTGCCGATCTGTGGGTAGGTCATGGTGACGATTTCGCCGTGGTACGACGGGTCGGTCAGAATCTCCTGGTAGCCGGTCATGCTGGTGTTGAACACCACTTCGCCAGAGACTTCCCCGGTCGCGCCGAGGGCCCGGCCGTAAAAGATGCGACCGTCCGCAAGGGCCAATGCTGCTTTCATCGAAAACCTGTTCCTGTCGTCGGGTTGGCGTCAACCGGGGCGAAAAAACTTCCCCCGGCTATCGAAATTGACGGTTTATACAAGACTCCGCATTCTCAGTGTCCGGCCTGTTACTGTCAACTGTTTTCTCCGTATTTATAGCATGTTGCCAGCCCCTGGCGAGCAGATGCACTGAGCGGAGAGTTCCCCTTTGCGCTCTCCGGGCCATAAGGCAAACAGGACGCTGACCGGCTTTCTATGCAAATCGATGCAGTCGCCCGGAACAACTTCCGGACCAGAGGTGGCCGCCGCCCCCTTTGGAGAGCGGCGACCGGTCGTCAGGAGGCAGTCTGACGAAAGCAAATGCCGTGTTCAGAAAGTCAAGGTTGCAGCGATGCCGTAGACGAATTCGCTGTCGATGACATCCTTGGATTCATCGCTGATCCCCGAGGAGAAGAGCAGCGTCGGGGAGATCGAGATCTGGTCGGTGAGCGCGTAGTCGATGCCGGCGCTCAGTTCGTAGTTGTGCCAGTCGCTGTAATCGCCGACCGAGTAATCGCTCTCGTCGTTGTAACTCACCAGGGCGCCGAGACTCAGACTCAGGCCTTCGGCCAGGTCGTGGCTATGGCCGATCGATGCGGTGTAAAACAGGCCGTTCTCTTCGGCTTCGTCCCAGTCGTAGTAGATCGTCAGGGCAGGCTCAAGGAGGGTGTTCAGAGCAACGCCGAGGTAGAGTTCGTTGGTGTCGGGCAGATCCGCATAGTCGCCATCCAGCATGTAGTAGATGTTGCCGACGCTGACCGAGACCAGGTCATTCACGTCAAGGGTGTAGTCGATGACGAAATCGTTTTCGGTGGCTTCACCGCTACGGAAACCTTCACCACTGTCGGACTTGAGCTGAACGTTGGTCCAGTAGCTCAGAGTAAACCCCTTGAAGCTGATATCCATGCCGGCCTGAGCCACCGGCATGCTGCCGCTCAGACCGAAACCGCGCCAGAGATATTCGCTGTAGACACCGGCGTAGACGTCGCCTTCAACTTCGATGGCGGCTTTCGCCGGCGAGCTGACGGCGACCATGGACAGGACCAGAGCAAATGCAACCATGACCTTCTTCATGTTCTGTTCTCCTTTATAGTGTTGTGGGTTTTTATTGTACGCGGGGCCTTGCTGACCCCGCGTACACCTGGTGTTCAGTTCTGGGAAATCGGCCGGCTGACCCGGGCGGCTGACGGCGCATCGCCGAGTCCCGGTGCCGGGATGCCGCTGCCGCCGAGATGAACCGTCTGGAAATCCGGGTAGGCTTCCATGCCGATCTCCGACAGGTCGAGACCGCGGTATTCGTCTTCCTCGCTGCAGCGGATGCCGATGGTGTACTTCAGTGCCAGCCAGACCAGCGCCGAGGCGACCATCACGTAGATCCCGGTAGAGGCGACGCCAACGAACTGCACCAGGAAACTCGCTTCCGGATCGGTGAACGGCACCGCCATCGTCCCCCAGATGCCGCAGACCAGGTGCACCGAAAGGGCGCCGACCACATCATCGATCTTCAGTTTGTCGAACATCGGTACAGCGAGAACCACCAGCACGCCGCCGACCGCACCGATCAGAACCGCCGCGCCGAGGGACGGCGTTGCCGGGCCGGCGGTGATCGACACCAGGCCGGCCAGGGCACCGTTTAAACCCATGGTGACGTCGACCTTCTTGTAGAGAACCTGCACCATCGCCATGGCCGCGATCATGCCACCGCAGGCCGCCAAATTGGTGTTGACCAGCACGTTCGACATTTCGATGGCGCTGGCAGCGTCGCCGAGAGCGAGCACCGAGCCGCCGTTGAAGCCGTACCAGCCCATCCAGAGGATGAAAGTGCCGAGGGTCGCCAACGGGATGTTGGAACCCGGCATCGGGTTGATCCGGCCGTTCTTGCCGTACTTCCCCCTACGGGCGCCGAGGATGAGAGCGCCGGTCAGGGCCGCCCAGCCACCCACCGAATGGACGATGGTCGAACCGGCGTAGTCGGCAAAGCCCATCTCGGAGAGCCAGCCGCCGCCCCAGCCCCAGGACCCCTGGATCGGATAGATGACGCCGCACAGGATCGCGCAGAAGGTCAAAAACGGCCAGAGCTTGATCCGCTCCGCCAGGCAGCCGGAGACGATGGAGCAAGCGGCGCCGCAGAAGACCATCTGGAAAAACCAGTCGGAGGCGGCGGCGTAGCCGGCCGAGTAGTCACCGGCCAGGGCGGCGCTGTCATCGGCGCCCCAGAGACCGAGGGAACCGATGAAACCACCGTCGACACCGTCATACATCAGGTTGTAGCCGAGCAGGTAGAAGAGGATGCCGGCGATGCCGAACAGCGAAATATTCTTCAGGCAGATGGTGGCGACGTTCTTGGCGCGGACCAGACCGGCCTCCAGCATGCCGAAACCGGCCGCCATCCACATCACCAGCACACCCATGATCAGGAACGAGAAGGTGTTGAGGATGTAGGACATCTCGGAGACCGGCGCGTCTTCCGCCAGTGCCAGGGCCGGCAGGGCGAGCAGCGCAGTAGCCGCCGAAAGGCTGAGACGAATCTTGTTCATGACGTGAACCTCCTTATGGTGTTGTCTGCTGACTGTTGACGATCTTCAGAGAGAGTCCGGGCCGCTTTCGCCGGTGCGGATCCGGATCGACTGCTCGACATCGGTGACGAAGATCTTGCCGTCGCCGATCCGTCCGGTGCAGGCTTCCTTCTGGACGGTTTCGATAATCGCGGCCACCTGGTCATCGGCCACCACCAGGTCGAGCTTGATCTTCGGCAGGAAGTCGACCTGGTACTCGGCACCGCGGTAGAGCTCGGTGTGCCCTTTCTGCCGGCCGAAGCCACGCACTTCGCTGACCGTCATGCCGTGGATGCCGAGATCGGTAATCGCGTTCTTGACATCGTCGAGCTTGAATGGCTTGATGATGCATTCCACTTTTTTCATCTGCCTGTCTCCTTTCAGGGTTCTCAACAGCCAGGGTCCGGGTCGTCCCGAGTTCACCCGGACCGGGCTGACAACATGGCCTGAACTGTCATCTGGTTGACATTGGGCGTTGTCCTACCCTTTCGCATCGACCGTACCAAAATTAAAAAATGTGTAATTCCAGCATATTGAAGGGAAAAACATCGGCCATGAGCGCTCGCCACTACCCAAAAACTGCCTGTTTTTACAGCAGGCAGCCCAGCAAATAAGCACGTTACTGTTCGCATGACTCGGTCAACGTCCCGTTCCGCAACCTTGTTCGTCGTCTGTATGGCGCATTTTCTGATGCCGTTCATGATGTCGGCGGTCGGTATCGCCCTGCCGACCATGGGGCGCGAGTTTCAGGCGACCGCTCCGCAGCTTGGCCTGGTCGAAACCGTCTACGTCCTTTCGGCGTCGATCTTTCTGCTGGCGATGGGTCGGCTTGGCGATATCCACGGTCGACGCAAGATCTTTCAGCTCGGGCTGCTCGTCTTCACGCTGACCGGCGGAGCAATCTCGCAGGCGTGGTCGATGGAAGTGGTGATCGCGCTGCGGTTTCTGCAGGGGATGGGCGGGGCAATGGTGATGGCGACCACCATGGCGATGGTCGTGGCGACGTTTGCGCCGCAGGAACGCGGCAAAGCCCTGGGGATTGCCGTCGCCAGCGTCTACGCCGGGATTTCCTGCGGGCCGTTTCTCGGTGGGCTGCTGGTTGCCGGACTCGGCTGGCGGTCGATTTTCTACCTGCTGATCCCTCTCGGACTGCTCGCCTTCGCCGTGGCCCGCCTGCGCCTGCATGACGAATGGGCCGACGCCGCCGGTGAGCCCTTCGACTGGCAGGGTCTGCTGCTGTACGGTCCCTCGATCCTGCTGTTGATGGTCGGCGTCGCCAATCTGAGCAAGGGGTGGTGGGCGTGGCTGCTGCTGGTCGCCGCCAATCTCGGCTTTCTGCTCTTTTTATGGTGGGAGTCGCGCAGCCGCTATCCGATCCTGAACATCGACCTGCTGCTGCACAACCGGGTCTTTGCCCTGAGCAATCTGGCGGCGCTCTTCAACTACGCGGCGACCTTCGGTGTCACCTTCTTCCTGAGCCTCTACCTGCAGTACGTCAAGGGGATGGGGCCGCATCAGGCCGGGACGGTGCTCATCGTCCAGCCGATCGTTCAGACCCTGCTCTCCCCCTTCTGCGGGCGCCTGTCCGACCGGGTTCCGGCCGGTTATGTGGCCACCGCCGGCATGGCCCTCTGCGCCCTCGGCCTGGCCGTGGCCGCGACTCTGAACGCCACGTCGACTCTGACCACGGTGGTCGTCCTGCTGGTACTGCTCGGCTGCGGCTTCGCCCTGTTCTCCTCGCCGAACGTCAGTATTATTATGGGGAGCGTCGAACCGCGCTACCTCGGCATCGCATCCGGCCTGAACGCGAGCATGCGCACACTCGGCATGATGACCAGCATGATGATCATCACCCTGATCTTCTCCTGGCTGCTGCACGGCCAGCCGGTCACCGTCGACACTCAGCCGGCGTTTCTGCGCAGCATGCAGCTGGCGCTGCTGATTTTCTGCGGGCTCTGCCTGATCGGCATCGGCTGTTCCCTCGGCCGGTCCCGTCGTCAGTGACAAGATCTGCCCCCGAACTTTTTTGCCAGGAGATTGCCGTCAGGCCAAACGCCGGCGTACGGCGTGTCCTGCAGAAAATCCGGCCAGATTGCCGAGGACGGCGCCGGGGATCCAGGCCAGAGAGGTGAACAGAAACGCTTCGGTACCGAGCAGAAGCAGTACCAGGTAGGCCCCCCCTGCGTAGCCGAGAAAATAGCTGACACTCATCTTGTGGGCGCGAGCCAACTCGCTGCGCCGCAGCAGCAGCGCACACAGCAGGCCGCCGCAGCTCACAAACAGCATGCCGCACACCAGAGAGAACAGCACGGCCGGCGCGCCGGCATGGCCGGCGTGCCAGGGGAGGTGGTCACCCCACCCCAGGCCGAATTGCGGGCAGACCGTCAGCGTGGCCAGCCCGGAGGCGACCTGCACCAGAGTCATTTTACAACCGATCCACCAGGGCTCACGTCGCAGCGCCTTGTCAATGTCACCGGTGACGCGCGCATCCAGCGCCGCGCCCGGCGCCACCTCCGCGGCGTTGACGAAATCACGAAACTCCCGCCACTGCTGGCGCTCATTGTCAGACATCATGAGACATCTCCTTTTCCGCTCAGGAGCCGGCGCAGTCTGCCCAGCGCCCGGCTGGCCAGCTGCCGGGCATTGGCCGGTGTCAGGTCGAGCCGTTCGGCAATCTCCCGGAAGTTCAGCCCCTCAGCGAAGCGCAGCTCCAGCACCTGACGCTGCGCCGTGCTGAGGGAGGGCATCGCAGCGAGCAGAGCAGCAAACGACATCGGCTCTGCCGGCGTCTCCGCCACGGCCGCCCCGACCCGCTCTTCGTCGAGAATGATGCGTGACTGACGGGAACTTTCCCGGCGCAAGTGATCGACCAGGACGCTGCGGGCGATGGTGAACAGCCAGGGGAGAAACGGCAACTCCGCGCGGTAGCTATCGCGGGTACGATGGAGTTTCAGGAACACGGACTGGAAGACCTCCTCGGCAGCGGCACGGTCGCGGAGCCTGCCGAGCAGGTAGCCGAACAGGCGGTTCTTGTGCCGTTCATACAGCCGGGAAAAGGCCTCCTGATCACCTGCCCCGTAGGCTCGCATCAACTCTTCGTCGGTCACAACGATCTCACCCCTTCACTATCTGTCAGTACGCGGCAAGCCTGCCGGATGTGACACCAACCAAAAAAATCGCCACCACTGTCACATTCCGCCCCCCCCTGCGTACTTGCTGTCGAGAGATTTGACAGTAAAATTCTACCAACCCACAAAGGAGAAGAACGATGACCAAGACGCGACTCACCCTCTGGACAGTTCTGGCCCTGGCAACCGGTTTACTGCTGACACCTCACTTTGCCTGGGCGCACTGCGACGCCCTCGACGGCCCGGTGATCATCGAGGCGCGCGCGGCCCTCGACACAGAGAATATCACGCCGCTGCTGAAATGGGTGCGCACCGAGGATGAAGCAGAGATTCGCCACGCTTTCGACCAGACCCTGGCGGTGCGCAAGCTCGGCGACGAAGCGCAAGGGCTGGCCGACACCTGGTTCTTCGAGACCCTGGTGCGTGTCCATCGCGCCGGTGAAGGGGCGCCGTTCACCGGCGTGAAAGCGGCCGGAACCATTCCGGCACCGATCGCCAAGGCAGACCGGGCACTGGAACAGGGTTCGGTCGATGCCCTCGCCAAAGCGATCGCCAGCCATGTCGAGGAAGGTATTCGCGAGCGCTTCGCCACCGCGCTTGAGAGTCGCCGGCACGCTGCGGAGAGTGTCGCCGCCGGCCGCGCCTTCGTCGCCGACTACGTCACCTATGTGCACTATGTCGAAGGGATCGTCGCAGCGGTGCATGCCGGACCGCACCACGGTGAGCCGGCCGACAAGCAGGGACATGCCCACTGATGAGGGATCGGGGACACTCTCGGGGGACACTCACACGAGTGCCCCCCGAGAGCGGTCATCTTTTAACAGTCAAGCCTCTTGCAAAAGCCCTCAGCCCATGGTTCGACAAGCTCACCATGAACGGGATTTCAGCTGGTTCGACAAGCTCACCATGAACGGGATTTCAGCTGGTTCGACAAGCTCACCATGAACGGGATTTCAGCTGGTTAGACAAGCCAGAGCCGTTCGCCCTGAGTTTGTCGAAGGGTGAATGTGTCTTTTGCAAGAATCTCATACAGTTGCACTTTTGTGATTCTCTCCTAAACTTGGTGCAAGGTTGCCCGCCCCACCCGCCACAATTTCAGAACCCGGTCCCCCCAAAGTTCCTCCAAAGGAGAGCGAGATGAGTCAGGTCAAAGCCTATTCTGCTGCCAGCGCCACTTCACCCCTGGCCGCTGACACCATCAAGCGTCGCGCAACAACAGATCGCGACGTGCAGATCGACATTCTCTATTGCGGCATCTGCCACTCCGATCTTCACCAGGTGCGTGACGAATGGCACAGCGTCATGCCCACAACCTACCCCTGCGTGCCGGGACACGAGATCGCCGGCCGGGTCGTCAGGGTTGGCAGTGCGGTCAGCAGATTCAAGGCGGGGGATCTCGTCGGTGTCGGCTGCCTGGTCGATGCCGACCGATCGTGTCCGGCGTGCCAGGCGGATGTCGAACAGTTCTGTCCCGGCTCGACGTTCACTTACAATTCACCGGACAGGCACGGTACGGCGCCGGTCACCTATGGCGGCTACTCGGAGAGCATCGTCGTCGATGAACGTTTCGTGCTCAAAGTCCCGGAGCATCTCGAGCTGGCCGGCGTCGCGCCACTGCTGTGCGCGGGCATCACCACCTACTCGCCGATCCGGCGCTGGGGCGACATCAAGGGGAAGAAGGTCGGTGTGGTCGGTCTCGGCGGTCTGGGGCACATGGGGGTCAAGTTCGTCAAGGCCTTCGGTGCCCATACCGTGGTCTTCACCACCTCGCCGGGGAAGAAGGCCGACGCACTCCGTCTGGGGGCCGATGAGGTCATTATGTCGACTGACGCCGCGGAGATGAAACGCCATGCCGGCACTTTCAATTTCATCCTCGACACCATCTCCGCCGATCACGATGTCAACGCCTATCTGCAGATGCTCGGCCTCGATGGCAACCTGACCCTGGTCGGCGCTCCGGAGAGACCGCTGCAGGTCTCCGCCTTCGCCCTGCTGTTCGGCCGCAAGAGCCTGTCCGGCTCGCTGATCGGCGGCATCAGAGAGACCCAGGAGATGCTCGATTTCTGTGGCGAACACAACATCACCGCCGACGTTGAGATCATTCCGATCCAGCAGGTCAACGAGGCTTATGAACGGATGACCAAGTCGGACGTGAAGTACCGCTTTTCAATCGATATGGCTTCTCTCAAGAGCGAATAACGGGCGTCTTGGACGCATCGCGATGAGCACAGGGCGTTGCCACTTCAGCCGCGTCTCTGCATGCCTGGACGCCGCACACCGATCTCTTTTGCCCCGGAGCAAAGGGAACGCTTGGCCAGTTGCACCTGACGCAGGTCGCCCCGGGTCAGACCCACATCCCCCCCAGAACAAAGACCGGCTTGCCGTCCTCGTTGATCAGCCGTTCGCCCAGAACAGGCGGTAGCGCGGCCAAAACCACCAGGAATTGCTCATGACGCAACCGCTCTATAATTTTGATCAGCCCATCGACCGCCGCCAGACCGGCAGCGAAAAATGGAACCGCTATGCCG
>JAVVDS010000045.1:0-22068 GCA_032251295.1 Desulfuromonadales bacterium | reverse complement strand
GGTCAAGATGGTTTGTTCGGCGGAGAGGTGAGCAGGGGAACAGTCCCGTGAACTGCCGGGACAGTCCCCGGGATCCGATTACGGTGGCAACGGGTTGGAGGCAGAAAAGGGCAAATCCCCCTATATCCCCCTTTGTCAAAGGGGGACTTTTATTGCCGATTTCGATCCCGATAGCGATAGAGATAGCGATAGAATGGCGCTTTATCAGCCTTTCAAGGTTCTGCCCTTCTTTGCGGCTTCGCGGCTTTGCGTGAGACGATTTTGACCATGAAGAACCCAAAGCGACTCACGCCCGTTCGCTGCGCTCACTAGAGGCGCAGAGACGCGGAGGAAAGGCAGTTATTAACGGAACCGGAATACGCCGGGAGCAAGGTTCACGGATCACGGCACAACCGCCGGATCGGCTTGACCGGCACGGAACAAGTGTTAGTATATCGGACTGACCGTTGAATCGTTGATTCGTTGTATCGTTAATACGTTACCAAAGGAGTTGATCATGACTGACCAAGAGAAAAAACAGGACACGACGGAAAGCTCCGCCGCTGCCGAAGCCGGGCCGGAGACGGTTGTCATCGAAACGCAAGCGAAGGCCGGCGAGACCGGGACGGACCCGCAGGAGGCGACCGCCAGTGACGCCGCAGACGAGCAGGGGCAGCCGGCGGGCGACCAGGCCGATCGCTTCAAGGATGTCACCGATAACCTCAAGGAGACCACAGAAAAGCTGTGGGAGAACACCCGGCACGCGTGGTCGACGGCGACCTTCAAGGCCCAGCAGTACAAGCTGCTGGTGCAGAAGAAGATCGATCTCTCGGCCATACACAAGCGGATTTCCGCGTCCCATGGCGACCTCGGCCGGCTGATCGATGATCTGCGCGGCCAGGGGCAGGAGAGGCCGACCGAGACCCCGGAAGTGCAGAGTCTGTTTGACCGGCTCGACGGTCTCAAGGCCGAAGCGGCGATGCTCGAAGAAGAGATCGATGCCCTGCGGCATACCGAAAAACCGGCCGACGAATAGCGGTCTTCTCCCCTCCCCGCTCTCTCCCGTCCTGGTGAGAGAGCGGGGGAGACAACCATCCAGCCTCACAGTCCCTCGCGCCAGCTCTCCTGCAACCGCTCCCAGTCCATCCCGTAATCACCATAAGCGACGTGAAATGCGCCTGCCAGGGTCGCCCCGTCTGCCAGGGCTTCGACCAGGTCGCGGAACAGGTGCCAGCCGAAGCGGTCGATCAGAAAGGCGACCAGCGCATAGCTCTGCTGGTAGGCGAGTCGGACCTGCTCTGCCGGCAGCTGTTCGAAGCCGTCCGCCAGACGCTCCCAGGAGAGCAGCCGCTGTGCGGCCCGGGCCTGCTGCAGCTGCTCCAGACCCGGATCGTGATGTCGGCGCCCCGCCAGTTCCGCATAACCTTCATTCAGCCAGTGCGGCAGCCGGCCGCGCCCGAGGAAGCGCAGCAGGGCATGGGCGTACTCGTGATAGAGCAGCGCCTTGAGTTCCGGAGTCATGCGTTGCAGTCCCCCCAGGGGGATGCGGATCTTGCCGTCGTAGAGCGCCCCGGCCCAGTCCGGAGAGTTGGTCACCTGCCGAAAAGCTTGCCGGGTGTAGAGCAGGACCGGCACTTCGATGTCGGGATAGTAGTCGAGTTCGGCGCCGAGTTCGGCGTAGGCCTTCTCCAGGGTGGCGAGGATCGCGTCAGTCAGATCGCTGCGGCCGTCATCGGCGTAAGAGAGGTGAAAGACCGAGCCGTAATCGCGCTGCATCCCCTGCTCGTGCTGCCACTCCCGTTCGACCTTGGCGAGCAGCGCCAGCACCTTCTCGTCACCACCGAGATCACGCGCCTGTTCGAGAGCGCTGAGGGCGCCGGCCATGTCGCCGGCGGCATAACGGATCCGGCCGAGCAGGGCATACAGGTGCGGCGCTTCGGTGGCCAGGCCGAGCGCCCGCTGCACCGCCACCTCAGCCTGCGCGTTCCGGCCGAGATGCAGGGCGGCGATCGCCTCCCCCTGCCAGAGCTGGACATCGTCCGGCCGGTAAGCCTCGGCAGCCAGGAACGCGTCCAGAGCCGCCTCCGGCTGCCTCGCCTGCAGAGACTGGTATCCGAGGCCGATATAGGCGTGACCGAGCAGGCCGGCGACCGTGCTCCGGTCGGGAAGCCGGCCCTCTGCCTCATGCAGCAGCTCGAGACCCGCGGCGTATTCACCCCTGGCGACCAGAGCGGCGCCCTCGTTCACCAGGGCGATGACAGAGGCTTGACCTGTCTGCGGCCAGAGGAGCAACAGAGCGACCGGCAGCAGCAGCGCCGTGCGGCGATAAAGACTGATCATCGACCGCCCTCCCCGGCATCCGCCACCGGCAGACGTCGACCGTGCGCCAGAATCGTCTGCATCGGTTGGTGCAGCAGACCGTTGCTCGCCAGAATCTCCCGGCGGGTCAACGGCATCGGCGTGCCGGCAAAATCGCTTACCCGGCCGCCCGCCTCCTCGACCAGCAGCACCCCGGCGGCGATATCCCACGGCTTGAGGTTCATCTCCCAGAAGCCGTCGAAGCGACCGGCAGCCACACAGGCCAGATCGAGACTGGCCACTCCCGGACGACGACAAGCCTGGGCGGCCCGCTGGAAATGCTCGAAATGATCGTAGTTGTTGACCGGATTCTCCTTGTGGTCGTAGGCGAAGCCGGTCGCCAGCATCGCCCGGTCGAGGCGGTCGATGGTCGAAACCCGAAGCGGGCGATCGTTGAGGGTCGCGCCCCGACCGCGCTCGGCCAGATAGATCTCCCGGGTGTAAGGGTTGCAGACCGCGCCGAGGACCAGCCGGTCGTCGACCTGCAGGGCGATGGAGACGGCAAACCAGGGGAACCCGTGGGCATAGTTGGTGGTGCCGTCAAGGGGGTCGATGATCCAGCAGTGACTGGAGCGGCGTGCGCCATAGTCCCCCTCTTCGGCGAGAATGTCATGGTCGGGGCAGTGCTGGCGCAACAGCGCGACAAGGTGCGCTTCGCAGGCGCGATCGGCGGCCGTCACCAGATCGTCGGCGCCCTTGAACTCGACGGCGATCCCCTTGTCGAACATCTCCAGCAGCAGCCGGCCGGCCTCATCGACCATTTTCAGCAGAAGTGACTTCATCGGAACCTTTCCTGTTAACTTTTTCGGTAACTGTTCAGCACATCCAGGGCTGCTGATTCCAGCCTTCCCCCCTGGCGCCTTCGCGTTATCTTTTCCCAGACAGAATCTATGTCCAGAAGAACCCGTTGGTTGTTCCCTGTTTTTTGCCACAATACCATCAACTTTCACTCAGCAGCAGAGGGCGACACCGCGCCGCCAGCCTCTTCACACCAGAGCCGGGTGGCGCCGATCACCGCCAGCGGGATGCAGAGCATCTGCAGAAACGGAATGGCGAGGACCGTCATCACGCCACAGCCGAAACCGAGCATGAGAAACTTGCGGGCAAAGATAAAGCGGCGCTGCTCGCGGAAATAGAGCCGTTTGCGCGCCATGGCGAAGCCGAGATATTCAACGCAGAGGAAGAACAGGGTCAGGCTGATCGCCAGCAGCGAATAGAGGGTGTTGCCGAACCCGGGGATCAGGTTCAACGGCAGGATCAGCAGCATGACGATGACGAACAGGCTGATCTTGCGCGCTTCGAGAAGCAGCGTGCTCCAGGCGTCGCGCAGAAACTGTCCCATGCGGAACGGTTCGTCGCTGCCGCGGCCGGTCAGCACTTCCTCGGTGCGTTCGGAGAGGAGGTCGTTGAACGGCGAGGCAATCAGGTTGCCGACCACGGTAAAGGTAAAGAAGACCAGCACGGCGGTCACCAGTACCGCCAAAATCCAGAGCAGCCAGGAGAGGAGCACCCAGTACCAGGCGTCCCCCTGCGGCAGCATGCCGACCACGGTGTCAGCGAAAAAGTCGAGACCGAGATAAACGGCCCCGGAGAAGACCAGGAGATTGATCAGAAACGGAATGACGATATACGGCAGCAGGCGCGGGTGACTTCGCAGCAGGCGCAAACTGTGAAACGTGACGAAAAAACCGCGGCTGAAATGGCCGACCGGACTGGTGTGCAGCAGTTCGCTCATAAATTCTCCCTGGCGACGTTGAAAACGCTTAAAATATAGCAGAATTGAGGGTCTTGCATAAGCCCCAGCCCCAAAAGACGTCATTCTGGCAGGCTTTCGGCCGGAATTCAGAGTTTAACTTACTGAAACGACTGGATCGAAGATAAAGGCTCTCGGGGATGACAGGACTTTTGCAGGGGGGTTCGTTGTGATTTTGTAACCACCCGGTAACCTCTGTTCCCCTGCGGGTTCATTATACCGGAAGGTTGAGTACGGCAGATCCCGGATAAAAGCCGGCCCAGGGGTTGACCTTCGCCGCTTGAATTGTTAGGGTTTGGCTCCGACACAAGGCGCCACCCGGTCAGGGTGTTCCGACCTTATCCCGTCAGGGTGTCATCGAAGCAGCTCCCGGGATGCAATGTCCCGCGGAGAATTACGCAACGGCACCCGTTTCCACCCGGAGCAGCACCAGCGATTGATTGTCTCATCAATGTCTGGTTGCGGGTTGCTCTGTCCGCCGTGAAAAATTGACCTCATCCGGGATGTTGCCGTTCAGAAGCATCCGTCTGCTGTTTCTGCCGCGTTCCCGGTTTTTATGCCCCGCGCCGATTTTGGCATGCGTCTTTATCGCTTCCATGCCACGGCCGGAGAAGAAAGGTCGGTCTATGCAAGACGTCAAAATCCGTGTCGAAAATCTCTACAAGATTTTCGGGCCCCAGCCGAAGAAGGCCCTGGAGCTGATCAAAAAGGGTCTCGACAAAGAAGAGATCCTCGAAAAAACCGGCTCGACGGTCGGTGTCAAGGGCGCCAGCTTCGACATCATCCGTGGCGAGATCTTCGTCATCATGGGGCTGTCCGGCTCCGGCAAGTCGACCATGGTGCGCATGCTCAACCGCCTGATCGAACCGACCTCGGGGCAGGTTCTGATCGATGGCGAGAATATTCTCGTCATGGGCAACGACCAGCTGGTCAAGCTGCGCCGCGCCAAGATGAGCATGGTCTTCCAGTCGTTCGCCCTGATGCCGCACATGACCGTGCTGCAGAATGCGGCCTTCGGCCTGGAACTCGACGGGGTCGACAAGACGACTCGCGAACAGCGCGCCCTCGACGCTTTGAGCCAGGTCGGCCTGGAAGCCTGGGCGGCCAGCAAGCCGGGCGAACTCTCCGGCGGCATGCAGCAGCGGGTCGGCCTGGCGCGCGGGCTGGCGGTCGATCCGGAAATTCTGCTGATGGACGAGGCGTTCTCGGCCCTCGACCCGCTGATTCGTACTGAGATGCAGGACGAGCTGCTCAAACTGCAGGCCAAGTCGAAGCGGACCATCGTCTTCATCTCCCACGACCTCGATGAAGCGATGCGCATCGGCGACCGGATCGCCATTATGGAAGGTGGGCGCGTCGTCCAGGTCGGCACCCCCGAGGAGATCCTGCAGAACCCCGCCGACGACTACGTGCGCGCCTTCTTCCGCGGCGTCGATCCGACCAATATCCTCACTGCCGGCGACATCGCCAGCGATACCCAGGTGACCATCCGCATCACCGACGGCAAGAATCCCCGGGCCGCCTTGCAGCGGTTAATCAAAAACGACCGGGAATTCGGCTACATCATCGACAGCGACGACAAGTTTCACGGGATCGTCTCCGTCGAGTCGTTGCGGGAGCTGATCGAAAAAGCAGAGAGCGAGCATCTTCTGAAGAACGCCTATATCGAAGACGCCGTGACCGCCCGGAGCAGCGACTCAATGCAGGAGATTCTGCCGGCGGTGACCGACCACCCCTGGCCGCTGCCGATCCTCGACGAGCACGGCAACTACCTCGGCGCCATCTCCAAAAACCTGTTCCTGCGCACCCTGCACCGCAGCCAGGCCGAAGATACGGCCGCTACGGAACCGGCCACCGCGCAAGGGGGGCACCAATGAAATTCTTTGCGTTCCAGGAAAAGCTGATCCCTCTCGACACCTGGGTCCAGGATTTCGTCGACTGGCTGGTCTTCAATCACCGCGATATCTTCCAGGCGATCAAGGCACCGATCGAAATCTGCCTGAAAGGCTTCGAATGGCTGTTCACCTCCCTGCACCCGGCGGTGCTGATCGTCTTGTTCGCCGTGGCCGCCTGGCGGTTCGCCGGCAAGAAGACGACAGTGTTTACCGTCGCCGCCCTGCTGCTAATCGGCGCTCTCGGCTTGTGGCAGGAGACCATGATCACCCTGGCCATGGTCATCAGCTCGGTCTTCTTCTGTGCCCTGATAGGCATCCCCCTCGGCATCATGGCCGGTCGCAGCGACCGCTTCGAAATAATCCTGCGCCCAGTGCTCGACGCCATGCAGACGGTGCCCTCCTTCGTCTACCTGGTGCCGGTGGTCATGCTGTTCAGTATCGGCACGGTCTCCGGAATCCTGGCCACCATCGTCTTCGCCCTGCCGCCGATCGTCCGCCTGACCAGTCTCGGTATCCGTCAGGTCCACCCGGAACTGATCGAAGCGGCCCTGGCCTTCGGCGCCACCCCCTGGCAGGTGCTGCGCAAGGTCCAGTTCCCGCTGGCCCTCCCCTCGATCATGGCCGGCCTCAACCAGACCCTGATGATGGCCCTGTC
Source organism: Desulfuromonadales bacterium (assembly GCA_032251295.1). GTDB lineage: Bacteria > Desulfobacterota > Desulfuromonadia > Desulfuromonadales > BM103 > BM103. The sequence continues at coordinate 15,428 of JAVVDS010000045.1, read as the reverse complement.
GATGGTGGTGATCGCCGCGCTGATCGGGGCCGGCGGCCTCGGCAACCCGGTGGTGCAGGGACTGAACACCCTGGAGATCGGCCTGGCCACCATCGGCGGCCTGGCCATCGTCCTGCTCGCCATGATTCTCGATCGCATCACTCAGGGCTTCGCCCAGAAATAGACCGTCAGATCTGCACGCACCCTGGACACCACAAACGAAAGGAGCAACACCATGCACAGACTTTTGTTGACTTTGATCGCCGCCGCCAGCCTCGCCTTGACTGCGGGCTGCCAACAGGAGGCGCCGGCGCCTCAGGAAAAAGCGGCCGCCACGCAGAAGCCGTCCGCCGCCCCGGGCCAGGGGGTCACGGTGCAGCCGGCCCGGGCTACCTGGGATACCGGCTACTTCCAGGAGGCGCTGGTCCGGGCCGGCCTGCAGGAGCTCGGTTACGAAGTCAAATCGCCCAAAGAGCTGCAGAACCCTCTCTTCTATCAATCGGTCGTTCTCGGCGATGTCGACTACTGGGCCAACGGCTGGTTCCCCATGCACGACAACCAGCTGCCGAAAGAGTTCGCGCAGAAAGCGCAGACCATAGGTTTTGTCGCCAAGGCCGGCGGCCTGAGCGGCTACCTGGTCTCGAAGCAGGCGGTTGAAGAGTTCGGTATCAGCTCACTGGACGATTTCAAACGCCCTGAAGTGAAGAAAGCGTTCGACGCCGACGGTGACGGCAAGGCCGACCTGACCGCCTGCCCGCCCGGCTGGGGATGTGAAAAGGTCATCACTCACCATTTCGAGGTCTACGAACTTGCCGACCATGTCAACCCGGTCAAAGCCGGTTACGCGGCCAGCATGGCCGACGCCATGGCCCGCTACAAAAATGGCCAGCCGATCTTCTTCTATACCTGGGCACCGAACTGGACCATCGGCAAGCTCAAGCCGGGCAAAGATGTGCTCTGGATCAATGTTCCGGAAATTCGACCGAACGAATCGCAGCAGGCCAGTGTCGAGCGGATGACGGTCGGCGGGATCGCCGGCGCGGTCAGTGATCCGCTCAAGACCGGCTTCGTTGTCAGCGATATCCGCATCGTCGCCAACAACGCTTTCCTCGCCGCCAACCCGGCCGCACGCACATTCTTCGAACTGTTTTCCCTGCCGCTGGCTGACATCAACACACAGAACACCCGCATGCAGGACGGTGAAAAATCGCAGCAGGATATCGAGCGCCATGCCGCCGAATGGATCGAGGCCAACCGGACCACCTGGGACGGCTGGCTGCAAGCCGCGCGGCAGGCAGCACTGTAACCAGACGGACAGACGTCATCATCTGCAATCGAGTCGCACGACTCTATATTGACCAGAAGGAGAACGTATGCAAAGCCTCACAAGACTCGTTATTTTTTTCACTGTGATCACCCTGGGACTCCAGGGCCTCGCCCTGGCGGCCCAGCCGGCCGACAGTCAGGCGCTCCTCGAAGAAATCCGCGCCCTGCGGACCAGGGTCGCCGAGATGGACGCCATGGAAAAGCGCCTGGCTGAACTCGAGGCGCTGGTTGCCGGCCAACAGGCGGAACCGGCCGAAACAGCGGCAACCGCTCCCCTCGACGCTGCATCGAAGTCGATGGTCAAGGAGGTCGTCGCAGAGGTGTTTGACGAAAAGCAGCCGATCCATGTCGGCGGCGCCCTGCGGGTCAACTACGGCTACAAGGACTGGGACGACCGCCAAGACGAAACCTTCGGCGATTTCGCCTTCGACCTGTTCCGTCTCAACCTCGACGGCGACATCGGCAACTGGCTGCTCTCGGCCGAGTACCGTTTCTACCCGGAGTATGACTTTCACACCATCCACCACGGCTATGTCGGCTACAACATCAGTGATACGTGGCAGGTTCAGGCCGGTGTGCATCAGGTGCCGTTCGGCCTGCAGCCTTACGCCTCGCACAATTTCTGGTTCAGCGGCGCTTACTATATAGGCCTGGAAGATGACTACGACATGGGGATCAAGGGGCTCTATGCCGACGGCCCCCTGCAGCTGGCCCTCGCTTTCTACAAGAACGATGAACTCGGCAGCCCCGGTGACGCCGACCGCTATTCGATCGATGTCATCAATAACGCCGATGGCGGTTATGCCGGTGCCCAGGCGGACGGCAATGAAGAGACCAATCAGGTCAACGCCCGTCTCGCCTACACCGTGGAGCACGGCGATCTCGGCAGCAGCGAGTTCGGCGTCTCCGGCCAGTGGGGGCAGCTGTACAACAACGCCACCGATAAAACCGGCGATCATTGGGCGTCCGCCCTGCACATGAACGGCAACTACGGCAACTGGAATGTCCAGCTTGAATACGCCACCTACGAGTACGACCCGGAGAACCCGGCCGGTTTCGATGATGATGTCATCACCATGGGAGCGTTCGGCTTCTCCTGGGGCGTTCCGGCCGAAGCGGATCTCTATATCGCCAACGTCGCCTACACCATTCCAGTGAACCGGAAATGGCTTGACAGCATCACCTTCTACACCGACAACACCCTGATCGAACCGCGCAAGAGCAGTCAACCGACCATCTGGCAGAATGTGGTCGGCGCCCTGTTTGCTTCGGGACCGGTCTATACCTACCTCGATGTGATTTCCGGGGAGAACATGATTTTCAGCGGCGGCAACATGGTCGACAAGACAGACGCCAAATACAATGAGCGGACCACCCGGGTCAACCTGAACGTCGGTTACTACTGGTAACAACCGTCTGTCGACCGACAGGCAAACAAAGAGACGGCCCTGTTCGGATAACACCGGACAGGGCCGTCGTCTATTTTATCATGTCCAGCAGCGTGTCTTTGCGTTATATAGAGGGCTCAGCGACTTGCAGCCCCACACAGCGTCTCTGCCTCCCGAGTGAGCGCAGCGAACGAGATGAGAAGACATAACGCCCGACTGCCGACGCGTTTTGTCTCAACCACGGAGTTCTACCATGCCATTACGAAAAATCATGTTTGCTGTGCTGATGGTTGCCCTGGCGGCGGGTTGTCAGGATCAACCGCCGGCACAGGAGACTGCACAGCAGACGGAAGCTCCACCAGCGGCAGTCGCTGAGAGCGTGCCGGCGGAGCAGCCGGATCCCGGTCCGCCGCCGAGCCCGCCGCTGTTCGAGGATTTCCAGGGCGAACCGCAGCTCTCCCTGTTCCCGCGTGCCGGCGATTTCCGCCCGGCTGACGACAGCGAGAACCTTGCTTACTGGGCGACCTTCATCGATCATCTGAGTCGGGTCTCCGGCCTGGTCGAAAAGAGCGAAACCGGCGACCGCGCCTGGAGATTCCGCAGCATCAACACCATCGATTCCGTCGCCTGGTTCTCCCCGGTTGCCGTCGAACCGGCAACCGGCTACCAGATCTCGTTTACCCTGCAGGCCGACCTCCCCGAAGGCGCATCGGCCGGGATCGGCATTCTTGAGTTTGACCGGTTTCTCTGGATCGGCGAGCAGTTTACCGAAGAGATGTTCGAGCAGCACTTTCGCGGCAGCCGCGAAGGCGCACGCCTGACCGGAAAGATTGAGGGGGAGCAGAGTTTCCGCTTCACCAGCGGCCCGGAAACAGGGATGATCCATCTGATCCTGTTCCGCGAGGGGACGCACGACCGCGACGGCGTGATTTTCGATGATATCCGGATTGAGGCGGTTGCGGAAGAGGCAGGGACGGAGAACCGGTAGGGGCGCGATTTATCGCGCCCGCATGTGCCGGCGCAATTACGGACAAAACCAAGGGCGCGTGAATCGCGCCCCTGCACGATCAAACGCATCAACGATTCAACCGCCCTTTCACAGCAGTCGCAGCAGCTCCCCCTTGCGGGTCGCCACCAGCAGGCCGTTGGCGACTGGAACCGGATCGGCCATGATCCAGCTGCTCGCTTCCCACTGTTTCTGCGGCGCGCCGGTCGCCAGATCGACGGCATAAACGTGCCGGTCACGGCTGCCGAAATAGACGGTCTTGCCGGCGACCACCGGTGCGGAGTCGATCATCCCCTTGGTCTTGAAGGTCCAGACCTCTTTCCCCTGATCGAGCGACAAGGCGTAGACCATGCCGATATCGCAGCCGAAGATCACCAGCTGATCGGTGACCGCGGCACTGGAACGGATCTCGTTGGCGGCGCGGAAGCGCCAGACCAGCTTGCCGGTCGCCGCTTCAACCGCGTAGAAGTTGCGATTGCGGGAGCCGAAGTAGACCCTCCCCTTGGCGACCGCCGGCGCGCTGACAATGGCGCCGCGCGTCTCGATGCGCCAGCGCTCCTTGCCGCTCGCCAGTTCGACCGCCCGCAGGAAACCGTCCTGACTGCCAAAGTAGAGGAGACCGTCGGCCAGGGCCGGATCGCCTTCGATGGCGCCGCCGGTCTGCACGGTCCAGAGGACTGTTTTGCGCGCCGCATCGTAGGCGAGCAGGCGGCCGTCAGCACAGCCGAGGATGATGCGATCCTTGACGAGCAGCGGCGTGGTCGTCACCCCGCTGCCGATCGCCATCTGCTCAATCACCTGACCGCTTGTCAGACCGACCTTGTAGAGACTGCCGGCCTCGGTGCCGACATAGACCTCGCCCCCGGATACTGTCACCGAAGCGACAATCGGCCCATCGAGCCGCAGCGTCCAGAGAGAACCACCCTCTTGCAGGCTCTGCGCCCGCAGCGTACCGTCGCGTCCGCCCCAGATCACCGTTTGGTCAGCCACCGCCGGCGCCGCTTCCAGGTAGGACGCGCCATCGGCCCGCCACGCCTGGCTCTGCAGGGCGCCGCCGGCTGCCTGGTAGATACCGGTGCGCTGCACGTCGGAACGGGCCACCGAGGTTTCGTGTTGCGGTTCACGGTCGCAGGCGCCGAGCAGAAGCACCAGCAGACCGAGCAAGCCGAGAGTTTTCCAGTTCATTCTGCCCTCCCCATCTGAATCTTCTTAACGAGCTCGAATGTAAAACAGTCGACCCTGTGTTGTCAATTCAGACCGCCTGGGACGTTAGCGGGCATGTCCCGATAGAGCGAAGGCCGGGGGGACCCGGCCTTCGGTGCTGTTTATGCGTTTTTGTGGCCTGTGGCAAGGGTCACCACGGGGTCACCTTGTTCCAGCCACCGACATTATCATGCGGGTCGTAGCGGTGGCAGTTCTGGGCGGTGTTCCAGGTGGCGATCTGTTCGCCGTTATCGTAGGTACTGGTGGTCCAGTCGGCCTGTACTCCTCCCCCCTGACCTGCCGCACTCGACTGCCAGGTATTGTGCCGGGTATCGAGACAGTTAGTAATCATCAGTTTCGGCAGACGCGAGGCATGCGGATTGTGACACTTCGAGCAAGTGAAGGCATGGTAACCGACATCGATCGTTGCGTCGTCGATAGTTACTCCCCAAGTAAATGAGTTGTATGCTCGCGGCTGTGATGCGCCAATTACGGGAAGATAACTGGGGGATTTGCTTTGCGCGTTTCTGTAGCCATAGACCCAATCCGTGGTCCCCAAAAGTGGCGGGTTTTGCATCCCCATGGTGTAGATATCCGTGGCATCATAACTACCGGTAACAACTTGCAACGCGGCACTCGTTGGCCGACCACCGACACCATTACCGAAGATATTCGCCGCATTGCTGGCAGTCCCTCCAATCGCCGCATTACTGTGACCATTGCTGCCGATCCAGAGGTTTTCACCAGGGGTCTTGTCCATGTTATCGACGTCGGTCCCGTGGCAGAGGGTACAGAGACCGGCCGAAGTCGCCAAAGAGAGGCCGGCGGTCGGATAGTCATTGTTCTGGTCGATCTGGTAGCCACCCATCTCGTTACCACCGGCACGCGGTACGGCACCGTAAATGGCGACAACCGCCGCATAGGTTTTGCCCCACGGCGCCCCATCCTCCGGATACGGATTGCTGACCCAGGTGCCGCGCAGATAGGGCTGACCGGTCATATCGTCACCGGGGGCCTTGTTGAGGTTGTGTACGTCGTGGCAGTTGGAGCAGCGGATGTCGGCAACGGCATCAACCGTCTCAGCATAAGACCCCATGGAACCACTCACTGCGCTGGTTCCCAACTCATTGGTCGAATGGGTCGACTGAATAGCGCCGGTTTTGTAGCTGAAATTGGTGACCGCACTGCTCCAGGTGGCTGTAGTCCAGTTGGAGCCGGTGACCGTGCCGTAGTTGTAGATAGCAGCATTCGGTGGTCGGGTCGACAGGTTGTTGCTGCCATTGTCGGCTCCCCACTCGGAGATGCCGTTGCTGTCGTGGCAGGACCAGCAGAGTTCGGCCTCGGTCTGAACAGCAGAGCGCCCGCCGATTGCTTTGCGCAGGTGGATACCACCGGAGCGATAGTCAATACCGACCTGGGAACTGTTGGCGAGAATCAGGGATGTGCCGCCAACGTCATCGAGGGGATGGCCACCAAAATGGCACCACTCGCAGTTCCCCAAGCCGTCATCGACGAAGCCGGCGCCGTTGGGATCGGTCACATGACTGAGGGACTTCCCTCCCATGCCATGACACTCGCGGCATTCAAAGCTCTGTGCGCTGTCCCATGTGGGTGTCGAGGTGGACGGATGACAGCTATCGGGCGACATGTTGCCGCAGGTCCCGGGGGTACTCTCCGTTCCGGGTGACCACTGAGCGTCGTCACCGGCAGCCACCTTGTAGAGTTCGACGTCGATGTAGCCGTCGCCATGTTTGCCGTCGAGATCGTTTTTGTCGCTGTAACGACCCGGGTGACAGAGATTGCAGCTGTCCCCCTTCGCGAAACGGAAGCTGTAGTTGAGATGCTTCTCGTGCTGGCCGACAAATTTGCCGGTACTGAGACCGTGGTTGTCGATCGGCGGCGCCCCCTTCACCTGGTCGGGGACGATGCCGCCATTGGCGATGGTCGCGTCAAAATCGCGACCGTAGAAGCTGCCGACAGTGCGATTCGGATCACCGTGACAGTTGGCACAGTCGAGTTTGGCCGTCGAGATCCAGTTCGGCTGCTGATAACCGGGGCTGCCGGCCGGACCGTGACAACCGGCAACGAAATTCATGCAGGTGCCATCGTCGATGCCGTCGCCGATGCCGTTGAAGTTGCCGTTATAGAAGCCGCCACCACCGTCCGGATCGTCGTAGAGAACGTTGCCGGCCGGGGTGCCGTCGTCGGTGTAATAGATGCGGGTGCCGTCGATGAGCGCCTGCTGCGGGCCGTTGGTGCTCCAGCCCATCAGCAGGACACCGTCCTGGTGATCGAGACCGAAGCTGGCGACCTGGCTGCCGTGGCAGCGGGTACAGTCGGCGACAGTGATGCCGTGAATCCGATGGTTGCCGACGCTCTCGACGACGCTCGGCGCCGTGGTGTGACACATGCCGCAGCGCGGACCGCCGGTCTCCTGATCAGACGGTGTCGGCGTGGTGGACTTCGGTGTTGAGATCGCCGAGGCATTGCCGCCTTCGTCGTAGGTCTTGATGGCGAAATAGTAGGGAGTCAGCGGTTCGAGACCGGTGATCTCCATCTCCTCGATGTGTCCGCCAAAACCGGGGAGTGGCGCGCCGAAGAAGCGGGTCGCGTCGGCAAAGTTCACGGTGCTGATGCCGTCCCCGCCGCTTTCGATAATCTGCCGTGTGTCATAGCGCACATCGTAGTAGGTGGCGCGACCGTTGTTCTCAAAGTCGTCGCCAGGGGCGGTCCAGCGCAGCATCACCGCACCACCTTTGGCCCGCCGTTTGACCACCAGATCGGTGATGGCATCGGGGGCGACATTGTCGCTGGCGTTATTCACCGAGAGCCAGTTAACCGACGATTCGGTATGCGCAAAACCGTCACCCGCCTCGATCTTCACCGCGACATTGGCCGCGCCGTTCAGGGCGATGCCGTGCATCTGAGTGTTCCAGGAGTAGGCGGTGGTCGTCGCCGGCAGACCGGTGGCAATCAGATACTTCCAGGTGGCACCGTTATCGTCGGAGCCGTAGAGGTCGTAATGCACCTCGTCGGTAACACCGTCTGTCGTGTCGGTTGCTTCAGTCCAGGTCATATTGACCAGAGCACCGTTGACCGTCGCCTGCAGGGCCGGATCGGTCGGTGGCAGATTGACCTTGCGCTCGGCGACCGTCAGGTCGCCACGGAACGTAGCCGTACCGTAGTTCGCCTTGACACCGGTCGCTGTCACTTCGGAAAGACGGACCGCCAGACGTTGACCGATCGCAATCGTCTTGCCGGCGACATCGGCCAGTTTGAACTGGTAGACACGATCGGAACGTGAACCCGTCACAACATCCTTGAACAGGCCGAGAGAGACGAAATCACTGCCATTGGTTGAATAACCGATCTCAACCCGCACCGTTGCCGCGCTGTTGCCGACATCGAGATAGATGGCAAAGGTGTCGGCAAAATATGTAACGTCATAGGTATTGTTACTTGCGGAGGCAAAAACCAGCGGCAGGTTTGCACCGACAACGCCGGCGCCGGTCAAACCGTCTTTTTCCCATGTCGTACCTGTGCTGGTCACGTAGGCATGGTTGGTCACTTCAACTTCGGGAACATTGGTCGGCGTCACCGAGACAATCTCGGTGTTGCTGTCACAATTCGGTGTCGGCGTCACGCCGTCGCAGGCACGCACGCCGATGAAGTGCTCCATGTCGTTGACCACACCGTCGGCGGCGGTCAATTGATATTTGTAGCCCTTGAAGCCAATGATGGTCGGCGCATCGACATCCATATCGAGGGCGCCGGCCGCTGCCGGTTTCATCCAGATGTTGTAGGTCACCGGCATGGTGTGATCTTCGGCGTGCGACCATTCAACATTGATAGTTGCTGAATGATCTCCCTTGCGCGCCCGGTTGACGCCGTTAAAGTACGGCTTGAGTGTGTCGCCGCTGGCAACCGCACTGACCACCGGCGACGGCGACGACCAGTTGCCGGCGACATCCTGACTGCGCAGAGAGAAGTAATAGGTCTGACCCGGCGTCAGACTGTCGACCAGCACATCCTGCAGCGTCCCCTGCATGTAGGCGAGGGGCAGGCCGCCGACATAATTGTCGGTGCGGACGAAATCGCTGGCGATGGCGCTGCTGGTGCCGTAGCGCATGTCGTAGCGATAGACGGTGGTGTCGGCGACGTTGGCGTCATCGCCCGGCGAGGTCCAGCTGAGACGGATCGAGCGTGGTTCAACGGCCGGGTCGGTGAGACTGGCGGTCAGTGCGACCTGCGCCGGAGCGATGTTGTCCGTGTACCAGTGCGGTGTGACCGCGTTGTTGAAATGACAATCGATCGTTGAACAGGTCACATAGTTTGTCCCGCCACCATTGATGACCGGATCGGGATCGACCTGCGCCTGATTCAGGATATGACGGATGCTGAAATCGGCCGAAGGCGACACATTGTCGTTATGACCCGGCTCACCAGGATTCAGGTGGCAGTAGTTGCAGCTGTTATTCCGGTTGGCTTGAGTGTTGCCACCGGGCATCGCCGCGGCAATCGCCTGGACGTGCTCTTTGTGTTTGCCGCCGCGGGACGGATAGGTACTGAGATGGCCCGGCCAGTTCTCGTCAGGATAATCCGGATCGGCACCGCTGCTGTGGCAGCTGTTGCAGCCACCACCGACCGCAGGGGAATCACCGGCCACATAGTTGGGTGTCCATGCTGAAATCGGGAAATCGTGACTGCCGTCGTTGGCGGCGTGGCACCCGGTGCAACCGGCCGTGCCGCTGCGAACATGCACGGCAGTGTTGTTGTTGATGTCGATGTTGCCATCGCCGTGCAGGGTGGTCCCTTCCGTCGCCCAATCGTTGCTGCCGCTGGCCCACGGATAGTTGCCGGTGGTCGCGCCGACAACATGACAGGCGGTACATTCGTAACTCAGGTTACCGGTATCGTTATGGGCCGACGAATTACCGCGTGTCGCATTCAGCGCATGGCCGACGCCGGCATTCCAGCCGTTCGTGTAGTCGCCATGGCAGTTGGCGCACTCGCTGCCGTCGCTGTTTGCGGCAGTTGCCGACCACTTGTAAGTCCAGGTGGTGCCCGCGCTATGACAGGCGGTGGTGCAGGTTGGCGGTGTGCCGTCGCTGAAACCGGCAAACATGCCACGGTCGGTATTAGCCGGGCCGTCAGCCAGCAAGGTGCCATCGACATGGCTGCCGCCCGGTGCCGGCATGGAGACATGGCAGAAGGCGCAGTCGCCGCCGGCACCGGCGATGGTGTGATCATGCACCACGCCGGAGACCGTTGCCGTGACGGTGTGCATACCGAACTGCGGCATATTGTTCGGCCCGGACATGCTCGACTTGTCACCACCGATGTAGGCCGAAGCGCCGCTGCCACTGTGACAATCGGTACAGGCCAGAGCCGGAGTGCCGCCGGCCCAGTCGCCGGCATCGCCGGCGATGTGGCAGGTGTTGGTGCATGAGCCGTTGCCCGGAGCGGCGGAAATCTCGCCGCCGTAGGTTACAGCGCCATCAATATGGGTGCCGGCCGTTGCCACTGCATGGCAGTCATTACAGCTGTTCGGTACGTAGCTGCCGTTGGCGATATGCACGCTGTGGGCATCGGTCGTCGGGCTGGCGGCGTGGCAGATGCTGCAGTCGCCCAGGGTTGCTCCCCAGGTGTAGGTGTTGTCGGCCGGCGCCCCACCCTTGCCGTCTTCGTGACAGGCGTTGGTGCCGCAGGTGTTGGCGCTGTAAGTGAATGCGACACCACCGCTGACGCTGTAGGTGTTATCGAGATGGCCGGTTGCCGGAGCCGTATTACCGGCCCAGTCGGTCGCGGCATCATGACAGTCGGCGCAAGCGATGCTGATACCGAAGGTGGTAGCGGCCCCGGTGTGAGCGGTATGTGCGGTATCGGACGTCACGTCGACATGGCACATCACACAAGCGCTGGCGTTGCCATCGTACCAGCCGAAGGTGTTGTCCGGCGTGGTCTTGTTGAAGTGGCAATCGACGGTGGCACAGGTGTCGGCGACATTGTCATAGACGCCGTTGTCGGCCGCCTTGGTCCACATGCCGAACATGCTGTTCACTTCCGCCGGCAGGTTGGCAACGATACCGTGGTCGCCATCAGAACCCGGGGTATTGTGGCAGTAAGAGCAAAGCTCCTTCTGCTTCTCATCAGAGGTCAGGGTCGGGTTGCCGGTTGTGTTGTCGGTCAGCAATTGAGCGACCGTTTCATTGTAGACTTCAGAAGCAAGGGCTGTAATGTGCTTGGCGTGGGCACCGGCTGTATCTTCCTCGAGGGTGCCGTCAGGCCAGTAGCCGTTGGCATTGGTTCCCACCGTGCCGCCATGGCAACTCGAACAGAGAACCGAAGGCTCGTTGCCGGCTACCGTCGCCGTCGTGAAAGCTGTCGTGGTCACGGTGAAGTTGTGGGCCGCATCGTTGCCATGGCAGGACGCGGTAGTGCACCCGGCGCGATCGGGATTCGGCACCGTATCGATGGCGAAGGTATTAATCGCCGTCTGGTTCATGGTGATGAACCCGTCACCGTGGTTGCTGGTCGTGCCGGTCGGATCCCACTGACTGGTCCAGTTGTAGCCGGACGCCGAACCGATGGCGTGGCAGTCGGTACACGGATAGGTCAGCGTTCCGGCATTGTTGTGCTTGCTGCCGCGGGTCGGATTTTCGGTGTGGGGGGCAACTCCCGTGACCCAGCCGTTGGCATAGTCGCCGTGGCAGTTGGCGCATTCGCTGCCGTCGCTGTTGTAGGCGCTGGTCGCCCACTTGTAGGCCCAGACGGTACCGGCGCTGTGACAGGTCGTCGCGCAGGTCCCGTTGGCCTGGGAGTAGCCGGCAATGGCGGCTACGGTGATCGCCGCACCACTGTTCAGAGCGCCATTGATATGGACGGTCGACGGACTGAGGGTATGGCAGGTGATGCAGTCGGCTGTGCCGGTGTTGCCGTCGTCAAAGCTGTCGTCATGGGCATTGCCGGTCACGGTCGGCGGTGTCGCGTTGCCATGCAGACCGGAAACCGGGTTGTAGGCAGCGGTGGTCGTATCGGTGTGGCAGGAGATACAGCCTGCTGCCGTCGGCGGGATGGCGACATCCCAGTCCGGGGTACCGGTCGCATGACAACCGGCGGCCACGCCGGAGCCGGAGCAGGTGTTGTTCGGATCGTCGAAGGTCATGTTGGTCCGGGTCACAGTTGCTTCATCTGCCAAAGCCACTGTCATCCCTTGATACATGGCCCCTTCGTTGGCCCCGCTGGTGTCGTCAATGTGGGTCAGCGGACCGACGACCGGTGTCGCCCCGTCGTCCAGAGTGTGGCAATCGGTGCAAAGCTTGCCCGCCACCAGATGCTCTTCATGGCTGGCTGAGAGACTGCCGCCAGCGGCATCGCTGTGACAGGCATTGCAATCCAGACCAATCGCGTCAGTCCAGCGACCACCATTGGCAACCGTCGAGGTATGGCAAGCCGTCGCACAGTTGAGATCGGTCGCATTGTAGCCGACACTCGTCGCCAGAATTGTCTTGCGTCCGGCACTGTTGCTGTGGTTCAGCGAGGCTCCGGTATCAGCGGTCAAATCGTAGCTGTAGGCATCGGCACCGGTATGGCAGAAGGCGCAGTCGGAGATGTCCTCGACATCCTTGTCCGGGCTGGCCGACTGGCTGTGCAGCAGATGGGCGCCGGTGGCCGGTGGGAAGCCGTGGCAGTCGTTACAGGCGGTACCGACCCCGACCTTGAAAGCGTCAGTGTCATCGTGGCCACCGTGACAGGTGAAGCAGTCGGTCCCCTGGTAGTGATCGACCACGCTGTTGTCGACGTTGTTGTGCGTGGTGCCGGCCGCCACGGAATGACAGGTGGCGCAGATGTCGTCAGCGTTGGCTTCACCGGCGCCGCCAGCAGCGCCATCGTCCTCATCATAGGAATTGAGGCCGAAATCGGTGAGGTTGGTGAAGAAGACATCGGCCGCGTACTTGCCGGTAGTTGACGGGTCATGGCTGACCTGGTCGGCCCGGGCCGTCCAGATCATCTGAATGTTCTGGTCCCCGTGCACATTGTGGCAGGCCACACAGAGCTTGCTCTGATGGGTATTGATGTTCTGTGTCGCTGCGCTGGCCGCCTTCACCGAACCGGGGCTGGTGCCGTGACAGTTGCCGCAGTAGGCATTCTCGCTGCCGGCATAGGTCGCCGGGAAACCGTCGTCGGTGCGCAGCAGGTAGTCGCCGTTGGCCCCATCCCAATGCAGCGGACTGTCGGCGATGTGGCAGTCGAGGCAGGCGAGATTAGCCGCAATATTCGCCGATTCCGGGAAGGCACCGCTCGCAGCCGGCCGGTTGTGTCCGGTAGTACGGGCGTATTCGACGGTGACCACCGTATGGCCATTGAAATCGTTGCCACACAGGGTTCCGCTGTGGCAGGTCGCGCAATCGGTTGTGCCGGCATTGCCCCAGACCGGCAGAACTTCCCCGGCATCAGCCTCGTAACCGTGGCACTCCTGGCAGATGTCCGAAAAGTTTAAAGTGTCGACAGGCGTAACCATGGTGAAGACGCCGTCGAGATGCCCGGAGTGCGTCCCCAACGTTGAATTGGTGCCATGACACTCATCACAGGAGAGCAGCGGGCCGTTGGCGTCGGAGACATGACGGGTATGGGAGCCGCTGGCAATCGGCCCGTAACCACCATCAGCGGAACTGTCGGCGTCGAGACCACCGTGGCAGGAGTCGCACTGCATGTCGGTGACAACATCCCAGTCGGCGGCAAAGGCACCGGCATCGCCGGTGACGTTGTGGCACCAGGTGCTGCAGGTGCCGTCAGCGGCTGTATAGACTGAGGCGACCAGGGTGCCGTCCAGTGCAGTCGTGTCGAAATCGACATCGATCACGCCGTTGACATGCTCGCCGCCGGTCCGGCCGTCCATGGCACCGGCAGCCAGCGTGACGGCATCGATGGCTGTGTTGACATGACAAACTGCGCAATCGAGCACGATCCCCATGTTGAGAGTGGTCGTTCCGCCAATGTGGGCAGCGTGGGCGACACTATTGGATTCGGTGGTCATGGTCGCCACGGAGTTGCCGTGGCATTTGGCGCAACGATCGGCCTGACTGTAGATCGAGCCGAAGCCACCGGCGGCATAACTGGAGCCGTCGCCTGCCCAGGGAGGCGTCGTGTGTGTGCTGCTGAAATCACGATTCGGGCGGGAGGCGCCGTTGTATGGTGCACCGTTGGTGTGGCAGTAGACCGTCGAGCAGGTGTAGGTTGCCGCGAAGTCGTAGGACGGCACCATGCCACCCGTTTCAGCAATGCCGTCAAACAGCAGATCCCGGAAGGTTTCAGGCCTGGTGGCCGGATCGATCCGGTGGCCGCCGTCCGTCGAAGCCGCCTGCGGGCCGTGGCAGACCTTGCAGTTGTCGATGCCGGAAGCACCGACAAAGTACCATTGACCGGAACCGGCCGGACTGATCGACAGGTCGGCACCGGCATGGACCTTGTGGCCGGTCTGTTCCTCATTTTTGAAATGCCCGGAATCGTTCAGATAGTCGTAGGGAGTCCCCAGGTCAGCGGAGTTGTTTTCGGCGTAGCCGCCGTCATTGGCGGGCACCAGCTGGCGGTCACCAGGGACATTCAGGTACGGCGGGAAGCCGTGGCACTGACCGCAGGTCGCCGCGGAGGCGTCGCGGTTGAAGGAGTAGACATTGGCCGGATCGTTGTGCTTATGACAAGCCGTGCACTCATTGCTGTTGCCGGCTTCATGCTCGACGGCCATCCCTTTGAGCGGCGGGGCGTTGACGTCGCCATGACACTGTTCACAGAAACCGGTCGCCGTCCCTTCGTTCTCATCGGCCCATTTGGTGCGGGTCGACCCGCCGGCGGCATAAGACTCCCAGATAATCGGTGCATCACCACCCAATACGCCACCGGGGCGAGTCGGCAGCGGCTCGCTCGACTGCGAGCGCAGGATGTAGGCGTTCGGACTACCGCCGTTGTAGGCGTGACCGCCGTGGCAGTCGAGGCAGCCGAGCATCGCTGTTGTCTGGCCGTGCAGCTCGATAGCGTGGCACGACTGGCACAGGTTGGAGCGAATCTGCGCGGTGTCGTTGCGGGTTGCCCCGGAGCGCAGCGGTCCGTCGCCGCGCAGCAGCAGACCGTCACCGGCGTTGAATGTGCCGGGGCCATCGGCCGTGCTGGCGTTGGAATCGGTATAATGGGCACCGTGGCAGGAGACGCAGCCGACGCCACCATCGGTGAGCAGAGCGCCGTTGACATAGCGGTTGGTCGCATCGTAATTGACCAGAGTGCCGGTCATATTCTGGTAGTCATTGGCCTTGCCGGGATCGGCCTCGACCGCGGCAAGCTGGGTCGCGTCGAGCAGCGGGTGGGTCAGGACGGCCCCCGTGCCCGGCATCGCCATCGCCCCGGCAAAGTCGGTATGACAGGCATTGCACAGGTCGTTGATACTTATTGGGCCCGAACCGTTGAGATTGGTCTGTGCCCGCAGCAGGGTCGGATTCAGGGTCTGGTCGGCATGGGGGTCGTGACAGCGCGAG
>JAVVDS010000044.1:0-22423 GCA_032251295.1 Desulfuromonadales bacterium | reverse complement strand
TTCGTTGATTCGTTGAACCGTAAACCGTAAACCGTAAACCGTAAACCGTAAACCGACTTAACCATCCCTACACTCGCAAGGACAGCTGAGCGATGCAGACAGACCTGAACAAAAGCTATGAACCGGCCGAGGTGGAGCGCAAGTGGTATCAGCTCTGGGAAGCGGCCGGCTATTTCCGGGCCGACGAACATGCTGAGCGGCTGCCTTACGCCATCGTCATCCCGCCGCCCAACGTCACCGGCGTACTGCACATGGGCCACGCCCTCAACAATACCCTGCAGGACATCCTCTGCCGCTGGAAACGGATGAGCGGCTTTGAGGTCCTCTGGATGCCGGGGACCGACCACGCCGGCATCGCCACGCAGAATGTCGTGGAGAAACAGCTTGTCGCCGAAGGGGCCGACCGCCACGCCCTCGGCCGCGACGAGTTCGTCGAGCGGGTCTGGCGCTGGCGTGCCGAGTCCGGCGGTCAGATCATCGAACAGCTCAAGCGGCTCGGCGCCTCCTGCGACTGGCAGCGCGAACGTTTCACTATGGACGAGGGTCTGTCGAAGGCAGTGCGCGAGGTCTTTGTCCGCCTCTACGAAGACGGCCTGATCTACCGCGCCAACCGCTTGATCAACTGGTGTCCGCGCTGCCATACCGCCCTTTCTGATCTCGAGGTGGAGCATGAGGAGAAGCGCGGCCATCTCTGGCACCTGCGCTATCCGGTGGAGGGGAGCGACCGCTTTCTGGTGGTCGCCACCACCCGCCCGGAGACGATGCTCGGCGACACGGCGGTGGCCGTGCACCCTGATGATGAGCGTTATGCCGATCTGGTCGGCCAGAATGTGCGGCTCCCTCTGGTCGACCGGCTGATTCCGGTGATCGCCGACGAGTACGTCGACCGCGAGTTCGGCACCGGCGTGGTCAAGATCACCCCGGCGCACGACTTCAACGACTTCGAGGTCGGCCGCCGGCACGGTCTGGAAGAGATCAATATTTTCGACGAGTCGGGCGTGGTCAACGCCCATGGTGGTCCCTACGCCGGTCAGGAGCGCTACGAGGCGCGGGCCAACGTGGTCGCCGATCTGGAGAAGCTCGGCTTGCTCGCCAAAATCGACGACTACCAGAACGCCGTCGGCGAGTGCTACCGCTGCAAGACGGTGATCGAGCCGTACCTCTCCCTGCAATGGTACGTCAAGGTCGGACCGCTGGCCGAGCAGGCGATCGAAGCCGTGCAGACCGGGCGCACCCGCATTGTACCGGCGCAGTGGGAAAAGACCTATTTCGACTGGATGTTCAACATTCAGGACTGGTGCATCAGCCGGCAGATCTGGTGGGGGCACCGCATTCCCGCCTGGTACTGCGCCGACTGCAATGAGCTGACCGTCAGCCGCGAAGACGCCACCGCCTGCGCCCACTGCGGCGGCACGGCTTTGCGCCAGGAGACCGATGTCCTCGATACCTGGTTCTCCTCGGCCCTCTGGCCGTTCTCGACCATGGGCTGGCCGGAGCGGACCGTGACCCTGGCGAAGTTCTACCCGACCTCCTGTCTGGTAACCGGCTTCGATATCCTGTTCTTCTGGGTGGCCCGCATGCTGATGATGGGGCTGAAATTCATGGATGAAGTCCCGTTCCGCGAGGTCTACATCCACGCCCTGGTGCGCGACGCCCAGGGGCAGAAGATGAGCAAGAGCAAGGGGAACGTCATCGACCCGCTGCACGTCATCGACGACCACGGTGCCGACGCCTTCCGCTTCACCCTCGCCTCATTCGCCGCCATGGGGCGCGACATCAAGCTCTCCACCGAACGGATCGTCGGCTATCAGGCGTTTGCCAACAAGCTCTGGAATGCCAGTCGTTTCACCCTGATGAATCTCGACGACTTCGATCCGGCCGGCAGCGATCTGCGTCAGCTGGAGCTGGCCGATGCCGACCGCTGGATTCTCACCCGGCTGCATGAGGCGATCGAGCAGACCGAACAGGCGCTGACCGGCTACAAGTTCAACGAGGCGGCCGGGACCCTGTATGCGTTCACCTGGCACAGCTTCTGCGACTGGTATATCGAACTGGCCAAGGACGACCTGTACGGCGCCGATGCCACCGCCAGACTTCGGGTGCAGACCGTCCTCTACGGCGCTCTCGAGCAGTTGCTCCGTCTGCTGCACCCCTTCATGCCGTTTATCACCGAGGAGATCTGGCAGGCTCTGCCGGGACAACGCCCGGCGGCATCGATCATGCTCGCCCGTTTCCCCGACGGCGCCGACCTGCCGGTCGATCCGGCCGGCGCGGCACGCATGGAACAGGTCATGGACGTGGTGCGCGCCATCCGCAACGTGCGTGGGGAAATGGATGTGCCGCCCGGCAGAAAGATCGCCGCGGTGCTCGACTGCAAGAGCGCGGCGACCGCCGGCATTCTCGAACAGGGGAGTGCGGCGATCCGCTCTCTCGGCAAGGTCGATCAGCTGACCATCGGTGTCGGGGTCGACCGGCCGGAGCAGGCTGCCACTCAGGTGGCCGGCGAAGTCGAGATTCTGCTGCCGCTGGCCGGTCTGGTCGATATTGCCGAAGAGGAGAAGCGTCTCGCCAAGGAGATCGCCAAGGTCGCAAAAGACGTCGAACTGTTCAGCAACAAGCTGAGGAATGAGAAGTTCGTCGCCAACGCCCCGGCTGCGGTGCTGGAGAAGGATCGCGGCAAGCTGCGCGACGCCGAGGAGAAGCTGGCTCTTCTGCAGGAGAGCCAGCGCAAGATCGAGGCACTGAAATCCTGACCGGGACAGTCGGGGAATCCTGAATCCTGAATCCCCCGTCTTTCCCCTGCCCCTTCACCCCCCCTAGTGTCCCAGCTCGACTTCGCTCAGGGCTTCTGCCAGGTAGTCGCGGATCTGGCTGCTGCTGTCCATGGTCAGGGCATCGCGCAGGCAGCGCGCTGCCAGTTCGCTGGAAAGTCCCTGGAGAAACGCCTTGGTCCGCGGGATGAATGGCGCCGGCATGGAGAACTCGCGCAGGCCCATGCCGACCAGCAGGATCAGGTGCAGCGGATCGGTCGCCATCTCACCGCACAGACAGACCCCCTTGTCGAGTTCGGTGGCCGCCACGGTGACGTCATTGAGTACCTGCAGCACCACCGGGTGCAGCGGGTCGTAATACTTGCTCACCAGAGGGTTGTTACGGTCGGTGGCGAGCAGGTACTGGATCAGGTCGTTGGTCCCCAGGGCGAAGAAGTCGACCTCTTTGGCGAGATTTCTGACCAGGCGGACCGCGGCGGGAACTTCGATCATCACCCCGAGGGGGATGTTGTCGGCCGGTTGCAGACCTTCGCGCCGCAGGTTGGCCCGCGCCTCCTCGACCACTGTACGGCAGGCGCGGATCTCGTCCATGCTGGAGATCATCGGGAACAGCAGCCGGACCCGGCCATGGTTGCCGGCCAGCAGGATCGCTTCGATCTGAGTGCGGAAGATGTCACGATTGTCGAGGGAGACCCGCACCGAGCGCCAGCCCATGAACGGATTGTCTTCCTTGGGCGGGCTGAAGTAGGGGAGACCCTTGTCGCCGCCGATATCGAGGGTGCGGATGGTCACCGGCGCACCGGCGAAGCCTTCGCTCACCTTGCGATACAGGGCGTACTGATCGTCGCGGTCGGGGAAACTGCCGCGCGCCATGTATGGGAACTCGGTGCGGTACAGGCCGACCCCCTCGGCGCCGTGACGGTGGGCAACCTCGACGTCACTGAGCAGACCGATGTTGGCACGCAGGACGATGCGCACACCGTCGGCGGTGGTCGCCGGCCGGTCGCGATATTCGTCGAGACGCGACATTTCGCGGCTCTGGTCGAGCTGCAGCCGCTGGTACTCCTGGCGAATGGCGTCGGGGGGGTTGATATAGACTCTGCCGGAGCTGCCGTCGAGAGTCAGCCGGTCATCGGGAGCGATCCGTTTCAGGGCGCCGCGCACACCGACCAGCGCCGGAACCCCCATCGATTTGGCCATAATCACCGCATGGGAGTTCGTCTCATCGGTTTCGGTGATGATGGCGAGAACCTTGTCGGCGGCGAGACTCGCCATGTCCGACGGCAGGATCTGGCGGGCGACTAAAATGCTCGGCTGTTTCAGTTGCAGCAGCTGGCCGTCGCCGTTGCCGACCAGGTTGGCCAGCAGTCGGCGGCCGATGTCCTCCATGTCGGCGGCTCGTTCGCGCAGGTAGGGGTCGTCCATGCGCTCAAAGGCTTCGATGTAGCCGGAGACGACTTTTTCCACCGCGTAGGCGGCGCTGTGTCCACCTTCGATCTCCTGGTGCAGTTTGTCGATGAAGCTCCGGTCTTCCAGGATCATCAGATGAGTATGAAAGATCGCCGCATCCTGTTCGGAGAGTCGTTCGGCGACGCGTTTTTCCAGGTAGAGGGTCTGGATACGGGTTTTCTCCAGAGCATTATTCAGCGCCGTTTCTTCATGCTCGCAGTCGACATCCCCCTCATGCAGGATGTCGGCAAAGCCGAGACGCTCTTCGAGGATTGCCGCCGGACCGGAGACGACGCCCGGGGAGGCGACTCTGCCGGCGAGAATCCCCAGGCCGGGTTCGTCGCTGTGCCCCGCTGACTGGTTAACTTGAACCTGTCTGCTGGCGGCGGCCAACTCTTCGGCGACCTGTCGCGTCTCCAGCTCCTTTTGCCGCACGGAATCGAGCAAACGGGCGTTGACGACGATGGAGGAGACCTGGAAGGCGATGGTGGTCAGGGCGCTGATCTCCTCCCGATTGAACTTTCGCGACTCCTTGGTCTGCAGGACGAGGACGCCGAGGGGGGCGTTGTGATCGAACAGCGGGATGCCTAAAAATGAGTGATAGCGCTCTTCGCCGGTCTCCTTGAAGTAGCGGTAGCTTGGATGGGACTGAGGTTCTTCGATGGCGATGGCGTGGTGTTTCTGGGCGGCGATGCCGGTCAGACCTTCGCCGATGCGCATGCTGACCTTGCCGATCGCCCGGCGTGACAGTCCTTTGCTGGCACGCAGGCGCAGGGTCTCCTGGTCGTTGTCGAGCAGGTAGATGGAGCAGACATCGGTGCGCATCCGCCGCGCCACCAGCGACACGATGTTGCGCAGGGTCTGGTCGAGATCGTGCGACTGCAGGATCAGTCGGCTGATATCCTCGAGGGTGGTGACGCCGATTTTGCTGGTCGTTTTGTCGGTCATGGTGTCGTCCCGGTCAGGCAGATGTCCGGTATCATAGCCGATCTGTGCAGTCTTGGCGAGGGGCGTCATAAAAAAACGCCGCCCGGGGGAGAGAACCCGCGGCGGCGCGAAACAAGGGGGCAGGTTTGTTTTGGCAAACTGCGTTCCCTAGACAGGTGGTCAATATTAAAGCAAAGGGTGTGCCAGAATTTCAGAATGAAAGTATATTCTGTTTTTATACACAAAATCAGTCGGTTGTGCGGAAAGGGCTGATTGTTGGCGCGGGAGGGGGGTGTGCCAATAACGGCACAGTGTAAAGGTGGTCGACGAGAATCTGCCGCAAATAGCGGTTTTTGGACTGTGTCAGTTGTGGCACATGCTGCTGCCGCAATTTGTCGGCAGCGGCGATCCGTTCAGGTGCGGAAGCCGGTGCTGTCGAGGCCGGCGCGGCTGAGCATCCGGTAGAAGCTGCGGCGCGGGATGTTGGCGAGGCGGGCTGCGGCGGTGACGTTGCCGCCGGTCTCGCGCAGGTAGCTGGCCAGCAGCTGTTTGTCGACCTGGCTGATCTGCTTCTCCCGCTGCTGGCGCAGGCTGCCCGACGGGACGCCGCATGTCTGGCGACTGGTGAATTCGGCGAAGATCACCGGCAGGTTCTCCAGACGGATGATCTCGTCCTGGGTCAGCACCGCAGCCCGTTCGATAATGTTCTGCAGTTCGCGGATGTTACCCGGCCAGTGATACTGGCGCATGCAGTTGATCGCCCGCTCCTCGATGCCGACCAGGTTCTTGTTGACCCGGGTGCTGGCACGGGCGACGAACTGGTGGATCAGTTCGTCGAGGGACTCGAGGCGGCTGCGCAGCGGCGGCATGCTGATGGTGAAGACGTTGAGCCGGTAGAACAGGTCCTCGCGAAACCAGCCGTCGCGGATCCCCTGCTCCAGGTTGCGATTGGTGGCGGCGATCAGGCGGACATCGACCCGGACGAGCCGGTTGCCGCCGATCGGCCGGACCTCGCCGGTGTCGAGAACCCGCAGCAGTTCGGCCTGCAGCTTCGGGGTGATGTCGCCGATCTCGTCGAGAAAGATGGTGCCGCCGCTGGCCGCTTCGAACAGCCCCTTTTTGTCGCGGTGGGCACCGGTGAAGGCGCCTTTGTGATGGCCGAACAGTTCACTCTCCAGCAGGCTGTCGGTCAGGGTGGTGCAGTTGACCGTGACCAGCGGCTTGTCGGCGCGCCGGCTGCGGGCGTGGATGGCGCGGGCGGTCAACTCCTTGCCGGTACCGCTCTCGCCGCGGATCAGCACAGTGGTCGGTGTCGGCCCGACCTGATGGATCAGGCGGATGACTTCGCGGGTGCGCGCGTCCTTGCCGATGATCTCAGTCTCGCCAAACTGCTGGGCGAGGGCGTGCTGGGCCAGTTCGTACTTCTGGCTCAGCCGGCTGTGATCCTCTTCCAGGCGTTTCAGGGAGTGCGGCAGACACATGTCCGCCTCGGCCAGGCCCTGGTGTACGGCGACAGCGTGTTCGCGACAGGTTGGATAGCCGCAGGCGCCGCAGTCGAGTTCGTCACGCAGTTCGAACTTGTTGGTCGCGCGCAGGATGGTGCGCAGCCGTTCGCCGCTCGGCGCGGCCAGCCGCTGGTGCTTGTTGCGAAAAGCGCGGGCCATGGGGGGCGGTGCCAGGTCGTTCAGGTAGGTCGAGCGGGTCCGGTAGTAGAGGTCGCGATTGGTGCGGTGCTGATTAATGATCAGGTTGCGCTTGGAAAAGGTGGTCAGTCGATTGTTCTTGCCCGGTCCGCCGACACAGCCGCCGTTGCAGAAGCGGATGTCGACCACGCGCGGTGAGATCCGCCCGGCGGCAAGATCCTTGATGATCTCCAGGGCGTTCTCTTCGCCCTCGGTGGCGATATGCTCCGGATCGAGGTGATTGCCGGCGATGCCGAAGGCCTGGAACGGGCCGCCGGAGATGGCGAACAGCCGGCCGCGATCCGGCGGCACGCCGTCGAAAGCGGTCTCGCCGAGGCGCTTCAGGTCGAGACCGCGCTGCTGCAGCATCTGCGACAGCTCCCGGTAGGTCAGGACGCAGTCGATGGCGCCGCGGGTGGTCTCTTCCTCGATCTCGAACTTGCCGGCGATGCAGGAGCTGACGTAGACGACGGTGCGGTCGCTGCCGATGCGGTCCTTGATGAAGCGGCCGATGGCGACCATCGGCGACACCAGCGGCACCAGGTTTTTCAGGAGCTGCGGGTAGTGCCGCTCGATCAGGTCGACGATCGACGGGCAGTGCGAGGTGATCAAGGTCGCCTCGCCACCCCCCTCGATGGCGCGTCGATAAGATGCAGTGAGCAGGTCGACGCCGGCTGCGCCTTCGTGGACTTCGGCAAAGCCGAGACGACGCAGGCCGGTGACCAGCTGACCGGGACGGATGTCGTTGAAGAAGGCGGGGTAGGAGCAGCCGAGCACCGCCACCGGCGGCTGGTCGCTCGCCAGCATGCGCTGGCAGTCGTTCAGTCCTTCGGTGATCACCTTGGCCTGTTGCGAGCAGACCCGGATGCACTTGCCGCAGCCGATGCAGCGCTCATCGATGACTTCGGCATGGCTGCTGCGCACCCGGATCGCCTTGACCGGACAGTTGCGTACGCACGAATAACACTTGCGACAGCTGTCGCGGACGGTTTTGATCAGGCCCATGGTCGCTCCCGGCAGGTTGCAGTCGGGGGGATTGTGTCATTTCTGGCACAGCAGGTCAAGGGGCGGTTGTCAAGTTATGGGCTGTGATGGCTGAGTACAATCTCTTCAAGACGCTCCACCAGGTAGAGGGGGAGGGAGAGGAGCCGATATTTGAACTGCTTGCTCTGGTTGCGGAGCTTGATTGCCGTCTCAATTTCTTGAACAACCGGGAGCTGTGTGTCAAAGCGAATGGCCATGGGGGCTTCTTTACTGCCCATGAACTGATGCAACGATTTCAGCGCGCCAGTCGCTCCTGACTTGACCTCTATGGGGACGATCGCCCCGCCTATGGCGACGACGAAGTCAACCTCCGCGTTCGACGCCTTCCCCTCGCGCAGCCAATAGGTCAACTCCCGGTTCGGTTTGTCTGCCAGCATGGCCTGCAGGTGCTGGCCGATGAACTGCTCGGCAATGGCGCCCTGGTTGATCAATTTCACGTCCTCCATCTGCGAGATGGTGCGCCAGTCGAGTCCGCATATCGCGTTCATCAGGCCGATATCAAGGAAAAGCAGCTTGTAGGCCTTCTCTTCGAGGTCAGCCTGAAGAGGCAGGCCGGAGCAGTGGCTGTGAATTGTCTTGCTGACCACCCTGGCCATGGCCAGCAGTTCAATGTCCTTTTTGATGGTCACGCTCTGTTCTTCGCGTGAGATGTTACTGTACTTCACCTTTTTGCCGACATTCCGGGCCGCGAAATTCAAGACGTTGAGCATGCGATTGAGGTTTCTCGACCCCGCATATTTGGGGAAATCGTCACGATAGGTCTCGATAATGGAGTTGTGGACCTCACTCACTTTTTTATAACTGCTGTTTTTGGCGAAAACAGCCACGGCTTCGGGCATCCCGCCGATAAAGGAGTAGGATCTGAGCAGTTCCAGCAAGCGCTGGTGAGCGATCTCGCCGATCTTTTCGCCGAGTTGGTAGCTGATGACGACGTTGTGCAGGCGCTCTTCGCCCATGGCCAGAAGGAACTCGCTGAATGTCATCGGCCCCATATGCAGATACTGGATCCTGCCGACCGGCATGGAAAACGAGCGGTCGGCGAGGGCGAACTCCGGCAAGGACCCGGCGCTGAGAACCGGCATCCCGGGCCTCTCCTCATAAAAATAGCGCAGGGCCGCGATCGCTTCCGGGATAGCTTGTATCTCATCGAGGAACAAGAGCGTGTCGTCGCTGATCTCTCCCATCCTCGGCAGGAATTCGAGTTGCTGAATGATCTGTTCGGGATCCTTGCTGGAAAAAATAGCGGCCAACTCCGGGTGACGCTCCAGGTTGACACTGCGCAACGGTCGTTGCATCTGACGGGCGAAGAGCTCGACCAGAGTTGATTTGCCGACCTGCCTGGCCCCTCGGATAACAAGCGGTTTGCGGTCAGGGTTTTGCAGCCAGTTCTCAAGAAAACCCAGTTGACGCCTTCGCATGGGTTTGCCCTTTCACGAGGTTCTTATAAGTCTCAAAAAAACGTCATTCCAGCAGACCTTAAGCTGGAATCCAGTGTTTGACTGACTGAAACACGGGATCCTCGATAAAGACCTTGGGGTGACAAGCCTTTTGCAAGAGACTCACGTCATTAACATTCGAAAACAAGGGCTATTTATCATAATGCAATTATTATTTCAACGGCTTGTTTCGTGGAGCGAAACCAGGTCTGCAATGGGGCCGCAAGCGAATTCTGACGTAACTCCCTGTTTCAGCTAAGGTGGAGACAGCGAGAGTGGACTCGACGCAACCACGGCGTCGATCTATGTAAGGTCTGGTTTACGTGCGGTAAAACCGGGCTTACGGTTGCTTGTGATGCCAGACTACCCCTGCCGAAACCGGCCGACCTCGCTGCTGAAATGGCAGGCGGCAAAGTGACCGGGGGTCTGTTCGTGCAGTTCGGGGGGCTGCTGTCTGCAGAGATCCCGGGCGTAGGGGCAGCGTGGATGGAAATGGCAACCTGCCGGCGGGTCGATGGGGGAGGGGATTTCGCCGGGGAGGATCTGACGCTGGCGCTGCCGGGTCGGGTCGGCGACCGGCACGGCGTTGAGCAGTGCTTCGCTGTAGGGATGGCGCGGGGTCTGGTAGAGGGCGTCGGCGGCGGCGAGTTCGACGATACGACCGAGGTACATGACGGCAACCCGGTCGCAGAGATGCTCGATGATACCGAGGTCGTGGGCGATGAGCAGATAGGTGAGACCGAACTCGTCCTGCAGATCCTGCAACAGGTTGACGATCTGCGCCTGGATCGACAGATCGAGGGCCGAGACCGGTTCGTCGGCGATAATCAGTTGCGGCCGGACCGCCAGGGCCCGGGCGATGCCGATCCGCTGGCGCTGGCCGCCGGAAAACTCGTGAGGGTAGCGTTCGGCGTGTTCCGGCGTCAGGCCGACGGTGCGCAGCAGGTCGGCGACCTGGTCGCGCAGCTCGCCGCCGCGGGCCAGCCGGTGAATCAGCAGTGGTTCACCGACGATCTCGCCGACGCGCATGCGCGGATTGAGCGAGGAGAACGGATCCTGAAAGATCATCTGCAGGTCGCGGCGCACTTCGAGGAGGTCGGCGCCTGTAAGGTCGAGAAGTTCACGGTTCTGGAAGAGGATGCTGCCGGTATCGGCGGCGATCAGCCGCAACAGCAGCTTGCCGGTGGTCGATTTGCCGCAGCCCGACTCGCCGACCAGCCCCAGGGTCTCCCCTGCGGTCAGGTCGAAGTCGATGCCGTCGACGGCCCGCAGCAGCGCCTTGGGCGCGCCGGGACGTTCGCCCCCGACCTTGAACGCTTTGCGCAGGTTGCGCACCTTTAACAGCGGCGTCATCTCAAAACTTCCAGCAGCGGACCTGGTGGCCGGGGCGGACCTCCCGCAACGGCGGCAGGCGGTCGCGGCAGGGGGCGAAGTTCTCCGGGCAGCGCTCCAGAAACGTGCAGCCGGTTTCCCGGGGGCGCTGCGGTACGCTCCCTTCAATCGGTGTCAGGCGGCCGCGCGGCGCGCCGATCTTCGGGATGCAGCCGAGCAGCCCCCTGGTGTAGGGGTGGTGCGGGTCGGCATAGAGCTCTTTCACCGGCGCCGCTTCGACGATAACCCCGGCATACATGATCGCTACCCGGTCGGCGTTTTCGGCGACAATGCCGAGGTCGTGACTGATCAGCAGGGTCGCCATGCCGCGCTGCGCCTTGAGCCGGGCGAGCAGGTCCATGATCTGCGCCTGAATGGTGACATCGAGGGCGGTGGTCGGTTCGTCGGCGATCAGCAGTTGCGGATCGCAGGCGAGCGCCATGGCGATCACGACCCGCTGCCGCATACCGCCGGAGAGCTGATGCGGATAGTCGCTCAGCCGGCGGGCCGGCGCCGGGATGCCGACCTGGTGCAGCAGTTCCGCCGCGGTCGCCGTCGCCTGCCGACCCGTTTCGCCCTTGTGCAGGCGGAGCACTTCGACAATCTGCTCGCCGATGCGCAGCACCGGATTGAGCGAGGTCATCGGTTCCTGAAAGATCATGCCGATGCGGTTGCCACGATAACGGCGCATCTCCGCTTCGGGGAGATCACCGAGATTGTGGCCGGCAAAGCGGATTGTCCCCTTGACGATCCGTCCCGGCGGCGGCACCAGTCGCATAATCGACAGGGCGGTCATCGACTTGCCACAGCCCGATTCGCCGACCAGCGCCAGGGTCTCGCCGCGGTCGATGGTCAGGTCGATGCCGGCGATCGCCTTGATCAGTCCGTGTTCGGTAAAGAAAAATGTCTGCAGGTTGTCGACTTCGAGTAGACTGGGCATGATGTTGAAGTGTCTGCCTGATGTCTGGTCATACAGACAAGGTGAAATTAACGCGGAGGCGCAGAGACGCCGAGGAAAAACCTGTGTTTGAAAGATTCTCTCCGCGCCTTCGCGTCTCCGCGTTGCAATCGACTTTTATGAAACCTGCCAGGGGCTGAACGTCTGCAAGCAAACCACGCCCTTAGCGTCGTGTCAATCGGGAATCGGGAGGATGAAAGGGTGAACGGGATGAACGATCGGGTCGATCTGCATCTGCACAGCTGTTACTCGGATGGCGCCCTCAGTCCGGCCTGTCTGCTCAAGGAGGCAGCGGCCTGCGGGCTGCGGGCGGTGGCGCTGACCGATCATGACAATGTCGACGGTATTGACGAGGCGCTCGCCGCCGGGCGGGAACTCGGCGTGGAGGTGCTGACTGGCGTGGAACTCTCCGTTGTCTGGCAAGATCTCAACGACCTGCACCTGCTCGGCTACGGTTTCGACCACCGTCACCCGCCCCTGGTGCAAGCCTTGGCCGGGTTCCGCACGTTTCGCGCCGGGCGCAGTCTGCGGATTCTTGCCAATATCAATCGCCTGCTCAGCGCCAGCCGGCAGGGGGCCATCGAGCCGGCGGCGGTGCAGGCCCGGGCCGGCGGGACCATCGGCCGGCCGCACATCGCCCGGGAGCTGGTCGATCGCGGTCTGGCGCGTGACATGGAACACGCTTTCGAACGCTTCCTGGTGCCGTGCAACGAGCCGAAGCGCTACTTTCCGATGGCTGAGGCGATCGACCTGATCCATGCCGCCGGCGGCTGCGCGGTGCTCGCGCATCCGAGCTACATCAAGGTGCCGGAGGAGCGGCTGCGTGCCCTGGCCGAGGGCTTTGTCGCCATGGGGCTCGACGGCATCGAGGCGTACTATTCCGGCAGTGACAATCTGACCATCGACCGCCATATCACCCTGGCTCGGCAGCTCGGCCTGATCGTCACCGGCGGCTCCGATTTCCACGAAGCCCGCCCCGGTGGCGTGACCATCGGCAGCGGTTACGGCAGCCTGAAGATCCCCTATCGTTGTGTCGAGGAGATCCGGCAGCGATGTACTGACCGGATCAGCGCGCCCTGATCCAGGCGATATCGAGCTGGAAGGGACCGGTCTGCCGCTCGGCGATGAACAGGCCGAAGCTGACGATGCCCGCCGGGTCGAGGGGCGCGACGGTCGTCAGGGTCTGGCCGTGGTGGGTCGCTACGCAAGCGGCGAAGGGGAGGGCGACTTCGGTCCAGAGACCTTGTGCGGTGGCAAAGCCCGTCTGGTAGCTGACACCGTCGTAGTAACGGTCGGTGCGCAGGCTGAGCTTGTAGCGCTGGCCGTCGCCGCGCAGGCGGACCAGCAGTTCCGTGCAGCCGCTCAGATCATACTCGCCGTTCGCCGAGCGGATCGAGGCGAAGCCGCCGTTGTTGTCGAGGGAGACCGTCCCGTGGAAGCGCATGCCGACGCCGTCGAGGTGGGTCGGTCGACTCATGGAGCAGCCACCCATGATGCGGTCGTCGATAGAACTCCATTGGCTGACAGCTGCCGGGTCGATGAAGTCGAACAGTGTCCGGGGGGGGGCGGAATCGGTCATGTCTGCTCCGGTGTTGTCGATGATTGTCATCTCGGGTTGTTAAGCCTCTGTGGGGTCGATCCCCGAGTGGTCCCCAGGTTAGTGGAAATAAGGCTCGATGACAATAGGTTAAGGGTTCTGAGGGGTTCGCGCCGTGTCGCGATTGTGAGACGATGTTTGAAAAATATCATTTGCATCATTTTATATTTCTGGGCTAGTCTTGCCACCTGAATGTCCTGTTGTGCTGAATAAGTCGTACTGCAATCCAGGGAAGCAAGGTGGTGCCCGTGAAATACTCGCCGATGGAAATTACCGAGCAGGAAGCGGACCTCAATCTCTCCTTCGGTCAAATCCTGGTCGCCAGGCTGGTCGAGGCTTATCGGTGTTCGCGAAACGTCATTTTCGAAATCTATGTAATGCTGACCGTGGCCATGGCGATTTTGGCCCTTTTCCTCTACTGTTTTGTCCAGTTGTAGCGGGTAGCCTGCAGCTTTCGCTAACTTCCGTCTTTTTCGTTGAATTTCTCACCAAAATTGTTATGTTTAGCATCGTGCTGACAGCGTTATTCTGTGAAGCTGTTCCCCGTTGCCGTCGTCCGGTGATGCCCGATTCCTGACTCCGGGGAGAGTGATGAAACGCTTGCTGCGCATGTATGGATGGATTTTGAACTCAGGGGGTTCCGTATGTCTGTTACGTCTAACCGGATTCTGATTGTCCAGCCGGACCCGGTCGTTCGCCAGCAGTTTGTCAACACGCTGTCCAAACGCTACACGATCAGCGTGCTTGACACCGGCGAAGCTGTTCTGCAGGAAGTTGCCAGCGACCCACCGGACCTGGTCCTCCTCGACATCGATCTTCCCGAAATGAACGGTATCGAGGTCTGTCGCCGGCTGAAGCAGGCCGAACGGACCAAGCGAATCCCGGTGATTATGGTGTCGCCGCCGATGAACCAGGAGGAGATTATTCTCGGCTTGCAGGCCGGTGCCGACGATTACCTGACCAGACCGTTGATTCCGCCCGAAGTCCTCGCCCGGATCGATGCCCACCTGCGCTACCGCAACTACTACGCTGACCTCGAACACACCGACCTGCAGATGCTTCTCGAACTGTACGATACGGTCTTCGCCCTGCGCAATCCGATGAAGATCCTGCAAGTCATTGTCGACCGCCTTGCGGCCCTGCTTGGGGTCGAGCGGTGCTCCATCGTCAGCGTCGGTGGTGATGACGAGGTGATTGTCAAGGCGAGCAACCATCTGCACGAGAACCCGGACCTGCGCCTCGCTCTCGATCGCTATCCGGAGATTCGCAAGGCCCTGCAGACCCGCAAAGCCGTGGTCATTAACGATATCGGCAGCGATCCGCTGATGCAACCGGTCGCCGCGAACCTCAATGGCATCAACCTGCAATCGATGATCGTTGTGCCGGTCATCAAAAAAGAGAGTGTCATCGGCACCCTCTTCCTCGGCACGGCCACCTCCCTGAAAGAAGGGATTTCCGAGCGGGTCTACAAACTCTGCCACCTGGTCGCCAATATCTCCGCCAACGCCCTTGAGAACGCGATTCTGTTTGAATCGGTGCAGACGGCCAAAGAGTTTTTCGAGGAGATGGCGATCCGCGACGGCCTGACCCGTCTCTATAACCATCGCCACTTCTACGACCGTCTCGGCAAGGAGTTCTCCCGAACCAGGCGTCACAAGGAACCGCTCTCCCTGATCTTTTTCGATATCGACGACTTCAAGGTGGTCAACGATATCTACGGCCACATGCTCGGCGACGAGGTCCTCAAGCAGATCGGCCGGATTATCCGCGAGGTCGCCCGGCTCACCGATATTCCGGCACGTTATGGTGGGGAAGAGTTCGCCATCCTGCTGCCGAATACCCCCGCCGAAGGGGCGCTTACCATGGCCCAGCGACTCAGTACGGCGATCGGCGAATGCCGCTTCGCCGGTCTCGGCGAAGGGCAGGTTACCATCAGCACCGGTGTGGCCACCTTCACCGGCACCAATCTCGACCGCCCGGATCAGTTGGTCGAGTACGCCGACCAGGGGATGTATCACGCCAAGTCCCGAGGGAAAAACCGCGTCATGGTGATGCAGCCCGACGAAGAAGAGGAGGAGAACTCCTGAACGGTTGTTGCGGTTGAGACACCTTGCTGGGCTGCAACAAGAAGAGATTCAATTCTGAACAAACCACAAAACGTCGAATCCTAACGCGGAGGGACAGAGACGCGGAGAAAAGGGTTCAGAATCAAAGCGAATTTGTAACTATTCAGCTTGCAACAGGTCTGGCTGCCCTTTCTTATCTCTCGCTCGTTCGCTGCGCTCACTAGAGACGCAGAGACGCAGAGTGGCAAAATCGATTGTCGTTGTCTTAACCACCTTACGCAACGACGTCATTCCGGCATGATTTTGGCCGGAATCCAGAGGTTACAAGGCCGAAAGGCTTTCATCCCCGACAAAACCATTCGGGGATGACGACCCTCGGGCGACGGGTGAAGAGTTATGCGAATTTTTGCCCGCGCCTCAGGGGCTCCGCGTCAAACCGGTGCGTTGCATGACAGCAGCATGACTCCCTTCGACCATCCCCCCTCAATACGACATCACTCTTCCCCTCGTTGACTCATGGCCGCCCGCGCCAGGACATGAGAGGCGACCGGCATGGCGAGCCAGGCCAGCACGGTGATCAGTAGCGCCCGCCCGCCCCACGCCCAGCTGCCGCCGATCAAAGCGGTTCCGGTCACCACCAGCACGATGCCGAGGGTGCCGGCCTTGGTGGCACTGTGCTGCCGGGAGAGGGCATCCTTCAGGACGAACAGGCCGAGACTGGCCAGCAGCAGAATCAGGACACCGAGGGTTAAAATCAACAGACCGGCGATGGTCATTGACGTCTCTCCTTGTACTGCGGACGGCTGGTTTCTGCCAGGCGCGTCCAGGCCAGGGTGGCGACAAACCCGATCAGAACCACGCCGATGGCGATGTCGAGAAACAGGATGCGCCCGCTGATAAGGGCCGCCAGGGCGCAGAGAACCACGGCCGCCGAGAACAGGATGTCGAGAGCGATGATCCGGTCGCAGTCGGTCGGCCCGAGCAGAAAACGGAGCACGCCGAGGGCGATGCAGACAAAGACGGTGACCACCAGCAGAGCCATCATGACGGTCTCTCCGGAAAGAGGCGGGCGATATCCGGTTCGAGCCGGGTGCGGATGAATTCGATGCTCGCCTGTTCCTGTCGTGTATCGAGGAGGTGCAGCAGGCAGGTGCGTTGCCGCATGTCGATGTCGATCATGGTGGTCCCGGGAGTCAAAGAGACCATGGCGCCGAGCAATGCGGCACCGGCTTCGCTCATCGGGGCGAAAGAAATGCGGGCGAAGCCGGCCGGCGGTTGTCTGCCGTGCAGAATGGTGCGTGCGGTGGTCAGGCCGGAGAGCAGACACTGCACGGAAAAGCGGAGCAGCAGGCGGCTGATGAGCAAGGGACGGATTGTCATGGGCTGACTCCGCGCAGGCTGTCGGCAGCGAGCAGGGTGTAACCGATCAGGGTGTCGGGGAACAGACCCATCCACAAGGTGACCAGCAGCAGCAGGGTCAGACCGGTGTAGGCCGGAGTCAGTCGACTGGTCGCGACAGGTCGCCAGTCGGGATCGGGATGTTTTTTCCAGAAGGCTTCGATCCAGATCTTCAGCATCGAATAAAAGGTGAGGGCACCGACAGCGAGGGCGACGCCGGCCCAGAAGAACTGACCCTGCAGCAGACTCTCACGTACGATCAGGTATTTGCCCCAGAAGCCGCTAAGCGGCGGGATGCCGACCAGGGAGAGAGCAAACAGCAGAAACAGCAGGGCCAGTCCAGGCCGGGTCGCGTACAGGCCGCCGGTGCGGCGCAGATCGTAGTGGCCGGCCTGGTGAAAGATCAGGGCGGCGCAGAGGAACAGGCCGGCCTTGACCAGGCTGTGGTGCAGGGCGAAAAAGATCGCGGTGGCGTCGCCGAGACGCGAGCCGATAGCGATGGCGAGGAGCATGTAGCCGACCTGGCTGATACTGTGGAAGGCGAGGATGCGGCGCATGTCCCAGTGATAGGCGGCGCCGAGAACTCCGCTGACCATGGAGAGCAGGGCGAGGGCGCCGAGCAGGGTCAGCAGCTGCGGCGGCACTGGCTGTAACAGGCCACCGAAGGTTCGGATCAGGGCGCAGATGCCGATCTTGGTCAAAAGCGCCGAGAACAGCGCCAGTACCGGTCCCGGCAGGGTGTGGTAGGAGGCCGGCAACCAGGCGAAGAACGGAAAAGCGGCTGCCTTGATCAGGAAGGCGATGACCAGCAGCCCGGCCAGCGGCAGCAGCAGTCCGGGTTCAACGGCCGGCAGCGCCTGGCCCAGGGCTCGGAAGTTGAGATGACCGGTGGCGCCGTAGAGCAGGGCGATGGCGGCGAGCAGCAGCAGGGTGCCGACCAGGTTCAGGGCGAGGTATTTGAACGCCGCGTCGAGCTGGCGCAGGGCTCCGCCGCAGGCCAGCAGGCCGACGGCACAGATCAGGGCCAGTTCGAACCAGACGTAGAGGTTGAACAGGTCGGCAGTCACAAAAGCGGCACCGGCGCCGGCGACCAGGCCGTGCAGCAACGGATAAAAACTCGCCCCTTCCGGAGCGCGGTCGGCAGCGCTCTGTTGCCAGAGCAGGACGATGCAGAGCATCACTGCCGCGACCAGCACCAGGGCGCAACCGAGACGGTCGGCGACCAGCTCGATACCGTACGGCACGGGCCAGTTGCCGGCCTGCAGGACGACCGCTCCGCCGGCGGTCACCGCCGCAAACAGTTGCCAGGCGGCGACGAGCAGCAGCAGGGCGCCGCCGAGACTGACCCGGCGCTGCCAGTGGGGGGCCTGGTGCAGCAGAGCACAGAGCAGGGCGGTGCCGAGGGGGATCAGCAGCGGCAAGGCAGCCAGCATCACGGCGCCTCCTCCAGAGGGGGCTTGAGCGGATCGGAGGCAGGCGGTTCGGCGGCGCGCAGTCGCTGGAGATCGCTGCCGCGGACTTCCGCCAGCAGGCGGATGCCGAGGGCCAGGGAGAAGCAGAGCAGGGCGAAGCTGATGACGATGGCGGTCAGAGTCAGCGCCTGTGGCAACGGATTGGCGGCGCCGACAAGTTCGGTCGCCAGCCGGTCGATGATCGGTGGCTGCCCGCTCTGCAGGCGTCCGGAGCCGAACAGCAGCAGGTTGATGCCGTTGCCGAGCAGGGTCAGTCCGATCAGACAGCGCAACAGGTCGCGCGAGGTCGCCAGATAGGCGCCGGCGGTGATCACGGCGAAGACGGCCAGGGCCAGCCCCCAGATCATGACGTCTCCTCGCGGCTGCGGATCAGCGCCAGGCAAAAACCTCCCAGTGCCCCCCAAACCGCCAGATAGACCCCCAGGTCGAAGAGCAGCACGGTGGAGAGCGGCAGCCCGAACGGCAGGTCGGCCCACAGATGGGTCAGAAATGGCACATGAGCGGCCAGGGCGGGCAAGCCGCTGCCCAGGGCGAGCAGCACCCCGCAGGCGGTCAGGCGCACCGGGTCGAGAGGGAGCAACCGCTCGGCCCGGCCGGTGGTAAAGACCAGAGCCAGGGCGGAACTCGCCACCACCGCCAGCAGGCCGCCGATAAAACCGCCGCCCGGTTGATTATGTCCGCGCAACAGGACGATGACGGAGGCGAGCAGTAGCAGCGGGTAGAGCCAGCGGACCAGCACTTCGGCGATCAGCGGTCGCGTCGTCATGAGCGCCTCCGGCCGATGCGCTGCAGCAGCGGAAGCGCCGCCAGCAGGCTGAAGGCGAGCACGGCGATCTCGCCGAGGGTGTCAAGGGCACGAAAATCGACCAGAATGACATTGACGACATTGCGTCCCCGGGCCGCCGGCAGGCTCTGCTCTGCGAAGTATCTGCCGAGGCTGTCGTCGAGCGGCACGGCCGAGACGAGCAGCAGCAGAACCGTCAGCAGTAGAGCGAACCCGGCGGCAACCGTGAGCGCCCAGGGGCGCAAACGCGGTTCTTCAGACTGGCCGTCGTTGTCAGCGCGCATGGTGCGCAGCTTGACCAGGACCGTGACCACGATGACGACGAACACCGTCTCGACGGCAAACTGGGTGAACGCCAGGTCGGGCGCACCGGTAAACAGGAACAGGAGCGCGCTGCCGTAGCCGACCAGACCGGCAACCAGCAGCAGCACCAGGCGGTCGCGCACCCAGAGGGTCGCCAGGGCACCGAAGACGATCAGCAGGCAGGCGCCGAGCGCCGGCGTGGAGAGACCGCTCGGATCGGGCCAGCTCCAGGACGGCTCTGCCAGGAGCAGCAGTGCCAGCACCGGCAGGGAGATGACGGCGAGTAAGGTCAGCAGATAGCGGGGGAGCAGCCCATGCTGCAGCCGCCGGGTCTGCCATGCCGCCAGGTACGGTAGTATCCGCAGCGACGTCGCATACCAGGCTTCGGGTCCGAACTTTTCGAGAACAGTGAAGCGACCGAAAATTTTGTGCAGCCAGCCCCAGCTGCGGTAGAGGAGCAGGCCGAGGAGCAGGACGGTCACGGTCGCCTCCAGCATCGCGCCGGTCTCATAAAAGGTGTTCACCAGTTTTTTGTCGAAACCGGGTGAGGTGGCGCCGGCT
Source organism: Desulfuromonadales bacterium (assembly GCA_032251295.1). Lineage (GTDB taxonomy): Bacteria > Desulfobacterota > Desulfuromonadia > Desulfuromonadales > BM103 > BM103. The sequence continues at coordinate 2,604 of JAVVDS010000044.1, read as the reverse complement.
GCCGCGCCGAGCAGCGGATCGATCAGGGTCGGTGACAGGCCGAACAGCACGCCGAGGGCGACCAGCAGCAACGGCGGGATCAGCAGCAGCGGCCCGGCCTCGTGCACCTGGGCCTTGTGCGACACGGGGTAGCGACCCCAGAAGATATGGATAGCGGCGATGGCGGCGACAGCCACGGAAATGCCGTTGACCAGCACCGTGGCGTAACTGACCAGATGCAACACGTCCGCTTCGCTTTTGGCGAAACTGACGGCGTTCTTGGCGATAAAGCCGAAGGTCAAAGGGAGTCCGGCCATGGAAAGGGCGGCCAGCATGGCGGCCGTTGCTGTCCACGGCATATACCGGCGCAGGCCGGTCAGCCTGTCGATCTGGCGGGTGCCGGCCTCATGGTCGATATTGCCGGCGACGAAAAAGAGCGGTGCCTTGTAGAGGGCGTGGGCGAAAAAGAGGGCGGAGGTCGCCAGGGCCGCACCCGGTCCCGGCAGGCCGACCAGCATCACCAGGGTGCCGAGAGTCGCCACCGTCGACCAGGCGAGGATGCGTTTCAGGTCGCGCTCGGCGATGGTCTGCAGGGCGGCCATCACCGCCGTCAGGGTGCCGACACCGACCAGGGTATATTCCCAGAAGAGCAGATCGCTGAACGCTGTGTCGAGGCGGGCCAGCAGGTAGATGCCGAGTTTGACCATGGTCGCCGAGTGCAGGTAGGCGCTGACCGGGGTCGGCGCCGCCATGGCGTTGGGCAGCCAGAAATGCAGGGGGAACTGTGCCGACTTGCTGAATGCGCCGATAAAGATCAGAACCAGGGCCGGCCGGAGCCGCGGATCGTCGAGAAACGTCGGCGCGCTGGCCAGCAGCGTCTGCAACGAATAGGTGCCGGCGAGCTGGCCGAGCAGGATGAAGCCGGCCAGCAGGCAGAGACCGCCGCCGCCGGTGATCAGCATCGCCTGCTGGGCCGCTTTGCGGCTGGCCTCCTGTTCGTGATCGAAACCGATCAGCAGGAAGGAGAGGACGCTGGTCAGTTCCCAGAAGACAAACAGCAGCAGCAGGTGATCGCTGCTCACCGCGCCGATCATCGCGCCCATGAAAAGCGTCAAGAACAGCAGGGTGCGTTGCGCCTTCGGTTCGCCGGCCAGGTAGCCGGCCGCGTAGATGAAGACCAGGGTGCCGATGCCGACAATCAGCAGCAGGAACTGGGCCGCCAGGGCGTCGATATGGAAAGACGGTTCGATGCCGAGACTGGGAACCCAAACCCAGCGCAACGACCACGGGAACCCTCCGGAGTGAAAACCGACGATCAGAACGGCCAGCAGGGATCCGGGAAACAGAGCCCAGGGGAGCAGTCTGCGTGAGGTCGGCGCGGTAGCGCTATGTCTCTTGCTCTGAGCCATGAGTCCAATCGTTGCCGGTAGGGAGACAATATCCCGGAGATTATACACGGGAATTTGCTGCCGGTTGAATCCGACAGTGAATTCCTGCCGAAGCGGCGCGCTCACCCGGAGGAGATTGTGTTATAATTCCGCCGAACAAGGAGGTGCCCGATGCACAGATTCAAGAAGATACTGTTTGTCTCTTCCGGTGACAAGGAGGATGGCGCCGCCCTCGACCGGGTCAATCGCCTGGCGCTCGGCAATCAGGCGAAAGTCTGCCTGGTGCGGTTGGTTGAGGAGTTGCCGTTCGCGGCCGGCCTGTTGCTGGCCAGAAAAAAAACGGAGGAGTTCCGTGAGGCGAGCACGGCCCATGCCCAGGATGAACTCGACCGCCTCAAGGAGAGATTCGATCCGGCGGTCAAGGTGGAGACCCGGGTCGTTGTCGGCAAGTCATTTGTCGAGCTGATACGCATGGTCAGCTGCGATGGTTACGATCTGCTGGTCAAGCCGCGGGAGAGGCATCAGCGCAGGAAATCCCTCGCCAGTGTCGATCTGCATCTGCTGCGCAAATGTCCCTGTCCGGTCTGGATCATCAAGCCCGCGCAACGCAAGCCGTTCGGTAAGATCCTGATCGCTGTCGATGCCGATCCTTCCGATGCCGAGCGTCTGCAGATGCATCAAGATCTGCTGAAACTCGGCTTCTCTCTGGCGGACACTGAGAACGGCAAGGTCGAGATTGCCCACACCTGGACTGTGGAGGGGGAAACGCTGCTGCGCAGTCCGCGCTTCGGCATGACCCAGGCGGAAATCGACGTTCTTGAAAAAGAGATCGAAAAGACTCATCGCCGCTGGCTCGACGAACTCCTCGCGCCCCATCGGGCGAGCAAGCCACGGACGACTCTGGTCAAGGGGGAGTCGGGTCCGGCGCTGGTCGAACTGATCGACAAAAAGAAGCCGGATATCGTCGTCATGGGGACTGTCGCCCGCACCGGTCTGCCGGGACTGCTGATCGGCAACACCGCCGAATACGTCCTCGGCCAGATCGGCTGCTCGGTTCTGGCCATCAAGCCGCAGGGTTTTCAGACCCCGGTTGACTGAGCCGAGCGTGATCTCAAAACGCTGCGATGTTGCTCCATCAAATCAAAAGCGCCATCGAGATCGCTATCGAAGTCGAAGAAAATGCGTAACTGTTCAGCACATCCAGGGCTGCTGATTCCAGCCTTCTTCAGTGAGAGGC
>JAVVDS010000043.1:0-22823 GCA_032251295.1 Desulfuromonadales bacterium | reverse complement strand
TCTCACTGAAGAAGGCTGGAATCAGCAGCCCTGGATGTGCTGAACAGTTACAAAACAATAAACGCGGACGCTGCGGCGCAGAGAATCCGGCATAGCGCCTCCGGCGATCCATCGAGACGATTGTGACTCCTGCGAATCTCATACGACTGCTGCGCCCCCATCAGTGGCTGAAGAACCTGATGCTCTTCTTTCCGCCGTTTCTCGGCGGTGTGCTGTTCGCCCCCGGGATGCTGCAGAAAGGGCTGCTCCCTTTCGCCGTCTTCTGTATGGCGTCGAGCGCCACCTACATCTTTAATGATATCCGTGACCAGGAGCAGGACCGCTACCATCCGCGCAAGCAGTACCGGCCGATCGCCGCCGGCGCGGTGCCGGTCAGCCATGCCGCTCTGCTCGGTTCGGTTCTGTTCGTCGCATCGATCATTCTCAGCTTTCGTCTGCCGGTCGCCTTCTGGGGCTGGCTGATGGCCTATTTCGCCCTCTCATTTGCCTACTCGACCGTACTCAAGGATCAACCGGTCTTCGATATCTTCTGTATCGCGTCCGGATTTGTCTTTCGCCTGTTTGCCGGTGGGGCGGCTTTCGCTGTCCAGGTCTCGGACTGGCTGTTTCTCAGTGTGCTGCTGCTCGCCATCTATCTGAGTGCCGGCAAACGGCTCGGTGAGCAGTGCGGGCTCGGCGAGGACTCCGGTAACCACCGCAAGTCGCTCAACGCCTATCCGCCCGGCTCCCTCGACGGCTTCATGGCGCTCTCCGGGGCGGCAGTTCTGGTCACCTACACCATGTACGTGATCACCAAGCATAAACTGGTCTTCACTGTCCCGCTCTGCTGCTTCGGCCTGTTCCGCTACATGCTGCTGGTCAAGCGCGGCGGCAGCGGCGACCCCACCGATTCGCTGCTGCGAGACCCGGTGATGTTCGCGGTCGGCCTGCTCTGGGTTTGTCTGGTGGGGCTGGCCACCTACGGGGTGGTGTGACCGCTGTGAAACCGAAACGGAGAGCTGCATGTCACTGAATGACGCTACGGAGGGTCGCGATCGTCTCGCCGTACTGCGGCAGAAGCGGATTCTGGTCACCGGTGGTGCCGGTTATATCGGCAGTCACGTCGTCCTTGCTCTCGGCGAGGCCGGCTGCGACGTGCTGACCCTCGACAACCTGTCGACCGGTCACCGGCACGCTGTCCTTTGCGGCGAATTCCTGCCGATCGATCTCGCCGATACCGATCGGCTGCACCAGGCAATCCGGCAGTTTCGCCCCGATGCGGTGCTGCATTTCGCCGCGGCCATCGAAGTCAATGAAAGCATGGCGAAGCCCCTCACGTATTATCGCAACAATACCGCCAACGCCCTCAATCTGCTCGAAGCGGTGCGGGCCGCCGCTGTCGATCTCTTCGTCTTCTCTTCGACCGCGGCGGTCTACGGCAATCCTGTAGCGATCCCGGTCAACGAGGAGGCGGCCCTGGCGCCGATCAACCCTTACGGCGCCTCGAAAATGATGACCGAACGGCTGCTCGCCGATCTCGTCGCCGCCGAACCGGACTTCCGTTACGTTGCCTTGCGCTATTTCAATGTGGCCGGAGCCGACCCCGCGGGGCGGCTCGGGCAGGATTACGCCAATCCGACCCACCTGATCACCCGCGCCCTGAAGACCTCTCTCGGCCAGTACGCGCAACTGCAGATCTTCGGCGACGATTATCCGACGGCGGACGGTACCTGCGTGCGCGACTACATCCATGTGACCGATCTGGCGCGGGCTCATCTCGACGGGCTCGTCTGGCTGTTCGGTAACGGACCCTCCCGGGTGTACAACTGCGGGTACGGCCACGGTTTTTCCGTCCGCGAGGTGGTCGAGATGGCCAGGCGGATCACCGGCAGCGACTTTCCGGTCGAAATCGCCGGGCGGCGGGCCGGCGATCCGGCCGAACTGGTCGCCGACAGCCGGCGCATTCGCGATGAACTCGGCTGGCAACCGCGCCATGCCGACCTGGAGACGCTGATTGCGACGGCCTGGGCCTGGGAGCAGAGTCTGGCGGGACGGCGGAGCCAATGAGTACACCGATGACGGACTGCAATCTGAACCATTCAAACGAGTTCTCCACCCGTCTGATCGAGTGGCTGCGTGGCAAGGGGTCGATCCTGATCGTCACCCACGACTACCCCGACCCGGACGCCCTGGCGGCTGCCTGTGCCCTGCAACATCTGATCCTGATCAAGACCGGCCAGGAGGCGACGATCGCTTTCGGCGGGACCGTCAACCGCGCCGAGAACCGGGTCATGGTGCAGCAGCTGGAGATCCGTTCCGTCTGCCTGAGCGAGATCGACCCGGCCGGCTACAACGTCGTCTGCATGGTCGATACCCAGCCGGGGACCGGCAACAACTCCCTGCCGGCTGATTGCAAGATCGATGTTGTCATCGATCACCACCCTCTGCACGTCAAGGCGGCCAACTGTCGCTGGGTCGATGTCCGTCCGGAATACGGCGCCTCGGCAACCATCCTGTTCGAATACCTCAGGTGCCAGGAGGTGAAACTGGCCACCAAGCTGGCAACCATCCTCTTCTATGCGATCGCCTCGGAGACCCAGCATCTCGGCCGCGACTGGACCCGGGCCGACCGCGAGGCCTATCTGCGCCTGTTGCCGCTCTGTAACAACCGTATCCTGCACGAGATCTCCCGTCCGCAGGCGCCGCGTGCCTATTTCAAGACCTTCTCAGACGGTCTGCAGCATGCGAAAATCTATGGTGATGTGCTGGTCTTCAACCTGTTTGACATCGACTATCCGGAGATTGTCGCCGAGATCGCCGACTTTCTCATGAAAGTTGAAGGCATCAATATCACCCTCGGTATCGGTCGCTTCCGGGAAGAGGGGGTGCTGTCGATGCGCACCTACGGTGGCGATCACCATGCCGGCTCGCTGGTCAAAGGGATCATCCATGGCCTGGGGACGGCCGGTGGCCATTCGATGACGGCCGGTGGCCAGATCCGGCCGATGCCGGCGGACCGGGCAGGGCAGGTCGAACTCGAAAGGGAGCTGGTCCGCAAGCTGCTGCAGCTGCTCGGACGACCTCCGGACGAGTGTGAGCCGCTGGTTGCCGGGTCGGCCGGGCCCTGCTGAGGTTTGCGGGCCGGCAGAAGGGAATCGGCTGCAGCGGCAGAAAACACTTGACATGCCGAAGTCTTTTGGCTATTTTCCGAATTTCTGTGAGCCCCGTTACCATCACAGATTGCACATAGAGAGAGGATCACCATGAGCACGCAAATCGCCAAAAAAGCCGAACTCCAGAAAGACTGGTATGTGGTCGACCTGGAAAACAAGGTCCTGGGCCGGGCCGCCACGGAAATCGCCCGCGTTCTGCGCGGCAAGCACAAGCCGATCTATACGCCGAGTGTCGATACCGGTGACTTTGTCATTGTCGTCAACGCCGAAAAGATCCGCCTCACCGGCAACAAGCTGAGCCAGAAGACCTACCACCGTCACAGCGGTTATCCGGGTGGTCTGAAGTCGATCACTGCCGCCAAGCTGCTCGAAAAGCAGCCGGACGACCTGATCAAGAAAGCGGTCAAGGGGATGCTCCCCAAGAACAAGCTCGGTCGTCAGATGTTCCGGAAACTCAAGGTCTACTGCGGCGGCGAGCATCCGCACCAGGCCCAGCAGCCGAAAGAGCTGCAGATCTAGTCAGCGAACTTCAGGAGACAGGATACAATGGCTGAACAGAAATTTTACGCGACCGGCAAAAGAAAGACTTCGGTAGCCCGAGTCTGGCTGACCCCCGGTACCGGCAATATCGTTGTTAACAAGCGCACTCTCGATGAATACTTCGGTCGCCCGACCTCGAAGATGGTGGTGCAGCAGCCTCTGGAGCTGACCGACAACGTCGGCAAGTTCGACATCGCGGTGAACGTCTGCGGCGGTGGGCCGTCCGGGCAGGCCGGTGCGATCAAGCACGGCATCACCAAGGCGCTGCTCGAGGCCGATCCCGAGCTGCGGGCCACCCTGAAAAAGGCCGGCTTCATCACTCGTGACAGCCGGATCAAGGAACGTAAGAAGTACGGCAAGCGCGCTGCGCGCCGCAGCTTCCAGTTCTCGAAGCGTTAAGCGAACCCGCGGTCTGTCGACCGCCCGTATTATCTGCCTGGCAAAAGGGGAACCCGCAACGGTTTCCCTTTTTGTCGTTTCGATTGAGGAGTCACGTCATGCGCAATGTCGCCGTCGTTGGGGCCAGCGGCTATACCGGTGTCGAGCTGCTGCGGTTGCTGGCCGGGCACCCGCAGGCCAACCTGTCCGCCGTGACCTCGCGGCAGTACGCCGGTCAGGCGGTCGCCGACGTCTTCCCGTCCCTGCGCGGCTGTCTCGATCTGGTGTTCGAGGATGCCGATCCAGCCGCCCTGGCCGACCGCGCCGAGCTGGTATTCACTGCCGTGCCGCATCAGACCGCGATGCAGATCGTGCCGGATCTGCTCGCCGCCGGTTGCCGGACGGTCGATCTCTCCGCCGATTTCCGTCTGCAGGATCTGGCGACCTACACGGAGTGGTATCAGGAGCACACCGCTGCCGATCTTCTGGCCGAAGCGGTCTACGGCCTGCCAGAACTGTTCCGCCCGGCGATCGCTGCGGCGCGGCTGGTGGCCAATCCAGGCTGCTATCCGACCAGCGTCGCCCTGGCGCTGGCGCCGCTGCTCATCGAAAGGCGCATCGATCCGGCCAGTCTCATCATCGACAGCAAGTCGGGGACCAGCGGTGCCGGCCGGGCCGCCAAGGTCGATACCCTGTTCTGCGAGGTCAACGAGGGTTTCAAGGCCTACGGTCTCCCCCGGCACCGGCACACGCCGGAGATCGAGCAGAGCCTGAGCCGGCTGGCCGGGCAGAAGGTCACGATCAGCTTTACTCCCCATCTGCTGCCGGTCAGTCGGGGAATTCTCAGTACCTGCTATGCCTCGCTGGCACAGGTCGCGTCCGCCGCGGAACTGTACGAGCTGTTCCGCGCCTTTTATGCCGACGAACCGTTTGTCCGCGTGCTGCCGCCGGGACAGCTGCCGAATATCAGCCAGGTGCGCGGCAGCAACTTCTGTGACATCGGCTTGACCGTCGATCAGCGGACCAACCGGGTGGTGGTGATTGCGGTGATCGATAATCTGGTCAAAGGGGCTGCCGGGCAGGCGCTGCAGAACATGAACCTGCTTTTCGGCTACCCGGAGACCCTCGGCCTGCTCGCCCCCGGTCTTATCCCCTGACCTTGCCGGAGCGTTCAGGCGGTGAGGTTGCTTGTCTGGACCCGCTGTGCCAGGCCGCGCGGCCGGCTTGGCCGGGCGTCGCCTTTGCGCCGGGGCGGTTTGTCCCTGTTTTCCGCACGGCGCCGCCTGCTGCCGCGCCGTTGCGTCCCTGTCTCCGGCAGCAGTGTCGACAGGGCCGCGCCCATCAGACCCGCCAGCATCAACAATTCGAACATGGTGTCCTCCTCCGTCGGTTTCTCGCATTGCAACACTCCCTTGTGACAGAATGTGTCACTTTCGTCGCGAGCGGTTTTCACGCCGGCGGGCAGTCGCATGATCCGTCGAAATTGTCAGTTATCGACCGGGCGCAGCAGGCGTCAAAAGAGTCTTGTGAACGGGCTGTTTGCTGGCGGATTGATCGTTGACGCGTTGCTGTGAATCGTATACAGTATACAAGTTTCGCTGTACGGATCTGCGAAGCTGGTCCGGTTTGAAGCCGAAGATTTTTCCCGCGTACGCAATGCGGAATCGTTTTGCATAACCGCAACCCGCAACCTGATGATGGAGGAGAGAGATGATCGAAGCTTATCTGATGCATGAAAAAGAGAGGAATGCCCAAGGGATCCCGGCACTGCCGCTCAACCCCGAGCAGACGGCCGATCTCTGCGCGCTGCTGCAGAGTCCGCCGGCTGGCAAGGAAGAATTTCTGCTGAACCTGTTTACCGAGCGGGTTTCGCCCGGCGTCGACCCGGCGGCCGAAGTCAAGGCTGGTTTCCTCGCGGAGATTCTCAAAGGGGCGAAGAGTTCGCCGCTGATCGACAAGAAGAAGGCGGTGCAGATCCTCGGCACCATGATCGGTGGCTACAACGTGCAGCCACTGATCGAGGCGCTCAAGGAGAGTTCCCTGGCCGACGAGGCCACCTGCGCCCTGTCCGGCCTGACCTATGTCTATGATGCCGCCGACCAGGTGATTGAACTGGCCAAGAGCAACGCCGCCGCGAAAAAGGTGGTCGAGTCGTGGGCCAACGCCGAGTGGTTTACCAGCAAGGCCGGTGTGCCCGAGACGATCACCGTCAAGGTCTTCAAGGTCGAAGGGGAAATCAACACCGACGACTTCTCTCCGGCCGGCGACGCCTGGAGCCGCCCCGACATTCCGCTGCACGCTCTGGCCATGGGCAAGACCCGTTTCCCCGGCGGTATCGAGGAGATCGCCAAATGGCGTGCTGCCGGCCATCAGGTCGCATTTGTCGGCGACGTGGTCGGCACCGGTTCGAGCCGCAAGTCGGCCTGCAACAGCGTCCTCTGGCATATCGGTGAAGACATTCCGGCGGTGCCGAACAAGCGCCGCGGCGGTGTGATTATCGGCGGGGTTATCGCGCCGATTTTCTTCAATACCGCCCAGGACTCCGGTGCCCTGCCGCTGAAGATGGATGTTGCCAATCTGAATATGGGCGATGTGATCACCATCGATACCGTCAAGGGTGAAGTGACCAAAGACGGCCAGGTCGTTTCGACTTTTGATATCAAGCCGAACACGGTCCCTGACGAGTTCCGTGCCGGTGGCCGGATTCCGCTGATCATCGGCCGCTCGGTGACCGTCAAGGCACGTGCCGCCCTCGGCCTCGGCGAGAGCGAGCTGTTCGCCCAGCCGGACAACCCGACGCCGAAGCCGGGTCAGGGCTTTTCGCTGGCGCAGAAGATGGTCGGCAAGGCCTGCGGCGTTGACGGTATCCTCCCCGGGACCGCCTGCGAGCCGCAGATGACCACTGTCGGCTCCCAGGACACCACCGGTCCGATGACCGCCGACGAGATCAAGGAACTCGCCTGCCTGAAGTTCCAGGCACCGATGTTCATGCAGAGCTTCTGCCACACCGCCGCCTATCCGAAACCGGCCGACGTCAAGATGCACCAGACTCTGCCGGCGTTTATCGCCGAGCGCGAAGGGGTCGCCCTGCGCCCCGGTGACGGCGTCATCCACAGCTGGCTGAACCGCCTGCTGCTCCCCGACACCGTCGGCACCGGCGGCGACTCGCACACCCGCTTCCCGATCGGCATCAGCTTCCCGGCCGGCTCCGGCCTGGTGGCGTTTGCCGGCGCCATGGGCTTCATGCCCCTCGATATGCCCGAGTCGGTGCTGGTCCGCTTCAAGGGCGAATTCAACGAAGGGATCACCCTGCGCGACGCGGTCAACGCCATCCCCTACTATGCTATCAAGCAGGGGTTGTTGACCGTGCCGAAGAAGAACAAGGTCAATATCTTCAACGGCCGCATTCTGGAGATGGAAGGGCTGCCGAACCTGACCGTCGAGCAGGCCTTCGAGCTGACCGACGCCGCCGCCGAGCGTTCCGCGGCCGCCGGCTGCATTCAGCTCTCCGAAGACTCGGTCTGCACCTACCTGCGCTCCAACATCGCCCTGATGGAGAAGATGATCGCGGAGGGCTACCAGCACCCCGACACCCTGCGCAAGCGCATTGCTGCCGTCGAAGAGTGGCTGAATGATCCCAGGCTGCTCAAAGCCGACGCCAATGCCGAGTACGCGGCGGTGATCGAGATCGATCTGGCCGAAATCACCGAGCCGATCCTCGCCTGCCCGAACGACCCGGACGATGTCAAACTGCTCAGTGCGGTCGCCGGCACGTCGATCCAGGATGTCTTCCTCGGCTCCTGCATGACCAACATCGGCCACTTCCGCGCCGCCGCCGAGATCTGGCGCGGCCAGAAGTTCAACCCGGCGGTGCGCACCTGGATCTGCCCGCCGACCCGCATGGATCAGGACAAGCTCAAGGAGGAAGCCTACTTCTCGGTCTTCAGCGCCATGGGTGCGCGCATCGAGATCGCCGGCTGCTCCCTCTGCATGGGCAACCAGGCGCGCGTCCCCGACGGCGTCAACATGTTCTCGACGTCGACCCGCAACTTCGACGATCGCATCGGCAACGGTGCCAAGGTGTTCCTCGGCTCCGCCGAACTCGGCGCGGTCACCACCAACCTCGGCAAGCTGCCGACCCCGGCCGAGTACCTGGCGGTCTACAAGGAGAAGGTGGCGCCGAAGAAGGACGTGATCTACCAGTACCTGCAGTTCGACGAGATGGAAGGGTTCAGGCAGTCGGCGTAAGGCAGGTTACAGGTCAAAGGTCAGCAATCAAGGCCGCTCCGGATGGGGCGGCCTTTTGCGTCTCTGCAGCAGGATTTGTCGTCTTGTTGTCTTTTCTCTGTTGCGGAGGCGATCGGGCGCAGCTACATTAACAAGAGGGCAAGGTCAGTCACCGACGTTTTGACGTCCCCCGCCGAAAGGACTGTCGATGGCCGAAGGCAACCTCCTGTTCCAACCGGTGAAGACCTATTTCTGTCACGAAGTGGCGACCTGTCAGCCTGGTGACCGGGTGGTCGATGCTGCCGTCGAAATGCGCCTCCGCGGGATCTCCAGCCTGGTGGTCTGTCAGGGGGAGCGTCCGATCGGCATTCTCACCGACCGCGACCTGCGCAACAAGGTGGTGGCGGAAGGCCGCGATCCGTCCGGCCTGCAGGCCGGACAGATCATGAACGCGCCGCTGATCACGGTCTACGAAGACGACTACCTTTTCGAAGCCCTCTACCAGATTTCCCGCAACAATATCCACCGGGTCTGCGTGGTCGACCGCGCCGGGCGGTTGACCGGCATTTTGACCGATTCCGACATCCTGCGACTGCAGACCCACTCGCCGCAAAAGCTGGTGCGCGACATCGAAGAGGCGCGAACTGTCGGCGATCTCAAGGAGTTGCATAAGCAGATCCAGGCGTTGGTGCTGCATCTGGTCGGCACCGGGGTGGCAACCCGCGACCTGGTGACCATGATCGCCCATCTCAACGATCAGCTGTTGGTGCGGCTGATCAGACTGCTTCGCGACGAGCGCTTCCCCGAGTTGACCGACCGGTTCGCCCTGATTGTCCTCGGCAGTGAGGGCCGGCGCGAGCAGACGTTGACCACCGATCAGGACAACGCCATCATTTATGCTGATGATCTGGCTGCGGATGAACTCCGGCGGCTCGAGGTGTTCAGCGAGGTGCTGATCGACTCCCTGATCGAGATCGGCGTGCCCCCCTGTCCCGGTGGTATCATGGCGAAAAATCGTGAATGGCGCCGCAGTGATAGCGAATGGCGCGATATCCTTGCCCGCTGGCTCAGCAGTCCGACACCGGAACATATCATGAGCGGCAGCATGTTTTTCGATCTGCGCACGCTCTACGGCGACCCGCGTTTCGAAAACGGCATCAAGGAGATGCTCGCCGGCCACTTCGCCCGGGAAAAGGCCTTTCTGGTACATTCCGCGGCCAATGCGTCCAATTTCCGGCCGCCGCTCGGCCTGTTCGGCCGGATCAAAACGGCGCGCAACGAACAGCGGCGCGGTCAGCTCGATATCAAGAAGGCCGGGATTTTTGCCGTGACCGAAGGGGTGAAAGCTCTCGCCCTGGAGGCGTCGATCATGGACGGCGGTACGCGCGAACGGCTGCAGGAGCTGGTCGAGGCGGGAGTTGTCAAGCAGAGTTTTGGCGACGATCTGGAAGCGAGCTACAACTTCCTGGTCTTTCTGCGGCTGCGCTGCCAGGTCGAGGCGATCCGCGCCGGTCGCCAGCCGGACAATTTCATGACCCTGGCACGCCTGAATCACATGGAAAAGGGGCGATTGAAGCTCGCCTTCGAGGAGGTCCGCGAGTTTCTGGAGTTTCTCGGCGCCCACTTCCGGCTGCATCTTTTGCGGCGTTGAGGCTCTTTGCCGGTGAGCGCTACTCGTAGCTGATTCGCTGCTGACTGCCGGTCTGCGGTTTCCGGTCGTAGCCGTTGGCCAGACCCCAGAACGAGATGATCTTGATCATCAGCTTGGCGGCCGCCATCTCCGACACCCGGCTCGGCTCCGGAACCATCTCGACGATATCGACACCGCGCAGGTCGACGCTGCGGTCGGCGAACAGGGCTTCGAGAACGTCCATCATCTGATACCAGGAGAAGCCGCCCGGCTGCGGCGTGCCGACGCCCGGAACCGTTGCCGGGTTAAAAACATCCATGTCGATGGAGAGATAGACCGGACCTTCAAGAGCCCGAACTCGTTGCAAAAATTCCTGCCATTGCCCACTCTTTTGCAGATCCCGGTCCATGAACAGACGGATGCGTGGCTCCATGGCCACCCGTTCAATCTCCTCTTCGAACACCGAGCGAATGCCGGCCATCAGCAGACTGTGCCCTTCCTCCAGCAGACGGTTGCCGGGACAGGCGTGGCTGTAGCGGCTCCCTTCGTAGCTGCGGCGCAGGTCGCCGTGGGCATCGAGGAACAGGACGGTCCCCGGCTCCTGCATCCGCCCGGCGACCAGGGACGGGGTCAGGGAATGCTCGCCGCCCAGAGCGAGAAACAGGTTGTCAGCCGGCAGCTCACGTACCCGACGGGTCAGGCTGGCGTGCCACTCCTGCCCGGTCAGACCGCTGTCGTCGGCAAACTCCGGCAGGACATTGACCTGCAGATGCTTGAACGGCGACCAGCCGGCATCCTCTTCATAAAATTCGAGTTGATCGGTCGTCTCCAGGATCGCCCGGGGGGCCGCGGCGGTCCCCGGCATGAAGGAGACGGTCCTCTCCAGTGGCACCGGCAAAATCAGGACATCGGCGTCGGCCACCGGGGCATTCGGCATCGAGAGGACGTTCAGCTCGCTGGGCATCGGGTGACTCCTTGACGTGGCTAAGAGGCTGTATCCATCGCGTCAAAATACCTGAATGTCCGGTACAAAGAAAGACCGGATTTGCAGGGTTTTACTGTTTTTTGTCGACCATTCGCGCTATATTGTCGCCTGCTCAACCTGTTCATCGTCTGCGTCATAATTCCGAAGGGTACCGTCGATGCCGTCAGTGACCCCAATGTCGAAAACTGAAAGTCCCTCCCGCGAGCCGTTTGTCTTTTGGCAGCCTGACCAGCCGCGGCTGCTGCGGGTCGGACCGGAACAACGCGCGGTTGAACTCCCCGTTCTGCCGCTGCCGCTCAACCGAGCCGATCTGCAAGAGGGGGAGCCGACCGACACGGCCATCGGCCAGGGGCTCTATGATTACCTGCGTCGCCACCCGGACTGTCTGCATAACCGCGAATATGCCGGACTGCTGCGCGACGCTTTTCCACATCTGTTGTCTGACCTCGCCGCCCAGGCGGTGATGCTCGATGCCAAGGAGGTCGATCCGGCCTATGTGCTGCGCAAACTGACCGCCTTGAAGATTCTGCGACTTCTCGAGCCCGACAACAAGGGGCTGCTGCATCAGCTCAGTCGCGGTTTTTTCGATCTCGCTATGACTCTGAGCGAGCTGCCGAACTGCCGGCGCTATCTGCTCGAGGCGATGCGCGCCGCCCATCGGCTGCATCAACTCGATCCGGACGATCTGGCCAACCTCGACCTGCTGGCCGAGATCGATATGCTGTTCTGTGACTATCCGTCGGCGGCGGTCCGCTGGCAGCGCCTGCTTGACGCGGTCGATGATCCGGCGACTGTGCAAAAGGCGACCCGGCAGCTGGCCGTCTGCCAGTCCCGGGCTATGCCGGAGCGGACCAGGGTCGACGATCTGGAAGATTTCGGTGCCGCCATGAACCTGTACGGCAGCCGGCAATACGCCCTGGCGCTGGCGATACTCGAACGCCTGGAAGAGTCTGCCGAGTTTGTCGAGGAGTTTGCCGGTGCCGATTTCTTCTACCTGCTCGGTGTCTGTCGCCGGGAGCAGGGCGATCAGGGCGGGGCGGTTGCCGCCCTGCAACAGGCCCTCGGTCTGGCTGCCGACTATCAGCCGGCGCGTGACGCCCTGGAACAAATCACCTTATGACAGGAGATCCGTATGCAACATGTCGGTTTCGGTGATATCCTGTTCATCGTACTGATTCTCGGGGTCATTCACGGTATCATGACCCTGGTCGGTCGTGCCCGGAGCAAGAAAGGTCAGACTCCGCCAGCCGGTGGTCCGGGTCGGGATCGCTGAAATGACGCATGCCTGCCAGCCTCCGTCCGGATGTCGCGTTCCGGCCGGGGCGTGCATGACGAGACTCGTGCTGGGAGCGATCGTCAGTCTGTGTCTCGGTCTGGCGCCCTCCACCAGTCTGGCACAGTCCGTCCAGACTCTCTGGCCCCTGGTCGACAGTCGCGGCGACGGCAGCGATTTTTACAGTCTGCACCTGCTCGGGCCGCTGCTCAAATATCAGCGACAAAACGAGCGTCGCGAGTTTGCCCTGCGGCCACTGTTTTACTACAGCGCTACGGCTGACGGCAGCTCGGAGCTCGATATCCTCTATCCGGTCGCTGTCCATCGCGATGACGGCACGACGCAATCGACCCGGGTGCTGCAGTTGCTCAACCTGGAGCAGGGTGAGGCTACGGAGTACGGTCTGCATAAACGCAGCTTCTATCTCTTCCCCTTTCTGTTTTACGGCGAACACGCCGAGCACGGCCGCTATGCCGCCCTGTTCCCCCTCGGCGGCAGCCTGCACGGTTGGTTCGGCCGTGACCGGATCCGTTTCACCCTGTTTCCCTTCTACAGCCGGACCGAGAAGGGGGAACGCCGGGTCGAGAACGTCTTTTGGCCGTTTTTTGCCAGAATCAGCGGTCCGCAAGAGAGTGGCTTCAAGGTCTGGCCGCTTTATGGACAGACTGAACAGCCAGAGCGGGAAAAGCGCACGTTTTTTCTCTGGCCCCTCGGTTTTACCGAGACGCGCTGGTCGCCGTCCGGAGCTGCCGAACGTCAAGGGGGATTTCTGCCCTTTTTCTACTGGCGCGAATCGGTCGACGAGTCCTACCGTTCACTGCTCTGGCCGTTCTTCAATTTCAAAGAGGACCGGCGCAGAGATTACCGCGAGTGGAATTTCCCCTGGCCACTGGTGCGGACTCTGCGCGGCGAGACCCGTTTCGGCAACCGCTTTCTGCCTCTCTATGCCGACGAGACTCTGGAACAGGTGCGCCGAAGGTGGTATCTTTGGCCTGTTGTGAACATCGACAGTCTGCAGAGCGACCTGGTCGAGCGCAGCGAAACACGTCTGCTCTACTTTCTCTATCGCGATCTTGCCGAACGGGTGCCGGACACGGGGGCGCAGCGCCGGCGGATTCTCTGCTGGCCGTTGTTCGGTCTGCAGCAAGAGAACGGACTGAGCCATTTGCATGCGCTGGCTCTGCTCGAACCGCTGCTGCCGGACAACGAGAACATCGTGCGTCTCTGGGCGCCCTTGTGGCGCGTCTACCAGCAGAAATGGGATCGGCAGGGGACCAGTATCGGCAGTCTGCTCTGGAACCTCGTCTGGTGGGAGCGGCGTGACGACGCACTCGCCTGGGAAGTTTTTCCGCTGGTCGATTACCGGCGCTGTGGCGACCGTCTCGATCTGCGGTTTCTCAAGGGACTGTTCGGTTACCGGGCTGACGGCGGTGCCAGGCAGCTCCGGCTCTTTTTTCTGCCGTGGACGATGACCGGGACAGACTGTACCGATTGAGACGGAAAGGTGACAGCGTTGCAGCGAGCCGGGATGAACAGATTTCTGGCGGTTGCCCAGACAACTGGCGAGATGATCGCCATGTTTCTGGAGACGCTCTACTTTTTCAAGGAGGCGCCGCGCAACCTGTCGAGCATTCTTCGTCAGATGCAGTTGATCGGCGTCGGCACCCTGCCGATCGCCATGCTGATGGCGCTGTTTGTCGGCATGGTTCTCGCCCTGCAGACCGGCGCCGAGCTTGCCAACTACGGCACCCAGGAAGTGATCGGCGCCATTGTCGGTCAGTCGATGGTCAAGGAACTCGGCCCGGTGATGACCGCCCTGCTGGTGGCCGGGCGGGTCGGTTCGGCCATGGCGGCGGAAGTCGGGGCCATGCAGGTTTACGAAGAGATCGATGCCCTGAAGACCCTCGACATCAACCCGGTGCGCTATCTGGCCATGCCACGCCTGATCGCTTGCCTGTTCGCCGTGCCGGCCCTGGTGGTTTTCGCTGATCTGATCGGTGTTCTCGGCGGGGCGCTGGTCGCCCAGCTCAATCCGCGGATTGCCGTCCCCTACAACATCTATTTCGACAACCTGATCCGCTCCCTCGGTTACCGGGAACTGCTGCAGGGGCTGCTGAAAGCGATGATGTTCGGCGGCATCATCGCCCAGGTCGGCTGCTATGTCGGTTTCAAGACCCGTGGCGGTGCCCGCGGGATCGGCGAATCGACCACACGCTCGGTGGTCGTCTCCTTCTTGCTGATCATGGTCGCCAATTATTTCCTGACCCGCTTCATGATGTAGGCAGGAAGGGCTATTGCTGATGGTTGACATTCTGAAAGCTGCCGTGCCCCTGATGAGATCTCGCGCGCAATCGATGTTCTCCCTTCCGGCAGTCGTGGACCGCGGGTCGACGGGGACGCTGTACTTCTCCACGCCGTTCAACGGTCTGCTGGCCAAGCTGGCGCACGGGCTGTCGGCGCCGCTGCTCCGCAGCCGCGAGTGTCATGACGACTATCATGAGTCGCGCGGGGTCTCCATCGAGATCGATTCTCTGACCAAATCGTTCAACGGCACGCAGGTCTTGAAAGGGATCAGCCTGAAAGTCGAGCCGGGCGAAACCTTCTCCATTATCGGTCCGTCCGGTACCGGCAAAAGCCTGCTGCTCAAGCATATCGTCAAGCTGGAGACGCCGGACAGCGGCCGGATTCTGATTGACGGTCACGACATTCACGCCGAGGTGCAAGCCGACATCCCGCGTGACTATCGCTGCAGTATGGTGTTTCAATCGTCGGCACTGTTCAATTCGCTGACGGTCGGCGAGAATGTCGGCCTCTGGCTGCGGGAGAAGCGGATCTGTCGCGAGGCGAAGATCCGGCGGATCATCCGGGAGAAGCTGCGACTGGTCGGGCTTGCCGGCAAAGAGGAGATGCTGACCTCCGAGCTTTCCGGCGGCATGAGAAAGCGGGTGGCGATTGCCCGTTCCCTGGCGATGAACCCGGATCTGATCCTGTACGATGAACCGACCGCGGAGCTCGACCCGGTCACGTCCGACGAGCTGGCCAGGACGATCCAGGCGCTGCGCGAGACCGTGCGGCTGACGACGGTGATTGTCAGCCACGATCTGAACTTTGCCCTCTATCTGTCCGACCGGGTGGCCATGATCCATGACGGTGAGATCGTCGCGATCGGCACGCCGGAGCAGATCAAAAACAGCCGCAATCCACTGGTACACAAATTCATCTATACGACGACCAAGGGGATCAACAAGGGGGAGTCCGATGGCGATCAGCAGTGAGCAGAAGGTCGGTCTGTTCTTTTTGTCGACACTCATTCTCCTCGGCTTGATGATCGAGTTTGTCGAGGACTGGCGTCCTTTCGAAGAGCAGCATGTCTACCATGCCCTGTTTCGGTCCGCAGTCGGTCTCAAGGTGAGTGATCCGGTGCGGATTGCCGGGGTCGATGCCGGCAAGGTCGAAGCGATCGCCATCGATGGCCATCAGGTCCGGGTCGACTTTTATGTCAATCGTGCCGACCTGATTCGCGACGACAGCATCGCCCGGATCCGTCAGACCAATCTGCTCGGCGGGACGTTTCTCGGTCTCGACTTCGGTTCCGCCGACGGTCGCCCCCTGTCACCGGGCAGTCAGGTCGCCAGTGGCGAATCGGCCAATATCGATGAACTGATCACCAGCATCGACCGTAACCAGGACCGGGTATTCGGTTCCCTGGGGGAGATGGTCGAGGAAGCCCAGGATCCGCTGCTGAATGCCATCAACCGCCTGGAGCAGGTGATGCGCAAAATCGATGCCGGTGAGGGGACTCTCGGCCGGCTGATCAACGACCCCGAGTTCTACGAACGGGTGACCAGTGCCTTTGCCCGGCTCGATACCGTTTTGCACGGCCTGGAGAACGGTGAGGGGAGTCTGGGGCGGCTTCTGCAGGATCCGACGCTTTATGAGCGGCTCAACCAGACCCTCGACGACCTGACGGTACTGACCGGCAAGGTACGCCAGGGGGAGGGGAGCCTCGGTCGCATACTGAATGACGACCAGATCTATGATGAGCTGGTGGCGACGTTGGCCACCCTGCGTGAGGTGACCGACAGGGTCAGCCGTGGTGAGGGCACTCTGGGCAAGCTCTATCACGATGACCGACTCTATGACAGCCTGGTCGATGCTGCCGGCCGCATCAACAGTATCGCGACCAAGATTGATGACGGCCAGGGAACTCTCGGCCGCCTGGTCAACGAAGATGATCTCTACCGTGATGCCCAGACCGCTCTTCACAAGGTAGAGAAGACGGTGGAAGGGCTGCGGGATACCGGCCCGCTCTCGGCTCTCGGGGTGGTTGTCGGGACGCTCTTCTGATTTTCACGGTTTTTGCATGCGTCATTATTGTCTGCAGTATTCGCAGTACGTTGCCGTGATTTGACCGTATGTTTCACGAGGGTTCGTTGTTTTTCTAATGAACATGGGGGGGCCGGAGGGTCTGGCGCAATAATGTTGTCTGTTCTGCTGAGGGTATTCTTCTTTTCGAGTGTGCTGCTGAGTTTTGTCGGCGGCGCAGCAGCAGACGACCATTGCCTGATTTCCATCATCAAGCCGCGTGAACTGCCGCACTACGACCAGATCCACCAGAGCTTTATCGAGGCTCTGCATGCCGATAGCTGTGAGATCTACCTGCAATCGCCCAATCCCGACGACCTGTCACTGCGCAACAGCGTGCGCAAGGCGGTCGCTGTCGGTTCCAGCCTGATTGTTACCTACGGAACCAACGCCACCCTCGCGACCCGGCTCGAAGCGGTCGATGTTCCCGTTCTGTTCGCCGATGTCTACGATCCGGTTGGCCAGAAACTCGTTTCGGCCAAGGGACTCCCCGTACGGAATTTGACCGGTGTGCGGGGTGATGCTCCGTTACAGACACTGATCAAGGCCTATCTCGAATCGACCGGCAGCACACAGTTGACAGTTCTGTACGACCTGGCCAACAAGGCCGGCAGTTACCAGGCCAGCCAGGTCCGGGAGGTCGGCACCCGGCGCGATCTGCAGGTGCTGTTGCTCTCGTTGCCGGCCGATGCCGAAACCGCAAACATTCTGAATCGGCTGCCGGTGAAGGCGAGTGGTCTGTTTCTGGCGCGCAGCTCTCGTCCCGCAGAGGTGACCCGGGAAATCTACCGGCATGCCCTGGAACATGGCATCCCGTTGATCTCGCAAAACTATCAGGCGGCAGAGGATGGCTGTCTGATCAGTCTGGAGACCGACCCTGCCGAACAGGGGACGGCTTTGGCCGAAATGGTCCACAAGGTACTCCGTGGCGAGAATGTGCGGAGCATCCCGCTGGTGCACCCGCGCAAGGTGGCCCTGATTGTCAACCTGAAGACCGCTCAGCAGCTCGGTGTCAAAATCCCCTTCGATGTTCTCTCGATGGTCACCCGCGTTATCCGTTAGCAACTTCTTCCCACGGCTCCGCAACAGCTCGCTGCGTTGCCGCTGTTTGTCGTTGACAAATCTTAGCTTCTCCTGATTAAATGCGCGTCTTGGCTTTTTCGCGTAGAGAACCCTGAACCTTTGGAGACTGATCCATGAACCCACTCGCGCAAGAACTCAATGACCAGATTGTCCAGCACAATCCCCATGTCCTCGACATGCTGTCCGATCTCGGCAAAAACCTCTTCTTTCCCAAGGGGATTCTGACCCAGTCGGCTGAAGCCAAGGAAAAAGCGCACCGTTTCAATGCAACTATCGGCATCGCCACGGAAAACGGCGGACCGATGTTTCTGCAGTGCATTCAGGACAAGCTGAGCGCCTTCGATCCCAAGGATATCTATCCCTATGCGCCGCCGGCCGGCAAGCCGGAACTCCGTAAGCTTTGGCGGGAGAAGATGCTGCGGGAGAATCCGAGCCTGCAGGGGAAACATTTCGGCAACCCGATCGTCACCAGCGCACTGACCCATGGTCTGTCGATCGTCGCCGATATGTTCATCGACGAAGGCGATCATCTGGTTCTGCCCGATATGTTGTGGGGGAATTACAACCTGACCTTCGTTACCCGCTGCGGGGCGATCGTCAAAAAATATCCGACGTTCACTGTGCAGCGCGGTTTCAATGTCCCCGCTTTCAAGGCGGTTCTGCAGAACAGCGCCACAGAAAAGGGCAAGGTTGTCGTCCTGCTCAACTTCCCGAACAATCCGAGCGGCTACACACCGACTGTCGGGGAGGGTGAGGCGATTGTCAACGCCATCCGTGAAGTGGCGGAAGGCGGCTGCAATGTGGTCGTGGTCACCGATGACGCCTATTTCGGGCTCTTTTACGAAGACTCGCTGCAGGAGTCGCTGTACGGCAGTCTCGCCAACCTGCACCCGCGGATTCTGGCGGTCAAGCTCGATGGGGCGACCAAGGAGGAGTATGTCTGGGGGTTCCGTACCGGCTTCATCACCTTCGCCGACGGCAACGATTACGAGAACGAGCCGGTGATCACCGCCCTGGAGAAGAAGACCATGGGGATCATCCGCGCGACGATCTCCAACTGCCCGCACCCGTCGCAGACGTTTGTCATCGAGGCGCTCAACTCCGCCGATTTCCTTGCCCAGAAGGAAGAGAAGTACCAGGTCATGAAGGGGCGGGCCAACAAGGTCAAGGAGGTGCTTGACAGCGGTCGCTATCATGATGCCTGGGAGTACTATCCGTTTAACTCCGGCTACTTCATGTGTCTCAAGCTGAAGACGGTCGATGCCGAGAAATTGCGGGTTCATCTCCTCGACAAGTACGGTGTCGGCACGATTTCCATCGGTTCGACCGATCTGCGTATCGCCTTCTCCTGTATCGCCGAACCGGACATCGCGGAACTGTTCGATACCATCTACCAGGCCGTCAAGGACCTCGCCTGAGAGGCACCGCAGGCCGAGGAATAAATGATGCCGGCCTGTCTTCGGACAGGCCCGCGTCGTTTCAGGGCTCAGGATTCTGATGCCGTCTACTCTTGCTGATATGACCCCCGTCCTGCACACGGTTCCTGCTCTGGCCACCTTGCGTGGCCTGATGCCAGGCGACAGCTGTTACCTGGTCGGCGGGACGTTGCGGGACGCCCTGCTCGGCCTGCCACTCCACGATATCGACATCGTTTCAGCGGACGATCCGACCCCCTGCGCGCAAGAGTTTGCCGAACGGTTGTCTTCACCCTGGTTCTGGCTCGATGAGGGCCGTCGCCTCAGCCGGGTGCTGGTCGCAGGCGACGACACCTGGTTGACCTTCGACTTCGCTCCATTCCGGGCGGCTGACCTGGCCGCCGATCTCGCCGCACGCGACTACACCATCAACAGCCTGGCTCTGCCCTTGGCGTCTCCCTTTGACAATGCTCATCTGATCGATCCGCTCGGCGGGAGGGAAGATCTGCGTCGCTCTTTGCTGCGCATGTGTGGACCAGAGGCGTTTGTCGCTGACCCTCTGCGGATACTCAAAGGGTTGCGGCACGCGGTTGTCCTCGGTTTCGTGATTGATGAGACGACCTGTCAGGCAATGATGCATCATGGCTGGCGTCTGGAGACAGTATCGGTCGAGAGAGTCCGCAAGGAGTTCTGGGCGATTCTCGCCCATGAGGCCGCAGAGAACGGCTTGCGGCTGTTGGCGTCGACCGGCATCGGTGCTCTGCTGTTCGGGGATCTGTTCAATGAAAAGCTGGAGTCGATGGTGGCGGTTTTACGTCGTTGCCAGGCGGTCTGCAGCCGGCTGGCGCTCGATTCCGCGACGCTCTCCAGGTGGCAGGCAGAGTCGGTGGCAGACGGTCTCGACCGGAGAGGCCTGCTCCTCTCGACATTTGTGCTGGCCGCTATCGATGCGTTGCATCCGCAGATGTTTGCGGAACGCTGGCGGCTGAGTCGCCGTGCCCGTGCCCGCATCAGGGGGCTCATGACCCTGAACCGGGCCGTGGTCGACCAGTTGTGTCGTCTCGAACGCCGGCCGCGGCTGTTGTCGCTCTGGGCCGACAAACACGGTCTCGATGTGCTCGACCTGGTGCTGGCGGCGTCGATCATCTGTGATGATGAACAGCGTGATACGGTCCTTTCGTGGGTTCCCCTGGCCGAGGAAGCCTGCCGGCAGACAGCGAACGATCTGGTCGACGGTGACTGGCTGACCACAGAGATCGGCATCCCGGCCGGTCCGCAGATCGGCGAAGCCCTCGAGTTTGTCCGGGAATACGAACTGCTCGGCCGGGTCGCCAGTCGCGCCGATGCCGAACAGTTGCTGCGTCGCTACTGGACGCTCACCGGCCGGAAAAGAGATTGACAAGCTGAATCCGCCACCACTATAATCGCGCCCACATTGCGGGAATAACTCAGTGGTAGAGTGTCAGCTTCCCAAGCTGAAGGTCGCGGGTTCGAATCCCGTTTCCCGCTCCAATAAAAACAAGGGGTTAGGTCAATTGACCTAACCCCTTCGTCCTTCAAAAATGTCATGCGCAACCTCTAGCGCAACCTCTAGTGTAACCCGTCGCGCGCTTTTGCACTAACTGTCGCGCGCTTTTGCACTAAACCAATTTAAGGAATCCGGCATTCTGCAGTCTTTAAACCAATGTTAAACCACTCCTGGATGCGCCATTTTGATCCTCATCTTTGCTCTTTCCAGGTCAGAATAGTAAGCATTGCGGCAGTGGTCTCTCTCTTTAAAAAAGAGCCAAAAAACCTGATCTATTTTTACCATTCTTGCCCTCCACCTTGGGCAGTCCCCCAAGGCTCCTTCGCGGTAAGATCTGCCACTGGTGCTTTCGTCCGGCTTGCCGTTGTGGGCGACGACATTCCAAAGTTGGCTGATACTGTCGCCCAGACGTATTATTCGTGATCTCATTCCGGCCATCCCTGCTCAATATCAATTTCGGTCGGGGCTGCGCTTTGGCTAATGGCGTCTTTTATTTGCCAGCTCGCCTTCATAACTTGCTGTCCGTATCCAGCCATTGATGCAATCACGGCATAGGCCTCAGCGGCCGTGATCGAGACAGTAACGTTTTCTTCTGTGCGGATCTCAACGGGAGCGTCGCCACTGCCGGCAGCGATGAGCTTGGTGCAGGCTGAGTCGAGAGTGAGCCAATTGGTGCGGTCATCTGAATCGCGCAACTGGAGAGATAGCTTGCCGTGCTCACCGCCGAAGTTGTGCTGGTAGCGGCTGAGCTTTTCGTCTCGCAAAGCATCGACCTGGCGGTGCATGTCGGCTTTTGTTCGTGCAACAGTTTCAGCGTCACGCTTAGCGCGCCAACTCCTGTAGTCCTCAAGTTGCTCCCGATATTCGCTCTCTGCGATCTGTGTTGCTCCGGCTGGGATGGTTGCCCCGGCGGGGAGTTTGCCTAGAATAACGGCGGGCCTCTGGCGGCGGTCTACTGCATCGATTTCGATTTGAGGATGAGGGGTTGCCGGGCCGTGCCTGAGAGGGGAACTGTTCGCTGGGCGGCCGTCTTTTGCGTCGAGATAGTAGGCGATTACGTGGATCATGTTTTTCTCCTTATGACTTTGTTGAGTTCCGGCGCGAAGGGCGCGCCCGTTTCTATTGCGACCTGCTTGCGCAGATAGTACGTATTAGCGTGGCAACATTGCCCGAGATAGCTATTCATGCGAGCCGCCCACAGGGGCGGGTCAGTGTAGCGCTGGGGGTTGTGGGCAACGGATTTCATGGCGCGAGCGGTTCTCTGCCGAGTGTACTTTCTGTATGGCTTTAGGATTTGTCCACAGAAGTTGATCCCCTTGTCACAAGTATTCATCATTGTTTTGTCAGGGTGGAACCTCCCTTTGAGCTTGCTTTCTGCGAAATTACACATGGACTCAAAGGCACGGTTGAGCTCTTGAGGATCGCTGCTTATGAGCACAACATCATCAACATAACGTCCATAGCGCCTAATCTTGAGCTCTCTTTTTACGTGCCGATCGAGAGCATCAAGATAGACGTTTGCAAAAAACTGGCTACTAAGATTGCCGATCGGAAGCCCCCTGCTTGGCCCGCAATTAAACAGGCTCTTGTGGGGCGGTACACAGGCAAAGAGGTGGTCTGGGCTGTTTTTGTACGGGTTCAGTGTCGGGTCGTGCCAGATTATCTGCTTTATTAGTTTGCGCAGCGGGTCATCATGAATCTTGGCCAACACAAGGGCCTGCAGTGCAGACTTGTCGATGCTGACGAAAAAATTAGCCAGGTCAGCCTGGAGAAACCATGCTCGCTTTTGCCAATTTTCTGTAGCCTGGCGCATGAACCTGTATATGCGCTCCGCCCCAAACAACACCCCCCGACCAGGAATACAGGCGTAGCTGTCGTAGATAAAACGGCGGTGGAAGCCCTCGGCTATACGATTGTAGACAACGTGGTGAACAATACGGTCGCGAAAATTTGCGGCCCACACCTCTCGATATTTAGGTCGCGTAACAACAAAACAGACAGACCTGCCGATACGGTAATCGCCACTATTAAGGTCGCGAAAAAGGCTCATCAGGTTGCGCTCCAGGCGTTGCTGGTTTTGATAATCTAAAATTGACCAGTTTAGGGGCCTTGTGATTACCGAAAATTGACCACCCTTAGCATGCCTTCGTTACTATGGTGCTCTACCATAGCAATTGAAGGAGAGAGGATGCTCTGTCGAGGGTCATGGTAATTGAGCACCTTGACCCGGGTCAGGGTCAGCGGAAT
>JAVVDS010000042.1:0-22969 GCA_032251295.1 Desulfuromonadales bacterium | reverse complement strand
CTCTCACTGAAGAAGGCTGGAATCAGCAGCCCTGGATGTGCTGAACAGTTACGATAAAATAACAAAAAACATATTTCAATGCGGAGGCGCGAAGATGCGGAGGGGAACGCCTTATAACTGAAAAGACCTTCTCCGCGCCTCAGCGTCTCCGCGTTAAATCGTTGCTTCTGTGTCCGCAGTATGACTCACAATTTTAGACCACCGTTTTCGATGTCTGCGAGGTCGACTTCGGTCTGTTCGCCGTCGGCGGTGCGGATCAGGGTCGGTCTCGGCGCCTGCTCGTCGAGGATCAGCAGGTGGCGAAACTGCATGCGCCGGGCGTAGTCGAGACTCGCCTGCCGGTCGCGGCGGATGATGTCGCGGGCGACGCTGTAGCCCTGGGCGCGCAAGGTGACGGCGAGACGCTGGGCGGTCGCCTTGTCGGCGCCGCTGGCGAACAGCAGGATGTCGATCCCTGCGGCGCGGTCCGTAGCGATGTCTGCTCCCAGGGCGACCAGCAGTCTGTACAGGTCGAAGGAGAAGCCGGTGGCCGGGGCCGGGAAACCGTAGCGTCCCGTCAGGTTGTCATAACGGCCGCCGGCACAGACAGCGCGACCGAAGCCGGTCAGAAAACCCTGGAAGATGACACCGGTATGATAGTCGAAACCGCGCAGTTCGCCAAGGTCGATGGTCAGGTACGGCTCGACCCGATAGACCTTGAGCATCTCCAGAACCTGCTGCAGGTTCTCCAGGGCCTGCCGCGCGGTCGGGTTGTGCACGCAGCGGGTGGCGCGCTCGATCACGTCCTCGCCGCCGAACAGGCGGGGGAGGGCGCTCAGTTCCTCGCACTGTGCAGAGCTCAAAGGCAGAGCCTCGAGGCGCCGGTTCAGGCCGAAACTGTCCTTGGCGGCGATCAGGGCAAGCAGTTCGGCGGTCTGCGTCGCGTCGAGGGGGAGGTCGGCGAGGATCGCCCGCAAAAAATCGACCTGGCCGATGTCGATGGTGAAATCGTCGGCACCGACCGCACGCAGGCACTCGACCGCCATGGCGATCATCTCGGCATCAGCCTCGGCGCTGTCGAGACCGATCAGTTCAACGCCGGCCTGGTGAATCTGGCGTTCCTTGCCGAGGCGCTGTTCGGCGTGGCGCAGCACCCGGCCCCGGTAGCAGAGTCGGAACGGCAGCGGCATGTCGTGCATGCGGGTGGCGGCGATGCGGGCGACCTGCGGCGTGATGTCCGGCGGGAAGGCGACCAGGCGGCCGGTCTGCCGATCGTCGAAGCGGAAGGTCTTCTCGCGCAGATCGGCGCCGAGGCCTCGTTCGAGGACCGCCAGATCTTCAAGGATTGCCGGCGAAACCGGCCGGAAACCCCAACGCCGGAAGACATCGCGCAGCTGGGTGTGCAGAAACTCCAGGCGGGCCGCTTTCAGGGGGAGAAAATCCTTGACGCCGGTCGGCAGGCGGGTCTCGATGCGCGGGTTCGGTTGCAAAGACATGGGGATGAGCACCTCTGGGTTACGATTCTATCTTAAAGTGGGGATACAGGATTCGGTATTCAGGATTCAGAATAACGGCAAAACCACTATCGCTAAATTCCGCGTCCCGGTTTTTCTGTTACCGGGATTGCAGGATCCTCAATCCGTCATTCCCATTGACGTGAATGGGATATGTGTCAGTTTTTCTCATGAATCCTGAATCCCCCGATTCTCCGCCCACTCCACGAATAAACTCAAAAAATGACCATATTTCTCCGCAGCAACTGCCGTTCACAGGACAATCTGCCGGGCGGAGCGGATATGCGGATGGTTGCGCAGTTTCTCCAGAACCGGATCGGGGATCGGACTGTCGACGTTGATCAGGGAGACCGCCAGGCCGTTGATCGCCTGCCGGGACAGATTCATGCCGGCGATGTTGACGCCGGCGTCACCGAGAACCTGGCCGAGAAAGCCGATGATGCCGGGGCGGTCCTCATTGCCGAGAACCAGCAGGTGGCCGCACGGCGTCGCTTCGACGTAGAAGTCATCGACCCGGACGATGCGGAAATCGCGGCGACCGAACAGGGCGCCTTCGACCTTGTGCACGCCGTCGCTGTCGACGGTGGTCAGGCTGATCAGGCTGGAGAAACCGTCGCTCTGCTGGCTGCGGGTCTCGATGATCCGGATGCGCCGCTCCCTGGCCAGATAGGGGGCGTTGATATAGTTGACCTCCGGGCCGACCATCGGTGTCAACAGCCCTTTAAGGGCCGCCATGGTCAGGGGTTCGACCGGCAGATTGGCGACTGTGCCGGCGAACTCCAGGCGGATCTCCTCCAGCCCGCGGGCGTGCAGCTGGGCCTGGAAGGAGCCGAGCCGTTCCGCCAGGTCGATGTAGGGTCGCAGGGTGCCGAGCAGGTCGGCGCTGATCGATGGCACATTGACCGCGTTGACGATGATGCCGCGTTGCAGGAAATCGAGGACCTGCCGGGCGACCTGGACGGTGACGTTGATCTGGGCATCGAGGGTGGCGGTGCGCAGGTGCGGTGTGCAGATCACCTCGTCGAGGCCGAGCAGCGGGTTGTCGCGGCTCGGCGGCTCCTTGCTGAAGACATCGATGGCGGCGCCGGCGACCTGGCCGTTACGGATCGCCTCAGCGAGAGCGGGTTCATCGATCAGGCCACCGGTGGCGCAGTTGACGATGCGACAGCCGCGCTTGGTCCGGGCCAGGGTCTCGCTGTTGAGCAGGTTGGCGGTGTCGCTGTTGTAGGGGGTGTGCAGGGTGATGAAGTCGGCCCGCTGCAGCAGCTCGTCGAGTTCGACCTGTTGCGCGCCGAGCAGGCGGATGGACTCGTTGGCCAGATAGGGATCGTAGACCAACGGGACCATCTTCAGGGCCAGGGCGCGTTCGATCACCAGCCGGCCGATCTTGCCGGCACCGATGACGCCGATCACTTTGTTGGCGACCTCGATGCCGACAAAACGCTCGGTCTGCCACTGGCCGTTTTTGGTCGACTGGCTGGCGGCGGGGATCTGCCGGGCCAGGGCGAGCACCATGGCGATGGTGTGCTCGGCCGTGGTGGTGGTACTGCCGAAAGGGGTGTGCATGATGATCACCCCCTTGCGGTTGGCCGCCTCCAGGTCCATGTTTTCGGTGCCGACACCGGCCCGGCCGACCACCTTCAGGCGGTTGGCGGCCTGGAACAGTTCCTCGGTCATCTGCGTGCCGCCGCGCAGGATCAGGGCGTCGACATCGGCGATGGCGCTTTGCAGCTGCTCGGCCGACAGCCCCGGCTGGTAGTCGAGGATCACCCCGTCGGCCTGTTCGAGAACTGCGAGGCCTTCTTGCGGGAACTTGTCAGAAATCAGGATTTTCCAGGTGTCGGCCATGATCTTACTCGCCGCGCCGCGGTGCGGCCGGTGCATCAATCGTCCTCAATAAGGATGAGCGTCAGCAAACATTGCAACCTAGCAATCCGCCTGATTGCTGTCAAGACGAAAGCCGGCGTTTGTCAGCGCTCGACTGTCAGGTTGCGCAGGAAGCGGAGCAGCAGACGGACGCCGACGCCGCTCCCCCCTTTGGGAGCATAGGGGCGGGCCTCGTCGTTCCAGGCCGTGCCGGCGATGTCGAGATGCGCCCAGCGCGCCTTGTCGACGAACCGCTGCAAAAAGGCGGCGGCGGTGATGGTGCCGGCCGGCCGGCCGCCGGTGTTCTTGACATCGGCGATATCGCTTTTCAGTTGCCGGTCGTATTCCGGCCAGAGCGGCAGTTGCCAGAGCCGTTCGCCACTCTGCTCGCCGGCGGCGAGCAGCTGCCGGACCAGGGCCTGATCGTTGCCGAGGACCGCACTGGCATGCCGGCCGAGGGCGATGATGCAGGCGCCGGTCAGGGTCGCCAGGTCGATGACCAGCCGCGGCGCGAAGCGCTGCACGTAGGTGAGGGCGTCGGCGAGGATCATGCGCCCCTCGGCGTCGGTATTGAGGACTTCGATGGTCTTGCCCGACAGGCTGGTGAGAATGTCTCCCGGCCGGATCGCCGTGCCGGACGGCAGGTTCTCCACCGCCGGAACGACGCCGAGCAGGTTGACCGGCAGCTGCAGCCGTCCGGCCGCCAGCAGGGTGCCGATGACGGCGGCGCCGCCGGCCATATCCATTTTCATTTCATCCATCTTCTCCGCCGGCTTCAGGGAGATGCCGCCGGAGTCGAAGACCACCCCCTTGCCGACCAGGGCCACTGGCGCTTCACCGTCCGGGCCACCGCGATGTTCGAGCAGGATCAGGCACGGTTCGCGTTCGCTCCCCTGGGCGACGCCGAGCAGGGCGCCAAACCCTTCGCGGCGCAGATCCTCCCGGTTGAGGACGGTGCAGTGCAGACCGGCCTCGGCGGCGACGGCGCGGGCCTGCTCGGCCAGCCAGGCCGGCGACTTGGTGTTGCCCGGCTCGTTGACCAGGGTCCGGGCCAGACAGGCGCCCCGACTGATCTGTTCGGCCCGGTTGAGGGCCTGCTGACAAGCGTTCCGGTCGCTGGAGCGGTCGATCAGAAGGTGGAAACTTTTCGGCAGGAGTCCGCTTTTTTGCTCGGCGGCGGGCAGGTAGCGGTCGAACCGGTAACCGGCCAGCAGGGCGCCTTCGGCAACCGCTTCGACCTTGTCGTCGAGACGGCCGTTGCGCAGTTCGACCAGAGGCAGAGCGCAGACGACCCGGGTGAGCCGCTGTCCGCGCAGAGCGGTGACAGCCTGGCCGGCGGCGCGACGCAACGGTTCGAGCCCGGCGGCGGTGCGGCTCCCCAGACCGAGCAGCAGAATCCGCTCAGCCGGCAGCGCCGGTTGCGGGCGCAGCACCAGCAGCTCCCCCTCTTTGCCGCTGAATTCGCCGTTGCGCACCGCCCGCTGCAGTTCGCCCTGCAGCGCGTCATCGAGGCGCTTTAACAGCGGGGCGTTGAGACCTTTCTCCCAGGCGCCGAGGACCAGGCAGGCGGTTTTCGTCTTGAGTGGATCGGTGGCGGCGAGTTTCAGCTCCATGTCGGCTCCTCAAGCGGGGTTAAGTCGCTGTGGTTTGCGGGAGTTATGAGATAGATGGCCGTTATGAATTTATGGGCCGGGTGCTTTTGACTTTTGTCAGTCTGACGTTACACTTTAGCACATTGTTGTGACGATTTGTGGGCGTTACGGAACCTTTTTGGGTGGAGGCTTAAAGATGAGCAGAGCAAACGTTCACGGGATTTTATGGCTGGTGCTGGGCTGTGCGCTGGTGCTGCTGACCGCCTGCCAGAGTCTGACCGGAGCCGGCACGGTGGACCAGATTGCCAGCGAACAGCAGCCGCTGGTGGTCAACCTCTCCATTGACGGCGGCGGCAAGACCGGCATCCAGGGACAGGTGACGGTCAAGGGCGCGTCGGCTCCGCTGAGCGGTGCCTACGTCAATATCTATCAGAATACCATGTCCAACCTGCTCGGACCGTCCCAGTTCATCTCCCTGCCGACCGATGCCGAAGGACGTTACCGTCTCGAAATTCCGCCGGGCACCTACTTCGTCGTGGCGCGTAAGCGGATGAGCGGCCAGCCGACCGGACCGCTGGCGCCGGGTGACTTCTACTCCGAACATCAGCGGATTGTCACCCGTGTCGAGGCTGGCCGGATTGCGGTGGTCGATCTGGAGGTGGCGCCGATCAAGGCGCCGATGTTCTTCAAGAGCCAGGTGGTCGACCGGGAGACCACCACCGGGATCCGCGGTCTGCTCGTCGACCAGGCCGGCAAGCCGGTTATGGGCGGTTTCGCCATGGCTTATGCCGACCCCGCCATGCAGCGTCACCCCGACTTCGCCTCGACCCTCTCCGACGAGCAGGGGCATTTCACGCTCTACCTCCCGGAAGGGGGGACCTATTACCTGGCGGCGCGCATCCACGCCTGGGACATGCCGACACCGGGCGAACCCTACGGTAAATACGGCGGCGAGACTGCCGCGGCGGTCAGCGTGCCGAGCAACCAGTTTGTCGAGGGGATCAACATCGAGATGGCCCCCTTTGCCGGGCCCTACCAGGAAGGCAAGAGTCGCCGGCCGTTCTGACCGCCCGTCATGTAAGGCCGTAATGATCGTTCTCCATGCCGGCCCGCAGCGAACCAGAGCGCTGCGGGCCGGATTTTCGTGGGGGGGCTTGCCGGCGGTGCGCACAGATTGAATGGTTGCCTGCTTAACTCAATCGGTGTTAATTTGCCATCTTCAGAGGCTCGGCCGTTCTGTCCCGTTCGGCCGCCATTGCGAAAGGGTCTTGCCATGTCTGTCGTCCGCTTTTTCCTGGCCTGTCTGGTCCTGCTGATCGTCGTCCCGGGTCCGTTGCTGGCAGAGTCGAACCTGCGTTATGCCGGAGCGACGACTCTGCAACGCTACTTCATGCCCGAGGCGGTGCGGGTCTTCAGTGAACAGTTCGATGTCCGTTTCACCATTGAGGGCGGCAACACCGGACCGGGGCTGGCTGCGCTAATCAAGGGGAATATCGACCTGGCCGGTGCTGGTCGTGCCCTGACCGCCGAGGAAAAAGCCGCCGGACTGGTCGAGCATTTTCTTGGCTGGGATGTGCTCGCCGTGGTCCTCAATCGGACCAATCCGGTGTCGGATCTCTCCCGTGAGCAGCTCCAGGCGATTTTCTCGGGAGGAATCAGCAATTGGCAGGAGGTCGGCGGGGTGGAGCAGCCGGTCATCGTCATTACCAACCCCAAAGGTTCCGGGATGCGCGCTGCGGTCAAGCAGTTAATCCTTGGTGACAAGGACTATCTCGATCTGGAGGTGGTCTCCGCTATTGTCGCTGAAAGCGACAGCAAGGTGGCGATGTTTGCCAACGGCATCACGGCGTTGAGCATGAGCATGGTCGACGACGACAAAGTCAAGACGATCCGGGTCGATGATGTCGAGCCGACAGCGGAGACGCTGGCCGCTGGTCGTTACTCGCTGGCCAAGCCTTTATATCTTGTGACCATGGGCCCCCCCCAGGGCCTGCTGGCCGACTTTGTCAGGCTGGCGACCGGTCACCAGGGGCAGGAGATCCTCGCCCGGCACTTTGTCCCGGCGGCCCGCTGACCACACGACTCTTTCCCTTTTTACGGACCTTATTGAGCGGCAATGAAACTGCGTGGCAAATTGACTCTGGCCCTGCTGGCCACTGCCCTGATCCCCCTGCTGGCGACCCTCTGGTCGGTTAGCCGGCTGGCTGGCAACGAACTCGCCGAGCAGAGCCGTCTGCGCTCCGTACAGGGGGCTGAATCGGTTGTCGAGTCGATCGACACCATGACAGATGAATTGCTCAATTACCTGGTCCTGCTCGGTGAAAGTCCGTTGCTGGTCAATGCGGTCTACTCAAGCGCTCTGTCCGGCAACAACAGTCAACTGATCTCGGTGGTGGCCGGCCTGGAGCGGCTCCCTTTCAGTCAGGTCCGTTTTCTCGCCGCCGACGGCAATCTCCTGTATCACGCATCTTTTCGTGACAAGCAGGAGCGTTCGGCGCAGGTCGGCAGCGGGCATCCGGTTATCGCCGCCAGCTTGGCGGGGGAGCCGAATGTGGCCATCGGGTTGGTTGACGGCCGCTTCGGGATTATCGCCGCCGCGCCGATCCGCCTGTATGGCGAACCGGTCGGCCACCTGGTCGGAGTACGCCATATCGATGTGGACCTGGCTGCCCGTCTGAGCCGGCAGAGTCGGCAGGCCGTCGCTTTTTTCGATAGTGAGGGCGTGTTTGCGACGACCGCCGCCGAGCTGAACGACATCGACAGCAAGGCAGCTCTCGCGATGGCCGACGGCCTCACTCTGACGATCGGTGCAGAACCGCACCGGGTGATCGCCATGCCGTTCGCTGCCGGCGAGGGGGGCGTCCTGGTCGCCATGAACATCGCCGATCTGTCTGCGGCGCAGCTCCGCCTGCAGCAGGTTCTGACGGCGGTCGTTCTGGCGGTCCTCGCTCTCTGCCTGCTGATGGCGCGACTGCTCGCCGCCCGGATTGTTACGCCGCTTGCAGAGATGGTCGATAGTCTGCACGCTCTGGCTGAGGGGTCGGGTGAGCTGACCCGCGAGCTGACGGTGCGCAGTCAGGATGAGGTCGGTCTGCTGGCTCAAGGGTTTAACGGTTTTCTGGTCCGGCAGCGGGAACTGGTGCGGCGCATGCGCAAGGTCTCGGAGGATCTGGGACAGGCCAACGAGAAAATCCGCAACTCCTCGCATGAGGTCATGGAAGGGGCCGTGCAGCAGTCCCAGTCCCTGGAAGAGTCGTCGCGCGCCATCGAGAAGATCGATGAAGCGGCCATCGGCATCGCTGACAGTGTCGGCTATCTGGCCGGTTCCGCCGAGGAGAGTTCCGCCGCGACCCTTGAGCTGGGGGCGACCATCGAGGAGATTGCCGGGCAGATGGAACGGCTGTTCGCCACGGTCGATGAGATCTCCAGTTCGATCAACCAGATGTCGGTGGCCAGCCAGGAAGTCGCGGAAAACGTCGGTATCCTGACGTCTTCCACCGAGGTGACGGTTTCGTCGATGCTGCAGATGGATGCGTCGATCAAGGAGATCGAGGAGAATGCCGAGCAGACCAGTCGCCTGTCGAGTGAAGCGACTGAAGATGCCCGGCTCGGGATGCTTGCCGTCGAGGAGACGATCCGCGGCATCGAATCGATCCGGCAGAGTGTCGACCGGGCCAGCGAGGTCATCATGGATCTCGGCAACCAGTCGAACGAAATCGGCAAAATCCTCACTGTGATCGACGAAGTGGCCGACCAGACAAGTCTGCTGGCGCTGAATGCAGCGATCATTGCCGCCCAGGCCGGTGAACACGGCCGCGGCTTTGCCGTCGTCGCCGATGAAATCCGCGAACTGGCGGAGCGGACTGCTGTTTCAACCCGGGAGATCGGCGCGATCATCGGCAACCTGCAGGACGGGACCCAGGAGGCTGTGCTGGCGATGAAGGCCGGCAGCGAGCGGGTCCACGAAGAGGTGAGTCGCTCCCAGGCGGCCGGGACCGCCCTGGAGAAGATCCGGACCAGTACCCTCAAGGCGATGGATCAGGTTAACGGCATCGTCCGGGCCACCGGTGAGCAGGCTCGCGGCAGTCGCCAGGTGACCGACTCCATGAACCAGGTGGCCGCCATGCTCGGGCAGATCGCCACGGCGATCAACCAGCAGACGGCCGGGGCGCGCCAGCTCGCCGAGAACGCCGAGTTGATGCGGGATATCGCTGCCCACGGCAAACAGAGCACCAGTGAACAGACCAATGGCAGTCGGCAGATCAACCAGAGTATGGAGCAGATCCGCTCCATGATCAGCCGCATCGAAGAGGCGGTCCGCGAGCTGTCTGGGCGCAGCCGCGAGGTGGTCGGCGCGGTCGGCAGTGTGCACAAGGTCGCCGAGAACAACGCCAGCCGGACCGCAGAACTGGACCAGGTGGTCGAGACTCTGGCGCGCCTGACCGAGACTCTCGAGCAGGAGGTTGGGGCTTACCGGGTATGAACTCGGCCGGGCTGCAGTTGACGATTTTGGGGAGCGGCACCAGTACCGGCGTGCCGGTGCTCGGCTGCCACTGTCCGGTCTGCCGTTCCGACGAACCGCGCAACCGGCGTACCCGATGCAGTGTGCTGCTCGCATGGGCCGGGCGCCAGGTGCTGATCGATACCGCCACCGACTTCCGCCAGCAGGCGCTGCGCGAAGGGATTGAGCGTCTCGATGCGGTGCTGTTCACCCACACCCACGCCGACCATGTGCATGGCATCGACGATCTGCGCACCCTGAACCCGGCTGCCGATACGGCGATTCCGGTCTACGCCTCGGCCCGCTCTTTAGCGACGATCCGACGGGCCTTCGCTTATATTTTCAGCGATGAGGCCGAGCCGGGGTATCGTCCACGCCTGCAGCTGCACCAGATCGATGGGCCGTTCGAACTGTTCGGGCAGCCGGTGGTGCCGATCCCTCTGGAGCACGGAGGCGGTCTCTCTCTCGGCTTCCGTGTTGCCGGTCTGGCCTATCTGACCGATTGTAGCGGTATTCCGCCGGAGTCCTGGGCTCTTCTGGCCGGTCTTGACCTGCTGGTGATCGATGCGTTGCGTTTTCGCGAGCACGCCTCGCACCTGAATATCGCCGCAGCGATCGCCATTGCCGGTCGACTCGGGGCGCGGCGCACGCTATTGACCCATTTGAGCCACGATGTCGATTACCGCCGCCATTCCGGACAGCTGCCGGACGGCATCGAGTTCGCTTATGACGGCCAGTCGCTCGAACTGCCGCTGACCGGGTGTTGATGCGGTGGTGAACTGTCCAGGGCCGGTTGCGCAGGCGCTGAGCCGGTTGTGGTTGTCCACCCCCTCCAAATGAGGATAGAGGCCAGTAACCCCATGTCGATGCACCAGGAAATCCGTCTGCACGGGCACCTCGACGAGACCATCGAGTATTTTGCCATGGCTGCGGCACGGGACGCCTTCAGTCGTTATTTCTTCGAGGAGACGGCTGATGCGCTGCGTTTTTTCTCGCCGGGCAATGAATTCGTTTTGCATTCGGACCATATCAGTCATCGCGGCAATGGTGGTTCCATCTGCGAATATATGTTCGGTGTCGACCAGCCGCTCTCCGACCTGGCCAAAACCGAGGTGCGTAATCGCCTGGTGCTGTATGGGGCCTATTACGGGGCGGACGACAGCCATCTGCAGTTCACCAGCAAAACCGCGGGGCAGCAGAGTTACGAGCAGCTCTTTTTTGATGGTAACGCTACGGTCAACTACTTTTTTTTCATCACCGGTTCGGTTGCCGGTTCACTGAGTGAACAGCAGGAGAGTCTGGCGCGCCTGCTCGGCAAGACTCTCAAACGCTCCCCCGACGTCGGTTCCGGCGACGACACCCGTCTGCTCGACGAGATGTACGGCCTGCTCGGCCATCGCAGCTCTCTCTACCTGATCAAACTGATCCACAAAAAGCACAAACGCTACCACGACTTTTTTCGCGACCTTTACTTTGCCTACAAATCGATCCCTGACGAGGAGTATGGTCGTCTGGAGGATCTGGCTGGACAACTCGGTATCGACAAGTACCAGCAGGAGCGGATCCGTGTCGATGTCATGTACAAGCACCCCAACAATCAGCGGATTGTCGACGAGTACAAGAACATCCTGATCGAATGCAATCTGAAAGGGAGCATCAACCAGCTGGAGAATGCCCGTCTGACCCGGCTGAAGACCCTGTCGGTGCGCAACAAGATCCCCTCGGCACTCTTTTACGCCCTCGACTCGATGCTCAAGGACGACAAGCTGGTCGATCTCGACGAGCAGGACTACCTGGCCGAGGCCCGGCAGGTTCTCGAAGGGATCTTCTTTACCGAGGCGCAGATCGATGCCAGCATCACCCCGGAAGATATGTGTCTGCTGCTGCATGCCAAGCGCCGGGCGAGTGAGAACCGTGACCACACCTTCGAGCATATCCTGCTGGAGACCGGCAAGGCCTGCGATGAAAAGATTCATGAGGGCGCCGATATCTCACTGCTGGAACACTTTTCCTACATCATCACCTACTTCGACCGTTACGATAACACCGCCGCCCTGATCAACCAGCTGGCCTTCATGGAGAATGTCTACTTTGGCGAGGAGCAGATCCGCAGCCTGCTCGGCAACAAGAAGGCCTTCGACGACCTCGACAGCCAGCTCTGGAAAGAGCTCTTCTTTCGCCAGGTGTACGACAACAAGTACCTCGGCCAGTTCGGTCGCAAGAAAATCGTCTGTCTGGAGAAAGGGATGGCCAGCATCGAGGACGGCAGCCTGACCATCAAGGGGCTGGCGACCCGGCTGAATATCCTCGACAAGGAGGAGCGGCTGTACGGAATTCTGCTGGCGCATGTCAAGGAGCGGATCCGCAACTTCTACTCCAAATACAACACCCGCGCCGAGCAGGAGGCGCTGCTGGTCGAGGTCGCCGACGAACTCTACAACAAGGGGCTGCACACGGGCGACATCCCCCTCGGCCTGTTCCATAACGTGGTGGTCAATATCAAGAAGGAAGCGATTTATCTGCACAATCTGCTGCCGAAGATCATTGCCGAACAGGACAAGGGCCTGCGCGAGGATTTTCTTGAGAACAGCGGTCTCGACCGTTTCTATGTCGAGGAACTGGAGCGCGAGTACTTCGAGCTCAACAGTCTCAATCTCGAACACCTCTACTCGATCCGCAAAGGGTTGGCCGACTGAGATCGCTGTCGGCAGCGTAACCTGAAAGGAGACGACGACGCCGTCATGACCGAACCCGCCCTCCGTCAGATCCGCAATATCGGCATCATCTCCCATATCGATGCCGGCAAGACCACGGTCTCCGAGAGGATCCTGTTCTACACCGGTGAAATCCACCGCCTCGGCGAGGTGCATGATGGCGAAGCGACCATGGACTGGATGGAGCAGGAGCAGGAGCGGGGGATCACCATCACGGCCACCAGCACCTGCTGTCGCTGGGGCGATATCTGGATCAACCTGATCGACACCCCCGGGCACATCGACTTTACCATTGAGGTGGAGCGCTCCCTGCGCGTCCTCGACGGCGCGGTCGCTATCTTCAGTGCGGTAGAGGGTGTGCAGCCACAGAGCGAGTCGGTCTGGCGCCAGGCCGATCGCTACCGGGTGCCGCGTATCTGTCTGATCAACAAGATGGACCGGGTCGGTGCCGACTACCGGGCGGTTCTCGAGCAGATGCACCAGCGACTGGCCGCCCGCCCGGTTCTCATGCAGCTCCCTTACGGTGAGGAGAGCGGTTTCTCTGGAGTGGTCGACCTGGTCGAGCCGCGTCTGCTCACCTTTGAAGGTGATGATCTCGGTTCGGGCGTGTCGATTCTCCCGGTGCCGGAAACTCTGCGCCCGGAGGTTGCTGCGGCCCGAAACGCGCTATGTGAGGCGGTCGCCGACTGGGACGATGAGCTGCTGGCCGCGCTGCTCGACGGCGCCGAACCGAGCGCCGGGCAACTGCACGGCGCGCTGCGCAAGGGGGTGCTGGCCTGCGCCCTGTTTCCGGTCTACCTCGGTTCGGCACTACGCAACAAGGGGATTCAGCCGCTGCTCGACGGCGTCGCCGCGCTGCTCCCCTCGCCCCTCGACTTGCCGCCGGTCACGGCGTATCTGGGGGAGCCGACCCGGGAGGGGAATCTCCCCTGCGACCCGCGGGGACCGCTCTGTGCCCTGGCGTTCAAGGTGCTCTCCGATGAAGGGCGCAAACTGACTTATCTACGGATCTATTCCGGTACCTTGCAGATGGGCGACACCCTGCTCAACCGGACCCGCCAGACCGAGGAACGTGCCGCGCGGCTGTTTCGCATGCACGCCCACAAACGGGAGCGGATCGAGCGGGCCCGGGCCGGCGATATCGTCGCTGTCACCGGGCTCAAGGAGGCGCTGACCGGCGACACGCTCTGCAGTCCGCAACAGCCGGTGCTGCTGGCCGGGTTGACGGTGCCGGAGCCGGTGGTCTCTCTGGCCGTCGAGGCGAAGAAGGTCCAGGATCAGCAGAAGCTGCATCTCTCCCTTGATAAACTGCAGTGGGAAGATCCGACTTTCCGGGTGCGCGAGGATGCCGATACCGGCCAGCTGGTCCTGAGCGGCATGGGCGAACTGCACCTCGAAGTCCTGATGCGCCGGTTGGCGGAGGAGTTCGGGGTCGAGGTCAGTGCCGGACCGCCGCAGGTGGTCTATCGCGAGAGTGTCGCCAGGGAGTGTCGCCATCGGGAGGTTTTCGAACGCGAGATCGACGGCAAGCCGCAGCGCGGTGAAGTTGCCTTGACGGTGGGGCCCCGGTCGCGGGGAGAAGGGCTTCTGTTGAGCCTGCCGGCGGAGACCTCCGGCGCGTCGAGTCTGCCGGCTGAGCTGCTGGCTGCGGTGGGTGAGACCCTGGAGCAGGCGCTGGCCGCCGGTGTGCAGGTCGGTTTTCCCATGACCGATCTCGAAGTGCACGTCGACGAGATCCCGCTGGTCGCCGGGGTGACCACGCCCCTCGGTGTGCGGGCTGCTGCCCAGAGCGGTCTGCGCGCAGCGGTACGCGGTGCCGGCCCTCTGCTGCTCGAACCGGTCATGGCGCTGGAGATCACCGTGCCCCACGAAGCGGCCGGCCGTGTCCTCGGCGGCCTGCAACAGAAGGGTGGCCGGGTCGAAGGTCTGGAATCGCACGAAACGTTCGACATCATCCGCGCCGGTGTCCCGCTGTCGGCCATGTTCGGCTACATGACCGAACTGCGCAGCGCCAGTCAGGGGCGTGGTTCGTTCACCATGGAGTTCAGCCATTACGATCGGGCGCCTGATGAGACGCAGCGTCGCTACGGCCTCAGGTAGCAGCGGTCCCGGATTGCTTTGCAGGATTGTCGTGGTGGTCGGCAAGCGCCGGCTGAACGCGCGAACTCCCCCCAAAGGGCTCACTCCCTCTTTATGGCGCCCCTTGTCGCCTTTGCCTGGTTTATGCCGTATCGACGACTGACCGCGCTGCTCGCTGAATATAATTCACTTCTCGGCGAAATCGACAGCTGGTTCACGGCTTGCCGGACAGCTGCCCCGGTGGGGATGCTGGCCTGCCGGCCTGGGTGTAGCGCCTGTTGCCGGGGGCTGTTCGATATCTCCCTGCTCGATGCCTTCCTGATCAGGCAAGGCTTCTGCCAGCTGTCGGAGGCGGTTCGCGAAGTTGTCCTCGGGCGCTGCCGGCTGCGCCTGGCCGAGCTGCAGCGGCGTTGGCCGCAGTTGCAGCCTCCCTTTCTGCTCAACAGCCTCCCGGACGATGGCTGGCAGGAGATGCCGGAGGAGGACGAAACTCCCTGCCCCCTGCTCGCTGAAAACGGACTCTGCCTGGTTTACCCTTTCCGACCGATGACCTGCCGTCTGCACGGCCTTCCTAACATCGACCGCTCCGGGGAGGATTTCAGCGCCGATCTCTGTACCCTCCATCCCGGCGATCCGCGCCGGCTCCCGCCAGAGATCCTGCAGGCTCCTTTCCGCAAGCTCTTTCTTCGGGAAGTCCAACTGTTACACAGGTTGACCGGGCAACTGACCGGTCTACCGACAGCCGAGGCCGATACTTTCATCCCGCTGGCTCTGCTGGTTGTCGATGACGATTTCAGGTGAGCAGTTCAGCCCGCCGGAAACAGTCGATGCTGTGATCGTTGACCAGGCCGACGGCCTGCATGTAGCTGTAGCAGATAATCGGGCCGACGAAGCGGAAGCCGCGCCGCTTGAGATCGCGGCTTAAGGTCTCGGCTTCGGGACTGCTGGTCGGATAGTCGTCCCGGCTGCGCAGTCGGTTGACTTTCGGCACGCCACCGACAAAGCGCCACAGATAGTCGGCAAAGCGACCGAACTCCTGCTGCACTTCGAGAAAAGCCCGCGCATTGCCGATCGATGCCTCGATCTTGTTCCGGTTGCGGATGATGCCGGGGTCGGCGAGCAGTTCCGTGACCTTGTCCTGGTCGAAGCGGGCCACTTTGTTCGGGTCGAATCCCAGGTAAATCTCGCGGTAGTGCGCCCGTTTGCGCAGCACCGTGTACCAGCTCAGCCCGGCCTGGGCCCCCTCCAGAATCAGAAATTCAAACAGGCGGCGGTCGTCGACGACCGGCACGCCCCATTCCTCGTCGTGATAGGCGACGTAATCCGGCTTGCTCAAATCGACCCAGGGACAGCGCTGGCGGGCGGGCATGGAAGTCTCCCGGAAGATGTGCGTGCACGCAGCGTGCGACGCAGGGCATGACGGGGGCGTTGCGCTCAGTCTGAGCGTTCAGTCTCAGCGTTGACCCCTGCGGATGGCTGACGTAAGATACCATGCCTTGTCATGGCGGGGAGTGCAAATCTCTTGAGTAAACAGAAGATCATCTACAGCTGCCAGCAGTGTGGCATGCAGAGCCCGAAATGGCTCGGCAAGTGCCCGGACTGCGGCCAGTGGAACTCCCTGGTCGAGGAGACGGTCACCGTCGCGAAAAAGGGGGGACGGCCGCTGACGACGGCCGGTGAGAGCCGGCCGGTGCCGCTGAACGAGGTCGCCGCCAGCGACGAAGACCGGCTGCGCTGCGGCATCGCCGAATTCGACCGGGTGCTCGGCGGCGGTGTGGTTCCCGGCTCCCTGACCCTGATCGGTGGCGATCCGGGGATCGGCAAGTCGACGCTGCTGCTGCAGGCTGCCGGCCGCTGGGGCGACAGCGGCCCGGTCCTCTACGTTACCGCCGAAGAGTCGGCCCGTCAGGTGAAGCTGCGCGCCGGCCGACTCGGCGTCACGGCCGGCGGGCTCTATCTGCTGGCGGAGACTTCTCTGGAGGGCGTGCTGGAGCAGGTACGCGCCCTGCGCCCCGCTTTTCTGGTGGTCGACTCGATTCAGACGGTCTTTACCGCGGCGCTGGAGTCGGCGCCGGGGAGCGTCAGCCAGGTGCGTGAGTGCGCCGGTCGGCTGATGCACCTGGCCAAGGGGGAGGGAGTGCCGACCTTTCTGGTCGGCCATGTCACCAAGGACGGCTCGATTGCCGGGCCGCGCATGCTTGAGCACATGGTCGACACCGTCCTCTACTTCGAAGGGGATGCCGGTCACCCGTACCGGATCCTGCGCGCGGTGAAGAACCGTTTTGGCTCGACCAACGAGATCGGCGTCTTCGAGATGAAGGATGCTGGCCTGAGCGAAGTCGCCAATCCGTCGGAGCTGTTTCTTGCTGAGCGGCCGGAAGAGGCCGCCGGCAGCATCGTCGTGCCGGCCATGGAAGGGTCTCGGCCGATCCTGGTCGAACTTCAGGCGCTGGTCTCCGGCGCGGCCTTCGGTAATCCGCGGCGCACCGCCATGGGGATCGATGCCAACCGGGTGTCGCTTTTGGTCGCGGTGCTGGAGAAGAAGGTCGGCTACGCCCTGCTCAACCAGGACATTTTCGTCAACGTCGCCGGCGGCGTACGGCTCAATGAACCGGCCATCGACCTCGGCGTCATGGCGGCTCTCGCCTCCAGCCATCTGAACCGCGCCGTCTGCCAGCGCACGGTGCTGTTCGGCGAGGTCGGCCTGGCCGGCGAGGTGCGCGCCGTCTCCCGTCCCGAACTGCGGGTCCGCGAAGCCGGCCGGCTCGGTTTCAACCGTTGCGTCCTGCCGGCCGGCAACCTGAAAAACCTCGAGCGGCCGGACGGCATCGATCTGATCGGCGTGCGCAGCGCCGACGAAGCGCTCGGCTATCTGTTCGGCTGAACAGTCTGTTCAAAGGAGTTTGCCATGGGCGAAAAACTGACCCATTTCGATGCCGACGGCCAGGCGATCATGGTCGATGTCGGCGATAAGGCGGTGACCCGGCGGCTGGCGGTGGCTCGTGGCGAGATCCGCATGCGGGCGGAGACGCTGCGCCGCATCCTCGATCAGAAGATCGAGAAGGGGGATGTGCTGGCTGTGGCCCGCCTGGCCGGGATCATGGCGGCCAAGCAGACGCCGGCGCTGATTCCGCTCTGCCACCCTTTGCTGATCGACAGCGTCCGTCTTGAATTCCGGCCCGATCAAGAGCGGAACCTGGTCGAGATCGAGGCGTCGGTCGGCGTCGATGGCCGGACCGGGGTGGAGATGGAGGCCCTGGTCGCCGTGTCGGTGGCGGCCCTGACCATCTACGACATGTGCAAGGCGATCGATCGCGACATGGTGATCGGCGCGGTCTGCCTGCTGGAGAAGTCTGGCGGTCGCAGTGGCCACTTCCGGCGCGGCGGGGACGCATTGTGAGCGACGGCGCAACCTATGTTATTCGCCGTGCGTTTGTCGTCCCCCTCGGCCTGCTGGTGCTGCTGACCCTGGTGCTGCTGGTCGTCTGTCTTTTGCAGGGGCAGCCGCTGGCGAAAATCGTCATCCTGGCCCTGCTGAGTCTGCCCCTCGGCGCCCTGCTGGTCGAGTCGGCCCGGCGCCGGCTGGTTGTCGACGCCAACGGTGTGACCGCTGTGCGCCTGCCACGTCCCCGGCGGATCGAGTTCGCCGCGGTCACCAGCCTGGAAGCGGTCAAGGTGCGCA
Organism: Desulfuromonadales bacterium; assembly: GCA_032251295.1. GTDB lineage: Bacteria > Desulfobacterota > Desulfuromonadia > Desulfuromonadales > BM103 > BM103. The sequence continues at coordinate 5,042 of JAVVDS010000042.1, read as the reverse complement.
GCCGGATTTTTCTGACTTTAGTCGCCGGTGACGACGAGTTCCTGATCATCTCCAACTCCTATGCCGGATTTGACCGTCTGCTCGCAGAGCTGCTGGTGAAGGTGCCGGAGCCGGCGATCACTGCCGAGGCCAGAGAGCTGAGCGGCGGTCGACTCGATCGCCAGGCTGACATCGTCACCGCCTGGCTGGCGGTGGCGGCCATGCTCTACATCCTGGCAGTGCAGTTTGTCCGGGCCGGCCATTTAAGTTGACTTGCCCGATGTTTTCGTTTAATTTGTGCCCGTTCTTGCACCAAGGAGGGCTCCATGGACAAGGAAAAACTCGAAGAATTTCGGCAGATCCTGCAGGAGCAGATGGATCAGCTGTTGCGTGATGCGGGCCGTACTGTGTCCGATATGACGGACGAAAAAGTCAACTTCCCTGACCCGACCGATCGAGCTTCCCTGGAGTCCGACCGTAACTTCGAGCTGCGCATCCGCGACCGGGAGCGCAAGCTGATCTCCAAAATCCGCGAAGGGCTGGAGCGGATCGAGTCTGGCGAATTCGGTCTCTGTGAAGATTGCGGTGAGGAGATCGGCGAGGCACGCCTCAAGGCCCGACCGGTCACGACCCTCTGCATCGACTGCAAGACCGAACAGGAACGGCAGGAAAAGATCGGCTAACCCAGCCGCTCCGGCAGGCCGGGGCCTGGAGCCTGGCCAATGCGATCACCTCGGTCAGAAACGCCGCCACCCGCCGGCGGTCCTCTGCAAAACAACAACCGCAAGGTTGTTCAGTCTCCCCTGTTACGCGCCCTTCTGGTTGCCGGTGCGACCATCCTCCTTTTTCTGATCAGCCGCACCAATTATCTGCTGTTTCATGTCCTTGTGGAGATGTCCAGCATCGCCCTGGCCACGGCGGTTTTTCTGGTCGGCTGGAACAGCCGTCGGTTGGTTGAATCGCCGACCCTGCTGATTCTGGCGATGGGCTTCTTCTTTGCCGCCCTGGTCGATCTGCTGCACACCCTCGCCTATAAAGGGATGGCAATCTTTCCGGGGGCGACCACTGATCTGGCGACCCAGCTCTGGATCGTGGCTCGCTATCTCTCCGCGGTGGCCTTCACCACCGCCGCCTTCAGTCTGATTCGCCCCTGGCCGGTTTGTGCTCGTCGCTGGCTGGCCGGCTACTCGGTTCTGACCCTGCTGTTGCTGGTCGTTGTCTGGCCCCTCGGACTGTTTCCTGCCTGTTTCGTCGACGGCGTTGGTCTGACCCGTTTCAAGGTGTTCAGCGAATATCTGGTCGTCGCCCTGATGGCCGCTGCCGCTCTGCTGATCTGGTGGCGGCGTGAACGACTCTCGCTGCAGCTGACCTGGCTGCTGCTGCTCGCTATTCTCTCCAGTATCCTGAGTGAATACAGCCTGACCCTGTACAACGATCCTTACGGATTCAGCAACTTCCTTGGCCATCTTTTCAAACTCTGCGCGGTCATTGCCATTTATGCGGCCCTGGTGCGCGGGACGCTGCGTGACCCTTACCATACCCTGTTTCGCGAACTGACCCGCTCAAAGGAAGCTCTGGAAGCGGAACTGGCGCGCCGGCGACGCAGCGAGACGGAGAAGGAGGAAGCCAGCCGTGAGCTGGTTCTGCTCTATCGGATTGCCCGCACCCTGCATCGTACCATGCAGATTGATGCCCTCAGTCACTTGATTCTCAGTGCCGCTACGGCTCCGGAGGGGGGCGGTTTTCAGCGGGCAACCCTGTTTACCGTCAACCTGCGTACCCAGACCCTGCAGGGGATGCTCGGTATTGACCGGCCGGGGAGCAATCGGGTGCTGCCGGTCGAAGACGGCCCCCTGGTCTGGGAGCAGCCGCGCCTGGACGAGTCGGTTCTCGACGCCCAGCGCCGGACCGAATTCAACCGAATGGTGATCAAGCAGCGCCTGGCACTCGACGCCGGGGACAATCCGTTGGCCAGGGCCTATCTGGACTCGCGGGTGGAAATCCTGTCGAGTGACGAGAGTGTCTCTCCCGGGTTTCGTCAGCTGGTCACAACCCTCGGCCTCGGCCCGGCCGCCTGCGTCCCGCTGCTCGGCCGCAAGGAGATTCTCGGTGTCCTGCTGGTTGAGGTGGCCGATGCCAAGTCGTTTCCGGTCGGGCGCAAGCGCTTTCTGGAGATGTTTGCCCGCCAGGCCGGCGATGCCATGGAGAATGCTCAACTGCTGCATCGCCTTGCCCAGACCCATGAAGAGCTGCGCGATGTCCAGGAACGGCTGATTGAAGGGGAGAAGCTGTCAGTCCTCGGCGAGATGGCCGCCCAGGTGGCTCACGAGCTGAAAAACCCGCTGGTCTCCATCGGCGGGTTCGCCCGGCGGCTCTCCAGACTCGATCTCGGCGAGGCCCGAGCCAACGAGTATGCGGCGATCATTGCCCGCGAGGTGCAGCGTCTCGAGGAGATGCTCGGCAATATCCTGGCGTTCTCCCGCAAGCAGCTGGTCTCTCTGGAAGAGTGCGATCTCGCTGCTCTGGTTCAGGAGGTCGTCGAACTGGAGCAGGACAACTGCCGCCGGCAGGGCGTTACGGTGCGGGTCGATACCGACGGGGCCGAAACGCTGCTGATCGGTGACTGTCGGCAGCTGCGACAGGTGTTGCACAACCTGCTGATCAACGCTCGCCAGGCGATGCCGCACGGCGGCGAGATCGCTGTGCGCATTCATCGCGGACTGCTGCGTGGTGATATGGCTCTCTGTCTCGAAGTCGAGGATACCGGCGGCGGCATTCCTGCCGAGATTATCCGCAATATTTTCAACCCGTTCTTCTCCACCCGCGGCAAGGGGACCGGCCTCGGCCTGTCGATCTCGCACCGGATTGTCGCCCACCATCACGGCGAGATCGAAGTGGTCAATAGCGAACGGGGCGCACGCTTCATTGTGCGCCTGCCGATGCGTCCGCCCACGATGGTCGATGGCAGAGATGTCAGAGATTGACAGCCCCCCGCTTTTCAAGTACATTCCGCCAAAATGTTATGGGGCCGTAGCTCAGCTGGGAGAGCGATGCGTTCGCAATGCATAGGTCAGGGGTTCGATCCCCCTCGGCTCCACCAATAAAAAATACAAAGGGTTAGGCGATATCGCCTAACCCTTTTGTCCTTTGTTTTATCTCTTATGCGGCACATTGTTGATAGCTAAGTCGGCCACATTTTAGGTGGATTGCCAAGCCCTCCTCTGTTCATGAAGCGAGGGCCGGCAAGGTTGTTTATCCCTAAAAACCATTGAAAGTTAACGGGATACAGTGACCTCTTTGTCGTAAGTCTTGCGGGGGGGCGGGCAGATGAAATAATCAACCACTATTCTGCCAGCTTCGATGGCGCGGTGTTTCATTGGGAGGCAATGAATATCCACGACCTTAAGCATCTACTTGGAGCTGCCTCTCGTGGGAGCCAGCGCAGTTTCCCGGGCATCAACACGTCGAGCTGACGGATCCTTTGGCTTTATATCGCTGAACAGTTCTGGGATCAAAACGAAGTCAGCGATAGGAATATTTGCTAAATCAAGCAATTAGCACAAGAAGCCCAGCTGGTATCTTATGCTAATAGCGTTAGCTTGCCAGAATGCAGCAAAAGGTGTATCGCAAAAACAGTTCTCGGTTATAATGGCCAGGAAGAACAATCATGGAGTCGACCATGCCGATACAGATGCAACTGGAATACCCGGACAATCTCCCCGACGCCCTCGCCGAGACCCGTCAGGAGTTCGAAGCCGAGGCCAAGTTGGCGATGGCCGCCAAGCTTTACGAGCTGAAGCGCCTCTCCTCCGGTCAGGCAGCACAGCTGCTGGGCATGGGGAGAGTCGAGTTCCTGCTGGCATTGAACAGCCTGGGGACCCCCGCCATCGACCTGACCGAGGAAGAGCTGCTCTCGGACGTCCGGAATGCCTGACCAGCAAGCCCTCGTCATCAACACCGGGCCGCTGATCGCGCTGGTTGCGGCGACTGGCGATCTGGAAATTCTGCGAGACCGTTACGCCAGGATCGTCGTTCCCTTTGAGGTCGCCCAGGAAATATTGACTGGAGGGCCGTCGGGCTTTGCGGTACCTGAATTCCAGGCGGCTGATTTTCTTGAAAAGCAACCCGGCTCGATTGAAATCGGAACATTCCTCCAGAACACCCTGGACAAAGGCGAAGCATCCGTCATCCAGACCGCCCTTGACCAAGGCATCACAATCGTCTGCATTGACGAAGCCGTCGGCAGGCGGGTTGCCCGCCTGAATGGACTGGCGCTGACCGGTTCGCTCGGTGTCCTACTGCGCGCCAAGCAAGAGGGCGCGGCCATTTCCATCCGCACCGCTATCGACAACATGCAACGGCATCGCATCAGAATCAGTAAAGAGCTTGCCGCTGCCGCCATCAAAATGGTCGGCGAGTAGTTCCTCGCCGGCCCGCGCACAACCCCCTCGGCTCCACCAATAAAATCAAGGGTTAGGCGATATCGCCTAACCCTTTTTGCACTCTGCTGAGCCGGGGATAGAGATTGACCAGGGGAGGAGATTTCTGTATCTTGAAACACTGATAATTGCTCGAATATTGAGGGGGATATCCGGACCGCATGTGCCGACAGTGACCGGCGCTGCGGTCTTGTTGTTTTGAGGCGGGCATGTTCAAGAAAACTCTTTCCGAACGCGATATCTGCACCAAGTTCATCACGCCGGCGATCCAGTCGGCCGGGTGGGACATTTATGCCCAGATTCGCGAGGAAGTCTCCTTCACCGCCGGCCGCATCATCGTCAAGGGCAAGCTGCACACCCGCGGCAAGGCCAAACGCGCCGATTACGTCCTCTATCACAAACCAACCCATTGCCGTCATTGAAGCCAAGGACAACAACCACACCGTCGGTCACGGTATGCAGCAGGCACTCGACTATGCCGGGATTCTCGACGTACCGTTTGCGTTCAGCTCCAACGGGGAGGGTTCTTTTCCATGACCGTACCGGCTTCTCAAACCCAGTTGAACGTGAGCTGGTTTTGATAATCTAAAATTGACCAGTTTAGGGGCCTTGTGATTACCGAAA
>JAVVDS010000041.1:0-24659 GCA_032251295.1 Desulfuromonadales bacterium | reverse complement strand
CGTCGCAAGGCGACAAAAGATGGAGAGTTTCTAATTTATTTCAGAAAGAAATGCACGCGGAAAGGTTAGGAGGTAACGTGGCGCACGCGTTTGGGGAGGGTTCTCTTTCATCCAGAGAGATTGGCAAATCAGACATCAAGTCCGACCATCGCCTTGAGACCGCCGGCTCGCTCCCGCTTCGGGCTGTAGTGCCGGGCCAGCCAGCGGCTGAGACCGTCGAGACCGGGAAACAGGACACGTTCGGTCATGTTGGCCTGGTCGAGTTTGTCACGGATTTCCCATTTCAGTTCGGCGGGGATGACGATCTTCCAGCAGAGCTCCGGATGCCTCTGCAGCCACTGGTCGAAACGCATGGCGGCGGACGGCATCATGGAGAACAGGGCGAACTGGTTGATGATGCGCTCGTCGATCGACGGCGGCTCGAAGAAGATGACACTGTCGTCGCCGGCCAGGGCCTCGTATTCGGTGAGACTGCCGACTGTCTCGGCGAGCATCTCCACAGTGAACACGTTGGCCCCTTCCCGGTCGAGTTTCGCCAACAACTCCCGCGGCAGACGCTGGTGCACCTTGAGATAGTTGACCGCCCAGATGACGCCATCCCGGTCGAACTTGTCGATGTTGGCCGTGGCGAAATGCAGGGCGATCAGCGGCGAGTAGGTCCAGTCGAGCAGCCGGGTCGGCAGACCGTAGTGCTGGGCGACCGCCAGCCAGTTCCAGAGAGAATCCTGATCGACAACCTTGCGATGGGCGTACTTCTTGAAGTTGCGCAGCAGGTGCCGCTCAAGGTCGGCATACGGTCCCCCCAGGCGCATCAGAGTCGTCTCCAGCCGGTAGCGTACGTCTGAGAGTCCCCGATAGGCGAGCCGCGACCGGAAACGGCCGAGGACCGGATCCCAGGTTTCGGTAAACAACAACTCCTGGAGATGGTTCCAGCTGCGCGCGCGTGTCTCCTGCATAAGCTCTGCTCCTGCTACGGAAGTTCGCCGGTGCCCTCACGCAACCCGGGAGAGATGCTCCGGTCGGCCGTGGGCGAGAAAATCGGCGGCGCCGTCGGCCCCCATGTAACGCTTCAGAGTTCTGGCATCGGTCCGGTCGAGATCGACCACGATCAGGCCATCGATCACATCGCTGAACGCCGGGTCGCGATTGAACGCGAGCATCCGGCCACCGAGATTCATGTAGTGGCGGAGCAGCACCGGAATGCCGTTGAGATCAGAGTCGAGATCGGCGACCAGGGCCGCCATGGTCTCGATGGAACGGGTAAATCCCCGGGTCAGATCGACCGGGCACCCCTTGACCCGTGGCAGGCCGGCCGGCACCGGCTGTCGCGGCTCGACGTAGCGCGCCAGACCGGGCAGGCGCAGGTGCTCGTGCAGGGTGCGGGTGATCAGCTGGCGGGAAAAGTCAGAGTAGTCGGCCGAGATGCTGACCGGGCCGAACAGGGTACGGTAGCCGGGATGGCGCACCAGAAACCGGCCGATCCCCTGCCAGAGCAGTAACAGCGGCGCATAGCTTTTCTGATAGTCGTGACGGATGAAGGAGCGTCCGAGTTCCAGAGCGGGCGACAGTTCGGCGAACAGCTGCGGATCGATCCGGAACAGCGTGCTGGTGTACAGCCCCGATACGCCCAGCTGCCGGACGATCGGTCCGGCCAGGCCGATGCGATAGGCACCGATCACCTCCTCACGCTCCGCCTCCCAGAGAAACAGGTGCAGGTAGTGGGAATCGAAGTAGTCGAGATCGAGACTGCGCCCGGTCCCTTCGCCATGCCGGCGGAAGGTCTCCTCGCGCAGCCGGCCGATCTCGTACAGCACGGCCGGTGCCTGTTCGCATGCGATGCAAAAGACCTGCCGGCTGCCGTTTTGCAGCAGCAGTGCGCTCTCTGGCAGAGCCGCGATCTCACGACGCAGATCACTGCGGCTGGCGGCCGCCGCCAGCGGCGCCGGGGCGGCAGGCAACGTCGGCGGCCCCGGGGTATGTGTCGCCACCGGTTCGTGCGCATCGGCCAACAGGTAGGTGCGCAGCCGCAGGTAGTTGAGCTGCTCCGTCGGCGAGCCGAGTTGCTGCAGGCGGCGTGCCTCGATGTGCCGCCCGATGCACACCTCGATCTGCTGGCCTTGCTTGTTGAGCAGTTGGCGGGCCAGCAGCAGCGTACGCAGCCGCGGGTGGACCATTCCGGCCAGCTGGAACAGCGGACCGTTGCCACCGGGAAAGAAGACCGGTACGACGGCGGCGGCGCTGCGGGCGATCAAGGCAACGACCCCTTCCTGCCAGGGTGGATCGGCTACCGTCCGACCGCGCAGCTGCAGGTGGGAAACGGTGCCGGCCGGGAAGACCACCAGCAGGCCACCGGCGTCGAGCCAGCGGCACGCCGCCCGCACTGGACCGACATTGTGCTGTCGAGCCCGCCGGCTTTGCATCGGATCGATAGGGATCAATGCCTCGCGCAGTTCGGGAATCTGCCAGAGAAACGGGTTGGCCAGCACTTTGACATCAGGGCGCAGACGCCGCAGCAGAGCGATCAGCACCAACCCCTCGACACCGCCGAAGGGGTGATTGGCGACCACCACGGTCGCCCCTCGCTCAGGGATTTCGTGCAGGGGCGCGCCGCGAGTCGTCCAGCGCACTGCCAGCGATTCAAGGGCACGTTCGGCAAAGCCGGCGGCATCGCTCGGCGCGGCCAGGCTGCGATAGCGCTCGCGGCACGCCTTGAGTCCGAAACCCCATTCGAGCGGCGCCGCGGCCACCCGCTGTAGCAGCTGCCGAAACCTTGCCCCTGCAACCGTGACCGGCTGCTCCGGCCAGCTGTCCTGCTGAATCGATATCATTGGTGGCTCTCCTTGTTCTTTTTTTGTGGTCGCCAACGAGTCCGTCGACACCCCGTCACGCTCTGACCGTCACCCGACGCCGCTCGCGCAGTTCTTGGGCGGCGACAGAGAAGCGGGCGATCGGCAGGGCTTGCAGACGGCGCAGCCCAATCGCCTCGCCGCTTTCACAACAGAAGCCGTACGTCCCCTCCTCGATACGCTGCAGAGCGGCGTCGATCTCGCGGATCGTCGTATGAACACGCTGCTGCTCGGCACGTGACAGTTCCGCCTCAGTGGAGCGGCTCGCCAAATCGAGCCAGTCTCCCTGCATGTCGATTTCCGGTTTTTCCTTATTGAAGGCCGGGGTGAGACTGGCGACCAGGTCCTGCCGCCAGCGCAACAACTGGCTGCGGAAACCGGCGAGTTGCTCAGGTGACAGGGAGTTCTCTTCCTCGACCGGATAGTCTGTCTTAAATGGCGACAACAACATGATGCACACCTCACGCTTGCGAATTTTGAGTATTTCGGTTCAGTCTGTACGGGTCCCCCGCCCTGCGGGCACCCTCTCCTTCCGGAGAGAGAAGGTCTCGGAAGTCCTTCTCCCCCCCGGGAGAAGGTGGCTGAAGGCCGGATGAGGGGCATCTTCGCCACAACGGATCAACACCTCACCCTTCGACCAGCCAGCCGCCCAGAGACAGCCCGAGACTGCCGCCGAGCAGGGCACCGACCAGCACATCTGTCGGATAGTGCAGGCCGAGAAAGACCCGCGACAAACCGATCAGGCAGGCGACCACCAGATAGTACGGACCGGCCGCCGGCAGCCCGGCGCTCAGACTCCCCCAGACCGCGAAGGCGGTCATGGTATGTCCGGAGGGAAAGGAGAACCGGTCGGGAGCCGCAGCCAACGCGCTGAGACCGTGGCCTGCGGCGGAGGGGCGCGGCCGGCCGACCAGGTTTTTGATGAGGACAAACAGAAGAACCGTGGTGCCGACCGCAAGCAGGCCGGCGAGCAGGGTCGACCAGGCCCACGGCTCATCGAAAGCCAGCAGCCCGACCGCCGTCACGACCCAGAGCGGCCAGTCGCCGAGGCGACTCGCTGTCCGGCAGAGCCAGGTAAACCAGCGCAGACTGCGCAGCACGAACAGCTGCCGCATGAGGTCGACTTCAATAGGGGTGATCAGGGCATCGCAGTATCCGGCCAGCTGTTTCAACGGTGTCGTGCCGAGCATGTCAGGCATCCTCTCCGGAACATGGTGATGATCCTTCGAACTGTGACCATCTTGCTGCGCTACCGTTAGATCATGATTTGGCCAGGGTTGGCGTTTGGATAAATCTTTTCGGGGCAACGGCGCTGCAGAATTCCAGCAGGCGGTCGATGGTGCGCGCCACGCCGTTGACCTGAGGCGGGCAGGCTTCGCTGACCAGGGCGAGCTTCATCAGACAGTCTGCCGGGCCGACCAGTCGGAGCGACGGTTGCGTCCGATCAGTTCGGCGACGACCTGCAGCAGCTCCTTAATCGGACACGGCTTGACCAGGTAGGCGTCGGCACCAAGCGCCAGGCCACGCCGCCGTTGGGCCGGGTCGCCGAGCGCCGTCAGCATGACCAGCGGCGTCCCGGCGACCGTCTCGTCCGGATGGCGGCGCAGCATCTCGCAGACCTGCCAGCCGTCGAGGTCGGGGAGCATGAGATCGAGCAGAACCAGGTCCGGCTGCTCGTTACCGATCAGGCGGCAGGCGGCCAGTCCATCGACCGCCTCGATGACCCGGTAGCCCTGGCGGCGCAGGGAATAGGCGAGGGGTTCGAGGATCTCCGGTTCATCCTCGACGATCAGGAGAGTGCTCTCCCGATCGGCGGCCGGGACGCCCTGTCGAGCCGGCGACACCAGCGATACCGGCGAACACAGCGCGCCCGTCGCGACGCGATCGGCGTTCATGGCTTTTCCCGGGCTGTGTCGAGCAGCCGGCGGGCCGTGCGCACGGCATTTTTGTAGTTGACCCAGCCGAACCCGGCCAGGGCGATCAGCAACAGCAGCAACGTCACAATGGTCATCGTCTCCCTCCTCTGTTTCCCGCCTTATAGCTAGTCAGCGTTGCCGAAGCATGAGGAGATCTTTAGCTTTGTGTTAGTGTCGCCGTCAGATTCTGAAGCTCCCCATGTCCTGCCGCAGTGTGCCGGTATGTCGGCCCAGCAACTGCACGACATTCTCCATCTCGACCGTCTGTTCCACCGTCACCTCGGAAATTTGCTTGATCTGCCTGACGGAGATAACGGTCTTTTCGGTGCGCTGCGACTGATCATGGGTTGCCGCGTCGATCTCCGTGATCATGCTGCGGATGGTCTCGATGCTGCGGGCGATATTCCGGCTCCCCGCGGCCTGCTCCTGAGTGCTGGAGTTGACCGAACCGGCAATTCCCCGGATATGCTCCGACAGGCCGGCATTCTGCCGGATGCCACTGCTCAACTGCGCGACGGCTGCGGCGACCTGCTCCAGCATCCGGCTGACTTCGTCGGTGTGCCCACTGATGGCCCGGCTCTCTTCGACCTGGGCATGCACACTCTCCAGAATCGCCGCCATCTCCGTTCTGGCCGCCACGGTACTCTGCTGAATCCGTTCGAGCGCTTCGGCGGCGTGCCGCGACCGGTCGACTTCCTGGTGTGCCTTGCTCTCGCCGGCAGACATCGCCGTGACCGCTTCATCGACTGTTGTCTGCAGTGTGTGGATGATTCCGGCAATCTCCCGGGTCGACAGAGCGGTCCGGGAGGCGAGCCCGCGAATTTCATCGGCAACCACAGCAAACGCCCTCCCCCCCTCGCCGGCCTGGGCAGCGATGATCGTTGCATTCAGGGCCAAAAGACCGGTCTGGTCAGCGACATCGTCGATCACGGTCAGGATCTGACCAATCGCCTGGGACTGGCGGCCCAACTCCTGGATGACCGTCCCGGTGCTGCTGATCGTCTCGCTCAGGTCGGTGACCCCCCGCAGGGCACTCTGCACCGACTCCAGTCCGCCGCGGGCATGCTGCGTCGCCTGCTCGGCCAGCTCATCGGTCAATCGCGCCTTCTGCTCGATCTGCACGTTGCGTGCGTCGAGCTGCCTGACCGCTCCGCTCGTCCTCCTGGTCAGCTCACCAAGATTGCCGAGGCTCCCCTCAATCTGCCGACTCGATGCCGACATCTCCGTAGTCGCCGAAGAGACCTGTTCGACGGCATTGAACAGCTGCTCCATCTGTTCGGAAATCTCCTGAATGGTCGCACCGAGCTCCAGAGCCGCCGCCGTGCACTCCTCGCTGGCAGCGACCAGAGTGCCGGTGCTGCAGCCGATCCCCTGTACATCTTCGAGAGTCGCCTGCAGGTCGAAGGTCGTGGCTTCAAGAGCCTGTGTCTGCTGCAACGCTCCGGAGTTGACCTTGCCGGCAACATCCCGGATCTGGTTGGCGGCGCCGACCAGATCGGTGGCGACCTGCCGGAGATTGCCGATCATGTCCCGTTGTCGACCCATAAACCGGTTGAAACTGGCGGCCAGCTGGCCGACCTCGTCGCCGGAACGGACCGGCAGTTCGCGGGTCAGATCGCCGGCGCCTTCGGCAATTTCCTGCAGGCGCACGACCGTATTGCGCAGTGGCCGGGTGACGGACCGGCTGATGATCAGACCGCCGATCAGAGTGATGGCGATCACCAGGGCCGGGGCGACCTGGTTGGCAAAACGCATCCGCGCCAGAGCCTGCTCCATCCCGGCGCGGCTGCGCCGCACCTCGGCAGCGGCGGTCTGCACCTCCTGCTGCTGGCGCTCGATACGCTCCTGCAGAATCTGCTGCAGGCTGTGAAATTCACGAAGGATTGCCTGACTGGCATCCTCCATGGCGCCGTCGAGAATCGCCATGGCGCGCTCCTGAGCGACGATGCTCTGCTGTTCGACGGCGAGCACATGATCGATATCGACCAGAATCGACTTGAGCATGAACGGAAAGCTGTCCCGATAGAACGTGCGCACCTCTTCCCACTCGCCCCGCAGCATCAGACCGGCCAACTGCCTGGAGGCTTCATAAAGTTGACGGTTGGTGGCAACGGCACTGTCGAGACGCTCGACCAGCAGCGGGAAACGGGGCGCAGCGTCCTGGTAGAGGGCCGAGCGATGAAACTCCTCGACGGCGGTCTCGTTCAGGTCGTCGGCAAGCAGTTCAAGCATCGAACTGTGGATAAAGATCGTATTGGCCACCTTGAGGTTCCAGTAGTTCAGGCTGGTCTTCAGGTCGTTCAGTCCTTCAGCCAGACCGGCGTGGCGCGGCTGCCAGCTCCCGCCGATCTGACGGCTCGCCTCGAGCAGTCGCCCATGAGCGGCTTGCAGGTTCTGCAAACTCGTCGCGGCCTGCGGGAAGGTCTCGGCGATGCCGGTCGCCGCCTCACTCTGCAGGAAATCGCCGAGAGGATCGTTGGCTCCGGCCGCAAACGGCTCCAGGCGATCATGGTTGCCGACCATGTCGGCGATCAGGGCGTGCAGCACCCCGGTCATCAGCGACCGGGTCTGTTCGATCTCTGCGCCCCACGCGGCGAGGCGCCTCGCCTGCTTCTCCGTCGCCGCCGCCTGGTCGAGACTGCGTGAGACCTCGGCATTGACGTCGAGCAGCCCGCCGGAGGTGCGCAGGCTGACCACGGAGAGACCGGCCACCAGCAGCACGATCACCGCCGACCAGAGCACCAGGCGCAGGCCGATGGTCAGATGCATGCGGGACGGGTCAGTCCGGGCCGGGCTCTTCGCCGGCGGTGCAGAGTCTGTTGCCATCAGCCCCAGAGGGCGCAGAACGTTTTCGATGATGAATTCGGTCATGATCTGATCCTTAAGTTTATGCCCGTTGCAAACTTGCCAGGCGAGCAGGCAGCCCCCCCATCACCTGCCCTGCTCTCTCCTCAGATCCGCTCGGCGTGCACATGGAAGCTGAGCCGCGCGCCGGTCACTTCACTGCGGCCGGTGAAGAGAAAGAGCAGCAGCCAGAGCGCCTGCAGCGTCAGCAGCAGGCCAGGCTGCCAGAGCGCCTGCAGACCGACGGCGAGTCGCGGCTCAACCGGCAGGCCGGCCGGCAGCAGCAGCAGCGCCAGCAGGCTGTACGGCAGGGCGGTCAGCCCCATCCACTGGTAGGCGGTCAGTGCCCGACCGTGGCCACGGAAGTCGGCGCGCAGCCATTCGGAGCCGACCCGCCAAAGCTGGGTGACGATCAGGCAGAGGCAAAAGGCCGCAAGGAACTGTCCGCCGAGAAAGAGCGCGGTACTGCAAAGACTGGTTGCGGTATAGAGCAACGCCGTCAACGCCTGGACCGGCAGAACCGGGACCCCTTCGAGACCACCGGCATAGGCGATCTTCTTGGTCGTTCCGAAAAACCGGACCGCCCGGCGGGCAAACAGCCGCTGCAGCAGCGGCGGGCAGTCGTCGAGGGGCCGGCCGTAGCAGCAGCCGAAACTGAGGCAGGCCAGGCGCCCCAGCCCTTCACCGAGGGCGTAGGCGATCGCCAGGGCGGCGAGAACCGGCAGACCGGCGAATTCATGTCCCAGCCAGGAGCGCAGCAGTCCCATCAGCCAGGGAGCGGCGAGCAGACCGATGAAGACCGCACCGCCGACCGTGAAAGTGTGCGCCTTCTTCTCGATCAGTCGGGCGACCAGCCGCGAAGCCGGCACACAGAGAGCCAGCAGGCCTCCGCAGAACAGCAGAGTCGCCTCCAAAGGGACACCGGCGGCAGCGGTCAGCACCAAAAACAGCATGATCGCCAGCAGATAGGCGTTGGCTGACAGAAATCCGTACCAGGTCAGATTGATGCCGCACCAGTGCTCGTCCCGCGGATCGCGGGCGGTAGGGAGAGCCGCCAGGAACTGCCAGCGCTCGACCGGCAGCGACCGGACCCCCCAGGCAAGATAGAGCAGACTGCCAAGGCCGAGCCCCAGGACAAACAGAACCTCCAGCATGACGACACCTCCTTTTCAGGACTGCGGGGAATCGGTACAGGCCATGGCCAAAAGCGACCTGACCTTGAGATCGGTTTCGATCATCGGTGTTTGAAATCCGCGACTGAAGCGGCTCTGCACATCACGGCGCTGCTGATTGGCGAGCAGATCGTCGGCAAACCGGACCCGGCCGCGCTGGAACAACAGAATGTCGGTACTGCTCCCCGGGCGGTACAAGCTCTTCGGCTGTCCCTTGTGGAGAAAGTCGCCCTTGGCGATCGGCTGCGGCGCGTCGTAGTGATGGTCGCTGTAGCACTGCACCACATCGCCGATCATCATGGCGATCACCTCAATCATCGCCACCAGGCCGACACCGGTGCCCTTCTCGACATCGGTGTCGATGAGGGTCACGGTGCGCCGGTTTTTCGAGTAGGGCGTCACCATGCGGACCACGGCGTCCGGGTTGCATGAATGATAATGGCCATCGATGGTCTCGATAGCGACCACCTGGCCAGCAACCGGCAGATGATTGTAGTGGTACTTGTCCGGCGTCAGTCGGAAGATGGCGAAATCGCCGCCGGCGAAAGCATCCTGCCAGTGCCGGTTGGCCCCACCGAGCAGCTCTTCGAAAGAGAAAAACTTCTCCTTGATGAAAAACTGGCGCGTCGCATCGAGGCTGCCGACCAGCACCCGCGCATCGGCCGGCGAGACGACCGCCGCCCGGCAGCCAGGCATCGGCCGACACTCCCAGTAGCGGATCCGGCGTTCGAAAACTTTGCGGGCGGTGTCGAGCCGCTCGGGCGGGTCGACACATTCCGTCGGGTCGAAACCGGCCTCGTCGAGAAAACGGCGATTGCCGAGAACCCGGCAGGCCAGAGCCGAGTCGTAGTTGAGCAGGGCCAGGGCCCGCGAAGCCCGGGCGCCGGTCAGCTGGCGAAACAGCCAGCCCGACCTTTCCCGCAGCGGATGGTAGATCAACCGGATCAGCGCATCGCCGATCAGCCGTTCGTTACGGACGATGCCGGTGTGCCGTTCGATGTACTGATGACTGTGCAGTGTCATGACGGTTCAGCTCTCATAGAGAAAGCGGTTGGCCCGCAGCTGGTCGCGGTGGGTGGTGAACAGGGTCAGGTTGATCAGTTTCAGCAGGGCGTCCTCGCCGAGGCGTCCGGCGAGAAGATCGCCCTTGACCGTCTTGAGAAAGCTGGAAGCGGCCTGCCCCGGCACACTGAAATGGAACGCAGCGTGAATCGAGGAGTCGCCCTGGCAGGCCGACTGTTCCAGACGCTGCAGGTCGCGTTCGAGATAGGTCAAGGCCTCGGCAAGATGTGTCGTGCTCAGTTCATCCCGGTAGACCTTCTCCGCCGCCTGGTTGAACTCGACGGCCCCCACGTCGAGGGGCTGGCGCGCCCCGGTTGCATCGAGAATCATGCGGGTCAGCTTGCCGGCCGTGGAACATTCGGCCGGAAAGTCGAGCCGAAGCTTGAGGTTTTCCAGGGTGAAGCCGAGACGCATCGCCTCGATCAGTTCGGCCGCATCTTCGAGCAGGATGGCGAGCAGAGCCCGCCGGTATTCGAGGTTGCCGACCCGCAGATAACCGGGATAACGCCGACTGGCGCGGACATTGGCGGTGCGGCGGAGAATCCTTTGCAGCAGACGGTTGCCGCTCGCCTGGCGGATAAAAACGGTCGGCAGATCGATGGCGGCACCAAAGAAGATCTGGCGCCGCTCGCTCTCGATCTGTGGATCGTCAGGAATGTCAGCATGGGTCACCTGGCCGGTGACGATGTACTTGTAGGCGAGGGCGGAGAGCAGCTGCTGCAGGCTGACCGCGTTGCCGAGATCGCTGCCGAAGCTGTGGAACAGGCTGTAGTGCCGGGCTTCGACGCCGGAAAAGCCGACGGTGTCGAACTCGCGCGGTTTGAGAAACAGGTAGAGCGACATCTGGCTGTCGGTGATCCCCATGTCGTTAAGATCGCGAAGCAGGCGCTGATGATTCCCCTGACGGCCGTCAAGCGCGGGACTGCTGGCGGTCGACATGAAACAGACCGGGTAGTCGAGCAGGCGGAAGTCAGGGAGGAAATCGCCCTTCAGACCGAACAGCCCGCTGAGACGCCGGTCGAGCCAGTGCGGACCAAACGGGGTCAGCGACCGACCGAACACCGAGAGCGTCGCTTTTTTTCGCCAGCGGCGCCAGAGCATGCGCAGATGGGTATAGTCGAGTTCATGCGGCAAGAAACCGAGCACCCGCTCCGGGTGGAAATCGGCGAAGTCGAGCCGGTACGGCGCCGCCGAGAAGGTGCCGACAAACAGCGGCAGGAAATGCTCGATGATCTTGATCGCCAGATCGCCGAGACATTTTTCATGGGGTGCGGCGAAACCGGCGCCCGCCTGCCGGCGCAGGCGGCCGAGGCGGCGGCTGCCGAGACTGACATGCACGCCGTTATTGGCCAGGCTGGTATTGGAGAGGTTCGGCAGCACCACCAGGTTGCTGGTGATGATGCCGGCTTCGCGCAGTTTGGCGACAGCGTTCAGCTGGCTGCGGCTAAGCACCTGGTGGCAGAGGTGCATGTAGTGGTGCTTCTCCTCGCCGCGATCCCAGCCTGACAGGCAGGGGCTCATGAAGAGTTCACGATAGAAGGTGTCCGGCACCAGATCGTTGAGCAGCCGCTGCCGCTGCGGCGGCTGTGGTGCGAAGTGGATCAACGCTTCCTGACCACTCTCCTGCAAACCGAACCGGTGATTGGCGTAGCGCACCAGCAGTGCGGTCAGCAGGTAACGCTTTGCCGTCTCCCTGGCGAGTGCTTTGCCGTTGCCGGCTTCCGGGCGCAGGGGGACAACATGAAACGAGTACGATTCCGGCGAGGTGTTGTCGTTGAGAAAGTGGTCGAGCAGGCCCTGCGCCGTCTGGCGCAGACCGAGCGGCATCCGTTCACGCTGGCGGCCGATCACCTCGGCCAGGGCGAGCTTGATCAGGTAGCTGACCGGCACCCGTGCCGTTGTCGAGCCGTCCTGCTGTTTGCGGAGGTAACGGTCGCTATCGCCGCGACGGCCGAGATCGGGTCGATTCTTGTCGGCGAGCAGATCCTTTTCGAAAATGTCCCGGGTGTAAGGATGCAGGCGCGCCAACGGAAAACGGACCGCACTGTTTTCCCAGAGGCCGTCCCGGTTATCGTTCAGGTAGGCTTCGAGGCGATGGATCAACTGCTCCGGATGTTCGCCCGAACGGGCCCGTTTCAGCAGGTTGTCGACATAGCGGGAGGCTTCGATGGTCAGCGGCAGATCGACCTGGTCGCGGCGACCGCGGACCGCCACCTGCAGCTCGATCTCCGAGCCGCCGGTGCAGTCTTCATCGGCAAAGGGAAGTGTCGCCAGCAGCCGGTCGGGCGAGGTCGCATCGACGCCGAGGCGGTCGATCGCCTCGGCGAGAACCGTCGCGATGGCATCGGTCGCCACGGGACTGTTTTGCAGGGCAAGAGGGGTATCGGTACGCACAGGCAGAGACTCCGGGGTGAATGTCCCGCGAAGAGTGCGCCCGTGGTGTTGGCGGTCGGTTTGTGATGTGTGAGTTGTTGGTTAGCGGGACGGTATCGACCCCCGGTCATTCTGCCATGGCCGCGATCGCGACAGCAATGTCCCGGCTGAGTGCTGCGAGCAGACGGCTCTCCGCCCTGACCAGTGCGGCAAAGGTGGCCTCTTCAAGCGGCTGCGCATGAACACTCCTGTCGCTGGCAAGCAGCTTTTTTCCTTCGGCATCCGCGACGGTCCAACGGGCGCGCAACACCGCCTCGCCCGTCAGATCGCCATCAAGTTGCTGGATGTCGACGACCACCCGGAACGTCGGCTGGAAGTAACGCCCCCAGGGGAACACGGCAACGGTATCGATGCCGAGCAACGGATCGAGGTTGTCAGCCAGCACGGCAGCGATATCCTGCTCAAGGACTCCGGCCCAGCGGTTGAATTCATCAAACG
The DNA here is from genome assembly GCA_032251295.1 of Desulfuromonadales bacterium. Taxonomy (GTDB): domain Bacteria; phylum Desulfobacterota; class Desulfuromonadia; order Desulfuromonadales; family BM103; genus BM103. Next base: position 11,948 of record JAVVDS010000041.1, on the reverse strand, counting down.
CATGCTGGTTCCCTCGGCTGCGGGTGACGATCTGGGGCCGTTTCAGACTGTCCGGAATCGTAACCGGTCCAATTCCCAGGTGCACCGCCGAAAGCGCGGCAACTGTCTGCCGTTCGCCCATGTCCGCCATGGACAGCAGACTGAAGTACGTCACCTTGGGGGCGCTGCGACCGAGACAGCCGGACAGCAGCAGGGCAATCAACACCACCCGGAAGAGGTTGCTCATCAGTATTCTCTGGCTGTTCATTTCTTGTCTCCATCCTTGCCGAGGAGCAGGGCCTGAGGATCGCGTTCCAGGTATTCGAGGAGCGAACGGAGCGAACGGAGGGTCAGGGACAACTCGCCGGCCATCTGATGGGCATTGTAGTTCAGGGCTGAGTCAGGCCCGAGGGTTGTGTCGAGATCGGCCAGGATTGCTTCGAGACGATCGAGGGAGGCATTGACCTTCGGGACGATCTCGCGGTTGACCGTTGTCGACAGGGTTCTGATGTCCGCCAGCGTCGCCGACATCGACTCAATCGCCAGTTGCAGATCCTCGCCGATCCTGTCGAACGGTACCCGCTCGATATTCACAAGGATCTTGTCAACGCGCTCGACAATCTCCTCGGAAGGCGCCGAAACGGTCGGGAAGACCGGGTAATCGCCTGCCATGCGCAGTTGTGCTGGCGAAGCGTCCGGATAAAAATCGAGGTCGACATACAACTGGCCGGTGAGCAGGTTGCCGGTTTTCAGTTGGGCACGGAAACCTTTGTTCACCAACCCCTCGATTTGAGCCAGTATCTTTTCCGTATGGGATCCTCGCTCCGCGCCGGTCTCTGCCCTGACTGCCACTTCGACCGGAGCGTTCTGCTCCGCCAACAATCCGTGAAGTCGTTCGGGCTCCAGAAGAACCAGGACCGGTATTCGAAAATCAAGAGTCTGCACATCGAATTGCAGTTCGACGTTGACCACTTCGCCGACCCGGATTCCCTTGATTTCGACCGGAGCGCCAGGTGACAGCCCGCGTACACTCTGGTCAAAATACATCAGATAGTAGCGCTTGACCTGATAGGTCTTCTGTCGGCTGCTTTCGTGGTCAGGGTAGAGAATGAACATCTGATTTTCGTCAGCTTGGGCCTTGGGCTGAACATGCGGGCGCAGATCGTAGGCGACGCCACCGAGCAGGATCGAGACCAGCGACTGGGTGTCGAGCTTGACGCCTGTCGCATCCATGGTGAGATCAACCCCACTGGCATTCCAGAAGCGGGTGTTTGCAAAAACTTTCTCGTGATAGGGCGCATGGATGAACACCCGGATCAGTACCGTTTCGGCCTGTTTGTCGAAATCGTACTCGACCACCTGACCGACCTTGATACCCCGGTAGTAGACCGGCGCGCCGACGTCGAGGGAACCGAGGTCCGTCGCCTCCAGGACAAAATGTCGCCCGGGCATCCCTTCGGTCAGCACCGGCGGCTTTTCCAGCCCTCTGAAATGACGCGCCTGCTTGCCCTGCAGCGACGGATTGCAGCCGATATAGGCTCCTGAAAACAGGGTCCCCAGACCGGAGACCTCACCCGCCGCGACCCTGGCGCGCACCACCCAGAACTGGGTATTTTCATTCATGTAATCTTCGGCATCCTTGTGCATTTCCGCGGTCACGATCACGCTGGAGAGGTCTTTTAACAGTTCAATCTGAGTCACCTTGCCGACCTCGACATCCTTGAACTTGATCAGAGTCTTGTCGGCCACCAGCCCGTCGGCATTTTCGAAGGTAATGGTGATTGTCGGCCCCTTCGCGGATACCGCCTTGAAGGCGAGCCAGCCGCCGATGAGCAGGGCGACAATCGGCACCACCCAGATGACCGAAAAGCTCCGTCCGGTTTGCACTCGCGCCACAGGGACCTGGTCAACGGCTCTGCTGCCGTGATTGTCTTCACTCATCCGCTTCCTCCAGAACATCCCAGATCAACCGCGGATCGAAACTCTCCGCAGCGATCATGGTGGTCACCACCACCGTGGCAAAATAGAGTGCTGCCGGGCCGGCTTCGATGTTGGCCAGCACGCCGAGCTTGACCAGGGCAACCAGGATCGTCACCACGAAAATGTCGACCATCGACCACCGGCCGATCGCTTCGGTCATCCGGTAGAGTACAGTCCGGTCTTTGGGCCGCCAGACCGACTTGAACTGAACGGACAACAGTAGCGAGATCATGATCACGAACTTCATCAACGGCACGAAAACACTGGCGGTGAAAATCACCAGGGCGATCCCCCAGGAGCCGTTGCGGATAAAGTAGATAATGCCGCTTATGATCGTGTCTCCCTGCTTGCTGCCAAAGGTTGAAGTGATGGTCATCGGCAGAATATTGGCCGGGATATAAAAGATCATTGCCGTGATCACCAGCGCCCAGGTGCGGGCAATGCTGTTTGGGCGCCGCTGGTGAAGTTCGCTGCCACAACGGGGGCAGGAGGCCGACTGCCGCCCGGCAAGCTCCGGCCAGCGAACGAGCAGGTGACAGTCCTGACAACTGACCAGACCGAGTTTCCGCGCCGAAGCATGCACGACTTTCATGTTTTACCACCGAGGCGCTCCCAGACCAGACGCGCATCGACTGCAGAGGCGGCAAAGGTCAGAGCGAAGATCAGCAGACCAAACGCCACCACCGCCAGCCCCGGCACGATAGTCGCCATCTTGCCCAGTTTGACCATGGCGATCAGGATGCCGAGCATGTAAACCTCCATCATGCTCCAGGGCTTGACGTGCTGGAACAGACGAAACACCGGGATGGCATATTTGACCCGCAGATTCATTTTCAGGGGGATAAACACATAAAGCAGTCCGCACATCTGGATCAGCGGGATCAGAATACAGGTCATGAAGACCAGGATCGCCAAAGACGTCTCGCCTTGTTGATAAAGTGAACGAACCCCACTCACAAGAGCGGTATGCTGAACGAGCGCTCCACTTTTCATCGCCAGGAAAGGAAAGGTCGTCGCCACAGCATAAAGAACCAGCCCGGCAATCGTCCAGGCCAGGGTGCGATCGATGCTGTCGCTTTTGCTGCGCAACAGCACCGCCCCGCAACGGAGGCAACGCGCAGTGGAGCGCGTCGGTAGTGGCGGGATCTGTTGGACAAGGTCACATTCGTGGCAGGCAATCTGATGCATGGGCAGAAGAACCTTGGCGATGACGCTGTGTCGATGCCGTTCGGATCACGGATCACGGATCACGGATCACGGATCACGGATCACGGTCATCAGAATAATGCCCCTTGCCGAAAAAGCAAACCCCGGCTGAAAGATGGAGCGTTTTTTCAATCTCGATTTGCCAGGCTGCCGGCGGCCCGGGAACGTGACCGATGGACAGATCGGGAAGTCAGAGGGATGGCAGGGCTTTGAAGTCGAGGGTCTGACCGAAGGCGGTTTCGAACAGGTCGCCCTTGGTGCGGGCGCCATAGATCTCGACCGACAGGTCGTCGCTGCCGGCCAGTTCGATGACGAAGCGACCGCTGGTGCTGTAGCAGCTGATGTCGCGAACCGCGCTGCCGCGCCGCCGGTCGAGGCCGTCGGCCAGACGCAGGATGCCAGCGAGCTTGCGCACCAGCTTTTGATCGTCGGACCCGAGACGGGCAAAATTCTCATGTCGGCTCTTCGGCAGCGATTTGCGATGATAGCGCGCCAGATTGGCGATGATTTCAGTTTCGCGCGGCGAGAAATCGTACAGGTCGGCGTGGCGGATCAGATGGCAGGAATGCTTGTGGTGCTTGCTGTAGCCGATGAAATAGCCAACATCGTGCAGCAGAGCGGCCGCTTCCAACATCATGCGGGCGCGCTGGTCGAGGTCGGTGGCCGGAGGGACCGCCTCAAAGATCGCCACCGCCAGACGCCGCACCTGCTCGGCATGCAGTTCGTCGGCCTGACAGGCGCGGGCAAAGGCCGTGACGGCGGCGAGCCAGTCGCGCCGATCTGTTTCCAGAGTCCAGAGGCCATACTTCTTCAGACTCTGAATGATCAGCCCCTCGCGAATACCGCCGGCATTCACCCGCAGATGGTTGGCGCCGTAGTGACGCAGCAAGGCATCGATCGCTGTCACGCCGGCGACGATGATATCCGCTCGCTCAGTGCTCAGACCATCGATGGCGCGCCGCTCGCGCAGGCTGGTCCGCTCCAGCATGGCGAGCAGGTGGACAACCTCGGAGTGCAGAACATCGTAGGCCTGCAACCGGTCGTACTGCTCGCCGCGCCGGGCCATGACCATGCTGGCAATATTGGTGACCGTGCCGCCGGAGCCGATCAGGCACTGGGGGGCGAACTCCGGCTCGCCGAGAATGCGGCGCAGCTCCTGCCGCAGATGTTTACGCAGGCGGCGCATATCGTCTTTCGGAATCGGCTCACGATTCAGAAACGTCTCGGTCAGAAAAACCGCGCCGAGTTCAAGGGAGTCGATCTCCTCGACATGCGCGCCGATGGCGCTGACCACCTCGATGCTGCCGCCGCCGATATCGATGAGGACATAACGGCTGTTGTTCATGTCAAAATGATGCAGGGCACTCAAAGTCGCCAGTTCCGCCTCGCGGCGGCCGTCGATCACCGCGATGTCGAGACCGGTCTCGGCGCGCATGGTCGCGATGAATTCGGCGCCGTTGGTCGCTTTGCGCACGGCGCTGGTGGCGACCGCCTCGACATGCTCGACGCCGAGACCGTCGGCGATCCTGACCATGCGCCGCAAGGCCTGCCGGGCACGTTCGATCGCCTCGGCGGAGATCCGGCCGCTGGTCGCCAGCCCCTCGCCGAGACGGACTGTCGCCTTTTCGTCATCGAGCACCCGAAAGCCGTTCTGCGCCTCGGCCTCGACGACGATGCAGCGGATCGAATTGGTGCCGATATCGATCGCCGCCAGACGGGGAGAACGGGCCGCCGGGGGACGGGTCGACCGCTGTGATTTATTTCGCGCCTGTTGCATGACGTTTCGGGTAAAATCGTACTGTCTGAAAAAGTCGTAGACTTAACGCGGAGACGCAGAGGAAAAACTCATCATGTTCGGATGTGCGCCGCGCCATAGGGGCTCCGCGTTAAAGCGCGTGATGGGCAACGATCAGGTTGCAACACCAACGACAAGCCGAACGGGCGCCTGCGGTCCGGTTACTATCATACCTCATTCCGGCTCTGCAGTCAGCCGGTTGAAGGGAGGAGCTCATGGGTAAGTGTCTGAAGGGCGAATCGGACGTCAAGAAAAAGGACGCCAAATTCGCCTGCGAGAAGTGCGGCGCCAAGACCGCCAAAAAAGAGAAGATCTGCAAGCCGAAAAAGCTCAAGGGCGAAAAGTCGAAGTGAGCCGGCGCTGCTGACTGTCGACCAGCGGGTCAGTCGATCATCTGGTCGATTTTTTTACGCGCCTTTTTCAGGCCAGCAAGAATCTGCTCGACATCACGATCCGACACCGCCGCCAACCTGGCGTCGGCCTTGGAGAGCCCCTTGCAGAACAGCTGCATCTGTTCGCTGAGGTTCGTCTCGACCAGATCGAGAGACGCCAGGGTCAGTCCGATCTCCTTGCGCAGGGCCCGCCGGGTTTCCGCCGAGGTCTCTTCGTTGTCGGCGTAACGTTCGCGGATATGTTCGACCAGACCGCCGACATCCTTCTTTAACTTGGCAACATCCTGAACCAGCTTGCGCAGCGAGGCATCGCGCCGCTTGTGCTCTTCGACCAGGCGTTTGGCCTCGGTCTGAATCTTCGGCACCAGTTCGCCGGGCAGACAGTCGATGTTCAGCAGTCTTTTCTGACTGACCCGGGCCAGCTGCTCAACCGTTTCGATGCCGTTGGCGACCAGACAGTCGACCACCTCGTCACCAACCGACTTCATTTCAGCCAAGTGACCACCCGTTGGTAATTTGCTCTTCTTCATCGCGACTCTCCTTAACCGGTTACCGGCGATCTGTCGAGGCTTGCATCATGTCCGGAAACTGTTAGCGTTTTGTGAGGCGTCAGACCCTCGTTCTCTGTTTAGCAGAAAACGGAAAAAAAACCGGCGCCACACCCGATTTCTAACAAACTCCTAACATTGCCCGGTTAAGCTCCGCACTGATATGAGCACAATCCGACGATGACGCCCGCCAGCCGTGCCAGGAGACTCATGACCAGCGACAGCCGACCAGCCCCCCGCCGCCGTGGCCGCCCCGCCACCGGGCAGACACCGTCAGCAGCTGCGACGACGCCCACCGACGTTCACCCGGGGGCGACTGCGACTGGTGACGACGATCTGGATGCCGCCGAGCTCTACCTGAATCGCGAGCTGACCTGGCTCGAGTTCAACCAGCGGGTGCTGCACGAAGCACGCGATCCGCGCAATCCGCTGCTGGAGCGGGTCAAGTTCGCCGCCATCGCCGGCTCCAATCTCGACGAATTCTTTATGAAACGGATCGGCGGCCTCAAACAGCAGGTCGGCGCCGGCGTACAGGAAACCACCTGCGACGGACGCACACCGCGCGAACAGATCACCGACTGCTACGCCTTCGTGCGCCGGCACCATCGCGAACGGGAGGAGTTGCTGGAGGCGCTCTGGCAAGAGCTGGCGGCGGCCGGCATCGAGATGGTGACTTACCTGCAACTGACCGCGGCCGAGCAAACCGCGGTGCGCGATGACTACTACAACAACATCTTTCCGCTGGTCACACCGCAGTCGATCGATCCGGCCCATCCGTTCCCGTTCATCTCCAATCTCTCCATCAACCTGCTGGTCACCCTGCGCTACCCGGGCGAACAGAGCAGCTCCCTGGCGCGGATCAAGGTGCCGATCAGCGGCGGCGCGCCACGTTTTGTCAAGGTTCGCGACCGACAGCGTTTTGTCCTGCTCGAAGAGGTGATGGCGCACAATCTCGATCTGCTCTTCCCCGGCATGGAAGTTCTCGACTGTGAACTGTTCCGGGTCACACGCAACGCCAACACCAGCGGCACTGAAGAACATGCCGACGACCTGCTCGCACTGATCGAATCGACCCTGCAGGATCGCAAATTTTCTCCCATCGTGCGTTTGCAGGTGCGGCCAGGCATGGACCCGGTCCATCGCGGGCGCCTCGCCGCGGAACTCGGCCTCGACGAGAGCAGTGATGTCTTCGAGGTCGAGGGAATGCTCGGCATGCGTGATCTCTGGGAACTGGTGCGCCTCGATTGCCCCAGGCTCAAAGATCCGGTTCATCATCCGGTCGACCATCCGGCTTTGCAGTCGAGCCGCAATATTTTCCACATCATCCGCGACGTCCGGGCCATCCTGCTGCAGCACCCCTATGAATCGTTCTCCTCATCGGTGGAACGGTTTCTCATTGAGGCGGCGACCGATCCGAAAGTCCGTGCCATCAAGATGACCCTCTACCGAACCTCCCCGAAGAGTCCGATCATCGATACTCTGATCCGTGCTTCGCAGAACGGCAAGCAGGTGGCGGTGGTGGTGGAACTGAAGGCCCGCTTCGACGAGGAGGCGAATATCCGCCTCGCCAACCGGCTGGAAGAAGCGGGGATCCATGTCACCTACGGCGTGATCGGCCTGAAGACCCACAGCAAGGTGATCATGGTGGTGCGTCAGGACTACAAGGGGATCCGCCGCTACGTGCATATCGGCACCGGCAACTACCATCCGCTGACCGCGCGCCTCTACTCCGATCTCGGCGTTCTCCTCTACGACAAGGACATCGGCCAGGATGTCACCGAACTGTTCAACTACCTGACCACCGGCTACACGCCGAAGCGCCACTACAAAAAACTGCTGCCGGCGCCGAAACATCTGAAAAAGGCGCTTTTGGAAAAGATCGAGCGGGAGATCGCTGTCCATCGGCCCGACGACCCCGGCCGTCTGGTTTTCAAAATGAACGCCCTGGAAGATCCCGACATCTGCAAGGCACTCTACCGGGCGGCACGTGCCGGCGTCACGGTCGACCTGCTGGTGCGCGACAGCTGCCGGGTCCGACCCGGTCTCCCCGGACTCTCCGAGTCGCTGCGCGTCATCGCCATCGTCGGCCGCTTTCTGGAACATGCGCGGGTTTACTATTTCCGCAATGGTGGCAGCGAGGAGATCTATCTCGGCTCGGCCGATGCCATGCGCCGTAACCTCGAGCATCGGGTCGAGGTGGTCGCGCCGGTTGAGGATCCGCAGCTGCGCCAGGAGCTTTTGTCCATGCTCGAAATCCAGTTGAATGACCGCCGCAACGCCTGGGAGATGCAGGCCGACGGCAGCTACCGGCAGCGCACCCCGGCCGAGAACGATGAGCCGCGCGGCAGTCAGGAACAGTTGATCGCCCGGGCGGCTCGACGCAGCCAGCTGGCCAGCCGGATCCGCAACCGCAAGGCGCGCAGCTTCGGCAAACGCAATCTGCGTTGAATCGAGGGAATCCTTGCAATCACGCGACTTTCATCTGCCGCCCGACGCCGACCGCAAACGGATCCTGAAAGCTTTCGCCGCTCTCGGCGCGTTACACCTGGAACCGGAGAGTCGACTGCGGCTGACCTTTCTCGACAGTTTCGACTGGCGCCTCTACCACGCCGACAGCCTGCTGGTCGTTGAACAGACGCCCTACCAGGCGCGGACCCGCTGGCTGCGCCGCAGCAGCGCCGAGCTGATTGCGGCACTCCCCGGCGCGGTGGCCCGCTTTGCCTGCCAGATACCGGCAGGTCCGTTGCGTGACCGGCTCGAACCGCTCCTGGAGATGCGCGCTCTGTTGCCGATGGCCTGCGTCGACCTGCATCTGACCAGGGCCCGGCTGCTCGACAAGCGCGGCAAAACCGTTCTGCACCTGACGTTTGCGAGTGGCCAGGCCGGCAAGAAGGAAGAGACCGTCGACCGCCCCCTGCCCGAGCGACTGCAACTTCTGCCGGTCAAGGGCTACCCGAAAGCACTGCATCGATCGGTCGATCTGGCCGGGCAGTTACAACTGCTGCCGGCAACGACCCTGCTTGAAGATGCCCTGGCAGCGCTGGAGCGGCCGGTTGTCCGTCAGAGCCGGAAAGCACCGGTGACTCTCACTTCGGAGATGTCGACCGCCGAGGCCCTGCGTCGTATCCTGCGGCAGCAACGGCAGGTCATGGAGAGCAACCTGGCGGGGACCTGTGCCGATCTCGACAGTGAATTTCTGCACGATTTCCGGGTTGCCGTCAGGCGCACCCGCACCCTGCTCTCCCGTTTCAGCCGCTTTTTTCCGGCGACGATCAGCCGTTTCCGCAACGACTTCAAATGGCTTGGCCAGATTACCGGCCCGACCCGGGATCTCGATGTCTACCTGCTCAATTTCCCCGCCTACCTGGAGCAGCTCGCCGACACGGCTCGACCGCACCTTGCACCGCTGAAGACGTTTCTCGAGAATAGCCAGCGGCAAGAGCAGCGACGCCTCGCCCGTTGCCTCGGCTCGCAGCGGCTTAAGCGACTGCTGAGCGAATGGCAGACGTTTCTGCAGACCGACAACGCCGACGCCGACTGGCCGGAGGCAGCGCGCAAACCGATCGGACCACTGGCTGACCGCCGCATCGGCAAGGCGTTTCGTCGGGTGATGCGCGCGGGGGCGGCTATTGATGGCAACTCACCACCGGCCGCCCTGCATGAGCTGCGCATCGACTGCAAACGGTTGCGCTACCTCATGGAGTTCTTCCAGTCGCTCTACCCGCCCAAAGAGATGGGCCGGCTGATCAAGGCACTGAAGGGTTTGCAGGAGAACCTGGGGAACTTCAACGACTTTACCGTGCAGGCCGAACAGTTGCAGGAGATCTGCCGGCAGATGCGACAAAAAAATCCGGAACTGGCAGCCGAGACCCTGATCGCCATCGGCATGCTGATCGACCGGCTGCACCAGCGGCAACAGACGGAGAGGCGGCGCTTCGCTAAAGATTTCGACCGCTTCGCCGCGCCGCGCAATCTGCGGCTTTTTCGTTCGTTGAGCAGTCTGCGGGCGGGGAAAGAGGAGACGTCGTGACCGTTCTGGCGACCTACAACATCAAAGGGGGCGTCGGCAAGACAGCCACGGCCGTCAATCTGGCGTACCTGGCGGCACGCAGTGGTCAACCGACCCTGGTCTGGGATCTTGACCCGCAGGGGGCGGCGACCTTCTATTTTCGCGTCAAGCCGAAGATCAAGGGGGGGAGCAAGGCGCTTCTCGACGGCAAACAGGAACTCGATAGCCTGATCAGGGGGACCGACTTCGAGCATCTCGATCTGCTACCGGCTGACTTCTCCTATCGGCATCTCGACCTGCGCCTCGACGACCGCAAGCATCCGACGCGGCAGCTGCGCAAGCTGCTCAAGCCGCTCCTCGCCAGCTACCGTTACATCTTCCTCGACTGCCCGCCGAGCATCTCGCTGGTCTCCGAAGCGGTCTTTACCGCCGCGGATGCGCTGCTGGTGCCGATTATTCCGACCACCCTCTCCCTGCGCACCCTGCAGCAGCTGATCGACTTCCGCAGTCGCCAGCAACTCGACCGTCTGCAACTGCTGCCGTTCTTCTCCATGGTCGATCGCCGCAAGGCTCTGCATCGACAGCTGGTCGATGAACTGCCGGAGCAGTTCCGCGATCTTCTGCGCACGGAGATTCCCTACGCCAGCGATGTAGAGCGGATGGGCGTCCATCGTGCACCGTTGGCCAGCTTCGCCGGCCGCTCCCGACCGGGACTCGCCTACGAAACCCTCTGGGAGGAGATCCGGCGAAAAACAGGGGAGGATGTGTAGTGGGGATCGAAATCGAACGCAAGTTTCTGGTGATCGGCGAACCCTGGCGCGACAGCCCCGGCGTCGCTTTCCGTCAGGGCTACCTCTGCACCGACCCGGCGCGGACGGTCCGCGTGCGCCTTGCCGGCGCCCACGGTTATCTGACCATCAAGGGGGAGTCGCACGGGGCCACACGGACTGAGTATGAATACGAAATCCCGGCCGCGGAGGCGCAGGAGATGCTGGATCAGCTCTGCCCCGGACCACAGATTGAAAAGACCCGCTACCGCCTCGACGAAGATGGTCTGATCTGGGAGGTCGATGTCTTTGCCGGGGAGAATGCCGGGCTGGTGCTGGCCGAAGTCGAACTGGACGACGAGGGACAGGAGATTGCCCTCCCGGCCTGGGTCGGCCGCGAAGTGACCGGCGATCCGCGCTACTACAACGCCAGCCTGAGCCGCCGCCCCTTCACCACCTGGAGCGTGACGGATGAAACAGCTGATCCTGCTGCGCCATGCCAAATCGAGTTGGAAAGACCCGACCCTTGACGACTTCGACCGCCCCTTGAACAAGCGGGGGGAGGCCGCTGCGCCGGTCATGGGGCGCCGCCTTGCCGCACGCCGGCTGCGCCCCGAACAGATCGTCTGCAGCCCGGCGCGGCGGACGCGGATGACCGCCGAACGGGTCGCCGCGGCACTCGGTGTCCCGGCCACGGCCATCGAGGATCGCCCCGAACTCTACGCCGCCGATCTCGCGACCCTGCTCGCCTGCCTGCGCCGCCTCGACGACACCTGGTCGACGATCCTGCTGGTCGGCCACAACCCCGGTCTCACCGAACTCGCCAACACTCTCGCCCCCTGCCGGATCGACAACATCGTCACCTGCGGCGTTGTCGCCCTCGGCCTGCCCCTGACCCGCTGGGCCGAACTGACGCCCGGTTGCGGCCGGCTGCTCTTCTACGACGATCCGAAGCGGATTGCTGAGGTATCTGGGAACACTTAGCGAAGAGCATCCCCCCGCGAGAGTGGCCCGGGACGAACGTTGTAAACACAGAGAGGCTCTTGCAGAAGTCTCGGAAAACGTCATTTCGGCGGGCTTTAGGCCGGAATCCAGAGCTTAACTGTCTGAAACGACCGGATCCCCGGCAAAGACTCTCGGGGATTGTCAGCCAGCACCCGCCTCACATCGGCCGGGGTGAGCCTGCAAAACTCACCCCGGCCTGTTCGTTCTAGAGTTGCCGCACCGTGAAGGTGTAGTTGCCGTTGTCATCTTCTGCGACCTCGATGTCGG
>JAVVDS010000040.1:0-24959 GCA_032251295.1 Desulfuromonadales bacterium | reverse complement strand
AACGGACTGCTCCTGTCGGCGATTCTCAGGGTTGAACAGGTGACCGTCGACTCTGGGGCAAGGGACGCTGCTTGCTATTTTTCTATTGACCCAACCATCTGGACTGCTATCTTTCTTGCATGCCACGTTTAGCCAGACTCGATATCGCCGGTCTTCTCCAGCACGTCATTGTTCGTGGCATCGAGCGTCGTGATATTTTCAGCGATGATATCGACCGTCAGAATTTTGTTGATCGCTTGCTCACCCTGCTTTCCGAAACCGGCGTTCGTTGTTACGCCTGGGCAATGTTATCCAACCATGTCCATCTGTTGCTGATGCCGACCGCGACACCGCTGGCGTCGTTCATGCGCCGTCTGCTGACCGGATATGCGATGGCGTTCAATCGTCGTCACAAGCGCAGCGGGCACCTGTTTCAGAACCGCTACAAATCCATCGTCTGCGAAGAAGAGCCTTACCTGCTGGAACTGGTCAGATACATCCACCTCAACCCACTACGGGCCGGGGTGGTAACAAACCTCGACGAACTGGGTGATTACCGCTGGTGCGGCCACGCGGTCCTGCTGGGGAATCGCAATTTTCCCGGGCAGGATACCAACTCGATCCTGGAACGCTTCGGCAAGACAGCAGGCACTGCCCGGGCAAATTATGGTCAATTTGTTGCGGATGGGATCGCCACCGGTCGGCGGGACGAGTTGGTCGGGGGTGGCATGAAACGCAGCCAGGGAGAGCGCAAGGATAACGAATACGAAAGTTTCGATGAAAGGATTTTGGGCGGCGGCGATTTCGTGGACGCGTTGCAGCGGCATGTCGACCTGCAGCCGAAGATGCGATGCGCCGTCAGCCTGGCGCGCCTCCTGGACGTTGTTGCCAGCCATTTGGGCATCGATCCCGCCGTCGTGAGAAGACCGAGTAAAGCGCGAATCCCGGCGGCGGCGCGAGGGATCATCTGCCATCTGGCGATCTTTGAATTCGGTTATCGGGGGAGCGAAGTTGGCAGGTTCCTGCACCTTGGCGCCTCAGGAGTCAGCCTCGCGGCAAGGCGGGGGGAGAAACTATTGAAGGCCGATCCGGACAAATTTCAGCAGATCATGACTTCAATAGAAAAATAGCAAGCAACGTCCCTCTGCACTGCAATAGAAAAATAGCAAGCAACGTCCCTCTGCACCTGCAATAGAAAAATAGCAAGCAACGTCCCTCTGCACTGGGTGCGACAGCTTCCTCCGTCTCTCTGCACTGTTATTTCTATTCTTCCTAAACACGACATATTAGTTTTCCCCCTGGTATTACAGAGAATTTTGCGGTAATAATCTATTCAAAATCTATTCACAAAGAGGTTTCGGTGAGGGAAGAGCTTAGGTTAAGGCTTCTGGAAAAGCTGGCGACGGGGCCTAAGACCGCAAAGGATCTTGCGGCTTTGCTTGGTGTCAGTCAGCCCACCATTTCCAGGGCGATTAATGAACTCCGTGACCAGGTTGTCAGTCTGGGGCGGGGGCGTGCAACGATGTATGTCCGTCCTCGCCCCGTGCGTGGGACCACCAGCATCTTTCCTGTTTGCCGGATTGACGAAACAGGCAATGTTCACCTGTTGGGAGTGCTGCGAACGCTGGTCGGGGGACAGTACTTGTGGCAACCGGAAGGCGCGGGTAATGAAAATCGGCTTTTCGACTATCTGCCCTGGTTCATTCAGGATATGCGTCCTGATGGGTTCGTCGGCAGGGCCTTTGCCCAGAGGTTGGCCACGGAATTGGGCCTCCCGGCCAAATTGAATGACTGGTCCGATGATGATGTTCTGATCGCCTTGTCTCGACGCGGTGAGGATCATATCGGCAACCTGGTCATCGGCGAGGAGTCCATCGATCGCTATCTGCGGTCGACGCAAAAGCCGGATGCGGGAATCCCGGAGCACGACCGCCAACACGTTTATGCAGATCTCGCCAATGCGGCCATGGCGGGAGATCCAGCCGGTTCCTCAGCGGGAGGGGAACAACCCAAGTTCGCCACCGTGCTGAAGGACGATGGCGAGAACCGCCATGTTCTGGTCAAATTTTCTCCTGCTCTGACTAGCCTGGAGGGCCGGCGCTGGGCAGATCTGCTGCATTGTGAGCACCTGGCTCTTGAACTTGTGCGGGAGACCGGGATTGCAGCGGCGAGCAGCCGGGTATTGGAGGACGGCAACCGGGTTTTTCTGGAGGTCGACCGGTTTGATCGCACGGGCACCTTTGGAAGGACCTCCCTCTTTTCCCTTCGCTCACTCGACAGTGAATATGTCGGCGCCGGGGACGACTGGGCGCGATGTGCCGGCGGGCTCTTGCGGGCCGGTGTGATTTCTGCGGAAGATGCCAGGAGAATGCGGTGGTTGAAGCTCTTCGGCACGCTCATCGGTAACACTGACATGCATCTGGGTAACTTGTCCTTCATCCGTGTGCAGTCGAAGTTTTATACCTTGGCGCCGGTGTACGACATGCTGCCGATGCTCTACAAGCCGGTTTCCGGGGAGACTCCCCTGCGGGAGTTTGCTCCGCAGGCCCAGGCGATGGACGTCGCTGATGTGTGGCCGGAGGCGGTGCCGCAGGCTCTGCGATTCTGGGACATGGCCAGCGACGAGGTCGGCGTGTCCTGCGAATTCAGACAGATATGCCGTGTCAATTTTGCAGTATTGCAGTCACTTGAGGCTGGCCCGCGAATTGTTGGGAGATAGTCCGTGGGACAGATCAGGCAGGCGTCAGTTGAGCTGCCGAAGGTGAATGTGGGATCGCAAAAATTCAGATTCCAGCGCGCAATTCTGAAGCGCTGTCTGAATTTTGCTGCGACTCGGCTCGGGGACATCGCCGGTTGGGGCATTAATCCATTGACAATGTCCTCCCGTCGCCATAAATTGACTGACCACTCAGTCAGCCTATGGAGATTGTCATGTCCCGCCATTCCCCGGCAAAACGTGAGTCGCTGCTGCACGCGGCCCTGGAGCTGTTTGCCGAACAGGGCTTTGCCGGCACCTCGACGGCGCTGATCGCCAAGAAGGCCGGAGTCGCCAGCGGCACTCTCTTCTTTCATTTCAACAGCAAGGACGAGCTGATCCACGCTCTGTTCCAGGACGTGCGCGCCAGGATCGAGGCGCATCTGCGCGCCAGTCTCGCGGCTGACCTGCCGTTGCCGGAGCGTTTTGCCAGCGCCTTCGCCGGACTGCTCCACTATTTTCTCGACCATCCCGCCGAGTTCAAGTTCGTCGAACAGTATCACTTCTCGCCTCTCTGCGCCCGACAGGACGAGCCGTATCGTGATCATTCACCGCTGCGCGCCATTCTGCTGGCGGCGCGGGAGAAGGGGCTGGTCAAGGATGCGCCGATCCTGGTGCTGGAGGCGGTTGCCTTCGGCCCGCTGGTGGCGCTGGCCAAGGAACATGCCAACCGTCAGACTCCGGTGGATGAATCGATGGTCCGGCAGACGATTGCGGCCTGCTGGGATGGGCTGCAGTCCCGTCATTGTGCGGTGTAAGGATTTAGGTGTTGAATCGTATGGAAGTTCAGGAGTTTCTCCCCAGCCGAATGAGGTTCACAATGAACACAATCAGACAATTCTGGTGGTCGCTGCTGCTGCTGACGCTGACGTGGAACCTGGTCGGTTGTGGCCGGCAGGCCGAGGCCGATGCGACCGATCGGCGCCCTTTGCCGGAGGTGGCGGTGATCGTGGTCGAGCCCGAGGAGGTGACTCTGACCACGGAGTTGTCCGGGCGGACCGTGCCGCGACAGGTGGCGGAAATTCGCCCCCAGGTCAGTGGTATCCTGCAGAAACGGTTGTTCACCGAAGGGGCGCTGGTGACCCGGGGCGATGTGCTTTACCAGATCGATCCGGCGATGTATGAGGCCGATCATGACAGTGCCAGAGCGGCTTTGGTCCGGGCCGAAGCCAACGTCCTGCCCGCCCGGCAGAGAGCCGAACGCTATCGGGAACTGGTGACGGCCAATGCTGTCAGCCAGCAGGAGTTCGATGATGCCGTCGCCGCTCACCAGCTGGCTGCTGCTGACGTCGAAGTGGCCAGGGCGGCCCTGGCGCGGACCCGGATCAATCTTGACTACACCCGGATCAAGGCGCCGATTTCCGGACGGATCGGGCGCTCTTATGTGACCACCGGTGCGCTGGTGACGGCCAATCAGGCGCAAACGCTGGCGACCATCCAGCAGCTCGATCCGATCTTTGTCGATGTCACCCAGGCCAGCAGTGACATGTTGCGCCTGAAACGCAGCCTGGCCGACGGGGTGTTGCAGCCATCCGGAGAGGCGGAGGCTGTTGTCAGCCTGCGGCTCGAAGACGGCAGCGCCTACCCCCATGGCGGCACCCTCAGTTTCGCCGAAGTCACCGTCGAGCCCGGGACCGGTTCAGTGACCCTGCGCACCATCTTTCCCAACCCGGACCAGCTGCTGCTGCCGGGCATGTTCGTGCGCGCAACTATCGAGGAGGGGCAGAATCCCCGGGCGATCCTGGTGCCGCAGCGCGCGGTGACCCGCAATCCGGCCGGTGACGCCATGGTCATGATTGTCGATGACGAAGAGAAGGTCGCCGTGCGGATCATTCAGGTGGTACGCACCGTCGGTGATCGCTGGCTGGTCCGTGACGGTCTCGAGGCCGGTGACCGAGTGATCATGGAAGGGACGCAGAAAGCCCGGCCGGGAACCGAGGTCCGGGTCGTCCCCTATACGTCAGCGTCTCCCCAACGGTAATGCTGCCGGCCGGGAGACTCCCGGCCGGTCTTCTTCAGGAGTCAATTCATGGCGCGTTTTTTTATCGATCGGCCGGTCTTTGCCTGGGTCATCGCCATTATCGTCATGCTCGCCGGTCTGCTGGCGATCAGAACCCTGCCGGTCTCCCAGTACCCGCCGATCGCCCCGCCGCAGATCTCGATCAATGCGGTCTATCCCGGTGCCTCGGCGCAGACGGTGCAGGACACGGTGACCCAGGTCATCGAGCAGAAGCTGAACGGCATCGACAATCTGCTCTATATGTCCTCGGTGAGCGATTCGGCGGGGATCGCCACCATCACCCTGACCTTCAAGGCCGGTACCGATCCGAACATGGCCCAGGTCCAGGTGCAGAACAAGCTGCAGCTGGCGGTGCCGCTTCTCCCCCAGATCGTGCAGCAGCAGGGGCTGGCCGTGGTCAAGTCGACGCGCAACTTCCTGATGATCGCCGCCTTCATCTCCACGGACGGCTCGATGAGCCGCTACGATCTCTCCGACTACGCAGTCTCCAATATCCAGGATATCCTCAGTCGCGTCCAGGGGGTCGGCGAGCTGCAGATGTTCGGTTCCCAGAATGCCATGCGCATCTGGCTCAATCCGGACGCCCTGCGCAACTACCATATGACACCGAACGACGTCATCGCCGCCCTGAAGGCCCAGAACGCCCAGGTCTCTGCCGGGCAGCTCGGTGGTCTGCCGGCCGTTGCCGGCCAGCAGCTGAACGCGGCCATCACCGCCCGCACCCTGTTGCAGACCCCGGAGCAGTTCGCCGCCATCGTTTTGCGGGTCGAAGCCGACGGTGCGGCGGTCCAGCTCGGAGATGTCGCCCGGGTCGAGGTCGGTACGGAAAACTACAGCACTCAGGCCCGCTACAATGGGGTGCCGGCCGCGGGGATCGCCGTTCGTCTGGCGGCCGACGCCAACGCCCTCGATACGGCCGACCGGATCAAGGCGAAGCTGGCCGAACTGTCACAGTTCTTCCCCGCCGGCATGCAGGTCGTCTACCCCTACGACACAGGGCCGTTCGTCAGGATTTCCATCCAGGAAGTCGTCAGGACCCTGATTGAGGCGGTCTTTCTGGTCTTCATCGTCATGTTCGTCTTCCTGCAGAACATTCGGGCCACCCTGATCCCGACCATCGCGGTGCCGGTGGTGCTGCTCGGCACCTTCGCCGTGCTCTCGGCGGGTGGCTTCTCCATCAACACCCTGACCATGTTTGCCATGGTTCTTGCCATCGGCCTGCTGGTCGACGACGCCATTGTCGTCGTTGAAAACGTCGAACGGATCATGAGCGAGGAAGGTTTGCCGCCCCGTGAGGCGACCATCAAATCGATGGGGCAGATCACCGGAGCACTCTGGGGGATCGCCTTGGTCCTCTCGGCGGTGTTTGTCCCGATGGCGTTCTTCGGCGGCTCGACCGGTGTCATCTACCGACAGTTTTCCATCACCATCGTCTCTGCCATGATTCTCTCGGTCTTGACGGCGATGATCCTGTCGCCGGCGCTCTGTGCGACCCTCCTCAAACCGGTCAGCAAAGGGCACAGTGCCGCGGACAGCGGCTGGTTCCGCTGGTTTTTCCGCTGGTTCAATAAATGGTTCGACCGGGGTGTGACCGGCTACCAGGGGGTGGTGGCGCGCATGCTCAGAAAAACCGGTCGCTCCATGGTGATCTACGGCGCGATTGTCGCGGTCATGGCCTTGCTGTTTGTGCGGATGCCGACCGCTTTTCTGCCGGAAGAAGACCAGGGCTTCATCATCAGCCAGGTGCAGTTGCCGGCGGGAGCCACCCAGGAGCGGACCCTGCAGGTGATGCAGCAGATCGAAGAGCACTTTTTGGAGGGGGAGCAGCAGGCGGTCGATTCGCTGATCACGGTCGCCGGCTTCAGCTTCGCCGGCCAGGGACAGAACATGGGGCTGGCGTTCGTCAAGCTCAAGGACTGGCAGCTGCGGCGTGATCCGCAGCTGCGCGCGCCGGCGGTGGCACGGCGGGCCATGGGGGTCTTCATGCAGTACCGTGATGCCATGGCCTTTGCCCTAGTGCCGCCGGCAGTGCTCGAACTGGGGACCTCCGGCGGCTTCGACTTCCAGCTGCAGGACCGCGGGGGGCTCGGTCATGAGCAGTTGATGGCGGCCCGCAACCAGATCCTCGGCAAGGCGGCGCAGAGTTCGCAGCTGGTCGCGGTGCGCCCCAACGGTCAGGATGATACGCCGCAGTACCGGCTGGAGATCGACGATGTGCGGGCCGGTGCTCTCGGTGTCCCTCTTGCCGAAGCCAACAGTCTGCTGGCCACGGCCTGGGGCAGTTCCTACGTCAACGACTTTATCGAAAACGGCCGCATCAAGCGGGTCTATGTCCAGGGCGATGCTCCTTTCCGGATGTTGCCGGACGATGTCGACCGCTGGCATGTGCGCAATGTTGCCGGGACGATGGTGCCGTTCTCCGCCTTCACGACGGCGCACTGGAATTACGCGTCGCCGCGTCTGGAACGCTATAACGGCATGCCGTCCCGGCAGATCATGGGACAGGCGGCTCCCGGGCAGAGTTCCGGTGAAGCCATGCAGGAGATGGAGCGCCTGGCGGCGAGCCTTCCCGCCGGCATCGGTTACGAATGGACCGGCCTCTCTTATGAGGAGCGGATGGCCGGTGCCCAGGCGCCGGCGCTGTATGCTATCTCCCTGCTGGTGGTGTTTCTCTGCCTGGCCGCGCTGTATGAGAGCTGGGCGGTGCCGTTTTCCGTCATGCTGGTCGTCCCCCTCGGTGTGGTCGGCGCGGTGCTGGCCGCCACCTCACGTGGTTTTGCCAACGATATCTATTTTCAGATCGCGATTTTGACCACCATCGGCCTCTCTTCGAAAAATGCGATTCTGATTGTCGAGTTTGCCAAGGCACAGATGGAGCAGGGGATGGGGCTGGTCGAGGCGACTCTGGAAGGGGCGCGTCTGCGTCTGCGGCCGATCCTGATGACGTCCCTCGCCTTCTTCTTCGGGGTTCTCCCCCTGGCTCTGAACCAGGGAGCCGGCTCCGGAGCGCAGAACGCCATGGGGACCGCGGTCAATGGCGGCATGGTCACAGCGACGGTTCTGGCGATCTTTTTGGTGCCGGTCTTCTTTGTGGTGGTGCGCCGTCTGTTCCCGACGCGCCGGCTGGTCGACGGCCGCCTGGCTGCCGATGAAACTCAAGGGGAGGAGAGTTGATGATGGGAAAACGTCTTTGGCCGGTTCTGCTGATCGCTCTGATCGGCTGTGCGCCGATGCACCCCGAGTATGTCCGGCCAGAGCCGGAGGTACCGGAGTCCTGGCCGGCAACTGCGGTCGCGGAGACGGCCGGTCAGACGGTCGATCAGCTCCCCTGGCGACAGTTCTTTGATGAGCCGCGTCTGGCGGGGCTCATCGACCTGGCCCTGGAGCATAACCGTGATCTGCGCATCGCGGCCCTGAATATCGAGCGCGCCCGGGCGCGCTACGGGCTGCGGCGCGCCGAACTGTGGCCGCAGGTCGACGCCGGCGCTGCCGGCAGTGGCCAGCGGGTTCCGGCCGACCTGTCCGGCAGCGGCAGCGCCGCGACTTTGCACCGCTACAACGTCGATCTCGGCCTGAGCGCCTATGAACTCGACCTGTTCGGCCGGATTCGCAGCCTCCAGGAACAGGCCCTGGCCGACTACCTGGCGACGGAACAGGCCCGGCGTGGCATCCGGATCGGCCTGGTCGCCGAGGTGGCCATCCAGTATTTGACGCTGGCGGCCGATCGTGAGCTGCTGGCCATCGCCCGGCAGACCCTTGAGAGTCAGCAAGCGTCTTACGATCTGGTGCGGCGCCGTTTCGAGGCCGGCACGGCGGCCGCTCTCGATCTCCATCAGGCGCGCACCCGCGTCGAAGCGGCCCGGGTCGATGTCGCCCGCTTCCAGACGTTGCAGGCACAGGATGAAAACGGGCTGGCAGAGTTGATCGGCACCGCCGTGCCGGCAGAGTTTCTGGCCAGCGACTGGTCGGCACTGCGGGAGTCCCTGCAGGTCCCGGCCGCCGGGCTCTCTTCAGCGTTGCTGCTCGCTCGTCCCGACATTCTGCAGGCCGAGCAGCTGCTGGTGGCTGCCAATGCCAATATCGGTGCGGCCCGGGCGGCCTTCTTCCCGCGCGTCATCCTGGCCGGTGCGCTGGGGACGGCGAGTGCCGAACTTTCCGGTCTGTTCGCCGACGGTTCGGCCGTCTGGAACTTCGCGCCGCGGGTGACCGTACCGATTTTCGATGCCGGCCGCAACCGGGCCAACCTGGCTGTGGCGCAGGCCGACCGCGAAATTGCCCTGCAGCGCTACCAGCAGGCGATCCAGACGGCGTTTCGCGAAGTGGCCGACGCCCTGGCCCGGCGGGCAACAATTGCCGGGCAGCTTGCCGCGCAGCAGGCCCTGGTCGAGGCGAGTGGGGCAAGCTATGGTCTGGCGACGATGCGCTATGAGAAAGGGGTCGACAGCTATCTGACGGTGCTCGATTCCCAGCGTGTCCTGTACACCGCCCGGCAGGAGCTGATTGCCACCGATCTGACCCGGCTGGGCAACCTGACCACTCTCTACCGGGTGCTTGGCGGCGGCGCGGATTGATCGGTATGGCGGAACACAGTTCGGCTCGTCTTGAGAGGGGGAGGCATCATCCTGCCTGCTGCTGAACCGCTTCGCGGAAGCTCGCCAGTTGGCCACCGTCGCCCATGACGGCGATCAGGTCGCCATCGTTCAGACGGAAAGCGGCGTCCGGGTTCGGCAGGAATTCCCCCTGGCGGATGACGCCGACGATGGAGACGCCGAGCCGCTGGCGAATGCCGAGTTCGCCGAGGCTGTGACCGACAAGCGCCGATGAGGCTGCCAGCTTCTCCCAGGAGAGTTCCAGCAGGAAGCGGGCGTTCTTGAGCATCTGCAGTTCCTGGCTGCCGGTTTCATTGCCCGTGATGGGGTGATAGAGCTCGCGGCGGATGGCGTCGGTGTACTGCTGAATCGCCGGGATCGGCATTTTCAGTTGCAGCAGAGCCTGGCGGGCAATCTCCAGCCCGGCTTCCAGTTCCGGCAGAATCACCATGGAGACGCCGAGCTCGGCGAGGGCGCGCATCTGCGCTTCGCCGGCGGCTCGGGCGACGATATTCAGTTCCGGATGGTGGCGTTTGACATGCTGGACAATCAGTTTTGCCTGGGCAATCGGCGGGGCGGTGAGCAGCATCTGGCGGGCCCGTTCGATGCGAGCGGCATCGAGAACCTGGGGCTGGCAGGCATCGCCGTAGATCGCCGGGAGACGGGCCGCCTTGCACTCGTCGAAGCGACGATGGTTGACCTCGATGATGACGAAGGGGACATTGATCTGCCGCAAGACACTGGCGACGTGCTGGCCGACCCGGCCACCGCCGACAATCACCACATGGTCATCGAGGGCGTCCTGGGCAATGTTGATCGTCTCCAGCGGGTTGCTTTTCGAAAAGCCTTGCAGCAGCGTGTAGAGCGGAGCGGTGAGCCCGGAGAGCAGCGGGGTGAGGAGCATGCTGATCACCGTGGTGCAGATGACCAGCCAGTACTGGTCCTGGCTCAGGGCGCCGCTGCCGAAGCCGGCCTGGGCCAGCAGAAACGAGAATTCGCCGATCTGGAACATCCCCAGGCCGACCGCCAGCGGAATAATGTTGCCGTAGCCGAAGGCGCGGGCCAGCCCGGCCAGAATCACCCCCTTGCCGAGGCCGACCAGCAGCACCAGACCGATGACGGTCCGCCAGTTGTCGACGAAGAAGGCCGGGTCGAGGAGCATCCCGACCGAGGTGAAGAAGAGCAGGCCGAACAGGTCGCGCAACGGGATGATGTCGCTCAGCGCCTGGTGGCCGTAGTCCGATTCGCTCAGGACGATGCCGGCGACAAAGGCGCCGAAGGCGAAGGAGAGGCCGAACAGGTAGGTGGCGTAACCGATCCCCAGGCCGATGGCGGTGATCGACAGGAGAAACAGCTCGCGCGACTCCCAGCGGGCGATCATGGCGAGCAGGCGGGGGAGCCAGCGGGTTCCCAGATAGAGCATCAGGGTCAGAAAGATCGCGGCCTTGATTGCGGCAATGCCGAGGGTCGGCAGGCCGCTCTGCGGATCGCTCATCTGCGGCAGCATGATCATCATCGGCACCACCGCCAGATCCTGGACGATGAGGATGCCGATCATCACCCGGCTCGACAGGGTGCCCATCACCCCCTGGTTCATCAGGGTCTTGAGGATCACCATGGTGCTGGAGAAGGAGATCAGCGCGCCGAGCCAGATGGCCGGCAACGGCTCCCAACCGAGCCAGCGGCCGACCAGAAAGCCGAGCAGACCGGTGGCGGCCAGCTGAATCGGCGTGCCGATCAGGGCGATGGCGCGCACCGGCTTTAGCTCTTTGAGGGAGAATTCCAGGCCGAGAGCGAACAGCAGCAGGGCGACGCCGATCTCGGCGAGCTTTTCGATATCGTGGGTGTCGGCAACGGTGACGCCGGCGGTGAACGGGCCGACCAGCACACCGGCGAGGATATAGCCGAGCATCAGCGGCTGCCGGAGCCGGTGGGCGATCAGGGCGCCGGCCAGACCGGCAACGATGATGATGATGAAGTCCGCAGCAATTCCCATGATATCTATTGTTCTCCGGTCGGTTCTCGGTGGCCTGAATCAAGACCCCTATTACATACCATTCCGGGCTGTCGGCAAACAGTAAAATGGCCCTCGGCCGAGAGGACGCTTATCAAAAGAGTGCCGACCTGCTAGACTCGCCGCATGTCACAGCGTCTGCACGAGAGAGACCGTCGGCTGCTTGCCGCGGAAGCCGGATTGCAACCGCCGCCCTGGGGCGGTCGGCTGTCGGTCGCCCTGGTCTACCCCAACACCTACCGGCAGGGGATGAGCAACCTCGGCCTGCAGACGGTCTATGCCCTGTTGAACCGCCGCGAAGACAGCCGTTGTGAGCGGTTCTTCCTCCCCGATCCGGCCGATCTGGCCGAACACCGGCGCACCGGTCAGCCGTTGCTCTCCCTGGAGACCCGGCGGCCGGCCAACGATTTTGACCTGATCGCCTTCAGCCTCTCCTTCGAGAACGATTACCTGAACCTGCCGCCGCTGTTCGAGCTGTTGCAGCTGCCGCTGTTCCGCACCGATCGGGACGCTCGCTTCCCGCTCCTTCTGGCCGGCGGCGTCTGCGCCTTTCTCAACCCCGAACCGCTGGCCGAGATCATCGACCTGTTCGCCGTCGGCGAAGCCGAACCGATCCTCCCCGGCCTGATCGCGACTTTGGCGACCAGCCAAAATACGGCGCGCGACCAGTTGCTGGCCCGTCTGGCCGGTCAGCCCGGCGTGTATGTCCCGAAAATGTATCAGGTCGACTACGATGACGCCGGCCTACCGGCTTACCGGGCCGTCGGTGGCGCGCCGCCGCGGGTCGCCCGGCAGTGGTGCCGCGATCTCGATGCCGAGGGGACCGCCAGTTGCATCGTCACGCCGCACACCGAGTTCGCCGATATGCGTCTGGTGGAAGTGTCGCGCGGCTGTCCGCGCGCCTGCCGTTTCTGTGCCGCCGGCTTCATTTACCGGCCGTTTCGGCAGCGCTCCCTCAGCGGGCTGGCCGACGGCAGCGGTCTTGCCGGCGACAGCGGCCGGGTCGGCCTGGTGGCGGCGGCGGTCGCTGACTACCGGGAACTCGCCGTTCTGGGGCGTACGATTCAGGCGGCAGGTGCCGAGGTTTCGGTCTCCAGTGTGCGCATCGATGCGCTGGATGCCGAGCAGGTGGCGATGCTCGCCGCTTCCGGGCACAAGACTCTGGCGCTGGCCCCCGAGGCCGGCAGCCAGCGCATGCGCGATCTCATGAATAAGGGGGTCGATGAAGCGCAGATTCTCGCCGCCGTGGAGCGGATCGCCAACGGCGGCATCCCGAATCTAAAGCTCTATTTCATGATCGGCCTGCCCGGCGAAACCCTCGCCGACGTCGAAGCGATCGTCGAGCTGACCGGCAAAATCCGCGACGTCTGGCTGGCCGCCGGCCGGCGCGCCGGCTTTCTCGGCCAGATCGGCTTGTCGGTCAACCCCTTTGTCCCCAAGCCGTGGACGCCGCTGCAGTGGGCGCCGATGGTGCCGCGCGCGGAACTGGAGAAAAAGTACCGCATCCTGCAGAAACAGCTGCGCACCCTGGCTAACGTGACTTTGCAGACCGAGTCGCTGCGCAGTGCCGAACTGCAGGGGCTGTTCGCCCGCGGCGACCGCCGCACGGCCGCCCTGCTGCCGCTTCTCGCTGCCGGCAAAAGCCTCAAGGCCGCCTGCCGGGACGCCGGCCTCGACCCGGCCTTCTATCTCTACCGTGAGCGCGGTGCTGCAGAGACCTTCCCCTGGGAGATCATTGACCAGTCGATCCGTCGCGATTATCTCTGGCAGGAGTATCAGGCGGCCCTGGCGGCCCGCCTCGGCCAGGTCTGCCACGCCGGCTGTCGCCGCTGCGGCCTCGTCTGCTGACGCTGTCTGCGGCTTGACAAGCGTCGCTGGTCTGCTTGAATGGATGCATCTGACACAACGACTTTAATCTGGAAAGGATGAATTGCCATGTCTCAGGAACGAACCGGTCTGATTACCTTCAAAGGGAACCCGATGACTCTGGTCGGCAGCCCGGTCGCCGTCGGCGACCAGGCTCCGGAATTTCGGGTGGTTGACAACGGTCTGCAGCCGGTGACTCTGGCCGACAGTGCCGGCAAGGTGCGGCTGATCACGGTGGTGCCGTCCATCGACACGCCGGTCTGTGACAGCATGACCCGCACCTTCAATCAGGACGCCGCCAACCTCCCCGGGAGCGTCGTGGTCTACACCATCAGTCTCGATCTCCCCTTCGCCCAGAAGCGCTGGTGCGGCAATGCCGGCATCGAGCGGGTACAGACCCTCTCCGATTACCAGGAGCGCTCCTTTGCCGACAACTACGGTCTGCTGATCAAGGAGCTGAAACTTCTGGCCCGGGCGGTGCTGGTCATCGACGCCAGCGACCGGATCAGTTATCTGGAGATCGTCCCCGAAGTGACCGCCGAACCCGACTACGCCGCGGCGCTGGCGGCGGTCAAGGCGCTGCTCTGATGAGACTCCAGCTTGCCAGGGGGGAGAGCCTCTGCTGCCGCCATGGCCACACCCAGGGAGGATGCTGATGGGCGACGACACCTTGTTGCTTGAAAAATCTGACGGCATCGCCCTGGTCACCTTCAACAACCCCAAGGTCATGAACGCCCTGACCACGGCGACCTTCTGCGCGCTGGAGGGGCTGCTGGCCGAACTGGAAACTGATGCTGCGGTGCGGGTGCTGATTCTGACCGGCGCCGGGGACAAGGCGTTTATCGCCGGTGGCGACATCCGCGATCTGGCCCGCCTCGATGTCGAAGGGGCCCGCGCTTTTGCCCTGCTGGCGCAGCGGGTGCTCGACCGGATCGAAACCTTTGCCAAGCCGGTGATCGCGGCGGTCAACGGCTATGCGCTCGGCGGGGGGTGCGAGCTGGCCATGGCCTGCGACCTGCGCATCGCCGCGCAAACCGCCCGCTTCGGGCAGCCGGAGGTCAAACTCGGCATCATTCCCGGCTTTGCCGGCACCCAGCGGCTGGCGCGGCTGGTCGGCAAGGCGAAGGCCAAGGAGCTGATCTTTACCGGCGAGATGGTCGACGCCGCCGAGGCGGTGCGGATCGGTCTGGTGAACCGCACGGTCCCCGCCGAGAGCCTGCTGGCCGAGGCCCGCCGGCTGGCGCTGCAGATGGCCGACAAGAGCGCCTCGGCCATCGCCCTGGCCAAGGAAGCGATCGACAACGGTGTCGAAATGGACTTTGCCAGGGCGTCCCGCTACGAAGCCGACCTGTTCGCCCTCTGCTTCGCCACTGCCGACTGCCGCGAGGGGCTGGCCGCGTTTCTGGAAAAGCGGCCGGCACGATTCCGGGGCGACAAGCAGACCTCTTCCTAAAACGGTGAGCGGGAGAAGTGGCGTTTGGTGGCGTCCTGCAGTTTGTCGACAGCCTGGAACGCTTCGCGCAGCAGATCCTGTTCGGTCTTGCCCAGGCGGAACGGGTCGATGAAATGACTCGGTTCCTCGCCGTTCTCCAGTTGCTGCACTTCGTGGCGCAGGCGCAGGAAGACCAGGGCTTCGAAGGCGGCGCGGATGTGCTCGGCGGTTTCGCTGGCAAAGACGTTCTGCGCGACCAGTGCCTGTAGCCGCTTGAGGGTCGAAACCTCCTGGATGTCACGTTCCAGGGCAAACATGCGCACGCAGTCGACGACGTACATGCTGCCGCCGTATTTGAGCGACAGTTTCCCCTGATGCGGCCCGTCCTTTTCGACGACGAAGCGGTTCAACAGGCCGAGGGGGACCTTGTAGCGCAGATCGAGGGTCATCATGTGGTAGAGGAAGCCCTGGTGGGTTTTGATCGCGGCGCTGACGATCTCGCGCAGCTCGTGGGCCAGGCTGCTGTCGCCATACAGGGGATAGAAATCAAAGAAGATCGATGACTCGCGGACATGGGTCGGCTCCGGATCGAACAGCCAGGTGCCGATTCGTTCTTGCCAGTCCTGCAGGCGACCGCGCCAGGCCGGGTTGCCTGCCATCACTCCTCCCTCGCAGAGCGGATAGCCGACGGTCGCCAGGGCCGCGGCGAGGCGCTCGCCGAGCCGGATGAAGAACGGCTCGACGGCTGCGTACTCCTCCTGCGGCAGATCCTCGAAGATGAAGCCGTGATCCTGGTCCGGCTTGAGCAGCATCTCACGGCGGCCGCCACTCCCCATGATCAAAAAACAGAAGCGGATCTCCGGTAGCGGCTCCCCTGCGCTGGCCATCTCGTTGAGGCAGATCTGCAGCACGCGCTGGATAATTGCCTGATGCACATAAGAGAGGATCTCCATCACTTCCGGCGTACTGCGGGTCTCCGACAGCAGTGAGTGCGCCAGGCGAATCAGCTCGCGGTGACGGTCGGCGAGGCCCTGCAGACTGTTCTCGTCACGGATGCTGCCGAGCATCATCAACGCTTTCTGGCAGCGGTAGCGCATCAGATCACCAGCCGTCACCAGGCCGACCAGCTGGTCGCGGTCGACCACGACCAGGTAGTCGAGCCGGTGGCGGCTCATGGTCGCCATCGCCTCGTACATATAAGTCTCCGGCGGCAAGGCGTGAATCCCGACGTGCATGATGTCGCCGGCCGTCACCGCCAGCGGGTCGGCATCCTCGGCGGCGAGCACTCGGGTGACGAGATCCTTGCAGGTCACCGAGCCGACCGGGCGGCCCTGGCCGTCGACCACGATCAGGCAGTTCAGGTCCTGACCGGTCAGGCGGCGGGCGACGTCCCGGGCGGTATCGTCTTGCAGGCAGGTGATCACCGGTGATGACATGATGTCCGACAGCCGTTTCTTGAACGGGTAGGCCTCCATCTGCGCCATGGAGCTGTCGGCGTTTTGCGAGACGATCTCGGCATACAGACTGCGCACCCGGGAGAGGACCAGGTGGGTGAAGTAACGGCTCAACTGGGGATGCTGGCGCTGCAGACTCTGTAGTAAATCGGCCGGAATCAGATAGCACTCGGTCGGCTTGACGGTACGGGCGCCACCGGCATAGGGTTCACCGGTGAAGATTGGCGTGCCACCGAAAAAATCGCCTTCCTTGCGGTAATCGACGGTCATCTCCAGCCCACCGGGCGACATGACCTTGATCGCCACCAGGCCTTCCTTGATGACGTACAAATAGCCGGTCGGTTCCGCGTGTTGCTGGAAGATATCGGTGTTCTGCGGAAACTTCTGCAGGCGGGCTGTTTCCCGCAACTGCTGGAAAGCCTCGTCGGGGAGTTGACTGAACGGCTCGGTTTCGCGCAGGCGCTTGATCAGGGGCATGTTCGGCTCGCTTCCAGATGGCGGACGGTTGCTGCCGGCTACGACAGCTCGCAGCAATTTACCACCGATCGCACAGACCGGCAAGCTGTGACGACTCCTTTGGGGGCGTCGATCAGGGAGGCGCAGCTGCAGCGTGTGTGATGGGGTCCCGGGCGGTCCGGTTGCCGAGGCGTCGCCTTACAAGCCGATGGTCTGTGGCAGATAAGCGGCGTGCCAGCCGAGCTTTGAGGAGATGATGCTGCTGGTCTCCAGCAGGTGAGGCAAAAAGTCGTTCAGAATGGTCGTTTCCGGCAGGCGGAATTCCGGGCCGACGATGCAGAGCGCGCCGTGCAGCTTGCCGCCGCTGCCGAACAGAGGGGCCGCCAGAGAGACGATCCCCTCACCGAGGGAATTGCGGGAATGGGCATAACCCTGGCTGCGAATCGGGACAAGCTGCTCCTTGACGGCCGCATCGACGACCAGCCCCTTGCCGTTGCTGCCAGGGTCGGCGAAGGCGAGCAGCACCTGGCCCGGGGAACTCTCTGTCAGAGGAAAGCGCTTGCCGATCAGCGGCACAATCTTCACTTTCTGTGTGGTGTCGACCATGTCGAGAAACAGGGCTTCGCCGCGTCGCCGTACCGCCAGGTAGACGGCTTCGTTGCAAGCCCGCGACAGCCGTTCCATGACCGGCCTGGCCTGGCGCAACAGTGTCATGCGGGAGAGGAACTTCTGACCGATTTCGTAGGCGGACAGGCCGAGACGATACTTGCCGGACGTCTCTTCCCGCTCGACGTAACCGCGATTCTCAAAGGTCGCCAGCAAGCGGAAGACGCTGGTCTTGTTCATCCGCAACTTTTCACTGAGCTGACTGATGCGGACATCCTCGTCCTCTTCGCTCAACGCTTCGAGGACATCGAGGGCGTTTTCCACAGCCTGGATCGAGTAGGATTCCTTGTCTCGGGAAGGCACGGCCGCTCCTGGAGGAAAGCAGTCTGATCATCATGCAGACAATGAAGTTTCAAGTAAAATAATACAACGTTTTATTTTTGTCAACAGGGTGTTTTGTGATTAATAAAAAAAAGTCATTTATAGGTTTATAAGAAAAGCTAAATCTTGATGTTTGAAATGAAAAAGCAACTAATATTAAGTTGTTGTCGCTTGAATGTGTTGTCGTGGAGGATGTCTGGTAAAAAATAAAAATAGCGTTTTATCGAATCTTCGCAGGCAACCCGATCAGCGGGATGCTTTCCCGATTTTTTGCTGACAGTGAAGTAAACGGCGTGATACATAGGCGTCCTGGTCTGCCGGGAAAGGAAGGGACATGGCCGAACTGACGGAAAAAGGACGACATATTCGCGAGATGTTCGATCGTATTGCGCCGCGCTACGATCTTCTTAACCGGGTACTTTCCCTCGGTATCGATCGCCGCTGGCGGCGGTTTGCCGTCAGGCAACTGCGGGTTCCGGCAGGCGGGCGAGTTCTCGATATCGCCACCGGCACCGGCGATGTTGCTCTCGAGATCGGTCGGCAGACGCCCGCCGATGTGACCATTGTCGGTGCCGATTTCACTCAGGGGATGCTGGTGCTTGGCCGGGACAAGGTGGCCCGTTCACCGTTTTGCGAGCGGATTCTGCTGGTCAATGCCGCCTGCGAGGCGCTGCCGCATCCAGACGGTGTTTTCGATGGTGTCACGATCGCTTTCGGTATCCGCAATGTCGTCGACCGGCAGCAGGGGCTCAAGGAGATGGCCCGTGTCCTCAAACCGGGTGGCCGGGCGGTCATCCTTGAGTTCGCCACGCCGCGCAACCGACTGTTTCGCGCTCTCTACTATTTCTATTTTCTGCAGGTGCTCCCGCGCCTTGGCGGACTCCTTTCGCAACGCAGCGCCTATCAGTATCTCCCCGATTCCGTCCTTGAGTTTCCCGACCGTGAATCCTTCCAGGGGATGATGGAGCAAGCCGGCTTCAGCGCGGTCCAGGTTTATGACCTGACCGGCGGTATTGCGGCCGTCCATGTCGGGGTGCGCCCGTATCCGGCATCGAGCGAACGAAAAATGGAGAATAATCTTTAATGTTGCTGGGGAATATTCTTCAGCTTGCAGAAGACAGGTTTGTTCTTTTGGAAAAAAGCTCGTCATTTCAAGGGTCTCGAACGCTAAATTTTCCTGGCATGCCGAATGCAAAACCTCAAGGCAACTCGAAAATTTGGAAAGGAGACCTGTCATGAAACGTCTGACCTATTTTCTGCTGGCTGTCTTGGTTGCGCTGACTCTGTCGGCTTGTGCCGCTGCAACCCATCCTGCTCACGAACCGGGAGCACCGATCGGCGCAGTGAATACCGGCCCGTGATCCTGAAGTTCCAACAACCTGCGCACAAACGCAGCGAGGGGCGCCAAAAGCGCCCCTCGCTGCGTTTGTCAACATTGTGCTGCAGAGCGAGTCGCCACCTACTCCGGTTCCGGGTCGACGCAGGCGACCTCGATCAGGGTACCGTGCTCTGCCAGCTGCGTGGTGCGCTCGGCGGCCGGCAGTCGGGCCAGGCGCCTGACTTCGGTATAGAAGGCCGGCAGGCTGTTGTCGACCGCGGTGAGTAGCCCCTGAAACGCCGGCACTTGCTCATGGTAGGTGGCGATGCCGGCAAGGCGGGCATTGTTCAGTCCCCGTGCCAGCCAGTTGTCGAGTGCCGCCGGGTTCGGCCAGAGGTGGCGCTGTTCGCGCAGTTGGTCGGTGAGGTCGGCCAGAATCCGTTGCTTGCCACTCCGCTTCTCCTCGTCGGGGGGAGAGCGGTTATAGAGTTCGCTCAGCTGTTCACGGGTCTGCTGCAGGGTGACGAGAAACTGGTCGCCGATCCGTTGTCTCTCCAGGTAAGCCGTCCACTCCTCTTTGGTTGAACTCTTCTCCAGCCAGCGCCGCAACCCCTCGGTCTCCACGGTTCTGGCAAAGGCCTCGTTGAAAGAGCAGTCGTCCTTGGTATAGGCGACCTGGTGCGCCAGTTCATGAAAGATCAGGCCGGCCAACTGACTGTCATCGCCGTCGAGGAACGTGTTCAGGACCGGGTCGTTGAACCACTTCAGGGTCGAATAGGCTTTGACGCCGTAGACGTCGACATCGTAGCCCTGCTCAGCCAGCTCCTTTGCCATGAGGCGGGCCTTTTCCTCGCTGAAGTAGCCCCGGTAGGCGACGCAGCCGACGACCGGGTAGCACCACTGTTTCGGTGCCAGGGAGAATTCCGGGGTGGCGACCACATTCCAGACCACATAAGGACGGCCGATATCGGCGTACAACCGGTAGCTGTCGTTGTCGGGCAGGTCGAGTTCGGCCACGGCGAAGTCGCGGATTTGCACCACGCGCTCCAGTTTCTGTTTCTCGGCGGTGGGGACGGCCGGGTCATTGAGGAGGTCGGCGATCGGTCGGGTTTTCGACTGCACATCGAAATGACCGACGGCACACTGCACGCAGTAAGCGACCTCGGTGCAGGCGCCGAACAGCGGCACGGCAAGAAGCAGAAGAATATTGCATACCGTTTTTGTCATCATGACAGCATGCTAGCACAACCGGCGCGGTGGAGTTAAGAGGGTATGAGACTTCTGACCGGCAGGTTATTCTCCCCAGAGGATGGCCGGATCATCGATCAGTTTGAGAGGGAGCCCTAATGTCCGGCGGATCAGGCCGACGGCTTTGCCGGAGAGGGACGTGACCGGAACCGGTGTGACGCGCACATCTTCGACCGGCCCCTTGATCGTGAAGTGGGTCGTGAGCAGGGCTTTCTCCTCACCGGTCAGCAGCCAGCCGGCCACCGGCAGTCGCGAGACGATTTTGTCGACGGTTCCCAAAGGCTGTACCGCCATGATCAGATCGAGCTCGTGGTCGATCAGGTGGAAACTTCCCTGAAAACTCTGATTCATGGCGTTGCTGTGGATGGTCAGATCGTCGCTGGCGAGGAGACCTGCCGACAAGGTGAAATGGCCTGTTATGCGGGAGAACGGCATCCCTTCCCGATCCATATCCGGCAGCTGGAAATTGAAGAGTTGCGAGACATTGAGAAGAGAAAAGACTTTGCTCAACGTCTTGAATTTGTGCAGTACACCATCCTTGATTTCGACCTGGAACTCGCCATAGGAACTCGGCAGGAAATTGCTGCCGGCCAGTCCCTGCAGCGAGAAGTCGCCGCGCAACCGGCCGCGGACGATATTCTTTTGCCTGAGCAGTTCACGATAGACTGTCAGCGCGTCGATCTCTTCCGCATGTCCGGAGATGCGCAGCAGAGCCTTGTCCTCTGGCTGAGCCTCAACCAGAACCTGGGCGTTGCAGTAGCCGTCGCCGACCCGAAAGTCGAGGGGATGGATGATCACTCGCTGCGGGGTCGGCGTGATGGTGCCGACGGCACTTTGAAACTGCATGCCGAACAGGTTCCCCTGTTCGACGCGGGCGCGGATGGTGACCTGTGGCGGAGTAAAGTCCCGGTTGTGTCCTGGACGGTGTCCGGCACGACTGCCGGCTTGTGAGCGGTCGGTCCAGAGGGCGATGATGTCAGAGATATCAGCATAGTCGGCACGGATGTCGAGTTCGACCAACGTCGGTTTGCCGATGACGATGGTCCCGTAAATTTCCGGGTTGGTGCCGTTTGCCAGAGTCAGGGTTACCGGGTCGAGGGTCAGCCTGCCGTTGGCAAACAGAAGCCGACCCTTGATGTCGTGCAGCTTGCGTCGATCCGAAGAGAAGATCAGCTCGTCGGCCCGGATTGCAGCTGCGTCGATCCGGGCTTCGATCTGCGGGTCAGAAAAGTCGGTCAGTTGAAGGTCGGCAACGAAGGGTGACGTCCCGATATTGCCCCGCAAGCGGTCGGCCTGTAGCCCTTCTCTGGTCACTTTGATCTGTCCGTTGAGTTGCGACAGGTCGGCGACAACGCCGCCGGTCTTGAGACCGGCATCGCGCAATTCAACAGTCATCTCCGGCAGATCGCCATGGAGCGGGCCTGTGTGTCTGAGGGTCAGTTCTGCCTGTCCGTGCAGGTTCAGGTCGGCAAGGTGCGGTGCGATCTGGCCGAGATCGGCCAGATCCGGCAGCCGGATCGTTGCCTGCAGAGTCAGCCGTTCCGGGTCATGAAAAGGGAGGACCCCCTGCCCCTGGGCGTGTACTGCCGACCAGTTCATGACGGCATGGTCGACGCGCCAATACTTGTCAGTGATTGTCCCGTGCAGTTGCAGGCGATTGCCGGGCGTGCCTTGCAGGCGGAGCCGATCCGGGGCCGTCAAGGTCGTTCCGCCGAGATCGGCACTCAGGTCGAATTTGAGGGAATCGAGAGTCCCGTCAAGTTCACCCCGCAGCAGAGGATCGCCCGCAAGCTCCCCTTCGCCGAACTGTTCCCGCAAGTATTCGGTCGCCATCTCTGCCGGCAGGCTCCCTTGCAGCGCAAGCTGCAGGTGAGCAGGCTGCTGCGGATGCAGGTCGATGCTCCCCTGGAACGCGAGCGGGATGCGGTCGAGGGTGGCGGCGCCATCGTGGAGTGACAGCCTCCCGGCGCTGTAGTTGAAATGCAAGGCGGCGAGCCGGACCGGGCGGTTCTTGCTCACGGCGCCACGCACTTCCTGCACGGCGCCGCGCAGGGATTCGATATGCCAGGTCGCGGCGGTCCTCTCTTCTGTCGCCGGTGTGCAGGTCGCTACGCCTTGTTCCAGCAGGATCTGACCGTATTGCGGGTCCATGTCCGGCAGGCGGCTTCGCAACGATACCGGCAGCCAGGGGGCAAAGCTCGCGACCGGCAATTGTCCTGTCTCCAGAAGCACCCGGCCGCGATTGGCGTCTTTCGTGGCCCAGTGAACCGCGCCACTCAAACGGTTGCCATCCACATCCAGATCGAAATTGTCAAAGATGTGCCAGTCATCTTCCTGACGCCAAATCGCGCTCGCTTCCAGCCGGGTCAGCGGAATTTTCTCGTCGGCATGCAACGGACTGCTGACCTGGACCTGGTCTCCGGCCAATTCGAAACGAAACCGGACGCCGCGATCCGGTTCAGTGTTCAGGGTCAATCGCAGGTCCGCCCGGCCGGCAAGGTGCGCCTGGTCGCTGCTGAGCGGAAGGCTGTCGAGCAGAGCTGCCAGGTCAATGTTTTTCATGGCCAGTTCGGCCGCGGAGAGTTCGAACCCGGGGGCGCTTTTTGCGGCGGCGGCAAGCTCCGTTCGCAGGCTGAAGTCGCTCGGGCCTCGCTGACCGGCAGGCAGAACATGTCCCGCTATCTCGAAAACGGTTGATTTCTGTTCCCCGGGAGCGCTGAGAGTCCCCTGCAGTTTGCCGAAGCGATGCACTCTGGCAATACCGACGGTATCTTCAGTCAGTTCGAGTTCTCCGTCGATCAGTTCGACGTTCTTGATGGAGAGGCTGCCCGCCAGGCTCCGCAGCCGGTCTTGTGGCAAAGAAGATCTGGTCTCCGTCGACTCATCCTTGCCGATCCTGTAGTGAACTGCCGGTCGCTTCAGGGTCAGTTGCCCGATCGCGAGTTCCCGGCGCAGCAGCCGCGACCATCTCAGGTCGAGCCAGATCTCCGGAATGACCGCCTGAGTGCCGCTGGCCACATCGCCGATTTGCAGATTGCGGCCATAAAGTGACAGCGAGTGGCCGTGCAGGCGGTAGGCAATACTGCCGATGCTTACGGGCATGCCCAGCAGTTGCTCTGCGCGCCGCTCGATGTCGCTGCGATAGTTGTTGAGATCGAAACTGGCGAGGAACCAAGCGAGCCAGGCCGACAGAACCAGTCCAGTGCCGGCCAGCACTAAAGACAGGGTCAGCCAGATGGGGCGGGGGTTGCGGGGAGGCGAGCCAGCTTCGGGCATGTCGAGTCTAACCGTTTTTCACAGCAGAACTGTTCGACGGATTGCTGCTGCGATACTCGGGAAGAGAGATGGAGAAGCAGCTCCCCCTGTCCAGTTGGCTGTCCACCCAGATACGGCCACCGTGCAGTTCAACCACTTCCTTGGCCAGGCTCAGGCCGAGTCCGGTACCGCGGACACTGCGGCTGTCCCCGGTATCGAGTCGATAAAAAGGCACAAAGATTTTCTCCTGCTCTTCCGGTGGAATCCCCGGGCCGTTGTCCTGGATACGGAACAGCACATTGTCATGGTCACGAACTGCGCTCACAAGTACTGTACCACCGCCCGGTGAAAAGCGGCAGGCGTTGTTGATCAGTTGATTGATGACCCGGGACAGTTCCTTGCGGTTGCCGAAAATGTGGAGTCCGTCTGCACAGTCGACCTTGATATTGTGGCCGGCATGGCAGTCCCGACAGTCCGCGCTGCCGGCGTTCAGCAGTTCGTCAGCTTCGATCGGTTCGTAGCCGATGCGTGCCCGGTCGGTTTTGATGCGGCGCAGATCGAGGAACGTTTCGATAAGCTGATCGAGCTTTTCGCTCTCGTGGGCGATGATCTGCAGATGCTCGACAATGTGTGGTGGCAGGTCTTTCTCGTCGAGGAGCAGTTCGGAAAAACCGCTGATCGCAGTCAACGGTGTGCGCATCTCGTGACTGACTGTCGACAGCAGCTCTTCCCGAGTCCGCTCCATCTCCTTGCGTTCGCTGATGTCGAGGGCGATTTCCAGACGGGCGAGTCGATTGTTGTCCCAGCGGATGATCTTGTCGAGACACTCGTACCAGCGCCCGTTGCGGGTATTCTGAAACTCCCAGATCAGGGCCGGTCCGTCGACGCCTTCCTTGAGCAGCTGCGGGTTGGTGCAGAAGTCACAGGGTGTCGAGCGCCCCTGTTGCAGATAGTGATAACAGGCCGTCCCCTGCCATTCTGGACCGAACGCCTTGCGGGCATAGGGGTTGATATAGAGAAGTTCATAGGTCTCGACGTCGGCGACATAAATGACAGCATTGAAGGAGTCGAACAGGGCTGCCAACTGTCGGGTCTGCTCGCTGGTTGTCTGGCGGGCCTGCTCCTCGATGCCGTGCATTTTGCGCAGGCAGTGGTGCAGATAGACGAAGAGCAGCCCACCGGTCATCAGGACAAACAGCCAGCCTTTGACGGTCTGGGCTGTGGACTGCAGCTCGGCGGCGGGGAAGAGCCATGCGGTCAGCTGGTCGGAGAGACTGATCCAGAGTGCGCCCAGGATGACATAGTAGAGGACGGTGCGTAGGGCGGTTCGCGTGTACAAGGAGAGGGAGGCCTTTTCCATAGAATCCTCTGGCGATCTCATCATGCAGACTTTCGACAAGCAGTCGTCACTCTGGTCGGCTGGCCGGTCTCTCCGCGGGGGGCGGGAGATTTGCCTCCATTTCCTTCAAATATTACACGCAGACGACCGCTCCCGGGCAAAAAAAATGGGAGGGCATACGGTTATCCCGACGGAGAAATCTCTCCTTTACACATCTTTTGGTGCTTGCTAAAATCGCCGGCTACTT
>JAVVDS010000039.1:0-25925 GCA_032251295.1 Desulfuromonadales bacterium | reverse complement strand
AGCGGCTTCCAGCCCCGGGCTACTGCTTTATTGCCGGGGGCATCGGCATCGCCCCGGTCATGAGCATGCTGCGCACCCTTGCCGACCGGTGCGACCGGCGTCCCCTGCAGCTGATCTACGGCTACAGCAGTTGGGACCGATTGACGCTGCGGGAAGACATTGAGGCGCTGAAGAGCCGCCTGAATCTGGAGGTGGTGTATGTTCTGCAGCAGGCCCAGCCAGGCTGGGACGGTGAAACCGGTCTGGTCAGCCAGGAGTTGCTGTCCCGCCGACTCCCCGCGGATGCGGCTGCCCGCGAATTCTTCGTCTGCGGGCCGGTGCCGATGATTAATGCGGTCGAAAAAGGACTCTATGCCTGCCGGGTCCCATTGAGCCGTATTCACTCGGAACTTTTCGACATGGCCTGAAAGGAGAGTTGCCTTGCGCCTTTTGCTCGCCCGCATCCTGGCGTCCCTGACCGGCGTCCTGATCGCCGCTCTCTCGATACTCTTCGCCGTTCTGCAGAACTCCTGAGGAGAGAGCCGGAAGAGGTCTCTGCCTGGAGGTCAAGCGCCGCGTGCAGGTTCGACCCCGCGCTACGATTGCCCGAAACGAGTGGGATCGTTTTTAAAACCGCACCATCAAAAAGAGCGGCCGACGTTACCGTCGACCGCTCTTTGACTTGCTTATGGTGCCGAAGGGGAGACTCGAACTCCCACGTCCCTACGGACACTAGACCCTGAACCTAGCGTGTCTACCAATTCCACCACTTCGGCGTGAAGCGAGGGCAATTTATAGCAAAAGGAAAAACGCAATGCAATAAAAAAAACCGTTCGAAATGCAAACGGACCAGGAGGAACTCCCCCGGAAAGCCCTTGAATTGACATGCTCCCCGGATGAAACCATAATGAATGGAAGACCGAAGTTCCCGGCCTCACAGACCATAAGAGATGAATGTTCCCACGACCATGAGTTTGCAACCATGACCCGGCTGATTGTCACCAGCGACGAAGCCGGGCTGCTCCCTGAACAGTTTCTGCAGCAGCGGATTCCGGCGGCCCCGGTTTCTTACCTGCGCCGACTGGTGAAATCAGGCAAGATCCGCGGTGTCGCCGGCCCTGTGTCCGGAACGACTCTGCTGGCCGGTGGCGACGAGCTCTTTCTGCCCGACAGCGTCCGCTTGCGTGCGTTGTGTCAACTCCCGGCGGAACCGCCACTGTCAGTGTTGTATGAAACCGGCCACCTTCTCTGTGTCGACAAGCCCGCCGGGCTGGCGACCCATGCCGGAGTGGGGCATGAGCAGCAGAATCTGACGGCCCGGGTCGAGAGATATCTGCAGGAGCGCAGTGCACGGTTTATGGTCGCGCCGATTCAGCGCCTCGATCGCGAGACATCGGGGGTGGTGCTGTTCGGCAAGGGGAAAAAAGCCTGTTCCGTACTGGGACAGATGATGATGAGTGCGCCGGTGCGCAAAACCTATCTGGCGCTGGTTGCCGGGCAGGTCAGCGGCGACGGCGTCCTGGTTTCGGAGATTCCCGCCAAGGGGACCTACAAAAGAGCCGAGACCGCTTATCAGTGTCTGGTCAGCAACGAACACGCCTCACTGCTGCGCATCAGGCTGCATACCGGGCGCCAGCATCAGATCCGCCGCCAATTCCGGGATATCGGCCATCCTCTCTTTGGCGACCGGCGCTTCCGGGGCCCTGACAGCGCTGCTCTCGGGCGGCTGTTCCTGCACTGTTGCCGCCTCGAGTTCACCGACCCTTTCAGCAGCTGCCCCCTGTGTATCGACTCCCGGCCACCTGCCATACTGACCGATTTTCTGCACCACCTGGGCCTGTCTCTACCGGAGGAATTTTATGACAGCGACGAGTTCAGCGCGAGAGACCCTCGTGAAATCGCGCCAGCCTCACATTTCGACAAACCGGCCGTTTTGCACCTGGTAGACGGCGAAGCCGACGCCGACGGCGTCCCCTTTGTCGTCGAAGCTGATCCGCCCCAGCGCGGTGTCGACCGATGAGTTTTTGAGCGTCCTGGCCAGTGCCGCCGGATCGGTGCCGCCGGCGACCTCGATAGCATTTAACGCCGCCTGCATCGCTGCATGGCCCTGGTCGAAGAAAGTGCCCGGCTCCTTGCCGTGGCGCTCGGTATACTCGGCCCGAGCCTGGCGGTTCGCGGCAATTCCGCTGACATCTTTCGGCCCGGTGGCGTAGACACCTTCGGCATCGGCACCGGCGATCTCGAGAAAACCTTCCCCCTTGACTCCGTCCGGGCCGATGAACGGCACGTTCATCCGTTTCCGGTTCATCTGTGCCACCAGCTTGGAGGCTTCCGGATGGTAGCCGCCGAAGATCACCATATCGGCCTTGTAACGCCGCAGTTTCTGCACCACCGCCGAGTAGTCCATCGCTCCGGGGGTGATCCCATCGAACAGGACCACCGCGGCCCGACCGTCTCCCTCAATGAACTCTTTGGCAAAATCGGCGAACCCCTTGCCGTAGTCCCCTTTGTCATGAATGATGGCGATCTTCTTCGCGCCGAGCTTGCCGATGGCGAACTCAGCCGCCAGCCGTCCCTGTTCGTCGTCCGGCGCGATGGTGCGGTAGAAGTTGGGATAGTCGCCGCTCTTGGTCAGGGGAGGCGTCGTGGCCGACGGTGAGATGACGAGCACTCCCGCTTCGTGATAGATGCCGAGAGCTGCCTTGGTCGCTCCCGAACAGATATGCCCGATCACCAGGGCGGCCCCCTGAGAGACCAGCCGGGTCGCGACGTTGGTCGCGATCTCCGGCTTGCACTGGTCGTCCATCGGCAGCAATTCGACCGGCCGGCCGAGCAGACCACCTGCGGCATTGACCCGGGCAACGATCAGTTCTGCAGCTTCACGAGTCGGGATGCCGTAGGGTGCGAGATCTCCAGTGTGTGGACCGGCCACACCGATCCTGATCGGCTGCTGCGCCAGGACGGTGGCCGGCAGCAGCATGGCCAGAATGACGAGAACGACCGACAAGAGATGCTTCAGCTGCACGCAAACCTCCTTTTTCTGCCATCAAGCTGTTCGTAAAAAACCTCCCCGGCCGTGATGTTAACCGGCACAGGGAGGTTAATTTAGCCCGTCGGGCTGGCGACTGTCCAGCGGTTTTGCCCTATTCGAGCACCACCAGCAGATCACCCTGCTGGATCGCCTCCCCTTCCTTGAACAGGATCTCGCCGACCACGCCGTCGGTTTTGGCCTTGACGTTGGTCTCCATCTTCATCGCTTCGGTGGTCAGCAGGGTGTCCCCGGCGGCGATTTTTTCGCCGACACTGACCAGCAGTTTGAAGATCTTGCCCGGCATCGGTGCGCCGACCTGCTTGCTGTTGGCCGGATCGGCTTTTTCGTGGCTGGACTGGTCGCTCTCCACCGACAGATCCTTGACCGTAACCACCCGCGGTTCGCCGTTCAGCTCGAAATAGATGTTGCGGGTGCCGTCGTCATGCACCCGGCCGACCGCATTCAGCTTGATGATCAGGGTCTTGCCGGCTTCGATGTCGATACTGACCTCATCGCCGACATCGAGGCCGTAGAAGAAGACCGGCGTCGGCAGGAACGAGGTGTCGCTGTACTCCTGGCGGTGCCGGATATACTCCTCGAAGACATTGGGATAGAGGACCGCGGACAGCACATCCTCGTCGCGCACATTCTGACCGAGCTTGCTCTCCAGTTCGCTCTTCTTGACGGCAAAATCGACCGGCTCCAGCAGTTCGCCGGGGCGACAGGTCAGCGGCGTCTCCCCCTTGAGAATGATCGCCTGCAGCCGCTCCGGAAAACCGCCGACCGGTTGACCGATCATCCCCTTGAAGAAGTCGACCACGCTCTGCGGGAACGTCAGCTCCTCACCCCGCTCGAACACATCCTCCGGCTCGAGGTTGTTCTGGATCATGAACATCGCCATGTCGCCGACGATCTTCGACGACGGCGTGACCTTGATGATATCGCCGAACATGAAGTTGACCTTGCGATACATCTCCTTGCACTCTTCCCAGCGGTGACCGAGGCCGAGGCCTTCGACCTGCGGCTTGTAGTTGGAATACTGCCCGCCGGGGATCTCGTGGTGATAGACCTGGGCGGTGCCGCTGCGCAGCTCCGACTCGAACGGCGCGTAGTAGGTCCGCACCGTCTCCCAGTAGTTGGCCAGCTTCTGCAGACCGGCCTGGTCGATCTGGGGATCCCAGATCGTCCCTTCCAGAGCGGCCAGCAGCGCGTTCAGGTTCGGCTGGGCGGTCAGCCCCGACACCGAGGAGAGGGCGACATCGACGATATCGACCCCGGCCTGGGCCGCCATGATCAGCATGGCGCCGCCGTTGGACGAGGTGTCGTGAGTATGCAGGTGGATCGGGATGCCGATCTCGTCCTTGAGGGCCTTGATCAGCTTTTCGGCAGCAAAGGGTTTGAGCAGGCCGGCCATATCCTTGATCGCCAGGATATGGGCGCCCATCGACTCCAGCTCTTTAGCGAGATTGACATAGTAGTTCAGCGGATACTTGTCGCGCTTCGGGTCGAGAATATCGCCGGTGTAGCACATGGCCGCTTCACAGATCGCGCCGGTCCGCTCGCGGACCGCCTCCATAGCGACCTGCATCCCCTTGGCCCAGTTGAGCGAATCGAAGATGCGGAAGACGTCAATCCCCGCCTCGGCCGCCTTGACGGTAAAATTCTGGACCACGTTGTCTGGATAGTTGGTGTAGCCGACGGCGTTGGAGCCGCGCAGCAGCATCTGAAACAGGATGTTAGGCACCTTTTTGCGCAGCCGCTCCAGCCGCTCCCAGGGATCCTCGCTGAGGAAACGCATCGAGACGTCATAGGTCGCGCCGCCCCACATTTCCAGGGAGAAGAGACCGCCGCCGAGATGGGCGGTCGCCTCGGCGATCCGGTCGAGATCGTGGGTGCGCACCCGGGTGGCGAGCAGCGACTGGTGGGCATCGCGCCAGGTGGTATCGGTAATCAACAGCTGGTTG
Source organism: Desulfuromonadales bacterium (assembly GCA_032251295.1). Taxonomy (GTDB): domain Bacteria; phylum Desulfobacterota; class Desulfuromonadia; order Desulfuromonadales; family BM103; genus BM103. The sequence continues at coordinate 20,951 of JAVVDS010000039.1, read as the reverse complement.
TGCTTGCGTGCCCAGTCGGCCAACCCTGCCGGCCCCTTGGCGAGCAGGATGTCGCGGGTGCCGCGCGGGTGCTGTTTGCCGTACTCGATCTCCGGCACCTCGGGCTCACGCAGCTCACGGAAATTAAGACGCTTTTCCGGCTTGATGCCAGGATAGCCGTTCACCGTGGTGTGGCCAATGAAACTGAGGATCTTGTTGGCGCGGTCCTTTTTCACCGGAATCTGGAAGACCTCCGGATGCTCGTCGAGAAAAGAGGTGTCGCATGTGCCGGCGAGGAAGGTCGGGTGCGTGATCACCCGTTCGAGAAAACCGATATTGGTCTTGACCCCGCGGATGCGGAACTCCTGCAGGGCACGGTGCATAGTCCGTGAGGCATCGACGAAGGTCAGCCCCCAGGAGGAGATCTTCACCAGCAGGGAGTCGTAATGCGGCGTGATCTGCGCACCGGCGTATCCGGCCGCGGCATCGAGGCGTACGCCGAAGCCGGCGGCAGTGCGGTAGGCCTTGATCGTTCCGAAATCGGGAGCGAAATTATTGGCTGGATCCTCGGTGGTGATGCGGCTCTGGATCGCGTAACCGCGTAGCTCGATATCTTTCTGGCTTTTGATGCCGATCTCCGGATCGGAGAGCTTCTGCCCGGCGGCGATGCGAATCTGCGCCTGCACCAGGTTGCGCAGGGTGACCAGTTCGGTGACCGTATGCTCGACCTGGATGCGCGGATTGACCTCGATGAAATAGAACTTCCCCTGCTTGTCCATGAGGAATTCGACGGTGCCGGCATTGCGGTAACCGACGTGGCGGGCCAGGGACAGAGCGTAGTCACAGACTTCCTTGCGCTTCTTGTTGTCGAGGTAGAGCGAGGGGGCAATTTCGATCACCTTCTGGTGGCGCCGCTGGATCGAACAGTCGCGCTCGTAGAAATGGACGATGTTGCCGTGATTGTCGCCGAGGATCTGCACTTCGACATGCTTCGGCTTTTCGATGAATTTTTCCAGAAAGATGGTGGCGTTGCCGAAGGAGGCCTGCGCCTCGGAGGCCGCCGACTTCAGACCTTCGAGCAGTTCTTTCTGGTTGTGGGCGACGCGCATGCCGCGCCCGCCGCCGCCCGCACTCGCCTTGACGATGATCGGATACCCGGCTTCCTTGGCGAAGATCAGTGCCTCCTCCTCGGAGCGCACCGGATTCTCGGTCCCCGGCACCACCGGTACGCCGGCCTCGATGGCGACCTTGCGCCCGGAGATCTTGTCGCCGACCCGGCGTTGGATCTCCGGTGTCGGGCCGATGAAGGTGATGCCGGCGCGCTCGCAGGCCTCGGCAAAATCGGCATTCTCCGAGAGGAAACCGTAGCCGGGATGAATGGCGTCAACCTCTTTCCTGCGAGCCAGATCGATGATCTCGTCGATGCTCAGGTAGGCGTCGATCGGCCCCTTCCCCTTGCCGATCTGGTAGGCTTCGTCGGCCTTGTAGCGGTGCAGGGAGAGCTTGTCTTCTTCCGAATAGATCGCCACGGTACTGATACCGAGTTCGGTGCAGGCACGAAAGATCCGGATGGCGATTTCACCGCGATTGGCGGCCATGATTTTGCGAAACTTTTTGATCGGCATGGCTGTCTCCTTGAGATAATGTCTGGGCACCCGCGCCGTTGACTGGAGACGGGCGCCCCGGCAAAACTTTAGTCAAAGTAAAATTTTACAATAAAATTAAATACTTACATCGAACAGACGCGCAATCTAAACAAACTGCGGCAGAGGCTGTCAAGCAAAATACTGTTTTAACCGAAGGGGCCCGGCAGAGCTGTCTGACCGAGCTTGCGCAGGCGGCCGAGGCGTGCTAATGTCAGCCTGTCAAATTCATGACACCCCGCCACCTGCAGCAGATCGGGAGGGCGCAATGGATCAGGCGGCACGCATCCTGTTGATTGATGACGAACCGGGCAGCCGCGACGGTCTCAACCTGCTCCTCAAACAGAACGGTTACCTCGTCGAGGCGGTCGCCGCCGGCGAAGCCGCTCTCACACTGCTGAAGACCGAGCGCTACGACGTCATTATAACCGATCTGTTCCTCCCCGGTGTCAGCGGCATCGACATTCTCAAGCAGGTCAAGGAGATGTCGCTGCCGTGCAGCGTCATCCTGATCACCGGCCACGGCAGCGCCGAAACGGCGGTCGAGGCGATGAAGGAAGGCGCTTTTGACTACATCACCAAGCCGGTCAATTTCGCCAAACTGAAAATCCTGGTTAACAAGGCGGTGGAGAAAAGCCGCCTGGTCGCCGAGAATCTCTATCTTCGCCAGCAGCTGCGCGGCAAATACACTTTCGACAATATCGTCGGTCGCAGTCCAGTCATGCAGCCGGTCTTCTCCCGCATGGAGAAGATCCTGCATACCGACTCGACTGTGCTGATTCTCGGTGAATCGGGGACCGGCAAGGAGCTGGTGGCGCGCGCCATTCACTTCAACGGCAACCGCAAGGACAAACCGTTTGTCGCCATCAACTGCGGCGCGATCCCCGGCGAACTGCTGGAGAGCGAATTGTTCGGCCATATGCGCGGTTCCTTTACCGGCGCGGTCGCCGACAAGCCGGGCAAGTTCGAACTGGCCAACCAGGGGACGATCTTTCTCGATGAAATCGGTACCATGCCGATGCCGCTGCAGATGAAACTGCTGCGAGTGCTGCAGGAAAGTGAACTGGAGAGGGTCGGTGCCACCCGGCGGACCAAACTCGACGTGCGCGTCATTTCGGCGACCAACGCCGACCTCGATCGGATGGTGGAGCAGGGAAGATTTCGCGAAGACCTCTATTACCGCCTCAACGTCATTCCGATTCAGCTGCCACCGCTGCGGGAACGGCAGGACGACATCCCCCTTTTGGCCAAGCATTTTCTGCGCAAGATCTGCGCCACCATGCAGCGTCCGCTGATGAACTTCACCCCCCGGGCACTCCGCGCTCTGGAAGCGTACACCTGGCCGGGCAATGTCCGCGAGATGGAAAACATCATCGAACGGGCCGTCGCCCTCTCCGAAGAAGAGGTCATTGATTGCGGCGACCTGCCGGACAAAATCGGCAGTCAGTGCCAGACCAGCGGTCCACTCACCAGTGCGACCCTTCCCGAAGCCGGCATCGACCTGCCGGCGACCGTAACGGAACTGGAGCTGACCCTGATCGGCCAGGCCCTGCAGCGCACCTCGGGAGTCAAGGCTAAGGCCGCCGCCCTGCTCGGTCTGAATCGCACGACTCTGGTTGAAAAAATGAAAAGATACGGTATGTAAAGGCAGGGGCTGGGGAACGAATCAACAGCTCAACGATTCAACACGCTAACAAGGAGATCCGCTATGACTGTACAGGCTGGAATGCTGACCTTGATCTTGACCCGCATCGTCTATGCCGCCGTTATCCTCGCTGTCGGCTACTGGGGGGCGAAAATGGTCGTCTTCTCGGTGAAGGGGATCATGCAGCGCCGCCAGGTCGATCCGACCCTCATCAGCTTCGTCAGCAACCTGACCAAGGCAGCCATTATCGTCTTTGCCTGCATTGCTGCAATACACCAGCTCGGCATCCAGACCACCTCTTTGGTTGCTGTGGTCGGCGCCGCCGGCCTGGCCATCGGCCTGGCGCTGAAAGACTCCCTTGGCAATTTTGCCGCCGGCGTGATGATCCTGATCTTTCGCCAGTTTCGGGCCGGCGATGTCATCGAAGCGGCCGGCGTTATCGGTCTGGTCGAATCGCTGCACATTTTCTCGACCCAGCTGAAATCGGGCGACAACAAAACCATCTACATCCCTAACGGCAAACTGATCGGCGACAACCTGATCAACTACTCTGCCAAGGGGATCCGCCGTCTCGACCTGGTGTACGGTGTCAGTTACAATGCCGATCTCGCTGAAGTCAAAAGAGTGCTTGAAGAGATCCTGGCAAGTGAACCACGCGTCCTGTCAGACCCGGAGCCGTTTATCGGCGTTCTGGAACTGGCCGACAACAGCGTCAACTTTGCGGTCCGCCCCTGGGTGAACAATGCCGACTACTGGCCGCTGCTGTTTCACCTCAACGAAACGGTCAAGCTCCGCTTCGATCAGGCCGGCATCGGCATCCCGTTCCCGCAGCGGGATGTGCATCTTTACCCGCACGAAATAGCAGGAGCATAGCCGACTGAGCCGGGGGCAAAAAACTGCAATCGTCTCATCAATTGAACGCGGAGACGCGCCAGGCGCGAAGAAACTCACGAAGCATTACTTGCTTCAATCTCCGCGTTTCCTCGTCTCCGCGCTAAAGCATCGATGTTCGCAAAAAAAGATCGCTACGGTTTGAGACTCTGATACGGTGTGAAGTAGGAGCGGTAGCCGACTTTAAGGATGATGAAGGTGGTCAGGGCGACGCTGGCGGTGATCACGCACATGATGGCGATCTGGTACTTGACGGCGATCAGCGGTTCGGTGCCGGAGAGGATCTGGCCGGTCATCATGCCGGGGAGAAAGACCAGGCCCATGGCGGCCATGGCGTTGACTGCCGGAATCAGGGCGGCCTGAAAGGCGTTACGTACCGGCGAGCCGGCAGCGACCCGGGCGCTGGCGCCGAGACAGAGCAGCGTTTCGATCTCGTCGCGCCGTTCGCGAAATTCGGCGGCCAGGCGTTCGGCGGCCAGACTGGCGCCGGTCATCGAGTTACCGATGATCATACCGGTCAGCGGGATCAGGTAGCGCGGATCGTACCAGGGGGTCAGGCCGACCACCAGCAGACAGAAGAAGAAGGTCATGCCGCCGCAGCCGCAGAAGATGGCGAGGCTGACCACGGTATAGAAGCGCGGCATCTTCTCCTTGACCCGCGCACCGATGGTCTGCACGGCGAAGCCGCCCATAACTATCAGGATCAGCAGCACCGGCCAGGGGGTTTGCAGGGCGAAGGCCAGGTGCAGCACGTAGCCGACCGCCAACAGCTGCACGAACATGCGCAGACCGGCCCAGAAGATATCGCGCTCCTGGCGGGCATCGAGCAGCCGGGAGAGCCCCATGGTGAGAACGAGCAGGCCGTAGACGACCAGCAGGTCCCAGAGCGTGAGATCGATAATCGAACCGTTCATCTGTCTCCCCCTGCCCCGTCAGTTCCCGGATGGTTGAGAAACGCCCGTGCCTCGGCCGACTTCGGCGCGGCGATTACCTCCTCGACCGGACCCGCCTCGACAATCCGGCCGTCGATCAGCACCAGCAGCCGGTCGGCGCAGAGCCGCGCCACACGCAGATCGTGGGTCACCAGCAGTATCGCCAGTTGCCGCTGGCGCGCCAGGTCACGGAACGTCCGGGTCAACGCCTCGGCTGTCGGCCAGTCGAGGGCGCTGGTCGGTTCGTCAAGCAACAGCGCCTGACAGGGGCCGGCCATGGCCCGGGCCAGACAGACCCGCTGCTGCTGGCCGATCGACAGGCGCTGGCCGTCGCGGTCGAGCAGCGTTTTATCGAGCTGACAGAGGGCCAAAAGCTCCTCGTCGGCCAGTGGCGAGCGGGTATCGGTCGACCGGCGCAGACGGGCGGGCATCGCCAGGTTGTCGCGCACCGTACCGGCGAACAGCAGCGGTTTCTGCGCTACCAGCACCGCCCGGGCACGCAGCTGCGGCGGCGCCAGACTGCGGATATCTTCGCCAGCAAAGCGGACGGTACCGCTGTCGGCGTCCAGAAGACGATTGAACAGACGCAAAAGGCTGCTTTTGCCACCCCCGGACGGCCCGACCACTGCCACCAGTTCGCCGGCGGCGACCGTCAGGGAGAGGTCGTTCAGCACCGGCTGCATCCCCAGCTCCCCCGGGCGGCTCAGAGAGACCCTGTCGGCTTCCAGCAGAGCGGACGTCATCCGTCGTCCTCCTCCTGCTCCGCCTGCAACCGGCGACGGACTTCCTTCATGTCGTCCCAAACCTCCCGTTTGCCGTGCGGATTGCGCAGCAGATAGGCCGGATGATAGGTCGGCATCAGCGGAATTCCCTGATAGCTCTGCCATTCTCCGCGCAGGCGGCTGATCGGAATCTTGCTTTTCAGCAGACTCTGTACGGCAAAGCGACCGAGGCCGACAATCACCCGCGGCTGGATCGCCGCCAGCTGGCGGATCAGAAACGGCTCACAGGTGGCGATTTCGTCCGGCTGCGGATCACGGTTGCCGGGCGGCCGGCACTTGAGTACATTGCAGATGTAGACGTTCTCGCGCTTCAACCCCATGGCGAACAGAATCCTGTCGAGCAACTGCCCGGCTTCGCCGACAAACGGCTCACCCTTGAGATCCTCGTCGCGCCCCGGAGCTTCGCCGACAAAGACCAGGCGCGCCTGCGGGTTGCCGGTGCCGAACACCAGGCAGGTGCGCGTCGCGCCAAGCGGACAGCGCTGGCAATCACGCAGATCGGCCTCGACCTCATCCAGAGTCTCACGGCGGCAGGGAGGGACGCTGCTCAGATCGAGCAGACCGGTCGGGCAGACCGGCAGCTCACCCTCGTCGGCAGGGCTGGCAAGACGATCGATGCCGAGCTCCCGCAGGTAGGCGAAGCGACTACGCGCCGCGCCGAGCAGTTCATCGATTTGCTTGATCCGATCAGGAGACATGGTTCAATCCGTTGATGCAGTGGGAAGCGGGATCCTGGGTCAGAATACAGTCTTCAGGATTCAGGAGAAAAACCTGCCACTCAGACCCTTCTCTGTGTGCTTTATGTCTCTGGCTAAACAAACCGAGACATGCTGAATGATCATGGTTAAGCCAAGGATTGCTGTCATTCTGGATTCTGAATACTCGGCCGGGATCCTGGATTCCCTGACGTTCAACATCCATGCTGAACGTTCCATTTACGGTAGAATAGTGGTAACACACCAGACAGCGTGGTCAGCAATGAAATGGTTTTGTTCTGTCATCGCGATGAGCCTTGCCGGCTGCCTGCTCCTCCCCGCCGAGAGCTGGGCGTGGGGGATCGGTGTCCATCTGCAGACCGGCGCCTGGATCCTCGACAACCTTGCCCTGCTGGCCAGGCCGCTCGCGGCCCTGCTCGCCAGCCATCCCAACGATTACCTGTACGGCTGCATCAGCGCCGATATCACCCTCGGCAAGAAGTACACCCACTACCTGCAGCATTGCCACTCCTGGCGGATGGGGAAGAAGATTCTCGCCGCGGCCGAGACCGATGCCCAGCGCGCCTGCGCCTACGGCTACCTCAGCCATCTGGCCGCGGACAGCATCGCCCACGCCTACTTCGTCCCCTTCAAGCTGATCCGCACCTACAACACCGCACTCTTGAAACACGCCTACTGGGAGATGCGTTTCGAGGCCCATGTCGATCCGGAGATCTGGCCGCTGGCCCGCTCCATCGGTCGCAAGGACTTCTCGGCCAACGACGCCCTGATGCGCAGCATCCTCTCCGATACCATCTTCTCGTTCGCCACCAACAAGCGGCTGTTCAACTCGCTGCTGCTGCTCAATCGCCTGCAACAGTACCAGAAGATGCTGCGCTCGCTGTCGAACAACAGCCGCTATCCGATCACCGCCGAGGATCGGAGCGAATACCTCGGCCTCGCCCGCGATGCGACGCTGGACCTGCTTACCGATCTGGAGCAGAGCCGCTATCTCGCCGCCGACCCGACCGGTGAACGGGCCATCGGCGCCGCACGGATGATTCGCAAGAACCTGCGGCTGCTCTGGATGGACGGCAAGCTGACCGATAAGGAGATGGAGGCGATCCTCGCCCAGATGAAGCAGCGGCTGCGGGAGGCGATCTGTCAGCCCGATGAGCTGCTGGCGCTACTCTCCGCTGCCTGAGCCGGTCTGACCGGTGAGGTCGACAAGAGCCTGCAGAAGAACGTCGGCAACGGCTTCCTTCGGCAGCTTCGGCAGCGCCTCGATCCGCCCATCGGCAAAGATCAGACGAACGACATTGGTTTCGACATCGAAGCCGGCGCCCGGCTCGGTCACATCGTTGGCGACCACCAGATCGAGGCCCTTGCCGACCAGCTTCTGCCGCGCCTGGGCGACGACATCGGTCGTCTCGGCGGCGAAGCCGACCAGGATCTGCCCTGCCCTTTTCCGCTGCCCCAACTCCGCAAGGATATCGGGATTCTTCTCCAGGTCGAGCTGCAGGCTCGGCCGACCTGCTTTCTTGACTTTTTCCGCGGCACGCTCGGCCGGGCGGAAATCGGCGACCGCGGCCGACTTGATAATGATATCGGCCTGGTCGGCATGGGCGAGAACCGCCTGCTGCATCTCGACGGCCGTGTTGACGGCGATCGTCTCGATCCGCTGCGGCGCGGCCAGACTGACCGGACCGGTGACCAGGATCGTCCGGGCACCGCGATTGCGCGCGGCCCGAGCGACGGCGTAGCCCATGCGTCCGGACGAATAGTTGGTCAGGTAGCGCACCGGATCGAGCTCCTCGCGGGTCGGCCCGGCGGTCACCAGCACCGTCTTGCCGGCGAGAGCCCGGTCACCGAGCAGCGGCGCGGCGTAGTCGAGAATCTCAGCAGGTTCCGGCATCTTCCCCTCCCCCTGCCAGCCGCAGGCCAGGTCGCCATGGGCCGGCGGCATGACCTGGTAGCCGGCATCGACCAGCCGCTGCTGGTTCTGCTGGTAGAGCGGGTTGTGCCACATATTGCTGTTCATGGCCGGCACCAGCAGCACCGGCGCCCGGGTTGCCATGATGGTCGTGGTCAGCAGATCATCGGCCAGGCCGTTGGCGACGCGACCGACAAGGTGCGCCGTTGCCGGCGCCACCAGCAGCAGGTCGGCGCGATCGGCCAGGGAGATATGACCGATCTCCTGTTCCTGGATCAGGTTGAACAGCTCGGTGTGCACCGGATGTCCGGAGAGCGTCTGAAAAGTCAGTGGCGCGACGAACTCCCGCGCCGCCCGGGTCATGATCACCTGCACCGAGGCACCGGCTTTCACCAGCAGCCGCAGCAGCTCGGCAGCCTTGTAGGCGGCGATGCCGCCGCTGACGCCGAGGACAATCTGTTTCTCCCGAAAGAGACTCATCTTAAAACGCTCCGCCGGAGAGACCGATATAGGGGTTCGTCTGTTTCTCCCGGCCGATGGTCGTGTCCGGTCCATGACCGGTATGCACGATGGTCTCGTCGGGGAGGACCAGAAGTTTCTGACGGATGCCGTCGATCAGCCGGTCGTGGTCGCCGCCGGGGAGGTCGGTGCGGCCGATGGAGCCGGCGAAGAGAATGTCGCCGGCAAACAGATGGCCGTGGCCGTACAGCGCGATCCCGCCGGGCGAATGGCCGGGGACGTGGATCACCTGAAAAGCGAGACTGCCGATTTCGATGCGGTCACCGTCGGCGAGCAGGCGATCGGGCGCGGGCGAAGCCGTCGTCTGCAGACCGTAACCGCGGGCATGGATTTCGGCGTTGCCCAGCATGCGCAGATCATCCCCATGAATCAACAGCTGAGCGCCGCAAGCGGCGACCAGCGCATGGTTGCCACCGACATGGTCGAAATGGCCGTGGGTATTGATAATGGAGCGGATCTGCAGACCGGCCTGTTCCGCCAGGGCAAGGATACGCTCCGGGTCGTCGCCCGGATCGATTACCAGCGCCTCGCGGCTCTGTGGACAGGCGACCAGAAAACAGTTGACCTGCAGCGGGCCGACCGCCAGGTGTTCCAGCTGGATCTCGTTATTCATCGTTTTCCTCCTGCGGACTCCCGGCAAACAGGGGGATGCTCTTGCCGCGCAACTGATCGGCCAGGGTATTGCTGAAGTGCGGTTTCCGCCCCTGCCTTGCCGTCTGATCAGGACTATGAGCGCGCCCTTCATCGGCGACGACCGGTGCAGTGCCAACCGGCTGTGGAGCTGATTGTCTCCGGGCGTTCTCCCCCTTGTAGAAGTAGCGGTCGTACAGGCGGTGGTACTCGGTCCAGGTCGAATCGCGATCCGGCTCCCGGTCGATGTGGGTACGCACGCCGTTGATCTTCGCGTCGAGATCGTCGAGATGATGGAGGATCACCGCTTCGATGGTCTTCGGCCGCTTCGGTGATCCGTATTCGTACTCGCCATGGTGCGACAGCAGCAGATGCTTGAGATGGACCGCCGTTTCCGCCGGGAAATCGGCGAGCGCATCGATCTTCGCGCTGACGATTTCGACGCCGAGCATGATATGGCCGAGCAGCTTGCCGACATCGGTGTAGGCGAAGCTCCGCGCGAAGCTCAGCTCGCTGATCTTGCCGACATCGTGGAGCAGCGCACCGACCAGCAGCAGATCGCGATTCAGGTCGGGATAACGGCGGCAGACATCCTCGGCCAACGCCGCCACCGCCAGGGAATGTTCGAGCAGACCGCCCAGACAGGCATGGTGCATCGTCTTGGCCGCCGGTGCCCGGCTGTAGCTGGCGAGAAACGCTTGGTCATCGACCAGAGCCTGCAACAACGCGCGCAGGTGGCGGTCCTGCAAAGACGCGATCGTCTGCCGCAGCTCGGCGACCATCTCGGTCACCGGCCGTTCCGCCACCGGCAGAAAATCGGCCAGATCGACCTCTGACTCGGCCAACGGCCGCAGATCCTGAATCACCAGCTGCATCCGGCCGAGGTAGACACTCGCCTTGGCCTTGACCCGGATGAAATCGTCCTTGCCGAACCGCCCGGCCAGTTCGTCGACCTGCTCCCAGACCCGCCCTTCGACGTCGCCGGTCCGGTCCATCAGCTTGAGAGTCAGGTAGGGACGACCGTTCTTCGCCATCCCCATGATTTTGTCGCGCACCAGAAAGCAGGAATCGACCTGATCGCGCTCTCTGATCTGCTTGATGAAGATCTTTTTCAACGAAAAACTCCCGCTGGCGTGAATTGGCGCAGAATCCGTTCGGCGGCGCCGAGACCGTCGAGGGCGGCGCTCATGATGCCGCCGGCATAGCCGGCCCCCTCACCGGCCGGAAACAGTCCCGGATGGGAGACCGACTCTCCGTGCGGATCGCGCACGATCCGCAGCGGCGCCGAGGTGCGTGTCTCGACGCCGACCAGGACTGCCTCAGCGGTTAGAAAACCGCGCATCTGCCGTTCGAAATGGGGCAGCGCCCGGCGCAACCCCTGACTGACGAACTCCGGCAGTACCTCACCGAGATCGGCTTCGGCCACCCCCGGGCGGCAGCTCGACAGCAGAGGACCGCTGCCGCGACCGGCGAAGGCGAGCAGGTTCTGCGCCGGGGCGAGGAAACCGCCCCCCCCGGCGGAGAAGGCACGCTGCTCCCAGAGCCGCTGGAAAGCGACCCCACCCAAAGGCGAGCCGTCCCAGTCCGCCGGCGTAACCGACACCACCAGAGCGCTGTTCGAGCGCCCCGAGGCACGCGCCGAGCGGCTCATGCCGTTGACCACCAGTCCGTCCGGTTCGGACGCGGCGTTGATCACCTCGCCGCCGGGGCACATGCAGAAAGAGTAGACGCCGCGACCGCTCTCCGCGTCATTATAGCGCAAGGCGTAATCGGCGGTCGGCAGCTTGCGACCGGCAGCGGACCCATACTGGATGCCATCGATCAGCGCCGCCGGATGTTCTACCCGGACGCCGATGGCAAACCCCTTGGCTTCGAGGTGAACGCCGGCGCGCGCCAGCCTGGCGTAGGTGTCACGGGCACTGTGACCCGGTGCCAGCACCAGAGCCTCGCAGGCGACCAGTTCGCGGTCATTGAGGATGCCACCGACCACCCGGCCGCGCCGCGTCTCCAGCCCGGTGAGGCAGGAGCCAAAACGGATCTCGACACCGAGATCGAGCAGATAGCGGCGAAAAGCGCGAATCGTCCGCCGCAGGCGATCGGTGCCGACATGCGGCCGGGCCTCGATGAGAATCTCCGGCTGGGCACCAAAGCGGACCAGAGTTTCCAGCACATGCTGGCGCCAGGGATGATTCAGCCGGGTGGTCAGTTTGCCGTCGGAAAAGGTGCCGGCGCCGCCCTCGCCGAACTGGACGTTGCTGTGCGGATCGAGCCGCCCGTGCCGCCAGAAATCTTCGACATCGGCGACCCGCTGTTCGACCTTTCGCCCGCGCTCCACCAGAACGACCTTGAGACCGGCTTCTGCCAGCCACTTGGCGGCGAACAGTCCAGCCGGCCCCATGCCGACCACCAGCACCGGATGAGTCCCGGTGACCCTGGGCAGCGAGATGGCGACCGGCGGCGGCGCCGGAGCGAGGGCAGCGAGCGGCGGACTCTGGTCGAGCAGCGCCTGCTCATCGGCGAGACTGAACTCGACCGTGTAGACCCGAAGCGGGCGCCCCTTGCGGCGGGCATCGAGGGAGCGACGAATCACCCGGAACTGCTGCAGGTCATGAACCGGCCGGCCGATCAGCCTGGCCGCCATGGCGGGCAGACCGGCTTCATCCTGATCAATATCGAGGCGCAGATCGCGCAGCCAGAGAGCCATTCCGCACAGCCTTACGGCGACCGCTCAGGCCAAAGGAAGACGGATATCGAAGACCGTCCCCTCGCCTGGCCGGCTGTCGACCGCGATCTTGCCACTATAGGTCTTGACGATACGCAGCACCACCGACAGGCCAAAACCGGTCCCCTTCTCCTTGGTGGTAAAGAACGGATCGAAAATCCGGCTGCGATCTTCGTCCGGAATCCCCCGGCCGGTATCGCCGATTCTGACCCGCAACTCTTCATCGCTCTCGGTCAGTTCGACTGTCAATGTGCCGCCGTTCGCCATTTCGAAGATGGCATTGGCGAACAGGTTGGAAAAGACCTGGGAGAGCTCATCGGCATCGGCGAGGATCGCCGGAGTCCGGCCGGTAAAGTTCCAGACGACGCGGATCCCCTGCGCGTCACACTGATCCCTGAAAGTCGCCAGCACCTGGCCGATCAGGTCTTCGACATGCAGTGAACGCAGCTGGTAAGGAGAGCGCCGGCTGGTCGCCAGCAACTTGACCAGGATGCCGTCGATCCGCTCAACTTCGTGGAGGATCTTGTCGGCATAGGAGATCTTTTCCGGATCGTCGCCCATCCCGGAGAGGAGGACCTGGGCGAACAGGCTGATCGAGTTGAGTGGATTGCGGATTTCGTGGGCCATTCCCGCCGACAGGTGTCCCAGGGCGGCGAGTTTTTCCGCCTGCAGGATCTCCTGGTGGGCGCGCTCCAGCTCCCGCGATTTCTGCGCCACCCGCTCTTCGAGTTCCCGGTTCCAGAGCTCGATCTCGCCGAGCAGCCGTTCCTGCTCGGCCATCAGCTCCTGGTTGCGCAGCTCCATGGCACGCAGCCGCAGCACGTTCTCGATGCGCTCGACCAGGTTGGCGTTGCTGAACGGCTTGAGGATGTAGTCGGCGGCACCGTTTTTCATCAGTTCGACGGCGACCTCTTCACTCCCCTTGCCGGTGAACATGATGACGTAGGTCTGCGGAAAGCGCCGGCGGATCTCCTTGAGAGCCTGCAGGCCGTTGACTACCGGCATCATGTAGTCGAGCAGCACCAGGGAAAACGGCTCTTGTGCCAGCCTTTCGTAGCCGTCGATGGCATTGTCAACGGTGCTGACAGCGAAGCCTTTGTTCGACAGAACCATCGACGTCAGTTCGAGGATCATGCGTTCGTCATCGATGACCAGGATCTTGTCTTGCATGAGGATTCAGGGTTTCGCCAACGAGGTGGAGAGCAGGGTCAGTCCTGCCGATAGATCTTCGGACCGGTTTCGGGCAGGCGTCAGCATACCGTCAGTCGCCTGTTTTGACAAGCAAGGAAGCCCGCACCACACTACTCACGCAAAAAGACAGCGTTGCCGCTGCCTTTTCTAAGCGCCGACGTGCGTTACCGGCTATTCCTGGATGCGGATGGTCATCACCGGGATCGGTGACTTGCGCACCACTTTCTCGGTGGTGCTGCCGAACAGGACATGGTCAAGACCGGTCCGGCCGTGAGTACCCATGACAATCAGGTCGGCACTGAGCTCTTCCCCCTTGCTGATGATCACTTCATAGGGGATGCCCGGCACCACATGGGAGTCGTAGTTGGCGAAATCGTCCATGTGAGTCCGGCAGAACTTCTCCATCATCTTGCGGGCTCCCTGCTCGATCTCCTCTTCGAGTTTGTCGAAGGTGATGTGCGGCACATAGAAGCCGCGCAGATCGACAGGCTCGTTGATAACATGAATCACCGCCAGGCGGCTGTCAAACTGCCGGGCCATGGCCAGAGCATAACGGAAAGCGTGATCGGAGCTCTCGGAAAAATCGGTGGCGAACAGAATCGTCTTGAACATGAACGCTCTCTCCTTGCTGTCAGGACACATGCGCTACGGCATTGTGCTGGCTGGCGCCGGCAAAGACCCGCTTCATGATGGACCGCAGCTCATCGAGTCGAACCGGTTTGTGCAGATATTCAAAAGCCCCCAGATTCATCGCTTCGAGATACGACTCGACACCGCCATAGGCGGTGATCATGATCACATGGGTACTCGGAAAACGACGGCTCAGTTCCCGCAGGAAATTAAGGCCGTTCATGTCGGGCATGTTGATATCGCTGATCACCAGATTCACCCGGTTTTGTGCCATAAAATCGAGGGCTTCCAGACCGTTAGCGGCACTGAAAACTTCGAACCCCTCCTGATCGAGCAGTTTGCTCAGACCGATCCGGGTATTCTCTTCATCATCGACGATCAGTATGCGCTGTTTACACTGCCCCAATGGAGACTTCTCCTTATCTCTGACGTTGCTAACAGTCTAGCAACCACAAGAGGGCTGTCAAGCCGACCAGAGCGACAGGAGATTTTCCAGAAGCAGCGAAGAAGCGGCCGCGCTGAGACGGCCCGAGGCGAGAACATCGGCATGGGTGATGGTACCGGTCGCGAGACCGGCACCGGGGTTAGCCACCAGGGCCAGCGCCGCGACGCGCAGCCCGAGGTAACGGGCCATGATCGCTTCGCCGACAACCGACATGGAAACGACATCGGCACCGAGGCTTTTCAGCATGCGCACCTCGGCCGGTGTTTCGTAGCTCGGTCCCGGCATCGCCGCCAGAACACCGCGATGCAGACGGATCCCGGCTGTGGCAATGACAGCCGCCAGCTGCCGATGGCAATCGACGTCGTAGAGGGAACCGAGGTCGATAAAGACCTGATCATTCAGGCCGCGCAGCGGATTGTCACCGAGCAGGTTGAGGTGATCGTCGACCAGCATGTAATCGCCAGGCAGGTAGTCCGGGTTGATGCCGCCGGTCGCGCAGCAGAGCAGCAGACGACGGCAGCCGAGAGCCGAAGCGAGGCGCACCGGAAAGGAGGTCTCGTAGGCCGACAGCCCCTGGTAGCAATGAAACCGGCCGCGAAACACCGCCAGAGTCTTCCCCGCCGACCGGACAATATCGAGACAGCCGGGATGTCCCTTGATCTGCCCGGCAGGGAAGCAAGGCCAGTCGGCGTAGCGGAAGCGGCCAATCCGTTCGGCGTCGGCCAAGGTTTCCGCCCAGCCGGAGCCGAGGACAACAGCGGTGTCGAGATGTTCGACATCGACACGCTGGCGGATAGTCGCCAGCAGGGTTTGCGCCGAAGATTGCGGAGAAAACTGAAAAGGACGGAGAGTCACGGGGAGGTATCCATGCGAAACGGGCAGTCTCGAAATCAGTTGAGAATCTTCAGATACTGCAGCGCCAGGCGGGCCTGCTCGCTGTCCGGCGCCAGTTTGACAACCTGAATGAACGCCTGTTTCGCCGCTTCCGGCTGTTCGGTCTTCATGTAGGTCAGACCGAGCCAGTAATGAGCCTGCACGAAATTCGGCGACAGTTCGACGGCACGGGTGAACTGCACCAGGGCTTCGACCGGCCGATCCTGCGCGAAGTAGAGTTCACCGAGACGAAAACTGGACTGAACGTAGCGGGGCGCCAGCCTGAGAGCTTTCTGATAGGCGCGTTCCGCCGCCGGATAGTCTCCCAACTGGAAACGGGCCAGGCCAAGGCCGGTCAAGGCAATTTCGGGACGATCGAACAACAGATTGTCGGCGGCTGTCTGAAACTGCCTGGCGGCATCGTCAAAGCGCTCCATATTCAGGTAGAGCGCGCCGAGATTGTTATGATGCGTCGGATCGCCGGCACTCAGGTCGATGGCTCGCAGATAGTGGCGTTCGGCAAGGTCGTAAGCTTCTTTGCGAAAATAGGCTTCTGCCAGCCCGGCCTGGATTTCAGCATCACGCGAATCGAGCTTTTCCGCAGCCAACAGTTCGCGCAACGCTTCCGTCGGGTTGTTTTCGTTCAGGGCGGAGACGCCCATCAGATAGTGGTAACGCGCACCATCGGGGGGGCTGGTCGAATCGACAGAAACACAGGCTGTCAGAAGAATTCCGGCCAGTAAACCGCACAAGATCCTGATACGCATGGAGAGATCCTCGAGTCAGCAGTCAGAACGTCACAAAGAGGCGAGCAATCGTCCGATATTCTGGCGCATATCGATCCGGCGCTTCTGCAGATCGGCAGGCTTGATGTTTCGGCGGGCCCGCGCACCCGGGCGTTTGGTCCGCAACGCCTCGACCGCGGCCAGAAGATCGTTGACGGAGTCGTCCAGACCCTGCTCCGGCAGCGGCTGCGAAACGGTCTCCCGATGTTCCGGGGCGGAGGAAGAACGAACCGCCTCGACCGGCGCTGGCTCTGCAGGTGTCTGGGCCGGAATTGCCGACGACGCTTTTGCGACGTCTGTGAACTGATCCGGCGTGACAGCAGCCGGCGTCACTTTTGGGGGTGGGATCTGCGCCGGTGCGGCGGCAACCTCGTCTTCGGCCTTAACCAGCCCCCGGACAATCGGCAGCGACGCCCAGAACATGTCACGATCCGCGCCGTCCAGCAGGTGCAGATCCATGTCGGTCAACAGAAAACCCATCGACTCGACAAAAACCAGTCCGCTGTCGAACATCTCTTCCGCCTTGGCGACAGAGACCAGGGGCGGCTGGCTCACATAGAAGGCGAGCTGCTCACTCTTCTTCATATGGAAGGCCGCCAGGGTGGCGATGCCGTTGCCGCTGCGGCACTGGCAGAGATAGGCGCTTGCCTGCTGGACCGGCAGACCTGGCAGAGCCATCTGCACGTCGCGCATCGAGCTGAACAGCTGGACGACCTGGTCGACAGTGGCGTCAATCTTGCGGATCGATTTGTCCCAGGTGAACATGGTGTCCTCCGGTTCAGGCCAGACCGTCGAAGGCGGTCAGGGCCTGGAATCTGCGGAAGCGCTCCTCAATCTCGACCCAGGCAATCTGGCGTAGCCGTTCGAGGCTGAAGTCCTCCACGGTGAACGAGGCCATGACACTGCCGAACACGCTCGCCTTGCGAATCGAGGCTTCGGTGAAGTTGCCGGTCGAGGCGAGATAGCCCATGAAGCCGCCGGCGAAGGTGTCGCCGGCGCCGGTCGGGTCGAACACTTCTTCCAGCGGATAGGCCGGTGCCGAGAAAATGCTGTGCTCACGAAACACCAGCACGCCGTACTCGCCGCGCTTGACCACCAGGGTGGTCGGTCCCATGGAGAGAATGCTGCGCGCTGCCTTGACCAGATTCGCCTCGCCGGCCAGT
The DNA here is from genome assembly GCA_032251295.1 of Desulfuromonadales bacterium. GTDB lineage: Bacteria > Desulfobacterota > Desulfuromonadia > Desulfuromonadales > BM103 > BM103. The sequence goes on along the minus strand of JAVVDS010000039.1, from coordinate 3,493 downwards.
TGCCGGGTTTCGCCTTCGTTGATCAGCAGGATATCGACATGGCCGAGGGTGCGCACCAGCGCGTCGCGCTTCCCTTCAATCCAGAAGTTCATGGTGTCGCAAGCGACCAGTTGCGGCTTGCGCACCTGCTGCAGGACTTCCAGTTGCAGTTCCGGATCGATGTTGCCGAGAAACACGCACCGCGCGTCGCGATAGCGATCGGGAAGATCGGGATGGAACGACTCGAAGACGTTCAGGTGGGTCTCGAGGGTCTGCGCCTCGTTCAGATCGTAACCGTAGCGCCCTTTCCAGCGGAACGTCCGCCCCGGAACGGTCTGCAGGCCGTCGAGATCGACACCGCGTTCGCGCAGGAACGCTTTCGGCTCCTCGGGAAAGTCCTCGCCGACCACGGCCACCAGTTGCAGGCCGGTGAAGAAACTGGCCGAGGTCGAAAAGTAGGTAGCCGAGCCGCCGAGCACCTCCTCGACCTGCCCGAACGGGGTCTCGACACTGTCAAAAGCGACGGAACCGACAACCAGAATATCCATGCAAGCCTCGTCTTTTTGGAATCACGGAACTTTTTGATTAGAACAGATCCGCCAGCGGTTCGCAAGCGCGGAAAACGTCGTGGTCCGGTGACCGTCTGTTCAATCGAGATATTTGTCGAGGATCGGCGCCAGGGCAGCGCGCGTCTCGGCCGGGATCAGGCTGCGGTCGGTCATGATGGCATAGGTAAGTGCTTCGCCGCAGGTGCAGTCAGCGGCCTGGCCGAGCAGGCCGACCGCCTGCCTGATGATGTTGCGGGCCATGGCGACGTTGCTGCGGATGATGTCGAGGATCGCCTCGACCGAAACATCATCATGTCCTTCGTGCCAGCAGTCATAATCGGTCGCCAGGGCAACGGTGGCGTAGCAGATTTCCGCCTCGCGTGCCAGGCGCGCTTCGGGAATATTGGTCATGCCGATGATATCGACCCCCCAGCTGCGGTAGATATTCGACTCGGCTCGCGTCGAAAAGTTCGGCCCTTCGATACAGAGGTAGGTCCCCCCCTTGTGCACGGTTGCACCGGCCTTTTGGGCTGCCTGGTGCAGCAAATCGCCGAGGGCCGGGCAGACCGGATCGGCAAACTGCACATGGCCGACAATGCCGTTGCCGAAAAAAGTCGATGCCCGTTTCCCCTGGGTGCGGTCGAAAAACTGGTCGGGGAGGACGATATGCCCTGGAACGATCTCTTCCTGCATGCTGCCGACGGCCGAAACCGAGATGATCCGCTGCACGCCGAGCTGCTTCATCGCCAGAATGTTGGCCCGGTAGGGGACTTCCGAGGGGAGCAGGCGATGCCCCCGTCCGTGGCGTGGCAAAAAGACCATGCGCACTCCGTCGAGTTCGCCGGTGATCAGGGCATCGCTCGGCGCGCCGAACGCCGTGTCGACCCGGACCTCTTCGATATTGGTCAACCCCTCGATCTCATAGAGCCCGCTACCGCCAATCACACCGATCGTCATCTGTTGCATCTCACTATCCTTTCGCTAGCAGTCGTTGTTGAGTTCACCTGGTCTCTCCTGTTCACGCCCCTCCCCCTCCAGCCGCCCTTTCAGCTGACCGCAGGCCGCGGAGATATCCTGCCCCTTGCTGGCCCGGCGGATGGCGACAATGTCGCGGCTGAGCAAGTATCTCTGGAACGCCTCGAGAGCCGCGGCAGCCGGTGCTTTAAAATCCGAGCCGGAATGCTCGTTGTACGGGATCAGGTTGACTTTGGCCTTGATGCCGTGCAGCAGCTTCACCAGGCGCCTGGCATCGGCGAGGCTGTCGTTGATATCGCGGATCAGGATGTATTCGAAAGTGATGCGCTGGCGCGGCGCCAGGGGGTAGTCGCGGCAGGCAGCCATCAGCTCCGCCAGCGGGTAGCGCCGGTTGACCGGCATCAACCGGTCACGCACCTCGTCGCTGGTCGCATTCAGGGAGACCGCCAGATTGACCCGGATGCGGCGGCCGAGTTCCCGCATCTGCGGCGTCAGTCCGCAGGTCGACAGCGTCACCTTGCGCGGACTCCAGTTGAAACCGGCCTCGGCATAGAGGATCTGCAGGGCGCGCACCACGTTGTCGAGGTTGTGCAGCGGCTCGCCCATCCCCATCATGACGATATTGTCGACCGGGAATTGGCTGCGGACGCTGCAGACCTGATTGACGATCTCGCCGGCGGTGAGATTGCGCTCTAAGCCGAAGGTGCCGGTCAGACAGAAAGCGCACTGCATGGCGCAGCCGGCCTGGGTCGAAATGCAGAGGGTGTTGCGCTCGCCCTCCATGGGGATCAGCACCGCTTCGACCGCCTGGCCGTCAGCGAGGCGGAACAGAAACTTGCGGGTGCCGTCCCGGCTGACTTCGACCGCCTCCGGCTGCCAGGCGGAGATAAAGGCCCGGGACGCCAGTTCGGCGCGGAACTCCTTGGCCAGATCGGTCATGGCGGCAAAGTCGGTCACCCCCCGCGGATAGATCCAGCGCAGCACCTGGCCGGCGCGAAAGCGCTCCTTGCCGAGGCCGCCGAGAAATGCCACCAGTTCATCGGGGGTCAGCTCCTTCAGATCGACCTTTGCGGTCGGCCCTTCCTCGACGGGTGTCAACTCATTCACCACGCTCACCAAAACCTGTCCCGGGAGTAGACGAGATCGCATAACAGCGGCAATTTAACGGCGTACCGGAGACGCTGAGATGCGGAAAATAACAAATCGTATGAGCCCCTTGCAAAAGTCCTGTCATCCCCGAGAGTCTTTATCGGAGATCCAGTTGTTTCAGTCAGTTAACCTCTGAATTCCGGCTTAAAGCCTGCCAGAATGACATCTTTTGATGGGGCTTATGCCAGACCCTCAACCGAGAGTTTTTTCCTCCGCGTCTCTGCGCCTCCACGACGCGTTCAATCAGGCTGAACTGCGGAACCGGCACACCATGAAAAAACCCTCCGAATTGTATCGAAGGGCTCTTCATCACTCAAGAATTTACTGCAGGTCACAAAATTACAGCAGTTCGAGCCCCGAGAAGAAGTAGGGGATTTCAAAAGCGGCGGTCTCCGGAGCGTCGGAGCCGTGGGTCGCGTTCTCGCCGATGTTGCTGCCGAACTCCTTGCGCAGGGTTCCGTCAGCGGCCTCAGCCGGGTTGGTAGCACCCATCAGGTCGCGCCACTTCTTGATCGCCCCTGCGGCCTCCAGGACCATAACTACGCACGGCCCACTGCTCATGAAGTCGGTCAGTTCACCGAAGAACGGGCGCTCCTTGTGAACATAGTAGAAGCCTTCGGCTTCGACTTTGCTCATGTAAAGCTTCTTGATACCGACGACCTTGAAACCTTCAGCGTAGATGCGGGCGAGAATCTTGCCGGCGTTGCCGGCAGCGAATGCATCGGGCTTGATAATTGCGAATGTGCGTTCCATCTTTATCCTCCAAATATGATTGAGTTGCCTATATTAAGCCACGAGCTTTTAACATTCGGGGCAGGAAAAGTCAAGAGGTGAAGAGTGAC
>JAVVDS010000038.1:0-26727 GCA_032251295.1 Desulfuromonadales bacterium | reverse complement strand
CTCGCGCTGTCACGACCCCCATGCCGACCAGACCCTGAATCCGACCCTGCTGCGGCCGGAATCCAACCTTCGAGGTGCCGGCCCGATCAGCATCAACGACCTGTGCAATGCCTGTCACACCGACTTTGCCGGCGCGTTGGCAATGCCGGGCAGCGGTGCAGTGCTGACTCATCCGTTGCTGAGCCCCGCGGAACTGGAGTCGGTGCAGACTGACCCGGTCAAGTCCGGCAACTATACCGACATGACCGGAACCCTGGTCAACTACGATGCGACCAACCGCTATGTCAACGGCGCTCTGCTCACCGACGGCGGCGTCGGCTGCGTCTCCTGCCACGGTGCCCATTACACCGATTCCGACGCCAGCACGGCCGATGGTCCCGGCACGTTTAACACCGGCGACGACCTGCTGCTGCGCGGCGACGGACCGCTGCGCTCCGGAGCAACCCGCAATGACACGGCACAGCTGCGTTCGAACCTCTGTCAGGACTGCCATACCATGGAGCTGCACGGCCAGACCAGCCAGATGCTCGGCTGTCTCGACTGCCATGGTGGCCACGCCTACAACGGCGGCGTGCCGAACGCCTACATCCTGCGTGCCCAGTCCCTCGAGAACCTGCCGACTCGCATGTGGGTCTGGAACGGCAGCGATTACGATCTGACCTACGGTTCCGCGCCCATCAATTTCGGCGCCTACGGGACCGGGGGCTCGACGCGCACCAAGTGGGCTGACGATGTCGAGGGGACGGCCGACGGCATGTGCGAACAGTGTCACGGCGACGTCAACGGCGGCAAGGTCAAGCTGATGGCGAGCGAGCATGAGGCGGGTGATACCAACGAGTGCACCGTTTGCCACATGCACAATGACCCGGCCGACATCTATTCCTTCAACCGTGACGCCTCCGCGGCGACCTGCGGCCAATGCCACGGCTTCCCCCCCTACCTGAATGTCCCCGGAGACCGCCAGCTGGTGCCGGCCAATGACGGCGGCTACGCTGAAAACAACTCGGCTGACCAGGGGACTCCCTACGACTATCTGAACGACTCCGGCCATTTCAAAAACGAGGAACAGACCGGCCACAAGGTCCATGCCGGCGCTGACCTGCCGACCAGTCCGGCCGGGAGCGATCAATGGTACTTCGTCGGCACCGCGGGGGTCGATAACTGCAAGGTCTGTCACGGCCCGAACGCCGGCAAGGTTGAAGGGGGCCACCGGATCGATCCGGTCACCGATCCGGCAACCTTCCGGGACATGTTCTTCGACGGCATCGCCGAAACCGGCGGCATGGTGCCATCCTACGATTTTGCCACGGCCTTTACCTGCGACAACGTCTACTGCCACACCAATGGTGCCCCGTACAACGGCGCCAGCCGCCCGAATCGTGATTACAGCGTTATCAATGTCACGCCGCCCTGGGTAGGGACCGGTGCGAATTACGCAGCCGGCGGTTTCGGTTCCATTTACAGTCAGCCCAACCGCTGCGCCCTCTGTCACGGCAACAGTTCCGCCACCATGGCCAGCAAATCGAACACCGCCGTCCACGCCGCGCATATCGGCGGGACCACCTCACTGAATATGGGGATCGTCTTCTCCTGCTCTGTCTGCCATGTTAGTACAGCCAACGACGCCGACACCCTGGCGCCGGGGGCGATGAACGGACGTATCGGCGGCAAGCATGTCAATGGCCTGATCGATGTCGATTACGATATGGCCGCTCTCGATGGTACGCTGGCAACATCGACCTACAATGTCGCCGACGGCTCCTGTGCGACTTTCTGCCACAACGTGACCGGCGATGCCGGTGCCGTCGCCGTCGATTGGGATGTCGCCACGGCGATGCAGTGCGACTCCTGTCACGGCGGCCTGATGAGCGACACCTCTGCCGATGGTGGCTACGGGCCGATCGCGACCGATTCGCACCTGCGTCATATCACCACCGCCGATGGTGGCCCCGGCCTCTCCTGTGACGACTGTCATGGGCTCAACTCCGGAGCCGGAACCCATGCCGCGCATCTGGACGGCATCATTGACGTGATTGATCCTGTGGATAGTGTTTCTTTTGCCGATATCTGTCAGGAATGTCACGGTTACGATAGCGAGACGGGCGAAGTGCTGCCGGTCTGGGGGAACCCGGCGACCACGGATTGCGCCACCTGCCATGACGGGCAGTTCACCTCGAGCGGTTGGTCAACCGCCCCCGATGCCCCCGGCTTCATGACGCGTACCAGCGGACACGGACGCCTGCCGGCCAGCGGCAGCTATCCGGTGAGCGGCAATGTGCCGGCCGATTCTAACTGCCTCGATTGTCATCAGGCGGCCGATCCCGCCCACTTCAGTGGCGGTCTTGGCGACACCATGATGCTGCGTACCGATATAGGTTTCCCGGCCAACTACTCTGCCGATCCCGATGCCTTCTGCGCCAACTGCCACGGCAGCAGTCCGCAACACCCGACCCGCAGCGCCTCTGTGGCGACCCGCGATATGACCACCCATGCCGGTAAACAGTGCATTGCCTGTCACAACGTCCACGGCACAACCAATATCCAGATGGTCTATTCGAGTCAGGCGGAGCAGAGTACCAGGGACACGTCGGCCAACGGCAAATATACCGGCACAGTTACCTTTACCGCACAAACCGGCGAAAATTCCTACGACGAAGATGATGGCGTCGCGGGTGGCGGCGGCGAGTTGAATGCCGATGATATCTGCGCCACCTGCCATAGCCTTGGTGAAGGCGTCACCCATAACAACAGCAATAACAGTAATGTCGACCACTACCAGGGGGAAGACTGCTTCACCTGTCACGGCAACCATCAGGCCGAAGGCAACGCCTTCAAGGTCGGCGTCGGCACTGCCTGCAACGACTGCCACGGCTTCCCGCCGGCTACGGCAGCCCATCTGCTGCACGCCAAGTCGGCGAGCAACGACAAGGATATTGAAGATATCAGCGATTGCGCCTTCTGCCACACCGGCGCCAACCTCTTCACCTACGATCTCAGCGCCGACCAGGCAGCGGGGGGCGACCGTGCCAACCATGCCAAGGGGCAGACGGCCCGTCGCACCGTGCTGGGCACGGCGGTCGGTTATGAAACCGTGGACTTCACCTGTACCACAGCCTGCCACGCCTCGACCGCCTCGAATGGTGGCCGCTGGTCGGATACCACGGGTCTGGCCTGTGACGCCTGCCACTACACGGCTGTTTCACCGAGCAGCGTTGGCAACGCCGGAGATCTCAGCAGCAGCCACAACAAGCATTTCGACAGCGGACGCGGCGCGTGCAGTCTCTGCCACGATGTCGCCTACAGCCCGAGTCTTACCGCCGTTTCCGGACCTCTGGCACACATCAGCGATACCAGTGGCGCCAACGAAGGTCTCATGTATCAGGGCATGGCCATGGCCGTTGCCGATGAAGCTGAAGTGCTGCGAATCTCCATGACCTTTGATGACGGGCTGAACACCTGTTCCGGCAGCGGTGTCGGACTCGGTTGCCACGCGACGGGTACTCCCGACTGGGATGTTGCCTTCCCGGTCGGCAACGGCGCCTGCCTGGAATGCCACACCGACACCACCACCGCCAGTGTCAACCCGACCTCGGGTCTGCATAACAACAGCCCGGCACCGGTGACCAGCGGCGTCGCCCATGACGGTGATTTCCTCTACAACGGCGGCGCCAATACCGGCGACTGCATCACCTGCCATACCGCGACTCCGTCGAGCGCCCACTATGATGGCACTCTGAACACCAGTACGCCGATCGTCATTCTGGCCGCCGATGTCGGCTTCGCCGCCGGTTCGCCGCCGAGCTGCATGACCGTCGGCTCCATGGCCGGCTGCCACCTCGAAGGCTCGACCTGGGGCCGCCTCTGGGATACCCGCGCCTACAATAACGATGCGAGCCGTTGCGCTGTCTGCCACGGCACTTACAGCACCGATTGGGTGGCCGGCACCATTCACGCCGAGGCGGGCAATGAGACTCGCGGCGCCGTGCACAACAACGCCGGCAGCTCCAGCTACCCCTGCGCCGACTGCCATGTCCTCGGCAGCGCCGCCTACACCTACAACGACACCACCATTCAGTGGGCCGGCACCAGCCACCATGGTGACGACAAACTGCAGATCAACAGCACCGGTACCGGCTTCACCGACGCCGGTGCCCGGGTCGGTTGTGCAACCGCCAGTTGCCACGGCGCCACCGGCAAGTATGACTTCCAGAAGTCGGCGATCTACACCGTCGCCGGTGGTTCAGTCGACCTGATGGCCGGAGATGTCCCCGACGTCCCCTGTTCCGGCTGCCATGGCGGCGGTACCGTCGGTGCGGCGCGCAACAACTACTGGCCGGACAGCTCCAACCTCCGCGCCGAGAATACCGTCGGCGCCCATCCGGTCCACATGGCGGAACTCGCCCTGTCGGTCTACGGCGAATCGGTAGCGCAGCTGCTCGCCGACACCGGCAACGGTAGCGCCGATGCCAAACAGAAGCATCTCTGCGCCTACTGCCACGACAATCCCGGTGCCGATGCCGATCATGGCGGCGCGCTGCCGGCCGAAGTCAACAGCATGTACGCCATGTGGGATACCAGCCGCGCCACAGCGGATAACGGCGTCTGGAACGTTGGCGCCGGCACCTGCGCCACGGTTGACTGTCATTTCAACAAGACCACGCCGACAACACCGGTCGATTTCTCCTGGTACGGCGGTCAGGCCGGTACCTGCGTGATGTGCCATCTCGATATCACCAGCGATCTGCCGCATACCGCCCATATGGATGCGCCGACCCTGTTCGGCATGACCATCGCCTGCAGCGCCTGCCACGATGCCGCCACCGACTGGAGCAGCAATACCGGTCCGGCCAGCGGTCATTTCGACGGCAGCTACGACATTGCCGGCAGTGTTACCTTCACCTACGACGGTTCGAAATCGTGCGGCACCAACTTCTGCCACAGCGACGGCAAGGGCGGAGCGCCGAAGACCGCGTCCTATCCGTGGAATGGTGGCGCGCTGGGCGACTGCTCGATCTGTCATGACGCTTCGCCGACCACTGACGCGCACACGGTTCACCTGGCGGGCAAAGTGTCGGCCTATGTGCCGAACAGCTGCGACGACTGTCACACGGCCGGCAGCAACGCTGCGCATATTGACGGCAGCGTCAGCTACGCCGGCGCAATCAGCGCCGCGCCAGGTGACGGTTCCTGTGCCAATACCTGTCATCTCTCCCCCGAAGCCGGCGACTGGACCGGTGGCCCATCGGCCATCGTCTGTACCGATTGCCACAGCGGCAGCGGCGCCTCGGCCTATATCGGCGGTGACAAGAGTGGTGTTGCCGGCCCCAACTACATGCCGCAGTACAACATGCATCCGGTGACGCCGAGTGTGTCCGGCGTGGTCCACGATCAGACGACACCTGGAGCCGGTGGCGATTGTGCTTTCTGCCACACCGGCATCACCGGTCTCGCCACCCACATCAACGGCGTCTGGGCGGCCGACAGTGCCAACAACAGCCTCGACCAGCCACGCGGCCTCTACGCCGGCTTCACCGACGGCACCCCGCCGACCTGCACCACCGCCTGCCACAGCGCCGGCGCCGGCTGGACCTACAAATGGTCGGCCAGTGCCGCCCTGACCGACGGCAGCCAGTGCGCCAACTGCCACGGCACCTTCAGTGATGGCTGGAATACCGGCGTCATGCACCAGGGGATGGGGACGCGCGGCAATAACGCCCATACCGACAGCGGCAATCTCGGTTTCCCGTGTAACGACTGCCACGGCTTCGGCGCGCTGAACAGCGCCTATCCGTTCACCTACACCAGCAACGACTGGGCCGCCACCGATGCCGGCGCGACCACCCTGCACGGCGACGGTTTTATCACCATGAACGAGACCAGCACCGGCTGGGCGCGGGCCTCCGGCTATTCGGGGTGCGATGCCTGTCATGCCGGCGCCAACCAGAACGGCAACAGCCACGACTTCCCGGCAAGTGGCTGGACAGCCCAGACCGTCGCCGGCGACGCCCCCAATGTCAGCGGCAGTTGCACCGCCTGCCATGGCGACGGCGGTACGGGAGCCTACTGGCCGTCCGGGGTGACGGCGCCGAACCGCCCCGGCACGCATCTTGAGCATGTCTCGGCCATCGCCAAGCATCTCCCCGGCGGCGACAGCACCGCCAACCGCAACTCGACCTGCTCCTACTGTCATCCCGATCCGGGCGGCAGCGGTCATAACGACGGCGGCGATGCCGAGCTGACGCTCTTCAAAAATATCCTGACCGGCGCCCAGACCGATCCTGACGGCGTGCTGAACGCCGGCTCCAAGACCTGCTCCACCGTCGACTGCCATTTCAACAATGCGGTCACCCCGCACTGGTATGCCGACACCTTCCCGCCGGCCCAGGTCGCCCTGACCGCTGTCAGCACCAATCCGGCGGTCGAGCCGCGCGCGATCCGGCTCAGCTGGACCTCGCCGGGCGATGACGACAATGTCGCCGACACCACCGTCTATCGCTACGACATGCGCTACGGCACCAGCAGCGCCATTGCCAGCGACTTCGCCCGTACCGACAATTATGTCGGCGGTCTACCGCTGGCCTATGCCCAGGGAACGCTGCAGGATGTGCTGGCCGACAATCTGACACCGGGACAGACCTACTACTTCTCCCTGCGCAGCCAGGATGTCGCCGGCAACTGGTCGACACCGTCGCTGGTGGCCAGCGCTGTCGCCAGCGGCGACACGTTGAAACCCTACTTCGGCGGTGTCAACCGCGCCTTCAAGGGTGACAAGTCGCAGACCATCAACGTCGAATGGTCCCACGCCGAAGACCACACCATGCCGGTCACCTACGACCTGTGGATGGTCGCGGATGGCGCCGGCAGTGGGCCGAACGGCACCCTCGACATGAATGTCGATCCGCCGCTGATCACCGGGATTAAGGGGTACAAGTACCAGTTGACCGCCGCCGACGGCGTGGCCAACGACACCGAGTACCTGATCGGCGTGCGCGCCTGCGACGGTGTCACCCCGACAGCCAATTGTGACGACAACACCGAGATCATCCTGGTGACGCCGACGGACGTACCTTTGGTGCCTCAGACTTATCCGGTCTTCCGAGCCAATGGCGCCGTCAGCGGCGGTTACGTCGGCCTGGAGAAAGGGGCCAGCTTCACCAGCGCTGCCACGTCGGCCCTGCCGGTGACCTTCCGTCCGGCGGCCAACGAAGCTTATCCGACGACCTACTTCGTCGATGGTTTCAGCCTCTTAATCAACAACGGCAACGCGAACTCAACCATCCGCGCCACCCTCGGCTACTCGACGGGGAACAACTTCACAGCCTTCGTCCCGGCGGTGACCGCCGACGTCACCATGGGCAAGCGCGCCAGCGGGGTCAAGACCTTCAAGTTCGGCGACATTGCCGGCAAGACCATCAATGCCGGCCAGCGGCTGGCGGTGCAGGTGACCGTGGTCTCCGGCATCGTCTCCGACGTCGGCTGGGGGAGTGCGGCCAACGGCGGCACCCTGACCGCTGCCGAGCGCCTGGTCAACGTCGCCCCGACCAACCCCAACCTGCAGGGGGCAGTCATTGGTGCCCTGGTCAACCTCACCTGGACCGAGTCGACCGACACCGCCGACGCTGTGGACGATACAGTACATTACGACCTGTACGGCTCCGACGACAACGGTGCCAGCTGGCATTACAAGATCGCTCATGGCCTGCCGGCGACGACCACCGCCTACAGCTGGAACACCCAGATGCACGGCATCGCCCTGAACGGTGCGGCCAACGTCGCGGTGAAGATCGAGGCGGGTGACGGTTTTACCCATACCGAGTCGTTGGTGACCGGCCTTTCTGTCGACAACTCCACTGATAATGTCGCTCCCGATGCGATTACCGACCTGGTGGTTAAACGGCGCGCCAAGGGGGGTGCGGTGATGCTGCGCTGGACCGCCCCTGGCGACGACTACGAGAACAACGGTCGCGCCACCTATTACGACGTTCGCTACTCGACCAGCCCGATCACCGAAGGAAACTTCAACAGCGCGACCCGCTTCTACGGCGCGCCGCTCCCCGGCTTCGGCGGGCATATCGAGGAGATGGAGCTCACCGGTCTCGATCCGCTGGTTCCGTACTACTTCGCCATCAAGACCTACGACGAAGGCGGCAATGGTTCGGCGATCTCAACACCGAAGTACACCACGCCGACACCGACCAATCAGGAGATTGGCGGGCCGCGCTGCGGCATGTGTCACACCACGGCGCCGAGTGTCGTCGAGAGCGTCGGCAACCACCGGATCCATGGTATCACCGTCGAAGACTGCACCGAATGTCACGGCAGTCAGGTCGCCAGCTTCGGGCTCGACCACCAGGATGGTCTGTTGCTCATGGGTTGGGGAGATAATGCCTACGAAGCAATCATCGACGGCAGCCGCATCTACTATACCGACACCGGAACCTCTGGTGGTAACGTCCTCTACGACGATCCGGACGGCGGTGGCGGTTTCTATAACGGCAACTACAACGGCATCGGCGACGGCATCGACGATGGCACCTGCATGAACTTCGTCGCTGGCTGCCACGGCCCTGCCGGTACTCCCGGTTACGGGTTGCCAAACTGGATTTCCACTGCGAAACTCGATTGCGCCGATTGTCACGGTGACCCCAACCGCACGGTCGATACGGTCTACGGTCTGCACTTTGACTCGACGGTCGATAACGGCGGAGTGGTGACCGAACAGGTTAAAGGTTCACCGCCCATCGACAACCACGGGCTTGCGACGGGCAAATACGTTGGCTTGCATGAGAAGCATCTCAACTACAGCTTCCGCTTCGCCAAGGGGGACAGCTGCAACCTCTGCCATCCTGGACGCTACAGCGACAAGAACGACCTCGACGGCAAACATGGCGACGGCTACATCGATGTCAAACTTTACAACGTGGCCGCCGGCGATGACGCCTACTGGGCGCCGGGCAGTGGTGCTACTCCCGGCACTTGCGGCAGCATGTCGGCAGACAATTGCCATCCAACAAGCTCGACTCCTGCCTGGGACAGCGCTGTCAGCTTTGACTGCGTCCAGTGCCACGGCTTCGACGGCGTCACCCCGAGCCATGTCACTGACCCGAACGGCGGGGTCAGTAGCCCCGACAACGGCTGGGGCACCGATCCGATGCAGGGCAACTGCACCTACTGTCATCCGGGCGGTCATCCGCGTGACGATGTCGGCGGCACCATGCTGATTCTGGCCAACAGCTCCCAGGTCGGTATCAACTACCGCTCCGGCGGCATTCACCTCAAGAAGTCGATCGGCGGGCGAGCGGCCCGGCAGACCGAAGCCGAACTCTGCTGGCAGTGTCATGACGCCAACGGTATCTCCGAGTGGGGGACCGATGCCGGCAACAACAACACGGCGACGCGCCCGCCCAACAACAACAATTACAACTTCGGCAGTCTCAGTCAGTCGAACTGGGTCGGCGCCACCTGGACCAGCGGCAACGCCAGCTTCGGCTACAAGACCGGGCCGATCCAGTCAACCCACGCCACCGGTCCCTTTGGCACCGCGGATGTGGTCAGCAACCGCTTCCGCAATCACAGCGAGACGGTCGATCCGGTCGAGAACATCCGCTGCTCCAATTGTCACGACGTCCACAACATGAACAAGGCGCCGGGCGATGAGGTCAGCGGGCCTCCCTACCTGCGCGGCACCTGGCTGAGCAACCCCTACAAGGAAGACGGCGCGCCGCGCTCCGGCATGACCTTCACCAGTCAGAACAAGTATGGTGCGGTACCGCGCGGCGGCACCGCCTACGTGCAGGACGGCGGCTATTTCATCGACCAGAACAGCGGCAACCCGACGGCCGGCTACTCGGTGGCGACCTCGGCAGGGCTGTGCACCCTCTGTCACGGCTCCGATGTCGACAATATGGACAAGACCCTCGGCGAAAATCTCTGGCTCGGCACCAACGGTCACAGCAACTCGGCCATCGGTGGCACCGGTACTTTCAAGGTCAATATTTTCGACACCGGCAACGGCACGGCGGGCAGCTTTGGCCCCTACAGTGGCCGGCCACAGGGAAGGGCGCCGACCGCCCGCTCTTACGAAACGGCACATGTCCCTGATATGGGCTATTTCAACGCAGCGGATCCGAGATATGAGGGCCACGGCCTGCGCGGTACGGGCGGTGGCACCACCTACACTGCCAGCTACACACCGGCGACCAACCCGGCGAACCGTGCGTATGCATTCGATGACTTCGACTGGGGAGTCAGTGTCGACGCTACCGGCATCGACACCGGTTATCATGTCTTCAGTTGCTCGAAGTGTCACAACCCGCATGCCTCGCGGCTGCCCAAGCTGATGATCACCAACTGTCTCGACGTGCGCCACAACACTTGGGATGATGGCTTCCAGGCACAGAATCATTTTACGGTGGCCAAGGGTTCCAATAACATGACCGATTACGGCAAGCGGGCGGCCAGTTGGGACTCGGCACAGAACTGCCACCGTTTTAACGAGAGGTTCAGTGTCACGGCGACCAATATCAGCTTCCAGACCGGCCCCGACCGGATCACCAGCGGCACCGCCATCTTCACCTCGGCCAACGGCTACCGCGTCGGCGACCGGGTACAGATCACCGGTGGTGTCAACGCCGGCAAGGTCGGCACCATCAGCAGTCTGACCAACACGGTGCTGACCCTGTCCGACGTGACCGGACCCAACGGTGCCGCTACCACTCTCACCGCCGCCGGCACCGGCACCAGCATCACCCTCGAGGGCGCCCGCGGCGGCTGGAACAAGATCACGCCGTGGTAAGCTGATCACAAGCCAGAACACAACCAGCAAAGCAAAACAGAGCGAGGGCCGGGAGATTTTCCCGGCCCTCGCTGCGTTTGTGCAATGAGGGACCAATTGAAGACCGCTGGCAGCGGTTCAAACAAGGCGGTCGAGTGGGAGGCGATAAGCGTCTGGCGTGTAGGTGAGAGGCGTTTGTGTGGAGAAGTGACGTCGAGCGTAGCAAGTCTTCAGAACGGATCAATCTCTCATCGTAGGTGACGGTGTGACTGTTCTTTTCCGGGTCGAGAGAGTAAAGCCGAACGCTCAGTTCGGGCAGATCATGCGCACCACGGCGAGCAGCTGTTCCGGTCGGAACGGTTTGGTGATCCAACCGGAGGCGCCGGCCTTTTTCCCTTCCTGCTTGCGTTCCGGCTGGGATTCGGTGGTCAGCATGATGATCGGCAGGAAGCGGGTTCCGGCCCGGCTGCGGATTTGGCGAATCAGGTCGATGCCGTCCATCCTCGGCATGTTCAGATCGGTGACAACCAGGTCAAAACAGTCGTTATCAAAAGATTGCAGGGCGTTCGCGCCGTTATCAGCTTCAGTCACGTTATACCCTGCTTCCGACAGGGTCATGCTCAATACCTGACGGACCGTCGCAGAATCGTCGACCGTCAGTACCCGCTTTGCCATCTGTGCCTCCTTTAAATATGATGCCCTCGCAAAAACTCACCAACTGCTGCGTTGCCACAATCGTCTCGTTGCTTCGACGTATGGAACTACGCCTCATTGCTCGACAATTGCGCGCCGTGCATTTGGTGTTTTTTGCTTAGCCAGCCAATCCAATCTCGGATTTTCTGCGAAAGCATCAAATATCAATTTTTCAATGTTCTCTGCGCAATACGTCCTTGACTGCTTGCTGAATTTCGCTGATCCGGCAAGGTTTTCTCAGCCAGCGGTCGATTTTCAGGGTCTCGGGCCGATCTTCGTCAGGCCCTTCGAGGCAGCTCAGTACCACCACGGGCAAGTCGGCTCCGCCTTCGACCTGCCTGGTTTCGAGAATCAGGGAACGGCCATCGAGTTGCGGCATTCGCCAGTCGGTCAACAGCAGGTCGTAATGGTGATGTGAAAGGCGTTCAAGAGCGACCTGACCATTCTCCGCAGTGTCGACCTGGTGGCCATCGAGTTGCAGGGCAACCATGACCATCTGGCGAAGGCTGTCCTGATCTTCGGCGACGAGAATTCTGGTGGTTTTTGTCGACATGACACGCACCTCCTTTAGCTTCAATTGTGCCGTTGGCTGACGATCTTCACAGTTTGCAATCGGTACGCCAAGCCGCAGGCGATCATCTTTTCTTCACAGATCCAACCGGTTAGGGTTTTTGGACGACTGTCCCAGAAGAGCCGGGCGGCTTCCGGTAGCTACCGATGACACAGTCGCTGCACATTTGTGTGCCAAAGGATCGAGATGGTTAAAAAAGCCGGGCTGGGGGGAGGACCAGCCCGGCTGCGAAAGAACCGGTGTCTGACAATGGAGGGTTGTCAGGTGGTGTGACCAGCGGGGGGTAACACCGGTTCCAGTTGCTCGATGTTGACCGGCCAGATCACCTCGCGATCCAGCAGGACGTGGGCCAGTTGGTTGTTGACGATTTTGTAGACAATGCCGACGTGGCCATTCAGGTGCGATTGATCGCGGACAATCACTCTGTCGCCGTACCGGATACTTGCCATCAGAGTGCGATATTCTCTGCGACGGCAGACGTTTCCGCCAACTCGTCGTCAACGACGTCCTGAACCATCGCCAGTTCGTCGCTGCTGAAGATGCGGTCGATGTTGAGCAGGATCAGAAACTGGTCGTTGACCTTGCCCATACCGTGGATGTACTCGATGTTCAGCCGGGTGCCGAGCTTTGGCGCCGGTTCGATCTGTTCAAGATTGATCTCCAGCACTTCGCGAACCGCATCGGCCCGGGCACCGACGACGATGGTGTCGTCATCGACCAGCACCTCCAGGACGATGATGCAGGTGTCCTGGGTCGCTTCGGCGGGCGGCATGCCGAGCTTGCGGCGCATGTCGACCACCGGCACCACCTGGCCACGCAGGTTGATGACACCGAGCATGTAGTCGGGGGTCTGCGGCACGCTGGTCACCGGGATCAGACTGAGAATCTCCCGGGTGCGACTGACTTCAACGCCGAACAGTTCTTCTCCCAGCTGAAAGGTGACGTACTGGGCGGTTCTGGCAATTGCTTCCGACATTGCGGACTCTCCTTCTCTTTCGCGGCCCCTGCCCCAACACCCGGATCGCCACAACAGGCAACAATCGTCACTGTTCAATCTGCACGACGAGCTTAAGGGGACTCGGGGTTATGGCTTGTGGCTCATGGTTGATGGTTTCAAAAACGCATCAATGAATCAACCATCAACGCTTTACCCGTCCATCAATACGCCTCGAAATCGTCATCGAGCTGGTCCTTGCGACCCTGATCTTTCGAGGCAGTCGCCTTGCCGCTGTCGGCCCGGTCTTTGTTGATGTGGCCGATCTGCAACTTCTCGGCTTTGTGGGCCGAAACTCTGGCCGCGGGCCGTGCAGGGGCGTGCAGTTGATTGCGCCCCTCGCTCATGGCGAAGAAGCTGATCATCTCGGCCAGCTGCTCGGCCTGGCTGGAGAGTTCTTCGGAGGTCGACGCCATCTCTTCCGACGCCGAAGCGTTCTGCTGGATCACCGAATCGAGCTGCTGGATACTCTTGTTGATCTGTTCGGCACCGGCGTCCTGCTCGCGGCTGGCCGCCGAGATCTCCTGCACCAGTTCGGCGGTCTTCTGGATGTTCGGCACCAGAGTTTCCAGCACCTTGCCGGCCTTGTCGGCGACGTCGACGCTGCTGGTGGAGAGGTCGTTGATCTCGCCGGCCGCCACCTGGCTGCGCTCGGCCAGCTTGCGCACCTCGGCGGCGACCACGGCAAACCCCTTGCCGTGCTCACCGGCGCGGGCCGCCTCGATCGCCGCGTTCAAAGCGAGCAGGTTGGTCTGCCGGGAAATCTCCTCGATAATCATGATCTTGCTGGCGATCTCCTTCATCGCCGCGACGGTGGCGGTCACCGCCTGGCCGCCCTCCTGGGCATCGCGGGCCGCCTGGATGGCGATCTTTTCAGTCTGGTTGGCGTTGTCGGCGTTCTGGCGGATGTTGGCCGTCATCTGCTCGATGCTGGAAGACGCCTCCTCGGCCGCCGCTGCCTGCTCGGACGCTCCCTGCGACATCTCCTCGCTGGAGGCGCTCATCGCCTGGGAGCCGGAGGCAACATTCTCCACCGCGCCGCGCACCTGGCCGATCACTTCGCGCAGCTTCTCGACCATCAGCTTCAGGGCGGTGCCGAGCTGATCTTTGTCCGAAGCGAGCCTGACTTTTGCGTCGAGATTCCCCTCGGCGATCTGGTTGGCGACTTTGACCTGCCCGGCCAGGCTTTCCGCCATGCCGTCTAGAGCAGTGGCCAACTGGCCGATTTCGTCACCACGACTCAGGTTCAGGCGCAAGCTGAAATCGCCCTTGGCGATCTCCTCGGCGAGGGTGACCCCTTTGGCGATGGGGCCCGTGATGGAACGGGTGATCACTACCGCGACGATAATACCGATGATCAGGGCGATAATCAGGCCGATAATCATTACCATGGCCGCATTCGACAGTGCGGCGACCGCCAGGTCGGCAATCTCATCAGTGTGTTCTATACCGGCTTCAGCCACAGCTTTGGCGGAAGCGAGAACTTCTTCGCCGGCGGTGTTGCGCACCACTTCGAGCTGGTCGAGATCTTTGTAGGCGAGGACCAGGTCGGTCATGGCCGCAGCGAAGGCTTCGGTTGCCTCGCGAATATGGTCGAGTTCGGTCAGGTCGACATCCTGGGTGGTGAGTTTGCGGAGCTGTTCGAGCAGACCGAGGATTTTCGGAATGTTGGCCCGGGCCGCTTCGAGGTGCGACTGATCGCGCGTCGCCTGGGTTTTCCAGGCTGCGATGCGGGTTTCGTCGGCGAGATCGATGATTTCACCGCCCCAAGTGATCTTGTCCAGGCGCTCTTTCAGCGCCGCGTCGCTGGCGCCCTGCTCGATCTGGGCCGACATTTTCCGGGTCTGGCCTTGCAGGTAGACGCCGGTACTCTCGATGAATTCGGCGACGCTGGCATCGAGTTCCTGGCGGTCTTTTTCGACCCGCTGTATTTCCTTGACGGTCTGATCGAGGGCCCTGGTGTAGTCATCGACCTGCTTGGTGATCGAGTTGACCGATTCCTGCAGCCGCTTGAGATTTTTGGCCTCGCGGGCCAGCTGCGTCCCTTTGTCGAGTTCGGCGCGCACCAGTTGCAGATGCTCGCGGGCCTGCTGCAGGTAGGCTTCATCGCCGGTGTAGCCGTAGCCGCGACTGTTGTACATGGTGAGGAGTGCATTGCGCTCCAGTTCGTTGGCGATCTCCACCTCGGGCAGATATTCACGGGCTAAAATTTCCGCCTCGCCTTCGACATTGGTCATCTGCCAGACCGCCAGACCGCCGAGGATGCTGACAATCAGGATCAGCGCCCCGAACCCCATGCCGATCTTCGCTCCCAGTCTGAATTGCATGTTCAACCTCCCGTTGTTGGTTCTGTCCGCTCTGATCAGCCGATAGTTGGCACCCTCGCACGTTGTCATGCGGGTAGAGCAAGAGTGACGCCAGAAACCAAACGAATTTTTTTCTGCTGCTGTGTTTGTTTACGGTTCAGGTCAAGATGCTGGTTTTGCGATGAAAAATTGCCACAGAATTTGTGAAGGTATGGAGAGAGTTAAAGATGACCTGTTGAGTACGTTGTGCCTTTGACACAGATGTGTGTCAGGAGGGTGTGCGGATGCGCGTCTCACTGTGAGAATGGGATGACGACGGTCACTTTGGTGTACCCACCGACCTTGCTGTCGATGGCGATGCTCCCCCGATGTTTCTTGACGATATCGCCGACAATCGCCAGCCCGAGACCGGTGCCGCGATTGTTACGTTTGGTGGTGAAGAACGCGTCGCCGACCCTGGCGAGGTTCTGCGCCGGGATGCCGACACCGTTGTCGATCACTTCAAGAACGAAGCGTTGCGGTTCGGACACCGTGGCCGCTTCCACGGAACCGCGCACGTCGATACGCTTGTCGGTCGTCTCTGCCTCTTTTTCCGTCAGGGCGTCGCGGGCGTTGCCGACCAGGTTGCTGACGATCTGCTGGATCCCCTGGGGGAGCACCACCATGGTCACCGGCTGATCGGGGAGGCTCACCGTCAGGGACACCGGCTCTTTCTTCATGTTGGTTTTGAGCAGCCTGATGGTGGCGCGGATCAACTGGCAGATATCGCTGTCGACAAACTGGCCGCGGTCATCGCGCGAGTAGTGCAGCAGGGTGCGGGTGATCTCCGAAATACGCTCCCCCTGGTGGACGATCTGTCGGGCGAACTTTTCGACCCGTTCGGCCTGAGCGGGCTTCAACGCAATCAGAGTGGCGTAGTTCATCATCCCCTGCAGCGGGTTGTTGATTTCGTGGGCGACACCGGCGGCCACGGTGCCGAGGGCGGCGAGCTGCGAGGAGCGTCGGTACTCGCTGAGCAGCCGGTTGCGGTCGGTCACGTCGAAGACGATGGCAAACAGCATGGCCTGACCTTTGTGACCAATCGGCGTGACGTGCACCTCCACATCGCGAGTCTCGCCACTTTTCAGTCGTTGTCGCTGGTCCATGCAGTTGTTCTCGCAGACCAGGGCGGACTGGCAGGCCGCAGCGATCTCTTCTTCTGGTGCCGTATCGATCTGCGCCAGAGGCATGCCAATGAGCTTGTCGGGGCTGTAACCGTAGAAGGTGGCGGCGGCCTCGTTGCCCTCGACGATTGTCATCCGATGCGGATCGATGATCAACATGATGGCATCGTGTTTGAGAAACATATTGCGGAAGCGTTGTTCGCTGGTGCGCAGCGCCGTCTCGACCTTTTTTCTCTCGATAGTTTCCCAGGCGATGTCGGCCAGCTGACTCAGTAGTTCGGCATCGTCGTCGGTATACACGGTCTTCTTGTTGCCGACACCGAGAGCGGCAACGACTCTGCCGCCGCGCAGGATCGGCACGGCCAGTTGGCGCACGACCGGCGCGTGTCCTTCGGGCAGCCCCTTGCGGTTCGGCTCGCTGGTATAATCGTTGTGCACGACCGGCGCGGCGTGGCGGATACAGTCGGCCCAGATGCCAGCTCGGGAGATCGGGTAGTGAGTCCCGGCCGTCGCTGGCGTGCGGCACATCTGGTTGCGGGTGTTGCTCGACCAGGCTTGCAGGGAGAGGGCGTTCTGATCCCCCTCGACAAAATGAAAAAAGCCGATCTCGCTCGTCGTCAGACTCTCGGCCTCGTCGAGGAAGCGGGTCATCAACTCCCGGGTACTGTGTTCCAGCGCGTAATCGTTGAGGCGCAGCCGGGCCGCCTGCAACGCGTTCCGGCGAAACCGTTCGGTGACATCGATGAAGTAGCCGAGCAGCTTGTCCGGACCGTTCTCCCCCTGCACCACCGTGACGATATCGTGGATCCAGAGGATCTGGCCGTCGCGGCGGAGGGCACGATAGTAGAAATCGTGATCGCGACCGGCGGCCGATTCGATCTGGCAGGAGCGGACCGCATCCTGGCGGTCGTCGGGATGGATGCGTCGCGCCCAGCTGTCGAAATCGTTCCAGCTCTCCACCGGATCGCCGAACAGTTCGACAATCTGTGGGCCGACGTAAGTGAAACGCATCTCCCGGAAGCTGAACTCCCAGGGGACGACCGAAGCTTTTTCTGCCAGGGTGCGAAAGCGTTTCTCGCGGGCGACCACTTCGGCGGTCTGCTCGCGGACCTCATGAGCCACACCTTCGTTCAGCCGCTGAACCTCTTTCTTCAGCTGCCGGTTTTCGATGAGCAGGGCGATTCTGGCGAGGGCGGTTTCCAGATGCGGGCGGTAGGGTAAAAAGCGGTCGAGGTCGGAAAGGGTCAGGTGCAGGTCGCCGAGCAGGTTGTCGATCGTCTGCAGCGGAAAGGCGGCACTGCGCCTGTCTTCGCTGATGATACAGGCACGCACCGGTTCGGTTGTGGTTGCCGGCCAATCGGCATGCAAACCGTCGCCGGCGCATTGGGCGAGACGCTGGTTGTCGAGGTAGAGGGCAGAGGCGACGACCCCCGGCAGGTCGGTCACCACCACACAGAACACCTCGGCCAGCAGGCTGTCGGTCGCCATGTTGTGGAAACCTGCCTGCCCGGCAAGAAAGTGTTCGAGAATGACGGGGTCGCAGTCCGGGTGCATGGGTCTTTTCCAGAAGTGAGGGATTAAAGGCCGAGGCCCGAAGACTTACAGCCGTTCGGCCGGTAGCTTGATCCGGAACTCCGTAAACTCCCCCGGTTCCGAAAGTACTTCGATTTCGCCCCGATGGAGGGCGATAATCTCGTGGACGATGCTCAGACCGAGGCCGGTCCCCTGGCGGGCCGGTTTGGTTGTGAAGAATGGCATAAAAATCTTGGGTTTTAAATCCGCCGGGATACCCGGACCTTCGTCGCGGACGACAATGACGATGGCGGCCTGGTCGCCGTGCGCTTGCTGGCTCAGGCGGATCGTCAGCCGTTTGTTCGGGTCGGCATCGGGATATCTCTGATTCAGTGCGTGCAGCGCGTTGGAGAAGAGGTTGTGAAACACCTGGCAGAGTTTGTTCTCGTGGCCGGTAATCGCGGGCAGTCCATCTTCTCTCTGAATATCGAGATGCACGCCGTTTTTGCTGAGAGTTTTCTGAAAAAGCTGAATGGCTTCGCGCAGCACCGCCTCAACGGACAGTAGCTCGGCCCGGTCGGAGGACTGCTGTGCGGTGCCGAGCAGGCTGCGGACGATGTCGGCGATCCGCTGCGACTCCTTGATGATCTTTTCCAGAAATTCACGGAGGCGGGAGGTGTCGCCCCGGTCGAGACGGTTGAGCAGCAGCTGGGCATAGTTGATCACGCCGGTGACCGGATTATTGATCTCGTGGGCGACCCCGGCGGCGACTTCGCCCAAAGAGCGCATCTGCGAGGCATGGCGGGTGCGCTCCTCGAACAGCCGGCGATCTTCATCGGCCCTGCGGCGCTCGATCACCATGGCGTACAGGCTGGCGAGTCGGGCGATCGTGTCGCCCGCCCGCTGGTCGTAGGCGTCGCGGGCATTGGCCAGGGCGATCTGGCCGACCAGCTTGCCGGCGAACTGTACCGGTACCGACAGAAAGGTCTCGAGCGGCACGTGGTTGTCCGGCAGCCCCGTGGCGTGCGGATCGCTGGACGCAGTGTTGGTGTAGTAAGTGGTACGGCTGTTGAGACTGTGCCCCCAGAGTCCGGGGAATCGCCCCTGCGCGTCGGCGGCGAAGCGCACACCCTGCGCCGGCATGGCTGTCGCGGCGAGATCGTCTCCCGCGGGGGTCAGGGCGTGACAGATGTTGTCGCCGCTGGCGCGATCGATTTCCGAGACAAAGCCGTGTTCGCTGCCGGTCAGCTTTCTGGCGGCGTCGAGGATCAGAGAGGCGGTCGCTCGAATATCGAGATCGGGCAGGATCAATCGGTTGGCGATGTCCGCCACTGACTGGTTGATCTCCAGTTCTCTGGCGAGGTTTTTGGCCAGACGCCGGTTCTCCTCGACTTCGCGACGGAGATCTTCGGTCCGCGCCGCGACCTCCTCTTCCAGCTTTTGTCGTGAACGTTCGAGCAGGGCGCGCTGTTGGCGACTCTCGATCTCCAGGGCGACTCCATTGAGGAAATTGATCACCACCGGCAGCAGGCTGTTGCGGTCGGCATCGTGATGCAGGCACAGAATGGCATGGCCGTAGAGGTCGCTGGCGGTCCGCAACGGCAGGGAGAGGGCTGCTTCATCGTGCAGGGCCTCTTGTAATCGACTCGGGTCGATCGCCTCGGCGGGGACATGCAGACTCGCCAGGGCCAGCTCGGCGGCTGCGGTCGCCGCGCCGACGACGCTGCCGAGGCTCTTCAGGCAGAGACTGCAACGGGTGACTTCGGGCAGATCGACAAGCGCCCGGACGACAAATTCCGCGAGACGACGCTCGCCGGGCAGGGCATAGAGAATCCCCTGCGCAGCCATCAACTGGCTACAGGGGGGGAAATCGGGCCTGGGAGGGGCGCAGGCCTCATTCATTGTCTGCTCGCGGATCGCGCCGCTCAAACGCTTGCCGATTCGCGATAAAACGGGTTGTGCACCACCTGGCCGTGGACAATCATGTACGGGTGGACTTTCAGGCATTGGAAAATGGTCGCTCCATCGAATCGGTTGGCATCGTACTGGCAAATCGCCGAAAGCGGGTGGTCGGCAACCAGCAGGTTGACCCTCGATTCGTACTCCATCAGTCGATCCGTTCCGGGCAGTTGACCCTCGGCCGCCCAGGACATCTCGCCCATGACCCGGCAGCCGCTATAGTCAGCATCGAGGGCCGCCCGGTAGAAGCTTTGCAGACGTGCCAGCATCGCATCGGGGTCGAAACGGCCGGAAGGGTAGTAGGTGCTCCGGGCCGAGTCGACCTGCAACGGGCCCTGACCGACCTCACCAGCCAGACCTTTCTCCGCCAGCCAGGAGCAAAACGCCTCCGGGGCGATCTCCTCGACGATATAGGCGACCTTCTCACCCTTGTCGATGCCATTCTTCAGGAACTTCTCGATGATCTCATGCCGCTCATCTTCACTGTTGTAAATCATGCAGATATGCAGTCCCGGCGGAAAATCCTGATCGGCCAAGCCGACGGGTGAAGTGGTTCTGCTGGTCATGAGCAGGCTCCTTGTCTGTGAGGTTGTGAGACCAGATCTGCCTCACTTGACATGAGAATTCAGTTCGGCCAGCTGGCGATCGGCGGGGATGTTGCCGGACAGCTCGTCGATCAACCGGTCGATGGTCCTCAGGGAGATCGGCTTGTCGATGATTTTGCAGCCGAGTTGCCGGGCCTTGGCACGGTCTTCGTCGGTTAAGGCGCCGGACATGATCACTCTGTTGCGGGCCACGCTTTTACACCCTTTCGTCTCAAGAAGTTCGACGAACTCCAGACCGTTCATGCGGGGCATATTGAGATCGACGAACAGGATATCAGCGCAGGCGTGTTCATGGTCGCAACGGTCTCCCCGGTAGACACAGCAGGTGGTCGGCTCAGATGCCGTGATCACATCATGCCCCTGGTCGCTGAGGTGGCAGTGAAATGTTTCGGTGATGCACTCTTCATCATCGATGACAACAATACGGAGTTGCATGCTAACATTCGTTTCTGACGGTGGTCGGTCGTTTTCAATGTGGACGTTCAAGCTCGGGGGTGACAAAGACCTCTGCCCAGCTCCTGTCGGATTAAATACCGTTCTCCCGGCTAAAGTCAAAGGTTTGGTCCGCAAAAAAACATTCACAATGTTCTTACAAAACTTTCAATATTCTGTCACGATTTTCTTGCAAAAAGCGATAGAAAATGTACTCTTAATGGCATTTCGTCGCAAACGCATCACCCTTGACGTCCCCTGTTTCCCGTTGCCGCAATCGATTCTATGGCCGACTTCCCCGATATCATTCTCAATCTGGCCCTGCTGGTCAGTCTCACCGTCGTGTCGCGGCTGATCGATCGCTACTGGTCGCGGCAGACCCTGGCCGGGCGGATCGGACAGGGTCTGCTGTTCGGTTCGGCGGTCATCTTCGGTATGCTCAATCCTCTCCTCTTCGCCCCCGGCCTGATCTTCGATGGCCGCTCGGTGTTGCTCAGCCTGTCGGCCCTCTTTTTCGGCCCGGTAACAGCGGCTATCGTCGCCGGCCTGGCGGTGCTCTGCCGGATCTGGATCGGCGGTGTCGGCATGCTGACCGGTCTGCTGGTGATCGGCGCTTCGGTCGGCATCGGTCTCGCCTGCCGCCAGCGACTGCAGCCGGAGGTGCGTCCTCCCTCCCTGAAGGATCTCTTCCTCCTTGGCCTGCTCGTGCACGCGGCGATGTTGCTCCTGATGTTCACCCTGCCGGGCGATGTGGGGATGACGGTTGTCTCGAGGATCGGCCTGCCGGTCATTCTCTGCTATCCGCTGGCGACCATTCTGGTCGGAGAACTCCTTGCCAGCCAGGTTGTCGCCGATCTGAGCGCGACGTCCCTGGGTGCCAGCGTGAGGCGTTTTCAGGGTCTGGTCGAATCGACTGGAACCATCGCCTGGGATTTCGATACGACGTCCCAACGCTTTACCTATGTCAGCCCGCAAATCGAATCGATCTTCGGCATCGCGCCGTCGGCCTGGCAGACTCTGGACGACTGGGCGGCCACCATTCATCCTGACGACCG
Organism: Desulfuromonadales bacterium; assembly: GCA_032251295.1. Classification (GTDB taxonomy): domain Bacteria; phylum Desulfobacterota; class Desulfuromonadia; order Desulfuromonadales; family BM103; genus BM103. The sequence goes on along the minus strand of JAVVDS010000038.1, from coordinate 4,663 downwards.
TGCTGCGGCCATCGACTACTGCCGGCTAAAAACTGAAAAGGAGGAAAATCATGTTTTCGACTACCGCATGCAGACGCCGGACGGCAGGGTCCGCTGGGTGGTCGATGACGTGGTTTTACATCGCGAAGGGGGGCGGGTCGTCGGGATGTCCGGTTTTCTCCACGATGTCACCCGTCTGAAGGAGGCGATCATCGCGCATCGGCTCAGCGAGAAGCGGCTGCGCCTGATTCTGGATTCGACCGTCGAAGGGATCTACGGGGTGAACCACGAAGGGGTCTGCGAATTTGTCAATGCCGCTGCCTGCAGACTGCTCGGCTACACCGAAGACGAACTGCTCGGCAGCAAGGTTCATGCGCTGCTCGGGCATACCGACGCGACGGGCAAGCAGGTGGCGGCGGAGAGCTGCCAGGTCAGCGAAGTGCTCGCAACCGGCAAGCCGCTTCACAACGACGATGGCATCATCTGGCAGAAGTCTGGCGACTGGCTCAATGTTGAATACACGACCGTTCCCGTGTCCGCTGACGGCCAGATTGTCGGCGCGGTCGTGACCTTCCTCGACATCACCGAGAAAAAGAAGTTACTCGAACAGCGGATCCTCGCTGGTCAGCTGACCGCGCTGGGCGAACTGGCCGTCGGTGTCGCCCACGAAATCAACAATCCGATCACCGGCGTCATCAATTATGCCCAGCTTCTGCTCAATCGGTCGGCACCGAACGAGAGGGAGACGAAGATCCTCAATAACATCATCAAGGAAGGGAACCGGATTGCTACGATTGTCAGAAACCTGCTGAACTTCAGCAGCAAGAACCAGGTGACCATGCAGCCCGTCGCGCTCTCGCGGGTGATCGAAGAAACCCTTGAACTGTTCTGCCAGCAGCTCATCAGGGACGGTATCTTTGTCGATATCGACTGCCCTGACACCTTGCCGACGGTGCTCGGCAACACTCAGAAACTGGAGCAGGTGCTTATTAACCTGATCAGCAATTCCCGCCATGCCCTCAACGAAAAATATCCCGGCGCCGACCCCAGCAAAATTCTGCGCATCTCCGCGGAGCCGGTGCGCAAGGACGACCAGGACCGGCTGCGCCTGACCGTCTGGGACCAGGGGGACGGAATTTCCAAACTCCATTTGAGCCGGGTCTTCAATCGGTTTTTCACGACCAAGGCCGCGGGACAGGGGACGGGACTCGGCCTCAGCGTCGTGCACGACATCCTGCAGGAACACCAGGCCAGCATCTGGATCGACTCAGAGGAAGGCCACTACACCCGTGTCGACATCGATTTTCCGGTTTGTGATGATGGCGTCCGTTCCGGGTTGGGGGCGATGGCGGCGGAGAGCCGGGAGGGTGCCGCGAGAGGGATGGTTGATCGTTGATGGTTGAGGTGTTTTAACATCGAAATCGGTATCGAAATCGGTATCGAAAGAAGAGTGAACCTGCTTGGCTACTCGCTGGCCTGTCGATCCCGATCCCGATACCGATCCCGATACCGATCCCGATCCCGATTATAAACCCATCAACGCATCAAAACCTCTCTCAAAAATGCAGCACATCGGTCTCTTCCCGATCCGGGAGCATCTGCTGTTTGTCCGGGAGGGCCGCCGGTTTCTGTGGGGCAGGGTGAGTCTCGCGGCCGGTCCGTTGTTCGTCGATGACAAAGGCGGCGACCAGGGCGGTGAGCTGTTCGGCCTGGGCATTCAGTTCTTCGGCGGTGGCCGCCATCTCCTCCGAGGCCGAGGCGTTCTGCTGGATCACCGTATCGAGCTGCTGGATGCTGTTGTTGATCTGGCCGGCGCCGGCGTCCTGCTCGCGGCTGGCGGCGCTGATCTCCTGGACCAGTTCCGCGGTCTTCTCAATGTTCGGCACCAGGGATTGCAGCATTTTGCCGGCTTTTTCGGCGACCTGTACGCTGCTGTTCGACAACTCGTTGATTTCGCCGGCGGCCTTCTGACTGCGCTCCGCCAGCTTGCGCACTTCGGCGGCGACCACCGCAAACCCCTTGCCGTGCTCGCCGGCCCGCGCTGCTTCGATGGCTGCGTTCAGGGCGAGCAGGTTGGTCTGGCGGGCGATCTCTTCGATGATGGTGATCTTGTCGGCGATCTCACGCATGGCACCGACGGTCGCCTCGACGGCGGTCCCGCCTTCCCGGGCATCGGTGGCGGCCTGAATGGCGATTTTCTCGGTCTGGTTGGCGTTGTCGGCGTTCTGGCGGATGTTGGCGGTCATCTGCTCGATGCTGGACGATGCCTCCTCGGCGGCCGCGGCCTGGGCGGTTGCGCCACGCGACATCTCGCTGGATGAGCCGTTGATCGCCTGGCTGCCGGCAGTCACCTGCTCGGTGGCACGCTGGATATTGCCGACCAGATCCTGCAGATCGTTGCGCACCTGGAGCAGCGCGCCGCGCACCACATCCTCCTGATCCGCCGGGCGCACCTGGAATGTCAGTTCGCCGCGCGCCATGCTCTGCAGGCCGGCAACCACCTCGTTCTGCAGGCTGTCGGCGAACCGGTCCATGGCGGTCGCCATCTGGCCGATTTCGTCGCTGCGCGCCATCTTCAGACGCTGGTCGATATGGCCTTTTTCCAGTTCCTGAATCATCTGCACCGTTTGCGCCAACGGACGGTTAATCCCCTTGTTGATGGCGGTGCCGAGGACCAGGCAGACCGCGGCCAACACAACCAGCATTGTCAGGACAATCTGCCAGAGCAGGGAGCGCTGCTCGGTGGCGCTGATCTGAACCGCCTGTTGTTCTGCGGCGCGCATCGCCTCGGCCATGCCGGTGCGGACATCGCCAGCCAGGGCCTGGTTCGCCTGGTTGATCAGGGCGAAGGAGCTCTTCATCTCTTCCAAGGCTTGCATGCCGGCCAGACTGACCTGCAGGTCGATCTTCAAGTAAGCGAAGCTACTTGTGAAGAGTTGGCTGTAACTTCTCAGGTCGTTGCTTTCGGCGAACTCGCCGAACAGCAGGATGTCGCCGGCTGCAGGATTTTCGCTGGTCGTCAGGCGCACTCCGCGGATGGCCGGACTCGACTCCATAAGCACCTCGACGATTCTGCCCGGTGTATCGAAGTCAAAGGCTTCGATGGAGGGGAGAATCTGGTTGCCGAGAGACTTGACCGTTGCCTGGAACGATTCGTCGTAGAGGTCGAGAACAATCTGGCGGGCGGTCTGGTTGGCCGCTTCAAGGTCGCCGGCGACCCTGGCGAAGTTCTGATCGAGCAGACCGAGAGTCCGCTGGTTCTCGGATTCCAGCTTTGCCTCCAGGCCGGCAATCATGCTGCGGTTGCTCTGCTGCACGCTGAAAGACGTGACCACGGCGATCAGGATGAAGGCCACCAGCAGGGTCGAACCGATCAACAGCAGCAGTTTTTTGAGAATTCCCATCGTATCCTCGTCAGTTTGCAATACGGCCCCGGCAAGCCTGTGCCAGGGCCGCATGTGTGGAACCTTACCAGCTGTAGGTCAGGGGGTCGATGTTCCCCCGCTTCATCAGGTCGAGAGAAAAAGCGAGATTGTCCCCGGAGAACTCGACCATTTTCGCGTTGGCGCCAAAGGCGTCAGAGCTCGCCAGTGCGGCAGCCTTGACCTTGTCCGCGACCTCTTTGCTGACGGCTTTGGAGGCGGTCAGGACATTGTCCGGGTTGCGCTGCTCGGAGATGCCGGGAATCGCATAGCTGAGCATGCCGGGAAATTTGTCCTGGTTGCCGTCCCACCAGAAATTCTTGACCACGGCCGCTTTGGCCTTGCCGGCCTTGACGGCGTTGACTGCTGCGCCATGGTTAGGCGTGCCGATGGCGGCCTTGCCAGCCGTGGCCGCTTGGGCACTCGATTCGCCGGAGGTGGCGCCGGTGGCGTAAGCGATGTCGGCTGGCGAGTTTTTCAGGATCGCCTGCGGGTCCTGGCCCTGTGGGTAGATCAGGATGCCGGAGTAGAGCTCCTTGCCGTCGGCGTTCTGGACCAGGGGCGTGCCGAGCTGGCGGGCGGCGACGATCGCCTGAACAAATGAACCGACGTAGACCAGGTTGGCATCCTGACCGCTGAAGGCGGAGAGAATTTCCGGGTAGCTCTTGGCGATCCGCGGACGGATCGCCAGACCGCTCTTTGCCGACAGGGCATCGGTGATCGCCTTGGCCTGAATGGCCCGATCCTTCCAGCCGGGCGGGAACCAGCAGGTCAGGTTGTCGGATGCCAGCGTCACCGAGGCCGGGATGAGCATGGCCAGGACAAGCAGCAGGGAGAGAGTTTTCTTCATAACTTTTCCTCCTTGAATGTTTTCAGTTTTATGGTTTCTCCCGAGCCGGACAAAGACCCGGTTCAGGCGCGAGTGGACTTCCCTTCGTGAAATTCCGCCAATCATAATCAGCAAGCTGAAACTGTGCAAGTAAAACCGGACAGGTGGAGTCTGAATTCCAGTTTCCAAGTGTCTGTTTCTACGAATGTTGTCAGTTAGTTTGGGACTGGAGTTGCTTCGCAGGATGAAGCGATCGTGCACAGTTGCCGGTACAGTTCTTCAAGCTTGTAGGGTTTTTGCAGGAAGAGGGTGGTGCTGTTATCGACCAGGGCAGCGGTTGCTGCTTCTTCGCCGAAGCCACTCGACAGGATGATTTTGACAGCGGGGTTGATCTGCCGCAGGCGGTGCAGGGTGGTCAGGCCGTCCATCCCCG
>JAVVDS010000037.1:0-26921 GCA_032251295.1 Desulfuromonadales bacterium | reverse complement strand
AATGGTGGAGGTGGCGGGAATCGAACCCGCGTCCGAAAATCTTTCACGTCAAGCGTCTACATGCGTAGTTCGTGTTTTACTTAACCCGGAAGAGCTCCCACGAACAGGATTCCTTGCGGGCGAGTCCGCTTAGGTTTCGCCGGTGCGCCACGGACAGTCGCGCCGACTAGCCCACTCTATTAACGTCTACTGCCCCACATGGGCGATGAAACAGGAGACGTGACGGCGTTTAAGCCGCCAGTGCGTAACGAACGTCAGTGTCGGCGTTTGTTAGGTTGGGCTTTTTTACGGAGCCAGCCCACTCCGGCATGCAACTTGCGCTTCCGATCCCCGTCGAAACCTTGGCACCCCCATAGTCTGAATGATTTTTGTTGTCGCGATGGACAGTTGCGTCCTCCTATCGTGTGGTGATCATCCCATAACCGGTCTTTTTTTTCAAGCAGGCTTTTGCGGTTAGGACTTGCAATCGAGAATGACCCAAGGGAGAATTCGAACCTGTCTTTTCCTTTTTCAGAGCGATCGAACCGATGCCGGGACTGATTCTTCAGCAAAGCAACCAGATGGAGCGGCTGGCCGATGCCCTGGCCGACGAGCTGCGCGGATTTCGCCGCGACCCGCTGGCTGCGGTCAGCATCGTCGTGCAGAGTCGCGGCATGGAGCGCTGGCTGAATATCGAACTGGCCCGACGCCTGGGGATCGCCTGTAACCTGCGCTTCCCCTTCCCCAACACCATCCTCGACGACATCTTCCGGGCGACGCTCGGCGAACAACCCGACGCCAGCCTGTTCGACCCGGATGTCCTCGCTTTGCGCATCCTGCAACGGCTACCGGACTGCCTGGCCGAGCCGGTCTTCGCGCCGCTCAAGGACTATCTCGCCGCAGACGACAGCGACCTGCGCCGCTTCCAGCTCAGCGACCGGATCGCCGCCATGTATGACCAGCTCGGCACCTTCCGTCCGGAGCTGATCCGTGCCTGGCACCGGGAACCGGTCGAAGACTGGCAGGGCCAGCTCTGGACCCGACTGATACCGGTCGAGGAGCGCGTCTGGCACCGTGCCGAGCTGCATGCACGCTGCCTGGAGGCCATGCAGCAGGCGGAGCCGCCGCTTGCCGGTCTGCCGGACAAGCTGTTCGTCTTCGGCATCGCCACTCTCCCCCCCCTGCACCTCGACCTGCTGGCGGCCGTCGCCCGCACCCGGGAAGTCCATCTGTTTCTGCTCAACCCCTGTGCCGCCTTCTGGGAAGATATCGCCTCCGACAAGATCCAGGTCAAGCAGGCCCGTCGACTCGGCAGCGAGCGACATGCGGAGGACGACCTGCACTTCGACCGCGGTCATCCGCTGCTCGCCTCCCAGGGGGTGCTTGGCCAGGAATTCCTGGTCCGGCTCTCCGGTTATGACCTGCACAGCCATGAACTGTTCCGGTCACCGGCCGGCAGCGGCCTGCTCGGCCGGCTGCAGCAGCAGATCCTCACCCTGCGCGATCCGGATGGTTGCGACCGGGAGAGCATCGCCGATGACGATACTTCGATCCGCATTCACTCCTGCCATTCGCCGCTGCGCGAGGTCGAGGTGCTGCGTGACCAGATTCTCGACCTGCTGCAGAGCGACCCGAGCCTCGAAGCGCGCGACATCCTGGTCATGGCGCCCGATATCGAGAGCTATGCCCCCTACATCACCGCGGTCTTCGATGCCGAAACCGACGATGCCCTGCGTCTCCCCTTCACCATCGCCGACCGCAGCGGCAGCAAGGAGAGCCCACTGGACGCGACGTTTCTCAAGCTGCTCGCCATGCGCCGCGGCCGGCTGACCGCCAGCGACGTACTGGAACTGCTCGAAGAGACCGTCGTGCGGCAGCGTTTCGACCTCTCTCTTGACGATCTGGCCCTGATCCGGCACTGGATCGGCGAGACTCATATCCGCTGGGGTGCCGACGGCCGGTTCAAGGAGCGTTTCGGCCTGCCGGCCACTGAGCAGAACACCTGGCAGGACGGTTTGCGCCGCATGCTGCTCGGCTTCGCCCTGCCGACCGGAGAGACCGCCCTGTATCGTGGCATCCTGCCGTATGACGAGATCGAGGGGAGCAGCGCCGACCTGCTCGGTCGCCTGCACTGTTTCTGCACGCAACTGTTTGCCGTCCTCGACGACCTTGAGAGCCCCCGGAGGCTCGATCAATGGTCACGGCGACTGGCCACGCTTCTCGACGACTTTTTCCTGAGCGACAGCGAAGACGCCCTGCTGCGCCTGCACCGGCAGCTCGGCAGTCTGGCGCGTCTCGCCACGGCGAGCGACTTTGCCGGGGCGGTCGATTTCGACCTGGTCCTCTATGTCCTGAAGAAGCAGCTGACAGCGCCGACCCGCTCCGGCTTCCTGCGCGGCGGAGTCACCTTCTGCTCGCTGTTGCCGATGCGCAGCATCCCGTTTCGCGTCGTCGCCCTGCTCGGCATGGACGACAAGGCGTTTCCGCGCAAGAGCCGCACCACCGGCTTCGACCCGATGGCGACCGACCCGCGTCGTGGCGAGCCGTCGCGGCGCAAGGAAGACCGGCAGCTGTTTCTGGAGGCGATCCTGTCGGCGCGCGACACACTGCTGATCAGCTACCTCGGCCAGAACTGCCGTGACAACAGCGAGGCGCCGCCCGCCGTGGTAGTCGCCGAACTGCTCGACGCCTTAGACGCCGGTTTCGTCACCGCCAGCGGCCAGCTGCCGCGGAACCGGATCGTGGTCAAACATCGTCTGCAGGCGTTTCACCCCGACTACTTCCGCGGCGGCGAGGGCCGTCTGTTCAGTTTCAGCCAGGCGAATCGTGCCGGAGCCATCGCCCTCCTCGGCGCAAACAGTCCCCAGACACCGTTCATGGCCGGCGACCTGCCTTTGCCGGACGACGACCCGCGCCGACAAACGGTGACCCTCGGTCAGCTGGTCGATTTCGTCAGCAACCCGGCCCGCTTCTTCCTGCGCCAGCGGCTGAACATCTTCCTGCGTAAAGAGGACGACACCCTGGAGAACCAGGAGCCGTTCGTCATCGATGGCCTGACCGGCTACCAGCTGAGTCAGGAACTGGTCGAGCGAGCGCTGGGCGGTACCGCCACCGAGCAGCTCTTTCCGCTCTGGCAGGCACGCGGTGTGCTCCCCCACGGCCAGCTGGCCCGGCCCGCCTGGGCGAACTGCGCGGCGACCGCCGCTGAACTGGTCGACGCCGTCCACGAAGCGACCGATACCGACGTGCCGCAAAGCCGCGAGTTCGAGCTGCAGATCGACGACCTACGCCTGGTCGGCACACTGCACGGTCTCTACCCCAACGGCCCGGTCAACTTCCGCTGCGCGAGCATCAAGGGGAAAGATCGCCTTACCACCTGGCTGCGGCATCTGGTGACCGGCGCGGTCGCATTGCAGGACGGAGAGACACCGCAGGAGAGCCTGCTCCTCGGCAAGGAGAATCAGCGCCGGCGCTACGCCGTCCCGGCCGACGCCACGGCGCTGCTCGCTGACCTGCTGGACATTTATCGGCAGGGGCTGTTGCGACCGCTGCCGTTTTTCCCGGAGGCGGCCCTGGCCTGGGCCGAAGCGGCGGCCAAAGAGGCGCCCGAGCGGGTCTGCCTGAGCAAGGCACGCGACAAGTGGCAGACCAACGACCACCGGCGCGGTGAGGATCAGGATAGCGACTTCGATTTCTGCTTCGGTCGCAGCGATCCGTTCGCCAGTGACTTTTGCGACCTGGCCCGGCGCCTCTGCACTCCGCTGCTGGCACACGAACGCAAGGGTTGAGCATGTCCGCTATCGAACGATTCGACCTGTTGACCAGCGCACTGTCCGGGCGCAACCTGCTCGAGGCGAGCGCCGGCACCGGCAAGACCTTCACCATCGCCGCCCTCTATCTGCGCCTGCTGCTGGAGACCGACCTGACCGTCGACCAGATCCTGGTGGTCACTTATACCGAAGCGGCCACCGAGGAGCTGCGCGACCGCGTCCGCCTGCGCATCCGCCAGGCCCTCGACGCCTTGCAGCAGTTGGAGAGCGAGGACGGTTTTCTCTCTGCCCTGCTCGCGCGCCTGGAGACTCCCGCCGAGCGTCAGCAGGCCGAACGGCGTCTCAAGGCGGCCCTGGTCTGCTTCGACGAAGCGGTGATCCATACCATCCACGGTTTCTGCCAGCGCCTGCTGCAGGATCAGGCGTTCGAGACCGGCTCGCTGTTCGACACCGAGCTGATCACTGAGCAGACGCGCCTGATCAACGAAATCGCCCAGGACTACTGGCGTCGCCACTGCGACAGCCTGCCCGCCCCCTTCGCTGCCTACCTGATCGAGAAGAAGGTGACGCCGGCCTCCCTGGTCAAGATCCTCGGCCAGGCGTGCAGCGATCCGGAGATGACCGTTCTCCCCGAACCGCAGATGCAGCGGCTCGAACCGCTGCTCGCCCAGTGGCAAGATGCAGTGCAGCAGCTGAGCACGATCTGGCGGCAGGAGCGGGACGCCATCCGTCGTCTGCTCATTGACGCCGACGGCCTCAACAAGAGATCCTACCCTGAGGACAAGCGCCCGATCTGGCTCGATGAGACCGAACGTTTTCTCGCCGACCCGGCCGGAGCACCACCGGACGCCCTCAAGGAAAAACTGACCGCCAAGGCCCTGCGCAAAGGGACGAAAAACAATCAGACGACGCCGGAGCACCGCTTTTTCGACGCCTGCGAAACCTTCACCGCCCTCGACGACAGCCTGCAAGCGGCGCTGGCGAGCAACCTGGTCGCGCTGCAGGCCGGCTTCATCGCCTACGCCCGCCAGGAGCTGCCCGAGCGCAAACGGCGCGAGAATCTTCGTCATTTCGACGATCTGCTCCTCGATGTTCGCGACCGGCTGCGCGGCGTTGCCGGCGATGCTCTCGGCACGGCGCTGCGCAACCGCTACCGGGCGGCGTTCATCGACGAATTCCAGGACACCGATCCGGTGCAGTTCGAGATCTTCCGCAGCATCTATCCGGACGGCGCGCGGCCGGTCTTCTTCATCGGCGACCCGAAACAGGCGATCTACAGCTTCCGCGGCGCCGACATCTTCGCCTATATCGAGGCGACCCGGACAGTCGAAAAGCGCTATACCCTGGCGCGCAACTGGCGCAGCACGCCGCAGCTGGTCCAGGCGGTCAACAGCCTGTTTGCCGGCCACGACCGCCCTTTCGTCTTTGCCGAAATCACCTTCAGTCCGGTCGACAGCAAGCCGCCAGCGGCAGACGATGTCCTCTCTCTGCACGGTAAAATCGATGACGCGCCGCTGCAGATCTGGTCGTATCAGGCTGCAGAGGCAGGCAAGGATGACAACAAAGGGGTCGCCAAACAGCGGCTGGCCACGGCGGTCGGCACCGAAATCGCTGAACTGCTCGCCCTGGCTGAGCGGGGTGCGGCGACCATTGCCGACCGACCGCTCCAGGCGGGCGACCTGGCGGTTCTGGTGCGCACCCACAAGGAGGCGAAGCTGGTCCAGCAGACGCTGCGCGACCTCGGCATTCCGAGTGTGCAGAGCGGCACCGGCAGCCTGTTCAAGACGCGCGAGGCGCGTGAGGTACTGCGCACCCTGCTCGCCCTGGCCGACCCGAGCGATGAATCGGCGGTCAAGGCGGCCCTGGCCAGCGACCTGTTCGGCCGCGACGGCGACGCCCTCGGAGCGCTGGAAAATGATGACAGGCAACTGGAAGTCTGGCTTGAAAAGTTCCTGGAATATAACAGGATATGGCAGGAGAAAAGTCTGATCGCCATGACCGGCAGACTGTTCAGCGAGCAGGCGGTTCGAGCGCGCCTGCTGCGCTTGAGCGACGGCCAGCGGCGCCTGACCAACCTGCTGCACTGCTTTGAACTGCTGCACCAGGCAGCTCGGGAGCAGCACCTCGGCAGCGACGGCCTGCTCAAATGGTTCGCCCGACAGTTCGACGAACCCGACCACGAGGAGTATCAGATCCGCCTCGAATCGGACGACAATGCCGTGCAGATCGTCACCATCCACAAGAGCAAGGGGCTTGAGTACCCGATTGTCTTCTGCCCGTTCTGCTGGGACCGTGGCGACACCAGCATCAGGCCCCCCCTGCTGTTTCACGACCCCAACCACCAGCGGCGGCGTACCATGGATCTCGGTTCGGCCGCGCTGCAGGAGCATGGCGCCCACCAGCAGAACGAGGAGCTGGCCGAGCAGATGCGCCTGCTGTACGTCGCCCTGACCCGCGCCAGGTATCGCTGCTATCTCGGCTGGGGCGAGCTGAAAGGGGCGCACCTTTCGGCTCTCGGCTATCTGCTGCACGCCCGGCAGCAGTCGGCGCCAGAGGCTGCGGCGGGCCCGGCCGAACTCCCCGGGAAGCTGACGGCGGTGGAGATCACCGCCGGTCTTGACAACATCGTCGCCGCCGCAGCCGGCACCATCCGGGCGAACGATCTGCCGGATCTGGCTGCGACGCCGCCGTCGGCGACCGCTGCCACAGCACCGCTCGACCTCGGCCTCCGCCGCTTCAGCCGGCATTGCGACCGGAGCTGGTCGATCAGCAGCTTCACCTCCCTGACCGCCGGCCACAAACAGGCGCATGCGTCCGACGAGGGTACGGAGCTGGTAAACGACGAAGTGAGCGATGCGCCGGAGACGCCGGAAGCGCCGACAGAGTTCGCCCGTTTCCTCGATTTTCCCAGGGGCGCCCGGGCCGGTACCTGCCTGCACACCCTGTTCGAGTCGATCGATTTCGGGGAGACCGACCACGCCCGGCGCGACACGACGATTCGCAACACCCTGCTGCAGTACGGCTTCGATCCCCGCTGGCAGCCGGCGGTGGCGCAGATGGTCGAACGGACCCTGGCGACGCCGCTGACGCCTACTGCGGGTGAAACCTTCTGTCTGGCCCAGCTCGGCACCCACGACCGGCTGGTGGAGATGGAATTCCATCTGCCGCTGCAGACCATCGACCCGCGCGGTCTGGTCGACCCGTTTGCCGCCCACCCGGGTCCGCCCGGCCAGCAGGACCGGTTCGCCAGGCGGCTGCGCGAACTCGATTTTTCGCCACGGCACGGCGTGCTGCAGGGCTTTGCCGACCTGGTCTTCCGTTTTGCCGGCCGCTACTATCTGCTCGACTGGAAATCGAACCTGCTCGGCGAGCGCCAGCAGGACTATGCCGCGGCCGCCCTCTGCCAGGCGATGCAGACAAGTTTCTACACCCTGCAGTATCACCTCTACCTGGTCGCCCTCGACCGCCACCTGCGCCAGACCCTGCCCGACTACCGCTATGACCGCGATTTCGGCGGCGTCTTCTATGTCTACCTGCGCGGCACCGCCCTGAACGCAACGCCGGCGCAGACCTTCGGCATCTACACCGACCGTCCGGACGCCGGCCTGATCGCCGCCCTGGGCGAACGGCTCTGCCCGGCAATGGAGGTCGCCTGATGGAGACGCTGCCGAACCATTCGCCCCTCGCGGAGGCCTTCGCCGCCCTGCTCGTTCCGCTCTGTGCCGAGGGGAAAAGTGAAGTCGCCCATGCGGCCAGGCTGGTCTGCGAAGCGATGCGCAGCGGCCATGTCTGCCTCGACCTGCGTGCGCTGGGCGACGCCCCCCTGCCGGCGGAGATGCCGGCCACCGACCTGACCCAGTCCGATCTGACCCCGGCCGAGTGGCGCGCGGCGCTCACCGGCAGCGGCGTGGTCGGCGCACCCGGCGACGTCCAGCCGCTGATTCTCGACAACGCCGACCGTCTCTACCTGTACCGTTACTGGCGATACGAACAGCAGTTGGCTGAGGCGCTGCTGGCCCTGGCGCAACCGCGCCCGCTGGCCGAACCGGAGCGCCTGCGCGCTGAACTCGACCGGCTCTTCCCGGTCGCCGGCAGCACCGCTATCGACTGGCAGCGGGTCGCGGCAGCTCTGGCAGCGACCCGCTCGCTCTGTGTCATTTCCGGCGGCCCGGGAACCGGCAAGACCACCACCGTCGTCAAGATCCTCGCCCTGCTCCTCACCCTGAGCGAGCAGCCGCTGCGCATCGCTCTGGCCGCGCCGACCGGCAAGGCCGCCGCCCGCTTGAAGACGGCGATCAACACCGCCCGGCAGGCGCTCCCCTCCCCGGCCGCCATCCGCGATCTGATCCCGGCCGAAGTGCGCACCCTGCACCGCCTGCTCGGGCCGTTACCCCGCTCTCAACGCTTTCGACACAATCAGGACACCCCCCTCCCCTACGATCTGGTGGTGGTCGATGAAGCGTCGATGGTCGACCTGCCGCTGATGACGAAACTGGTCACCGCCCTGCCGGCCGGGGCCAGGCTGATCCTGCTCGGCGACAAGAACCAGCTCGCTTCCGTCGAAGCCGGCGCGGTTCTCGGCGATATCTGCCGCACCGGCTCGGCCACCGGCTACTCGACGCGACTGCGCCAGGATCTCGACGGCGTTCTGCACCTCCCCGACCAGGGAACCGACGACAACGGTCACGCTGACCTGGCCGACTCTCTGGTCACCCTGCACACCAATTACCGTTTCGCCGCCACCTCCGGCATCGGCACACTCAGCCGGCTGATCAACACGGGCGAAGCGACGGCGGCGCTGGCACTGTTCCGCGAGCCGCACGCCAGCGATCTCGACTGGGTGCGCACCCCCGGCGAAGAGCGACTGGCAACGGAACTGGAACGACCGATTGTCGACGGTTTCCGCGCCTATCTCACAGCGAAAAGTGCCGGGGAGGCGTTGCGGGCGTTCGGCCGCTACATGCTCCTCTGCGCCTTGCGCAACGGGCCGTACGGCGTGGAGAGGATCAACGCACTGGCGGAGCGGATACTGGCCCGCCACGGCCTGATCCGACCCGACGGCCGCTGGTACCACGGGCGGCCGCTGATGATCGTCAGCAACAGCGAGCGTCTCGGCCTGTTCAATGGCGACACCGGCATCCTCTGGCCGGAAGACGGCAGCGGCGACCTGAAGGCTCACTTCCTCGATGCCACCGGCGAGCTGCGCACCATCGCGACGGCGCGCCTGCCGGCCCACGAAACCGCCTTCGCCACGACCGTACACAAAAGCCAGGGTTCCGAATACGACCACGTCCTGTTGCTGCTGCCGCCCCACGACTCGCGGGTCCTGACCCGGGAGCTGCTCTATACCGGGATCACCCGCGCCCGCCAGTCGGTCTGCATCTGGGGAGAAGAGAGTCTGTTCGTCCAGGCTGTGCGCCGCCGGGTACAGCGCAGCTCCGGCCTGCGTGAAGCGCTCTGGGGGAGAGAGATCGAGTAAAGCCGGCTGCTGGCGGACCGGTCGTCCTGCCGTATGGGGTCCCGGGACACACCGCCTGTCCCTGCTATGACAGACTTTGCAAAGGGGCCGTGGCGAGGGGTTTATGGCTCGCCCTTGACATGGTTCCGTCATGAAACCATAATGGAACCAAAAAAGAGCCGATCCAGGAAGGCCGATATGCCAGCACTAACGATCAAAAATATTCCCGATACCCTTTACGACAAACTCAAAAAGACAGCACAATCCCATCATAGAAGTCTTAACAGTGAAATTATTCATTGCCTGGAAACCGTCTTGGCGCCCAAAAAAATCGACGTTTCTGAAAGGCTGCAAAGAGCTCACAGGTTAAGAGCGGTAATTCCCGATGGCGCAATCAGCGCTGCAGACATCGATGATGCAATCAATCAGGGACGACCATGATTGTTGTCGATACAAATATTCTCGCTTATCTCTATCTACCCACCGAACACACTCACAAGGTTGAAGCACTACTGGCCAAGGATCCTGAATGGATTGCCCCAATCCTTTGGCGCAGCGAATTCAGAAATGTGTTGGCACTCTACTTGCGAAAAAACTTGCTGACACTTGAGCAGGCATTGGAAATCCAGAATGAGGCCGAGGCGCTTCTGCAAGATAATGAGTTTATCGTCACTTCACTTGATGTTCTGCAACTGGTCAAGAATAGTGAATGCTCAGCATATGACTGCGAATTTGTCGCCTTGGCTCAAAGCATGAACGTACAACTGATCACGATGGACAAAAGGGTTCTTAAAAACTTTCCAGAGACAGCAATCTCACTCGCCTGAGGACACAGAACGGGGCTCTTGCATAACTCTCAAAAAACGTCATTTCGGCAGGTCAAAACCTCGATAATGGACAAGAGCTGACGAATCCGGGAACACAGGACGAGCGTGCCGTGGCGGAAGGTGACGGAGCGTTCGAAGACGTAGGCGTTGTCGCGGTTGTCGCGGTCGTCGGCGACGGTGGGGTCGGGGCGGGGGACGCCGAGCAGGTCGCACCCGTGAAAGGGTCTCCGGGAAGTGTTCCCGTTCCCTGATGGCGGGGTCGGTTGGATACGCGGCTTTCAGGGCGACAGCGGGAGAAACCCTGACGGTTCGCCGGTATGGGTCAGCAGCAGCTCATGCATCGCCCGGGTGCAGGCGACATAGAGGAGGTTGCGGTCCATATCGCTGCGATAGTTGTCGGCACCGGCGTCCGGCACGATGACCCGGTCGAATTCCAGTCCCTTGGCCAGATGGGCGCTGCAGACCGTGATACCGCCGGCGAACAGGGCGCTGGCCGGATCGAGCAACCGGGCCTCGATACTTTCCTTGTGCAGTCCGGTGGCGATGCGGGCGGCCTGCTTCTGCGTCTTGCAGACAATTCCCAGGCTGTGGTGTGGCGATGCGAGAAACTGCCGCGCCTGCGCAATGATCGCACGCAGTTCGTCGGCGCGGTTGCGGCAAGCGAGTACCTGCGGTGCCTGACCGTGCCGTTCCATCGGCACCAGATCGGCATTGAAGCAGATCTGCTGGGCAAACTGCATGATCTGCAGGGTCGAACGGTAGCTGCGCGTCAGGGTCACACAAGCGGCGCCGGCAAAAAGGCTGCCGATCGTTTCGACCTGCGAGGCGCTGTAGGGATTCACCGCCTGGGTGACATCGCCGAGAATGGTTTTGCGACAGGCAAACAGTCTGGCAATGACCGCGTACTGCACCGGCGTGTAGTCCTGCATCTCGTCGATCAGCAGATGCTTGATCGCCCGGTGCGGATTGTCGACCCCTTCCAGCAGCAGCTTGAGATAGATCAGCGGAAAGACGTCGGCATACTCCAGCCGCCCCCCCTTCGCCGGGCGAAACAGCTCGGGCCGGCCGAGCCAGTCGTAGAACTCCTGGTAGCTCTTGCGCAAAGTGGAACTGCGATGCATCTTGCGGATCGCCGCGCGCAAGGTCTGGCGCTCCGCTTTGTCGAGATCGTGGTTGTAGTAGATCCCCATGTTGACGGCGACCGCTTCAACCAGATGACGGAGCCGTTCGGTAAGGCTGTAGCCGCGATATTTGGTGAAATTCTCGCTCAGGAACCAGCCCGGCACCAGCCGACGGCCGATAAACAGGTCTTCGGCGACAAAACGGTTCGCCTCGACATGTTCGGCATACTGCTCCAGGCGGCGCAGAAAAGCGGGCGAAGCCTTGAAGGCGATCCGCTCCCGCAACGCCGCATCATCCGATTCGAGCAGTTCCGCGGTCTGTTCGAAAAAACTCTGGAAACGGATCTTGCCGTCCAGAAGACAGTCGGCCAGCTGCTCCATGCCGATCTCGGCGACGCTCTCCTCCCCGAGTTCCGGCAGGACGTTAGCGATGTAGCTGGCAAAAACCCGGTTCGGTGAAATGATCAGGATATCTCTGGAACTCAGCGTCTCTTTGAAACGATAGAGGAGAAAGGCGATGCGGTGCAGGGCGATGGAGGTTTTGCCGGAACCGGCCACCCCCTGAATGATCAGAGTCTGCGCCTGGTCGTCGCGAATGATGGCGTTCTGGTCGCGCTGGATGGTGGCGACGATCTGGCGCATGCTGTCACTCGAAGCGCGGGACAGCTCCTCCTGCAGCACGTCGTCGACGATATTCAGGCCGCTCTCCAGCATGAATTCCAGCTCGCCGTCGCGGATACGGAACTGCCGTTTCAGGACGACGTCGCCACTGACTCTGCCGGCCGGCGACTCATAGGCCGCCGGTCCGGTTTCATAATCGTAGAACAGGGTCGCGACCGGAGCCCGCCAGTCGTAGACCAGGTGCTCGTTGCGCTGTTCGTCATGATAGTGGTGAACGCCGAGATAGAAGGCGCGCGGTTCATTCTGGCCGCGCGGCCGGAAATCGAACCGGCCGAAGTAGGGCGATCGGGTGAGTTTCAGCAGGCGCTGTTTCTGCGCCTGCAGGGTCTCGCCGGTCATCAGCATCTGCTCGATCGACTGGCGGGACGACACCTTTTCCACATGGTCCATCCCCGCCTTGTTTTCCCAGAGGTAGGTCTTCTGCTCCTGGATGTCACGTTGGTAGCGCGCCAGGCGGGCATCGATGTCGGCAACGGTGCGCCGCAGCCGCCCCTGCACGTCGGCCAGACGCGCCCGCTCCTGCTGCTCGGCGCTCTGCGCTGCACCTGCTGTTGTTTGTCCGGATCTCTTTGCGGCCAAGATGGTCTCCCTGGGACGGTCCGCAGGACCGTTCATTGCGTAGCGAACTCTCAAACCACCCCCTTGTCAACGGCCTGGGGAGATCGCCAGGGGGCTTTGGACAGAGGGACGACTCCGCTGCGAGCCGAGGAGTATCAACGATGGGCGTGCATTCAGTCAAGATCGAACCGGTGGGATTCCCATGCCGATTCCTCCTTGCACAACAGAGACTGTTTCGGTTAGATTGACGACATGTCGTTGCGGTACGCAAAATCGTTAACAGCCCTCTTCAGCCTGCTGATCTTCCTGCTGAGCGGCCAGCCTGGTGTACAGGCTTATGTCCTCTGTGTCGCCGAGAGTGGACACACTGAGCTGGAGCTCGCCCAGGGCATCTCCTGCGGTCCGGAAGAGAAAAGTCAACAGAGCCCCGCCAGGAGTTCCGGGCAGCCGACCGCCGCGCTACCGTCTGCCGAAGAGGATCACTGCGGCCCCTGTCTCGACATCCCGGCCTCCACGGAGACCACCTCTCTTCGCCAGCAGAAGCAACCACACGCCTCGACCGTGGCGTCTGTGCCGCCGATGGCAGCAGACGTCTCCGCACTCGTCGTCGCCAGCAGAGAGCCGCTGCGGCCGACCGTACGCCCGCCACCGCGCATCAGTCCTGTCATTTTACAGCAACGGACCGTCGTTCTTCTGACTTGATCTCTCCCGTCTGATCCCACTGCCTACCCGGGCCAGCCTCGGCTGATCAGGGCGTTCGTTTACCCGATTCACCCCATATCCACTGGAGGAACAGCCATGACCAGACAGGTTCTGGTTGCAGGCGGCGCTCTGTTGGGCGCCGGCTTGCTGCTGTGCGCCGTCGGCGTGCACGCCAGCGATACACCCTGGCCGGAGGCGTCCGGTTCCCAGGCCAACACCAGCAACAGTGCTGCGGCAACTGTTGTTACCCCAATCACTCTTGCCGACGCCCTGCAGCGCAGCCTCGAACAGAATCCCCAACTGGCGATATATGCCAGCGAGGTTCAGGCAAGCATCGCAGAAGTCGCCCAGACCAAACGCTACCGCAACCCGGAGCTGTCGCTGGAGATCGAGAATGTCGCCGGCAGCGGCGATTTTTCCGGAACCGACGCCGCAGAAATTACGCTGCAGCTGAGTCAGCAGCTCGAATGGCATGACAAGCGGCGGCAACGTATCGCCAGCAGCGAGCTGCGCAGACAAGGCGCCGAACTGGACGACCGGATCGCGCGCGCCGCCCTGCTCGCCACGACCAAACAGCGCTTCTACGATCTGCTGGCGGCCCAGCAGCGTCTGGCACTGGCCAACAACCAGGCAGATCATGCCGACAGACTGCTGGCGACAGTCGAAGAGCGGATCGCCGCCGGCAAAGTCGCCGATATCGAACGTCTGCGCTTTGAACCGCTGCGCCTGGAAGCACAACTGCACAGAGAACAGGCTGACCTGGAACTGACTGGTGCGCGACTGGCCCTGGCAGCCCTCTGGGGTGGCCAAACGGCCGACCTCCTGGAAGCCGATGGGAGTCTCGAACAGTTGCCCGAACTTCCCGACTGGGCGGACATCACGGCGCTCAGCGAGCACAGCCCACGGCTGTCGCGACAAACCATCGAAACAGACCGGGCTGCCCAGGAGTTCAGGCGACAGCAGGTCGAACGCTATCCCGACCTGGCCCTGAATATCGGCGGCCGGCGTTTCGAAGAGACCGGCGACCAGGCTCTGATCGCCGGACTGTCGATCAGTCTGCCGGTCTTCGATCGCAACCGCGACGCGATCGCTGCGGCACGCGCCCGGGATGCCGGCGCCCGTTCGGCCCTGCGAGCGGCACGCCTGCAGACCGAAACCGATCTGCGGCAGCTCTGGCAAACACTGCAGGCAGCTCACGCCGAAGCGACCCTGCTGGAGACGCGACTGCTGCCGATCGCCCAGACCCGTTTCGACGCCGTCGTCTACGGCTACCGGGCCGGCAAGTACGACGCCCTCGACCTGCTCGCCGCCGAACAGGCGCTCTACAGCTCGCGGCAGCGCCATATCGACACCTTGCAGACCTTCCACCGCATCCTCGCCGACCTCGAGGAGATGCTCGGCAGAGGGATCGATAAATCTTGAAACAACATGAAGGAACAAGGGAAAAACTATGAAAAATGCGACATACATCGGCATACTGACTCTGGCTCTTGGCGTTTTGCTGTACACAGCCAGCGACCGCTTGCCCTCCACGGCGATTGCCGCCGGCGATGGGGCGCATGCCGGACACAATCATGGAAAAGATGACCAGGGCAAAAGCGCCCCCGATCTCGACTGGCTGTTCGACGACGGCGAAGAAGACGATGCGTCAGACGACGTTCGGCACACCGGCCATGCTGACGACAGGCATAGCGACCACGACGACCATGCCGATCATGATGCGCATGCAGGCCATGACGATCATAGCGACCACGACGCCCCGAAGAGCGGAACTGTCGATGGCCATGCCGGACACGACGATCATGATGACCACGGTCATGGTCACGCTCATGGCAGCGGCGACGAGATCTGTCCGGAGCACCGGGTCCCGGAAGCGATCGACGCCCTCTGTCAGGCTGGCCATATCGGCGAGCTGCGCCCGGGCCAGGGGATGCAGGTGCGCCTCGCTGCGACCGATGTCGCCGGGAAAGCCGGCATCCGCACGACAACTCCGCAGGAGATGGTACTGACCGATGGCACTCACTTTCCCGGCCGGACCGTGTTCAACCGGGAGAAGCGGGTTGACCTGACACCGCTGGCAGACGGCGTGGTCCGTCGACTGCATGTCCAGGCAGGAGCCGCCGTTCAGGCCGGGGAGATCCTGGTCGAACTGGCCATGCCTGAACTGGCCACGCTCCAGGCTGCATACCTCGGCGCCCGGGCCCGGCTTGAACAGTTCGAAGCCGCCTACCGGCGTGAACAGGATCTGCTGGAGAGAGGCATCAGCTCACGCCAGGAGTTTCAGCAAGCGCAAGCTGAATTGCACACTGCACGCAGCCAGGCGGAACAGTTCCGCCAGCAGCTGCTGAATCACGGCCTGCGCGAGGCCGATCTCGACAGACTGGCAACGGGCCGGCTAAACGATTCACGGGTCGCCCTGCGCGCCCCGTTTGCCGGCATCATCACCGAGGTACAGACGGCTGTTGGCGAGGCCGGCGCTCCCGGCCGGACCCTGCTGACCCTGGTCGATCCCGATCCGTTGTGGATCGAACTCTCCATTCCGGAATCGCGTCTGGAGCTTGTCGAAGCCGGAACCGCCATTCAGGCCCGTTTCACCGGGCTGCCGGGCCGGGTGTTCAGCGGTGAACTGTTTCAGGTCGGGGCCGCCATCGATGAAAGAAGCCGCACCATCAAGGCCCTGGCGCGGGTCGCCAACCCCGGGCATCGCCTCAAGGCCGGCATGTTCGGCAGCGTGCAGATCGTCACCGCGCACGCCGCCCCCCGGCTGATGGTCCCCGCCGAAGCCGTACAGAGCATCGACGGCCTCCCCTATCTTTTCGTCCAGTCCGAACCGGACCTGTTCGAACTCCGTCGGGTGACAACCGGCCCCCGCCAGGACAGTCTGCTGGCGATCCTGGCCGGTGTCGTCGCCGGAGACCGGGTTGTGTCGAGTCAGGGCTTCGCCCTCAAGTCCGAAGTTCTCAAGGCGCGTCTCGGTGCCACCTGCGCCGATCATTAGGAGAGGTCTGCCATGCTGGAAAAACTGATTGCGGTCGCCCTGCGCAACCGCCTGCTTGTGGTTCTGTCGTTTCTGGTGGCATTTGCCGCCGGAACCTGGGCGTTGCTGCGCCTGCCGGTCGATGCGTTCCCCGACACGACCCCGGTGCAGGTGCAGATCAACACCACGGCACCGGCTCTCGGACCGGAAGAGATTGAAACCCAGATCTCCCTGCCGGTCGAACTCGCCATCTCCGGCCTGCCCGGCCTGATCCATGTCCGTTCCATCTCCAAGTTCGGCCTCTCCCAGGTGGTGGCGATCTTTGCCGACGAGATGGCGATTCTCGACTCCCGGCAGTTGATCGTCGAGCGTCTGGCCGGCCTCGAACTGCCCGACGGCATCAGCCGGCCGGAACTCGGGCCGATCTCCACCGGCCTGGGCGAAGTCTTCCACTACCTGCTGCGCTCCGACAATCCGCAACGCGGACTGGATGAACTGCGCACTCTGCACGACTGGGTGGTCAAGCCGGAACTGCGCAAAGTCGCCGGTGTGGCCGAGATCAACTCCTGGGGGGGGCTGGAAAAACAGTACCATGTGATCGTCGCGCCGGAGGCGTTGATCCGCTTCGGCCTGACCTACGAGGATATCGCCGCAGCCCTGCGGGCCAACAACAGCAACGTCGGCGGCGGTCAGGTGGTCACCGGCGGCCAGACCCTGCTGGTGCACGGCCTCGGCCGGGTGCGCAGCGTTACCGAGATCGCCGACATCGTAATTGCCGCCTACGAGGGGACGCCGGTGCGTGTCGGCGATGTCGCCGAAGTCGCCATCGGCCACGAACTGCGGCGCGGCGCGGTCTCGGCCGACGGCCGGGGGGAAGTCGTGCTCGGCCTCGGCTTCATGCTGATGGGCGAGAACAGCCGGACCGTCACCACCGATCTCAAGGAGGCGCTGACCAGGGTTCGCCAGGCACTCCCCGAAGATGTCATCCTGGAGACGGTCTACGACCGGACCGAACTGGTCGACCAGGTGATCCGTACGGTCAAGCACAACCTGGCGGCCGGCGCCCTGCTGGTGATCGCCGTCCTCTTTCTGCTCCTCGGCAACCTGCGCGCCGGACTGCTGGTCGCCGCGACCATTCCGATGGCGATGCTGTTTGCCGCTTTCGGCATGCAGGAGTTGGGGATCGCCGCCAGTCTGCTCTCCCTCGGCGCTATCGACTTCGGCATCCTGGTCGACGGCTCGGTGGTGATGACCGAGGCGAACCTGCGCCGGCTGACCGAACGTCAGTTCCAGTTGAAGCGGCCACTCTCCATGAGCGAGCGCTTCGACACCATCCTCGCATCCAGCCAGGAGGTGGTGCGACCGATTGTCTTCGGCCTGGGCATTATCGTTCTGGTCTTTCTGCCGGTTCTGACTCTGGAGGGGATTGAGGGGAAGATGTTCAAGCCGATGGCCTGGACCTTCATCTTTGCTCTGGCCGGGGCGCTGCTGGTGGCGGTATTCCTCTCGCCGGTCCTCTCCTTCCAGTTTTTGCCCAAAGATCTGAAACAAACTGAACGGCGTGCCGACAGCTGGCTGAAACAGCTCTACAACGCCTGTCTGCAGCCGGTCCTGCGCCATCGGCAGGCCTTCCTCGGGGTGGTCGCGGTACTGCTGGTTGCAGCGACGGTACTTGCCTTCCGTCTCGGCGGGGAGTTCCTCCCTCGACTCTCCGAGGGATCGCTGGTGGTCAGTGTGGTGCGCCTGGCCGGAGTCTCCATCGACGAATCCATCGCCTACAACAGCGAAATCGAAACGCTGCTCCGCAAGGAGTTTCCCGATGAAATCCGTCATGTCTGGAGCCGCATCGGCAGTGCCGAGGTTGCGACCGACCCGATGGGGACCGAGCTGACTGACATCTTCATAACTCTACAGCCACGCAACCAGTGGACCAGAGTGACCAGCCAGGCCGGGCTGACCAGTGCGGTCGAGCAGGCACTGCATGGGCTGCCGGGAATCCGCAGTGTCCTCACCCAGCCGATCGAACTGCGGGTCAACGAGATGCTGTCCGGAATCCGCGGCGATGTCGGCATCAAGATCTACGGTGAGGATTTCGACCGTCTGGTGCTGCTCGGCGGGCAGGTCGAACATCTCTTGTCAGCCATCCCCGGCGCCGCCGATGTCGCCGTCGAGCAGATCACCGGTCAACCGACCCTGCAGATCGAAGTCGACCGGCAAGCGTTGGCGCGCCACGGCGTTGCCGCCAGCGACGTCCTCGCCATGGTCGCGGCCGTGGGAACGCCACGGGTCGGCGACGTCTACGAAGGGGAACGCGCCTTCCCTCTGGTGCTCCGCCTGCCGGACAGTCATCGCGGCGATCCGGAAATCCTCGCCGGAATGCTGATTCCGACCCGCACCGGGGCGATCCTCCCCTTGCGGGAACTGGCCGACATTCGTGAGGTCGACCGCCCCTCGACCATTAACCGGGAGTGGGGACGACGCCTGATCAAGGTTCAGGTGAATGTGCGGGATCGGGATATTGCTTCGTTTGTCGCCGAGGCCCAGCGGACCATTGCCAGCGAGGTCGTGCTGCCAGAGGGTTACCTGGTCGAATGGGGCGGCCAGTTCGAGAATCTGCAGCGCTCACAGCAGCGGCTGATGCTGGTGGTGCCGCTGACCCTGGCGCTGATCTTCGTTCTGCTCTACTTCAGCCTCAAACGGCTGCGTGATGTGCTGATCATCTATACCGGGATCCCCCTGGCGGCCGTCGGCGGCATCGTCGCCCTCCATCTGCGCGGCATCCCCTTCAGTGTCAGCGCCGCCATCGGCTTCATCGCCCTTTCCGGCATCGCTGTCCTCAACGGTCAGGTGCTGGTTGCAGCGATTCGTGGCCTGCTCGATGACGGGCTCCCCCTGGTCGAGGCCGTGACCGGCGCGGCCCGGCAGCGACTGGTGCCGGTTCTGGCCACCGCCGTCACCGATGCCGTCGGCTTTCTGCCGATGGCCGTCTCTGTCGGCGTCGGCGCCGAAGTGCAGCGGCCCCTGGCAACCGTCGTAATCGGCGGCGTGCTGACCTCGACCCTGCTGACGCTGTTCGTCCTGCCGGCGCTCTATCTGCTGGTGCAAAACAACAGGAAGTGATCGGCTGACCGCAAGAACGCCAGACAGACTAAAACTGTCTGCTGCCTGATCGGGAGAGATCGTCTGAAGACTCCCGGCAAGAAACAACCAGCCCCCTGGCAACGACCTTGCGGCGACTGACAGGGGGCTGGCTTATGGAACTTGCACGCTCCGGCTGCAACGGGAAGGAGCGATAAATCCTGGCTGTGAATCAGTCAAGGTCGAAACGGTCGAGATTCATGACCTTGTCCCAGGCTGCGACGAAGTCGTTCAGGAACTTCTCCTCGCCGTCGGCACAGCCGTAAACTTCGACTAACGCGCGCAGCTGCGAATTCGAACCGAAGATCAGATCGACGCGGGTGGCGGTCCACTTTTGTTCGCCGGTGTCGCGGTCGCGCCCCACAAACAGACCGTCCTCCGCAGCCGGCTGCCACTCGGTCGCCATATCGAGCAGATTGACGAAGAAGTCGTGACTGAGCGTCTCCGGTCGCCTGGTGAAGACACCGTGGGGCGACTGATGGGCGTTAGCGCCGAGGACACGCAGACCGCCGACCAGCACGGTCATTTCCGGCGCGCTCAGGGTCAGCAGTTGCGCCCGGTCGACCAGCAGCTCCTCGGCCGGCACCGTATACCTTTTCTTCAGGTAGTTACGGAAACCGTCGGCCTCCGGCTCGAGGACGGCGAAGGAAGCGACGTCGGTCTGCTCCTGGGACGCATCGGTGCGCCCGGGGGTGAAGGGGACCTGCACGGCATGACCGGCCTGTCTGGCGGCCTGCTCGACGGCGGCGCAACCACCGAGGACGATGAGATCGGCCAGGGAGACCTGCTTGCCGCCGGCCTGGGCCGCGTTGAACTCCTGCCGAATCGTCTCCAGGGCGCGCAGTACCTGTTGCAGCTGCTCCGGCTGATTGACGTGCCAATCCTTCTGCGGCGCAAGGCGGATGCGGGCACCGTTGGCGCCGCCGCGCTTGTCGGAGCCGCGGAAGGTCGCAGCCGACGCCCAGGCGGTGGCGACCAGCTGCGAAATCGACAGCCCGGCGACGAGAATCTTCTCCTTGAGAGTGGCGATATCGCAATCGTCGATCAGGGGATGAGCGACCGCAGGGAGCGGATCCTGCCAGAGCAGATCTTCCTCCGGAACCTCCGGGCCGAGATAGCGGGCCTTGGGGCCCATGTCGCGGTGGGTCAGCTTGAACCAGGCACGGGCAAAGGCATCGGCGAACTCGTCGGGATTTTCCAGGTAGTGCCGGGCGATCGGCTCATAGACCGGGTCGAAGCGCAGCGACAGGTCGGCCGTGGTCATCATCGGCCGCAACTTTTTGTCCGGATCGAAGGCGTCGACCACCATGTCCTCTTCGTCGACATCCCTGGCCAGCCACTGCCAGGCGCCGGCAGGGCTCTTGACCTTTTCCCACTCGTACTTGAACAGTACCTTCAGGTAGCCCATGTCCCACTGGGTCGGCTTCGGCTTCCAGGCGCCTTCGATGCCGCTGGTAATGGTGTCGGCGCCCTTGCCGCTGCGGAAATCGCTTTTCCAGCCGAGCCCCTGCTCTTCAAGGGGCGCAGCCTCCGGTTCGGGACCGACATGGGAGGCAGGGCCGGCACCGTGACACTTGCCGAAGGTATGCCCGCCGGCGACCAGAGCGACGGTCTCGGCGTCGTTCATCCCCATGCGGCCGAAGGTCTCGCGCACGTCGCGCCCGGAAGCGACCGGATCGGGGTTGCCGTTGGGTCCCTCGGGATTGACATAGATCAGCCCCATCTGCACGGCGGCCAAAGGGTTCTCCAGATTCCGGTCACCGCTGTAGCGCTGGTCGCCGAGCCATTCACTCTCTTTCCCCCAGTAGATATCTTCCTCCGGCTCCCAGATGTCGGCACGACCGCCACCAAAGCCGAAGGTCGTAAAGCCCATCGACTCCAGGGCGCAATTGCCGGCAAGAATCATCAGATCGGCCCAGGAGAGCTTGCGGCCGTACTTCTGTTTGACCGGCCAGAGCAGCCGGCGCGCCTTGTCGAGGTTGGCGTTGTCCGGCCAGCTGTTGAGCGGCGCAAAGCGCTGGTTGCCGTTCGAACCACCACCACGACCGTCGCCGGTGCGGTAGGTGCCGGCGCTGTGCCAGGCCATACGGATCATCAGGCCGCCGTAGTGGCCGTAGTCGGCCGGCCACCAATCGTGGGAGTCCGTCATCAGGGCGTAAAGATCCCGCTTGACCGCAGCGAGGTCGAGGCTCTTGAATTCTGCGGCGTAGTTGAAATCTTCCCCCAGAGGATTCGACCTGGCGGAGTGCTGGTGCAGGATATGCAGATTCAACCGGTTCGGCCACCAGTCGCGGTTGCTTGTGCCTTTACCTGTGACCGGACCGCCGGTCTTGCCCGTAACCGGGCACTTGCTGGCATCACTCATGGGATGACCTCCTTGGTTCATGATTTTTTTCTAATTCAGGTTGAATGTGTCTGCTGCAGAACCGGTGATTAAGGATTCAGGATTCAGGATTCAGTCTCGAAAGACTAGATGACCAGGGCCGGATGTCAAGCTGAGAACGGAGCGGTCAACCGCCCTCCGGCAAGATTTTCGTTTGCGACGGATTCCGGTTGGATGTTTAAACACAAGTGGTAGAATTGCCGCAAATCACACTCTCAAGGAGCTGCTCATGGAAATCGAAAAAGGCGCCGGCAAACTGGCGAAAACACTCCGCCTGCTGATCCCCGACAAACCCGGTTACCTCGGCCGCGTCGCCAGTGCCATCGGCATGGGCGGCAGCAATATCGGTGATATCCGCATCGTCCGCATCGGCCTGACCCACAACAGCCGGGAGATGACGATCTATGTCGACTCCGAGGCGCATCTCGAGTCGATCCTGAGTAACATCATCGCCATCGACGGCGTGGTGATCGAAGAGGTGATCGATCTGGTGCACCAGATCCACGAGGGAGGGAAAATCGCCGTCAAGGGGACCCATCCGATCCGTTCTATCAACGACATCCGCAAGATCTATACGCCGGGGGTCGCCGCGATCTGTCGCGACATTCACCAGGACCCGCAACTGGCCCGGAAATACACCGCCATCGGCAACCAGGTCGCGATAGTCACCAACGGCACGGCGATCCTCGGGCTGGGCGATATCGGCGCCGTCGCCGGCATGCCGGTCATGGAGGGGAAAGCCGCCCTGTTCGAGCATTTCGTCGGCATCAGCGGCATGCCGATTCTGATCCAGAGCCACGACCCGCGGGTTATCATCGACACCGTCAAGAACATCGCTCCGACGTTTGGCGCCATCAAGCTCGAAGACATCGCCGCGCCGGAATGCTTTGTGATCGAAGACGAACTCGACGACGCCCTCGATATTCCAGTGCTGCACGACGACCAGCACGGCACCGCTGTCGTCGTCCTCGCCGCGCTGCTCAACGCGGCCCGCCTGTCCCGGCGCAACCTGGCCGACGACTCCATCGGCGTCATCGGCCTCGGCGCTGCCGGCATGGGGATCTCCAAGCTGCTGCTGGCCTACGGCGCGAAGACCGTCATCGGCACCGATCTCAAGGAGAGCGCCAAAGAGATGCTGGTCGCTGCCGGCGGGCAGGCCGGCAGTCTCGATGATGTCATGAGCAAGGCACATATCATTGTCGCCACCACCGGCGTGCCGGGACTGATCAAGCCGGAGATGGTCCGCCCGGAACAGATTATCCTTGCCCTGTCCAACCCCAACCCGGAAATCGACCCCGAACTCGCCATCCAGGCGGGCGCCGCCTTTGCCGCTGACGGCAAGAGCGTCAACAACGCCCTCGGCTTCCCCGGCATCTTCCGCGGCGCCCTCAACATGCGCGTCAGTCGCATCGACCATACCATGCTGATCGCCGCCGCCGAAGCGATTGCCGCATGTGCCGAAGCAACCGAGATCGTGCCGTCGATCCTGCACCCGGACGTGCACCGTCTGGTGACCGAGGCCGTCGAAAGCGCGGCGCTCCGCTCCGGGCTGGCGCGCGTGTAACAGAGCTTCCCGTCAATACCCTCGCGGGACACGCTCGTGGGCGAATCCCGCGAGGGTGTTTCCGTGTGACCCGCTCCACCTCCTGCCAGCAGCCTCTTCCCTGACAATTTCTATCAGGTATCTTGACCTTGATCATGTTTTTGCCGCGTCAGTCCGGTTAATCTGGGCTCAACAACACGCGGAAAGGAGTTCTCGCTATGAATTTGGCAGACGGCATCGGCGAACAGGCCATCAACAAAACGATTGAGGAGCATCCGGTCATCGGCGAGATACTGCAGAAGTACGAAATCGGCTGCGTCACCTGCGGCGTCGGTATCTGCCTGGTGAAGGACGTGGTCGCGATCCACGCCCTGGGCGCCGACATCGAAGCGCACATTGAACGAGAAATCAACGATTACCTGAAAACGACCAGAGACAGGAAAGGAGAAGCAGCATGAGCAGTCTCGCATGTGGGTGCCCGGGCGCCAACGTCCGCACCATCGAACGGGAAGAGTCACAGGCAACGACCGATTACAACCGACAGACCTCGGAGCTGCGGCAGTGGCCGACCCAGCTGCATCTGGTGCCGCCGCACGCCCCGTACCTGCAGAACGCCCATCTGCTGATCGCCGCCGACTGTGTGCCGTTCGCCTACGCCGACTTCCACCGGGACTTCATCAAAGGGAGGGTGCTGGTCAACGCCTGTCCGAAACTGGATGATACCAGTCCTTATGTCGACAAACTGGCGGCGATGATCGCCAATAACGCCATCCAGTCGGTGACGGTGGCGATCATGGAAGTCCCCTGCTGTCGCGGCATGGCGATGTTTGCCCAGCAGGCGATTGCCAAATCCGGCAAGGATGTCCCGCTGGACATTGCCGTTATCGGTATCGATGGCAGCAGAAAGGCATAAAGCGATGAAAACCGATGTGACCCGGGTGATGGTGGACGAGCATCAACTGATCCTGCGGATGATCGCTCTGGTGGAGAAGAACACGGTACGTCTGGAGCAGGGGACGTTCCGCAACTGGCAGTTCTATCTCGACGCCGTCGACTTCATCCGCAACTACGCCGATCGCTTCCACCACGCCAAGGAAGAAGATGTGCTGTTTGTCGAACTGATCAAAAACGGCATGCCGGAAAGACAGTCGCCGATTGAAGCGATGCGGATCGAGCACGAGCAGGGGCGTGCGCACGTTATAGCCCTGGAGGATGCCGCACGGCAGGCTCTGGCTGGCGAATCGGGCCAGACCGCGATCATTGCCGAACATGCCAGGGGATATGCCACCCTGCTGCGCGACCATATCGACAAAGAGGATCAGATCCTCTATCCTCTGGCCGAGCGGGTGCTGCCGGACGACGTACGCGACGGGATGCTCACCGCCTACCAGCACGCCGAGGCCAAAGCTCCCGGACTGGGGGAGAGATACCGCAAGATGGTCGAGGAGTACGAGGCGCAGAACGCTGTCTGAACGCGGAAGCAACACCCGTCTATGAGGCCGTTTGCGCTTGGTTGTCCAGGAAGGCTGCATGTTCACAGGCCGTCGAAAATCGCGCGTTCCCCGTCAAGGGGAGTCTTATCTGCTCGAGATTGAGGGGATCCCTGTCGAAGTGGTCCGCAAGCAGGTCAAGAACCTCAATCTCAGGGTCTGCCCGCCGGCGGGCGAGGTCCGCATCTCCGTGCCGCATACAACCGATGAGCAGGCGATCCGTTCGTTCGTTGCCGCGAAACTGGACTGGATTCACCGCAGTCGGAACAAAATCGCGCAGCGACCGCAGACACCCCGGCTGCAAATGGTGACCGGCGAGCGGCACAACGTTCTGGGAGAAAGTTACCCCCTCGTGGTGATTGACCACGCCGGGGACAACCGGGTCTGTCTCGAGAACAGAGCCCTCTGTCTCTATGTCTGCGAACGTTCGGACCTGACGGATCGGACCAGAGTTCTCGACAGCTGGTACCGGCAACAACTCATGGCACATATCGGCAAATTGCTGCAAAAGTGGGAACCGCGGCTCGGGGTTCGGGTGGCCCGGTTCGGAGTCAGGAAGATGAAGACACGCTGGGGATCGTGCAATGTCGTGGCGAGGCGGATCTGGCTCAACCTGGAACTGGCGAAGAGGCCACTGGCGATTCTGGAGTACGTACTGGTCCACGAACTGATGCACCTGCACGAGCGCCGGCACAATGCACGCTTCTATGGGCTGATGGACCAGTTCCTGCCGGACTGGCGGGTACGCAGGGGCGAGATCGACAGAGCTTTACACGTCTGAAGAGAACCTGGCACAGCTGGAACAACAAACATCAGAAAAGAACAAAAGCCAGCAGCCCGGTGGCCCCCGTTCTTACCGGTCCGCTGATGGTGTCATGCTCTCGATTGACATCCCTCCCGGCAATGTTAGAGTGAATCTCATTGTTATTTTTCACTTGTGCACGGGGACGCTATGGTACTTCAATTGATTGACGGGATCGCCCTGCTTGTCGGTGTTTTCGGCGTCCTGACTATCATGTGGGGGTCGCTGAAAGCATTGGTTCGCTATGTTCGGACCGAATACCGAAATTTTGCAAGCGATCAGGCCGACCAGACCACGGCCCTGCGGCACAGCTTCGGCACGGACCTGCTGTTGGGGCTCGAATTTCTTATCGCGGCGGACATCCTCCACACGTTGATCAAACCTGATATTGAGAGTCTCATCATCCTGGGGTCCATCGTCGCCATCCGTACAGTCATCAGCTATTTCCTCACCCGGGAAATCCAGCGGACTGACGCTGCTTCGGGACGGGCTGCGGAACTGGGGCACTGACGATGCAGAGGAGCCGAAACCACTACATAGTCAGCGGCAGTCTCTGGATCGGTCTCTACCTCGTCTTGGTCCTGGCTCCCCTGTTCCTGCTCATCGTCGGCCCCGCTCCAGCCGGCAGCGGTTTTCTTTGGGATCTCTCTGCAGCTGTTGGGTTCGCCGCCGCGGCGATGATCGCCGTCATGTTCATTCTAACGGCGCGGTTCAAACGGGCGACAGCCCCTTTCGGGATCGATATCATCTACTATTTCCACCGGCAGATCGCCTGGGTCGGATTCCTCTTTCTGCTCGCACACCCCCTGCTGCTGCTGGCAGCCGAACCGCGGCTGGTCTTTTTCATGCGACCTGGCGCCAGTCCCTACCACCTCGATGCTGGAATTGCCGCATTTCTGGCCATGTCGGCTCTGATGATTTCTTCGCAGTGGCGCAAGCGATTGAAGATTCATTACGATGCCTGGCGCATCTGGCATGTGTGCCTGGCGATTCTGGCCATGGTGCTGTCGGTCGTGCATATCGAAGGCGTCGGGCATTACGTCGGCGAACCCTGGAAGAGAGGACTCTGGGCGGCAATCGCGTTGTCCTGTCTGCTCGTGGTCCTGTTCGTGCGAGTCATCAAGCCGGCTCGTTTGCAGCGCCGGCCCTATCGGATCGCAGAGGTTATCCAGGAGAGGGGCGATGCCTGGACTCTGGTGCTCCGGCCCGACGGCCATGCCGGGGTCACCTTCGCGGCAGGGCAGTTCGCATGGCTGACGCTCTGGCATTCGCCCTTTGCCCTTAGAGAGCACCCCTTTTCCTTTGCGGGAAGCGCCGAAAAAACCGGGGAACTGCGTTTCACCATCAAGGAGCTGGGAGATTTTACCAGCAGGATCGGCACCTGTCAGGTGGGGCAGAAGGCCTACGTCGATGCTCCTTACGGTGCCTTTTCGCTGGAGCGGCTTCCAGCCCCGGGCTACTGCTTTATTGCCGGGGGCATCGGCATCGCCCC
>JAVVDS010000036.1:26198-27764 GCA_032251295.1 Desulfuromonadales bacterium | reverse complement strand
ACCAGGCGGGTCTTGACCTTGTCGACCCCGACTCTGACCTGCTGAAAACCTTCTCCGGCTGGAAATGACCGCTCACGAAAGGTCGGCTTGACATCAAGTACATCGACGACCAGCCGCGACGGGTTGGTCAGGGTAAATTCGCGATAGACCGTCGGCCGACCGTCGAGCGTAACCACCGCCTGCCCATCCGTAACCGTCAACTGTGTGAGGTTGGCAGCGGCGGCGAGCGGAACCTGATTCACAGAGGCAGGGGCAGTCGCCGCTTGTGCCGCCGGTTCAGCGACGGCCGTCGGCGTCACGCTCGCTACGACGTTTGCCGCATCGGCCTGTGGAGCCGGCTCCGCTACACTCGGTGCGAAAACGATACGGAACTCGGTCCCGTCGAGACTGATCTGGTATTCGCTGCTCCGGGCCAGGAGGATCTCGACCCGAGCCAGGTTGCCCGACGCCAGGCCGAGCCGCGAGGCACGGATCTCGCTGACAACACCGGCTTCGACAGTTTTTGCTTCAGCAACGTCACCGATCTCCATGTCGGGGAAATCGACGACAACGCGCACCGGATCCGCCGAGTCATAGACCGTGTAACGGTAACCGACCGGCTCTGAAGTCCTGAGCAAAACAGTGAGGGATTCGGCCTGCTCGTCGAGGTCGGCCAAGAGCAGCCGGTTGCTTGCGTCCGCAACGGCCACACTACCGACCTGCAGAACGGTCGATAGCAAGAACGAAAGCATCGCAATCTGACAGAAGCGCCACGCACCCTGCCTTCTGGAATTCTGAGCCATAAATTTCACCCCGTGCATGATAAACTCCTCACCGCTTTGCGATCGAGATTTCCTGGATAATGGTGCGAACATTGCCGGAAAAATCGTAGTATTTTTCTTCAACCAGGACCGTCCGACTGTCGATCTTGACGATCACGCCGCCGTTCTTGCCGATTTTCATCCCCCGCTTTAGAATGTAGGTCTTATTGTCAGGCGCCGAGACCACGGCGCGTGGCTCTTCGAAGCCGACCAGCAAGGCAGTGAGACGGTACTGGGTCAACTCGTAGCCCTGCAATGGGGTGAGCGGCTCATCGCCACTCTCAACCACCTTGCGCATGGCCGTCAGAGGGACAAACGGATCGCGTCGGCCGATCGCCTGATAGACATATTTCTCTTCCTTGGGGGCCTCGGCCTCGACTTCTTCAGCAGGCTGTGGAGGCGCAGCCTTGGCCGCCGGCTTGACGGCAGCCTTGGCCGCGCTGGCAGCCGGCGGCGGGGCGGGCTCTTCGGCACAGCCGGCCAGCGCGCCGAGAACAAACAGGGTGAGTGAGAGAATCCAGCACCATCGCATCATGTCGTCCGATCCTCACTTATCGATAAAACGGAAGGTGGTCACCTTGCAGCTGATCTTCAGAATGGCCCGGTCTCCCACGATTTTCGGCCCAGACAGGTCGAGATTGCTGATGTTCACAATGCGGGAGAGTTCACCGACTGCCTGAGCGAACAGGGCGATATCGTGATAGGAACCTTCCAGAGCCAACTGCGACGGCACCTCGGCGAAGAAACCTTTGGGCACCTCACCCTG
>JAVVDS010000036.1:0-26098 GCA_032251295.1 Desulfuromonadales bacterium | reverse complement strand
CCAGAGCCAACTGCGACGGCACCTCGGCGAAGAAACCTTTGGGCACCTCACCCTGTGGCTGGAATTTCTTTACGTCCAGCCCGTTATCCTTGGCCAGAGCCGCCAGGTTGGTCAGCAGGGTCGGAATCTCCTTCTGATTGGGCAGCTCTGTCAGAGCCGCCTCAAGCTGTTTTTCCAGCTTGGCGAACTCCTCCTTGAACTTCGGCAGATTTCTCGCAATCTTCTGTTTCTGCGCCAGTTCGGTCTCGACCTTCTGCAGCTCCTGCTCGAGGCGGTCGATCTGCTCGTATTCCGGAAGCCAGAGAAACCAGACGAAGCCGGCAAGGACCAGAGCGACAACGACCCCGAGGCCCAGCAATCTCTGCCACAGAGGGAGCTTGAGAACTTTTTCGACTTTAGGATTCATGATGATCGCACTCTCCGGCTGCTATCAGGTTCCGCCTGCCCGCTTTTTCGGTGCCTTGCCCTTGCCTTTGCCTTGATCGGCCACCTGGATATCGGGAGAGGTTCGGACCGCCTTGCAGGTGATATCGAACTTCTGGAACTTCACGCCACCCTGCACATTCTGCTGCGTCACCTTCAGTTCGACGTTCCTGAACTGATCCGACCTTTCCAGGTTGCGCATGAACAGCGCCACCGACTCCTCGCTGACACCGACACCACTAAGGCTGACATTGCCGCCGCCCTCCTTGAACTTGGTCAGCCAGACCTCGTCGGGCAGAGTCTGGTAGAGGGCGTCCAGCAGATGAACCGGTCCGGTTCGCGCCTCTTTGAGCTGGGCGAGAACATCCAGCTTCGCTTTCAGTTCGGCCTGTTTCTTTTCGAATTGCTTGACCTCGCCGATCGTCTTCATCAGCTTGGAGATTTCAAACCGCTTGGCCTCGATCTGTTCTCTCTTTTCCTGAACCTTGCCGAGAACCTGCATATAGAGCAGGCCGCAGAGACCGAGCGTAACGACCAGGGTCAAGGCAGCGACCAGCAACTGCCCTTTCAGCATTTCCTTTTTCTGGGCGGCTTTTACCGGAAGAAGATTTATGCGGATCATTTGTCTCCCATCCTCCTCATGGCCAGCCCTACGGCCACTGTATAAACCGGCCCCATCTCTTTCAGGTATTCAGGGTCAAAGTCTTTCTCGCTGCAACTGATCTGCCGCCAGGGGTCGATCGGCTCCACTGCGACACCGAGTCGTTTTTCCAGGGCGTCCTTGAGCCATTCGACTCTGGACGTGCCACCGGTTACATACGCCTTGCTGATCTTGTCTTCGGCAGAGGTCGCAGCAAAAAAGTCGATGGAGCGCTGCAGTTCCTGGGCGAGGGTTTCGGTGGTCTCCTGCATGACCTTTTGCACGGCATCAGCGGAGATCTCATCGACGGTATCGCCGAGCTTGAGCTGCTCCGCCACGGTGCTGTCAACCCCGAGAGCCTTCTGCAGGTCCTCGTTGTAAGCGTTGCCGCCGATCTGGATATCACGGGTGAAGACCGACACCCCTTTTTTGAGGACGTTGACGTTCATCGAGCTGGCGCCCATGTTGACCAGTGCGACGTTCTCGTCGGCGGCGACACCGTAGTTGGTCTCAAAGACGTTCTGCACAGCGAAGCAGTCGATGTCGACCACCAGGGGCTGCATGCCGCACTCTTTGAAAATGGCGACATAGTCGTTGACGATCTCTTTTTTGGCCGCCACCAGGATGACGTTCATGACGGAGTTGTCGGCTTCGTCAACCCCGATCACCTGGTAATCGAGATTGACTTCCGAAACCTCGAAGGGGATAAACTTCTCGGCTTCCCACTGAATGGAGGTTTCAATTTCGTCCTCAGTCATGATCTGCATCGGGATCTTGCGGATAATCACCGAGTGCCCGGAGACCGAGAGGGCGACATTTTTTGTCTTGAGCTTCAGGCTTTCCACCAACCCCTTGATCGCATCGACAACCGTGCCGGAATCCATAATGACATTGTCGACGATGGCTCCGGAGGGGAGTGTGGTCATTCCCAGACTGGCAAGCTCGTACCCGCCTTTGACATCCTTGAGGCAGACGGCCTTGATGGCGCTGGAGCCGATATCGACGCCGATCAGATCTTTCTTCTTCTGGAATAACATGCTTGTCCCTGGCCTCTAGTGATTGATTATCAGATTGGCCTTAGTGCGCCGGACATGCCGACCTGGCTCATCGGTGTCTGCGCCTCAGCAGTGCCTGTATTTGAGCCAAACGGAGCAAGGAACATACCATCAGCCATCATCGGGAAAAACCTTGTCCCGGTCTGTCAGCTTCAGGCCGAGGGCCAGGATGATTTTGCGTTTGGTCGACATGCGACACGCCGCACCTCCTTCGATGCGATCCACTGTCACTGGCGAGACGCCTGCTTTGCGCGCCAGTTCCGCCTTGCTCATCAATTGTGCTTCGCGGATTTCCTGTACACGATTTTTCATGACAGACCAATGGTTGCAGTTCGTTATTATGAAGCAAAATTATGCTTAATTATGGTTAAATAAAGCATACTGTCAAGCAATTAAACACAGGTAATTACCAAACAAAGCCATCGAATTACATATATCGAACAAGAATCTCAAGATTTTGCGCACGCCTGCAGATAACAGCACCAGATATTGTAATGCTGAAGGCCAAAAAAATGAGTCGACAATCCGTCGAATCGATGCTCTCGGGGGTGGTGGCAGGATCGTAACGGCAGCCGACTGAACTCAGTAGCTGCGGAACAGGCTGACAAACAGGTCGAGATACCAGCGCATCATCGGATCCCAGTAAGTGACAAAATAGAGATAGACGAGCGCACCGGCGGCGAGAAAGGGGCCAAACGGAATGGCGAGGTGGCGATCGGCCTTCCGGATCAGCATCAGCGGTACGCCGACCAGGCTGCCGAGCACCGAACCGATGAAAATCGTTGGCAAGACAACGGTCCAGCCGAGAAAAGCACCGAGCATGGCGAGCAGTTTGACATCACCGAGCCCCATCCCCTCTTTGCCGGTCAAGAGTTCGTAGCCGAGGGCGATGGCGAGCAGGCTGCCGCCGCCGAACAGGAGGCCGGCGAGGGAACTCTGCCAGGAGACCCAGGGGATGAGGAAGGAACAGAGGAAACCGACGGGGATGCCGGGAAGACTGATGACGTCGGGGATGATCTGGTGATCGAGGTCGATGAAGCTGATGACCACCAGGGCGGCGACCAGCAGCCAGAAGACCGGAGTAACCGGATGCAGGCCGAAGCGGTAGAAGAACAGTGCGAACAGCAGGCCGTTGAGAAGTTCGACCAGAGGATAGCGCCAGGAGACCGGTGCCGCACAGTCGGCGCAGCGGCCGCGCAGCAGCAGCCAGCTGAGCAACGGAATGTTATGGTACCAGCGGATCGGACTGGCGCAGTGCGGGCAGCGCGAGCGCGGCGTGACAATCGACTCGCCGGCCGGGATGCGGTAGATGCAGACATTGAGAAAGGAGCCGATGACGGCCCCGAGAATAAAACTGAAAAGCAACAGGGTCACAAACAGTGGCATCGGCGGATTACTCTCCTGGAGCAGCCAGCAGATTTCCGGCTGCCTGATAGACATCTTCGACGGTAATGAGTTCGAGACAGCGCACCCCGTGCGGACAGGGGGGCGTGGTACCGAAGCGGGTACAGGGGGAACAGGCGAGTTCCCGATTCAGCAGCCGGTGGTTGCCGCCGCGTGGCGCCCATTTGGCAGCAATCCCCGAACCGAACAGGGCAACCGTCGGCCGGCCGAGGCCGACAGCGACATGCAGCATGCCGGAATCACCGCTGATCAGCAGGCTGGCGCGGGCGATGATCGCTGCCGAACCGGGCAGAGAGGTCTGCCCGGCCAGGTTGAGACCGTCGGCTGCGGCGATGATCGTGTCTCCGCCCGGCCGATCGTCCGGGCCGCCGATCACCACCACCGGCCAGCCGTCGTTGCTCAAGCGGGCCGCCAGTTCGCCGAAGCGGTCGGCGCCCCAACGCCGCTCGGCGATACTCGCCCCGGGGAAAAGCGCCACGAACGGCCGGCCGGCAAGGAGCTGCAGCAGCTCCCCGGCGCGCTGCCGTTCCGCTGCCGGAACGATCAGGAACGGGCTTGCCAGCACATCGGGCGGCTCGATAGCGAGCGGCCGGAGCAGATCGAGAAAACTGTCGACCTCGTAGCGCTGGTGCGTATAGGCGACGGCGTGTGTGAACAGTTGCCGTCGCTCGTTGCTGCCGAAGCCGATACGCACCCGCGCCGGCACCTGGCGGGCCACCACAGCCGACAGGCGATGCCACTGCTCGGTGTCGATCACCAGGTCGTAGCGTGTGCGCAGCACTTTGCACAGACCGTCTTTATCATAGAGATGAATCCGGTCGACAACCGGACACAGCTTGAAAATCGCCGCATTGCGCCGCTCGGCCAGCAGATCGATGCGCGCCTCCGGCCAGCGTTGTTGCAGCTGCTGCAACAGCGGGACCAGCAGTACGGCATCGCCGATGCCGCCGGGACGGATCACCAGGATGCGTCGGCAGACGGAGAGACGGCTGACCGGTGGACTGGGCGGCAACAGTGCCACCGCCAATCGACCGACAACAGCATCGATTTTTTTCAAAAGCTCAATGCGATTCATGGGTCATCGTGATGCCAGCCTGCATGCAGCTGGTCATGCAAGGCATGGGGAGGACGAGATGCGGAACGGTGAAAAAAGTCAGGCGGGTCGCATTCGAATGACCACCTCACTTATCACCCCTGACGGCGTCAGGTTCACAAATGGTGCCCGGGGCGGGAATCGAACCCGCACAGCCTTGCGGCCGAGGGATTTTAAGTCCCTTGCGTCTACCAGTTCCGCCACCCGGGCAGAGTGAGAAAGATCGGGTATTATTAGTGCAATTATGCAAACAGTGTCAATCGGAGGATGACCGATCATGCCAGACCGCCTGACCTGCCCCGATTGCGGCAGAGAAATCGTGCGTTACCGCAATCCGTTTCCGACCGTCGATGTGATCGTGCGCTACCAGGGGAAAATCGTTCTGATAGAACGCGGCAAAGAGCCTTTCGGCTGGGCGCTGCCGGGTGGCTTTGTTGAATACGGCGAAAGTCTGGAGCAGGCCGCCCGGCGCGAGATCGCCGAGGAGACCGGCCTGGACCTGACCGACCTGCGCCAGTTTCACACCTACTCCGACCCGGCGCGCGACCCGCGCCAGCACAACATCTCCGTGGTCTTCACCGCCGCAGGTCATGGGACCCTGCTTGCCGGCGACGATGCCGCAGGAGCAAGACTCTTTCCTCTCGACGACCTCCCCGCCATGCTCTGCTTCGACCACAGCCAGATTCTCGCCGACTATCGTCAGTCTCTGACTCGCCCCTGATCAGGCCACCGGCAGAAAGCTCAGCTCTGGCACGCTGGCGAGCAGGCCATGCTTGTGGCAGAGACTGAAATAGCGACGCAGACCTTCATGGTGTGCCGGGGTCAGATCGTATGAGAGCTCCCGCCAATAAGCGATCATTTCATTTTTCTCAAGGACTTCCCGAGCCGACAGCGCTGCCGCCACGGCGTCCAGATCGGCGAAAGCACGTTGCCGCGCCAGGTCGAGCTGCCGGGCGAAGGCCTGCAGGGCGGCGAGATCGCGGCGGGCGGCATCGCGGCGGACGATCCAGAGAGCAAAGACGAACGGCAGACCGGTATGGCGATACCAGAGCTCTCCGAGATCGTGGATCTGCCCGGCATCGGCGCAGGCTTTGGCGGCCGCCAGCGCCCGGTCGCCGATCAGCAGCGTCGGCTCCCCCCGGCGCAGCGACTCTTCGATCGGCAGATCGGGAACCCGACAGACGACATCGCGGCAGCCGGCCACCTCACGCAGCAGGATCTGCAGCAGGTTGACCGAGGTCGCCGACTCGCCGGTCAGGGCGATTGTCCGGCCGTCGAGACGGTCGAGAGGCCCCGAGCTGAACAACAGGACACTATGCACCGGACCGATGCTGCTGATCGAATGCCCCGGGATCAGCAGGTAGTCGGGTGCGTGCCGGCCGTACTCGAAGGAGGAGGACGGACAGGCATCGATCACTCCTGCGGCGAGCAGCCGATTCAGATCCGCCGGCACGCCGGCACGGATCTCGCCATGAAAGCCGGCTTCATCGAGAGAATGAAAAAAGGGGACGACGTTCAGGTAGGCGATCCGACCGATACGCAGGGGCCGTTGCGACAAGGCTTGTTCCTTCATCTCTGGAGTGTCCAGGCATCCCGGGCGAACGTCTCGGCGTGCAGCTGGTCCGCCCGTTGCTGTTCGTCGGCCGCGACAGTCGACTCTTGCCAGATGACACCGAGTCGGGTCTGAAAAGCGTCGACCAGCAGCTCTTCAAGGCGCGCCACGGTGACGGTCTCAGCCGTCAGTCCCGCCAGCCAGCCGACCTTGCGCAGCGACAATTGATCGTCCGGAGCGACCCGCAGCAAGCGTGCCAGCAGATCGACATCGAGGGTCAGGGGGATCGAGCCGTGCTGCAGGAACGCCTGACCGCGTCGCTTCTGGGCACTGCCGACAATCTTGCGGCCGGCGGCGAGCAGTTCATACTGGGCCGGAGCAGTAAAACAGACGGCATGGGCCGGACGGGCGCCCTCCCCCTCCCGCCGGCCCGGCACCAGTTCGGCGTCGATCCCGGCCTGACGCAGCGCAACCTGCAAAACTTCGGCGATCACCCGGTAGCAGTGGAGCACCGAACCGGCAAAGGGGGGGTCATCGGTGCGGGCAACCAGTGCATAGGTCAGTTCGTCGGCATGCAGCACCGCCCGCCCGCCGGTGGTGCGACGGACGACATCGATTCCGGACGCCCGGCAGGCGGTGAGATCGATATCGTGCCGGGCCGACTGCGCGTAACCGAGGGTCAACGTCGCCGGCTGCCAGCCGTAGAGGCGCAGCAAAGGCCCGGACGCCCCGGACGCCACCGCTTCGAGCAGAGCCTCGTCGAGGGCCATGTTCATCGCCCCGGACAGACGGCCGGAACGTATCAGCCGCCATCTCCTTGGTTGCCAGTCGGTCATTATCCGCGTCTACCGTGTAACGTCAGCAGGGCAGCTCCTGACGGAAACTGCCCTGCCCGTTGTTCTGCCAACAGCGCTCCCACTCTGATTTTTCATCGCGGGAAAACAGCACGGAGCCGCAGAGATTCGCATGGAGAAGCCTGACTTGTATCGATTTTCTCCGCGCCCCAGCGTCTCCGCGCCAAACCCAAAAAAATCAGATCTTCAGGCGCTCCAGGAAACCGGTATCGACGTCGCCTTCGATGAAATCCTTGTTGGCCATGATTCGCTGATGGAACTCGATAGTCGTCTTGACGCCGCCAATGATGAACTCGTCGAGGGCTCGTGCCATCCGCTTGATCGCCTCTTCGCGGGTATCGGCATGCACAATCAGCTTGGCGACCATGGAATCGTAGTACGGCAGGATGGTGTACTGGTCGTAAATGGCGCTGTCGATCCGCACACCGAGTCCGCCGGGCGGATGATAGCCGTCGACCTTGCCGGGGCACGGCGTAAACTTGACCGGATCCTCGGCGTTGATCCGGCACTCGATGGCATGGCCGCGGATCTTGATGTCCTTCTGCTGGTAACGGAGCGGCTCGCCGTAAGCGATCCGGATCTGTTCCTTGATGATGTCGACCCCGGTGATCATCTCGGTGACCGGATGTTCGACCTGCACCCGGGTGTTCATCTCCATGAAGTAGAAGTTGTTGTTCTTGTCGAGCAGAAACTCCATGGTCCCGGCGCTGTAATAGCCGATCGCTTTGGCCGCGTTGACGGCACACTCACACAGCTGCTTGCGCAGGGCCGGACTGAGCACCGGGCAGGGAGCTTCCTCGATCAGCTTCTGATGACGCCGCTGAATCGAGCAGTCACGTTCGCCGAGGTGGATAACGTTGCCATGCTTGTCGCCGAGGATCTGCACCTCGACATGCCGTGGCTGCTCGCAGAATTTTTCGATATAGACGTCGGCGTTGCCGAAAGAGGCTCTGGCCTCGGCGCGCGCGGTAGCGAACAGGTTGGGGAGAGCAACCGGGGAATGGACAACCTTCATCCCCTTGCCGCCACCGCCGGCGGTCGCCTTGATGATGACCGGAAAACCGATCTCGGCGGCGATCCGCTGGGCCTCCTCGACACTCGGCACGTTATCCTTGGTCCCCGGCAGAATCGGCACGCCCGCTTTGGTGACTGACTGGCGGCCGGCGATCTTGTCCCCCATGATGCGGATACTCTCCGCCGACGGACCGATGAAGGTCAGGCCACAGTTTTCGCAGACTTCGGCGAACTCGGCGTTTTCGGCGAGGAAACCGTAGCCGGGATGGATCGCCTGCGCATCGGTCACTTCGGCGGCGCTGATAATCGCCTTCATGTTCAGATAGCTCTCGGCACTCGGCGCTTTGCCGATGCAGATGCTCTCGTCGGCGATCTTGGTGTGCAGAGCGTCGGCATCGGCGGTGGAGTGCACCGCCACGGTACGGATACCGAGCTCTTTGCAGGCCCGGATGATGCGCAGGGCGATTTCGCCGCGATTGGCAATCAGAATCTTGTGAAACATGCCACCTCCTTATTTTTGCCTACAGACGCTTGACCTTGAACAGCGGCTCGCCATACTCAACCGGAGAGGCATCATCCTTGAGAATCTCGACAATCTTGCACTTGTAGTCAGCCTCGATTTCATTGAACAGTTTCATCGCTTCGACCAGACAGACGGTCTGTCCGGCCTCGACGGTGCTGCCGACCTCGACATACGGATCAGCTTCCGGACTCGACTTGCGGTAGAAGGTACCGACGATCGGCGAGGTGATCGTCTCGCAGCCATCGTCAACCGCCTCGGCCGGTGCAGTCGCCGGTGCGGCCGCCGGGGCCGCAGCGGGCAGAGGTGCAGCCGCAGTCAGCGTCGGTGCGCTGACCTGGACATACTCCTTCTCCGCGCCGCGCCGGATATGTATCCGCTCGATCTCGTTCTCCATCTCGAATTCGCTGATATCGCTGTCAGTGATAATCTTGACCAGCGCCTTGATATCCTTGATGTCCATGTTGACCTCCTGTGAATGCCACCCCGTCAGCGGGGTCGGTTGAATTCTTGCTGTTCAGTCAAACGGTGTAATCGATACATTCTTTCGGCAGTTGCGTCAGCAGCCTGGCGCCGCTGTCGGTCACCAGCACCATATCCTCGATGCGCACGCCGCCAACTCCGGGGAGGTAGACCCCCGGTTCGATGGTAAAGACCATTCCCGGCGCGGCAACCAGCTCACTGCGCGGCGACAGACGCGGCGCCTCGTGAACCGCGAGGCCGATGCCGTGCCCGAGCCCATGGCCGAAGTACTCACCGTAGCCGGCGGCGGCGATATACTCCCGGGCGATCCGGTCGAGCTCGTGCAGGGGGATGCCGGGTCGAACCGCAACAAGTGCGCGGTCGTGGGCCTCGCGGACGATGTCATGGATCCGGCGGAGCTGCCCGGACGGCTCACCGATCGCCACGGTGACCGTTTCGTCGGAATGGTAGCCCTGCCAACGACAGCCGAAATCGATGGTCACCAGTTCGCCATCCTGCAAGGTGCGGTCGCTGGCGACCCCGTGCGGCAGGGCGCCACGCACGCCGGAGGCGACGATGAAGTCGAAGGACTTCTCCTCGGCGCCGGCGTTTTTCAGGGCGAATTCGAGGCGCAGGGCAATCGCCCGCTCCTCGACACCGGGACGGAGCAGCTCGGCGACTTCGGCAAACGCTGCGACGTGCAGGCCGGCAGCCTGCTCCATCAAGGCGATTTCCGCCTCGTCCTTACACAGGCGCAACGCGGCGAGTTCATCATCGAGGGGGCGCCAGTCCCAGCCAGCCCCCCCCTTCTCTTGCAGCTTGACGACGGTGCCGAAGGCCAGATCGGCCTCAAAACCGATGCGGCGCACGCCGAATTCCCGCAGCAGGCCGAGCAAACCATCGATCTTGACCCGGTACTCCTCGACCCGGTCGGCGCAGACCTGCTCCCCGGCCTGGACTGTGTAGCGGGAGTCGGTCAAAAAGACCGTCTGCTCGCGACCCGCGACCAGCAGCCCGTCGCTGCCGGTAAAACCGCACAAGTAACGGATCGTATTCAGTTCATGCAGAACCAGGACGTCGAGATCATGCGCGGCGAGCAGCTGCGTGACCTTCTGCCGCCGGGCGGTCATCGACTCTGGCATGGGGAGTCCGTCGTTTCAGCGCAAGCGGGCATGCAGGGCCCGCAGGGCAAGCTGATAGCCGAGACTGCCGAGACCGGAAATCTGGCCGAGGGCGATCGCGGCGATCAACGACTGCTGGCGGAACGGCTCGCGGGCATGGATATTCGACAGATGCACTTCGATGACCGGCAGGTTGACCGCCGCCAGGGCGTCACGCAGGGCGACACTGGTATGGGTCAGGCCGCCGGGGTTGATGATGATCCCCTGAATGCCGCCGTCGAACGCCGCGTGTACCCGGTCGATCAGAACCCCTTCATGGTTCGACTGGCAGCAGTCGACGTCCAGATTCAGCTGCGTCGCCAGCTGCTGCAGTTCGGCATCGATCTCTGCCAGGGTCTGCCGTCCGTAGACCTCCGGCTCGCGCCGGCCGAGCAGGTTCAGGTTCGGACCGTGCAAAACCAGAATGTGCGCCATCAGACCAGGGCCTCGTGCAAGCCCGGGGCCTCACGGGTCAACAGGTAGCGTCCCTTGCCGAAGTTGCCGTCCCGGTAAAGGGTCAGGGCGACAAAGTATTCGCTGGTGATCGCACGGATGATAATGATAAAGCGTTCGGTCTTGATCGAGACCTCTTCCATCTTCCCAAGCTTGAGAACCTCGGAGGTCTTGCGGATCTCCTTGAGGACATTGGAATACTCGATCGCCACGATCTGCAGATCGAGCACCTCTTCGGCCGTAAAATACTGCTCGATGGCGATGCCGTCAAAGCCCATCAGCACGGCGCCGACGGCGCCACCGGTTTCATCGACAATGCGTTGCAGAACCTGATTGAACATCTGTTCTCCTTTGCCTGATCGCCTGTAACAGGTTTTCCAGGATGCCGAGCACTGGTCGTTGCGGGGCGGCAGCGTCCGGGGGAGCAGGCGCCGTGGCCGCCGGCTCGACGACCTCGTTCGAAGTGGTCACCGCACCGGTTGCGACCGGCTGCCGAGGCGGCTGTTCCGCCTGCCGTTCAGCGAGCAGTCGTCTGAGCCGCTCGCCGATCCCGGCATTCTCGGGATTCTCCTTGAGGATCTGTCGGTAGACGGCGATGGCCTTGTCGAACAGGCCCTGTTTGACATAGATTTCCGCCAGCGTGGCGGTCGGAATCGGTGCCACGACATCCGGAGCGGGATCGACCCTGTCGTCCTCCTCGACGGCCGTAACCGTCTGCTCCGATATGGAGACAGCCGCTTCGGACATGTCCAGCC
Organism: Desulfuromonadales bacterium; assembly: GCA_032251295.1. Classification (GTDB taxonomy): domain Bacteria; phylum Desulfobacterota; class Desulfuromonadia; order Desulfuromonadales; family BM103; genus BM103. The sequence continues at coordinate 14,713 of JAVVDS010000036.1, read as the reverse complement.
AGGGAAGAGGGATGTCCATGACAGCCCGGAGGGTGCGAATCGATTCATCGTCCGGATGAAACTGTGCCGCCCGCTGAAGAACCTCACGCGCCTGCTCCGGCTGGCAACGGGCGAGGTGCAGCCGCACCAGGCCGGTGAGTGCCGAGAGCCCCTCTTCGTCAATCTCCAGAGCGTGGGTAAAGGCGTCGGCCGCTTCGCCAAAACGGCCCATCTGGGTGAGGATCCGACCGAGAATTGCAAAACCGGGGCAGAAGTGCGGCAGATTCTCCGTACCGAAACGGGCAATGCGCAGAGCCGTGTCGAGCAGGCCGAGTTGCCGATAGGCATCCGCCAGCGGCACGAAGGCCGTCGAATGGGGGTCCTTGGCAATGATCTGCAGGTAGGTGTCGATCTTGCCGGTCAGACTGCTGCTCTCCGGATTCATGAACTCCCCTTCCCGCCAGGCTGGTCAGTTCAGCAGCTGCTGCATCAGTGGCAACGGCTGGTCGATATCATGGAGTTGCGCCGCACCGACACCGTGGTTGAGAACCAGGCGCACGGTGCCGGACTTGACCTTCTTGTCGTGTTGCATCACCGCAACGTAATCATCGGCAGGGAAGTCCGGTGCGGCAGTCGGCAGATGCAGCCCGGACAGCAACGCCTCAATGCGGGCGACATCGGCACGGGTACACAGATTCATCAGGCACGACGTCCGTGCCGCCAGGATCATGCCGATGGCAACCGCCTCACCATGCTGAATGACACCGTAGCCGGTCAGGGTCTCGATCGCGTGCCCAAAGGTATGGCCAAGATTCAGAATCGCTCGCAATCCCTGCTCTTTTTCGTCTTCTTCTACAACATCCGCCTTGATTTGGCAAGATCTCTTCACCGCATGGATCAGGGCCCCGGTCTCCCGGTCGCGTAAGGCCGCCTGCTGCTCTTCGAGCCAGACAAAGAACGGTTGGTCGCGAATGATCCCGTATTTGACCACTTCGCCGAGGCCGGCAAAATACTCGCGATCCGGCAGGCTCTGCAGGACGCCGACATCGATATGCACATGTCGTGGCTGATAGAAGGCGCCGATCAGATTCTTGCCGCGCGGATGGTTGACACCGGTCTTGCCGCCGACGGAGCTGTCGACCTGGGAGAGGAGCGTGGTCGGGACCTGTACGAACGGGATGCCACGCAGATAGGTGGCCGCGGCAAAGCCGGTCATGTCACCGATGACCCCACCACCGAGGGCGAGGAGCCCGGTGTGACGGTCAAAACGGAGAGCGACCAGTTCGTCATAGATCAGGGAGAGGGTGTCGAGGGTCTTGTACTGTTCGCCGTCGGGCAGGCGGATGACGCTGACCCGGTAGCCTGCTCCGGCCAGCACCTCCGTCAGCGCTGGAGCGTACAGATCGCCGACCACCGGGTTGGTAACCAGGGCGATGCGTTTCGGGAAAGCGATCTGGCGCAAAGCCTCCGGCAAACCTGTGAGGATGGTGTCGCCGATCCAGATCGGGTAACTGCGTTCGCCGAGTCCGACAGTGAGCTGTTCCATCACGACCTTTCCGGCAAGGCGTGGGGTAAACACAAAAAGGGGTCAGCGACTCTATCGCCAACCCCTGTCATTTTTGGAGCGGGAAACGGGATTCGAACCCGCGACTTCAACCTTGGCAAGGTTGCACTCTACCACTGAGTTATTCCCGCGCTGTCGCAAAGCGAGAGCCTTTATACAAAACGGTTCAAGACAAGTCAACCGAAAATTTCATCATTTTTTTTCGTCAGGCAGCGCCGGTGCGAGCGAAGACCCGGAAGAACTTGTGCAGGTAATCGTAACCGGACCAGAGGGTCAGCAACAGGGAGATATAGAAGAAAAACAAACCGAAATTGTGCATATTGACATGGAAAATCGACCACTCGATCCCGAAGAACCAGTAGTAGTCGTAATGCAGCATCAGGCCGGGGATCGCCACCATCTGGTAGATGGTCTTGTATTTGCCGAGTTCGCTGGCATCGATGACAATCCCCTCGGACGAAGCGATGGAGCGCAGACCGGTGACGATAATTTCCCGGGCGAGAATGAGGAACACCGCCCAGGCCGGCGCGCGATCGTGCGGGATCAACATGATCAGCGCCGCCATGACGATCAGTTTGTCGGCCAGGGGGTCGAGGAATTTACCGAGGACGGTGACGATCCCCCAGCGTCGGGCGAGCCAGCCGTCGATAAAATCGGTGACGGCGGCGATGCCGAATATGGCCGCGGCCCACATGCCGGCGGTGCGTGACGGCGACAGCATGAGAAGCACAATGACCGGCACGGCGCAGATGCGCGTCAGGGTGAGGATATTCGGCAGGTTGAGTCGGCCGGAACGCAGATTCATAACAGGGCATCATCCGCGTGACGATAGCGCTGCAGATGGTGCTTGACGCGCTCGATATAGTTGATGGTCTCGTTGAACGGCGGGATACCGCCGTAACGCTGCACGGCCCCCGGTCCGGCGTTGTAGGCGGCCAGGGCCAGTTCCAGGTCGCCGTTGAAGCGGTCGAGCATGCGGCGCAGATAGAGGGTGCCGCCACGAATATTCTCCGAAGGATCGAAGGGGTCGCGGACATTCAGTTCGCGCGCGGTCTCGGGAATCAGCTGCATCAGACCCTGGGCCCCCTTGCGGGAGACGACATGGGGGCGATAGTTGCTCTCGACCTTGATGACCGCCCTGACCAGGGCCTCATCAATTCCGTGACGTTTGGCGTAATGACGTATCAGATCCGCATAGAAAGATTCGGAAACCGCCTCCGGAGCACGCTGTTTGCGGTACAGATTCCAGTGGCCATGGGTCGGCTTATCGGTAAAATGGACGACGCCGTTCGCATCGACGTAACGATAAATGTCAGCGGCAGCCGGCGAAACGGCGAACAACACAGCGCAGGCAGTCAGCGGGACCATTATGTGTGGCAGACGGATCATGAACGACAGCTCCAGTAAAGTCTTCAAATCTATAGCCTAAACATGACAGTATTTCAACCGAGTTAAGCCTTGACAGTCTTACCGGCCGGCCGGATAATCGCGCAATGACCTGAAATTGGCAGAGAATCGAGGGATTCAGACTTCATCATTCAAGCCGCACAGCAACGCCTTAACGCTCACTTCATTGTGTTTAGCAAACGACAGGCCAACCGATCATGAACATCGTCTCCGACTTCCTCGTCATCGGCAGCGGCATCGCCGGCCTCAGTTACGCCCTGAAAGTCGCGCCGCACGGCAAGGTCGCCATCGTCACCAAGCGCGAGATCGCCATCACGGCGACCGGTCTGGCCCAGGGGGGGATCGCCGCGGTCGCCACGCCCCAGGACTCCTTCGAACAACATGTGCGTGACACCATGGAGGCCGGTGCCTGGCTCCCCGCTGAACAGGTCGTGCGCAGCGTGGTCGAGCAAGGGCCAGCAGCCATCCAGGATCTGATCGACTGGGGGGTCAACTTCTCGCGCAAGGAGGACCGGAGCTACGACCTGACCCGGGAGGGCGGCCACAGTCAGCGGCGCATCTACCACGCCAAGGACGAAACCGGCAAGGAGATCGAACGCGCCCTGGTGGCAGCGGTGCGCAGTCATCCGAACATCGAGATTTTCGAGCGGCATGTGGCGATCGACCTGATCACCGAAGCCAAGGTGACCCGACGCCGCCTCAAGCCCGATCGCTGCCTCGGCGCCTATGTCCTCGACAGCGAAGAGGGCGAAGTGATCACCTTCGGTGCCGGGATTACGGTACTAGCGACCGGCGGCGCTGGCAAGGTCTATCTGTATACCTGCAATCCGGATATCGCCACCGGCGACGGAATCGCCATGGCCTACCGGGCCGGCGCCACTGTTGCCAACATGGAGTTCATGCAGTTCCACCCGACCACCCTCTATCATCCCCAGGCGAAATCGTTTTTGATCTCGGAAACGGTGCGCGGCGAGGGCGCGGTACTGCGCCGCCGTGACGGCACCGCCTTCATGGAGAGTTATCATCCCCTCAAGGATCTGGCGCCGCGCGACATCGTCGCCCGGGCCATGGACCACGAGATGAAGATGCACGGCGACGACTACATCTGTCTCGACATCACCCACAAAGACGCCGCCTACATCAAGGACCGCTTCCCCTATATCTACGAGACCTGCCTCTCCTACGGCATCGACATGACCCGCGAACCGCTGCCGGTGGTGCCGGCCGCTCACTACCTGTGCGGCGGCGTCAAGGTCGATATCGACGGCGAAACCGATATCCGCAGTCTGTTCGCCATCGGCGAGACCTCCTGTACCGGTCTTCACGGCGCCAATCGCCTCGCGAGCAACAGCCTCCTCGAAGGAGTGGTTTTCGGTAGCCGGGCCGCGGCCAAATCGGTCGTCCGCCATCTCGACGGCCACCCCCCCTGCCCACCGGTCCCCCCCTGGGACAGCGGCAGTGCCCGTGACAGTGACGAAGAGGTGATTGTCGCTCACAACTGGGACGAAATCCGCCGCTGCATGTGGAACTATGTTGGCATCGTCCGCTCGGACAAACGGCTGGTCAGGGCTCTGCGCCGGGTGCAGATGATCCAGGAGGAGATCGCCGACTACTACTGGGATTTCTACATCACCTCGGACCTGATCGAGCTGCGCAACATCGCTCTGGCCGCCGAGTTGATCATCCGCTCGGCCCTGAAGCGCAAGGAGAGCCGCGGCCTCCACTACACCATCGACTATCCGCACCAGGACGATGGCCACTGGAAACGGGACACACTGCTGAAGAAGGCTTTTTGAGGAGTCTGGAGAAAGGGAGGCGGAGCTTGACCATCGACGATTATCGCAGGGAAATCAACCATCTCGACCGCGAACTGCTGCGGATTTTCAACGAACGGGCCGGACTGGCACTGAAGATCGGCGAGATCAAGAAGGAGTTGGGGATTCCGGTCTACGATCCGGAACGCGAGAAGCGGATTTTCGAGGCGATGGCCGCGGGCAACCCCGGCCCTCTGGAGAACGAGGCGATTGTTCGCCTGTTCGAACGGGTCATCGACGAATCGCGCCGACTCGAGCGCCTCCGCACCAAGGGGATCTGACGATGTTGATCATCATGAAAAAAGGCGCAGCCGAAGATCAGCTGCGCCGGGTCAAACAGTATCTGGTTGAGCACGATTTCGATTTTCACCAGTCGACCGGCGCCAACCGCACCATCATCGGTGTCATCGGCGACACCCATACCATCGACCGCGCCCAACTGGAAACCCTCGACGGCGTACACGTTGCGTTCAAGATACCGGATGAATGAATACAAATCCAGGAGTCAGGATGCAGGATTCAGGAGAAAGTCTTCCGTCCTGACTCAAAAGCTCATGCCGGGTCCTGGATCTTTCTACGCCCGGCGCCAGAGCAATCAGGATGCGGAAGAGATCTGGAGCCTCGTTGTTATTCTGAATTCCGCATCCTGAATCCCCCTGATTTTAGCCAACCACTTGCGTGCGGGTGAAGACGGCGCGCAGCTGCTGACCGGCCGCTTCGATATTGTCACGCGCCCCCTCTTCCCGATCGACCAGGGTGACGATGCCGATGACCTGCAGCCCTTCCTGTTCGGCCCGCTCCACCGCCTGCATCGATGAGCCGCCGGTGGTGGTGACATCCTCGACAATCACCACCCGGCTGCCGGGCGGCAGGTTCTTGCGCCCTTCCAGCCACTGGCCGGTACCGTGTCCCTTCGGCTCCTTGCGGATGATGAAAGCGTGCACCTGCTCGCCGTCCAAAGCTGCGGCAATCGAGGTGGCGGTGGCGATCGGATCAGCGCCGAGGGTTAGACCGCCGACACCGTCGATCGGTCCGTCGAGCTGCTTGACGACCTCCCAGAAGGCCTTGCCGACCAGCAGTCCGCCCGTGGCGTGCAGCGTGGTCTGTTTGCCGTCGAAGTAGAAATTACTCTTGCGTCCCGAAGCGAGAGTCACTTCCCGCTCTTCGTAGGACAGCTCACGGATAATCCGCATCAGTTCCTGGCGTTCCTGCTCCGTCATCGATCTCTCTCCTTGCATGAAAATACGTTGAATCGTTGATGCGTTGCGATCAGAACAGCCCCAACTGGCTGTCGGCGCGCAGACGGGGGAACTTGACCGGGTATTCACCGCTGAAGCAGGCGTCGCAGAACCGGCCGTGGGTCATGTCGGCTGAATCGCCGGCGACGATCTTCATCCCCTCACGGCTCAGGTAACCGAGAGTGTCCGAGGTGATATAGCGGTTGATCTCCTCGATGGTGTGCGACGACGAGATCAACTCCTTGCGGGTCGGTGTGTCGATGCCGTAGTAGCAGGGATAGCTGGTCGGCGGACTGGAAACCCGCATATGGACCTCGCGGGCACCGGCATTGCGGATCATCTTGATGATCTTGCGAGCGGTGGTACCGCGCACCAGGGAGTCGTCGATGACCACCACCCGTTTGCCGGCGATCACATCGCGCACCGGGTTGAGCTTGAGTTTGACGCCGAAATGGCGGATCGACTGCTGCGGCTCGATGAAGGTGCGACCGACGTAATGGTTGCGAATCAGCCCCAGTTCGAAGGGGATCCCCGCTTCTTCCGCATAACCCATGGCTGCCGGCACCCCGGAGTCAGGGACGGCGATCACCAGATCGGCGTCCACAGCATGCTCCCGGGCCAGCTGCCGGCCGAACTCCTTGCGGACCGTATAGACCTGGTGACCGAAAATCGTGCTGTCCGGCCGGGCGAAATAGATGAACTCGAAGATGCAGGGTGATGGTGGCACGACCTTGAACGGCTGGAAGGACTTCATACCGTTCTTGTCGATCACCAGCATCTCGCCCGGCTCGATCTCGCGGATGAACTCGGCTTCGATCAGGTCGAAGGCACAGGTCTCGGAGGCGACCACATACGCTTCGTTGAGTCGGCCGAGCACCAGCGGGCGGAAACCGTTTGGATCGCGCACCGCCACCATGCGGGTTTCGGTCAGGAACACAGAGCTGTAGGCCCCCTTGACCGCCGACAGCGCCTCGACGACGCGGTCGGCCAGAGAGTCGCTCGGCGCCTTGGCCATCAGGTGGATGACGACCTCGGTATCCGACGTGGTCGAGAAGATCGAGCCGCTCTGCTCCAGCTCATTGCGGATATCCTGAGCATTGACCAGATTGCCGTTGTGGGCGACGGCGATGCTCCCCCTGGCGTAGTCGACCATGATCGGCTGCACGTTCTTCAGGTCGCTGCTGCCGGCCGTCGAGTAGCGCACATGGCCGATGGCGCTGCGCCCCGGCAGATCTTCGAAGGTTGAATCGCTCTTGAAAACATCGGCCACCAGCCCCATGCGCCGGAAAGCATGCAGCCGCTGGCCGTCGGACGAGACGATGCCACAGCTCTCCTGACCGCGATGCTGCAGGGCGTAGAGGCCGAGGTAAGTCAGATTAGCCGCTTCCGGATGCCCGAAGATCCCGAACACACCGCATTCGTCGTGAAATTTATCGAACATATCTTTAAGGAAACTCCGTGTTAGATGGTGTCACTCCACGGACTTTCAGCCCACGGAGAAGTATTTCCTATCAATAAAACCGCGAATAACCAGATTTAACGCGGAGGAACGGAGGCGCAGAGAAACAATCTGAAATTAAAGAAATTTTCTCCGCGTCTCAGCGTCTCAGCGTCAAATCGCCTCATTCTGCTACTGCATCACCGTTTAAAGCAACTCCTCGCGAATGAACGCGACGGCATTTTTGTAAAGCCAGAGGCCCATCCCCTCTTCCGGCAGACCGGGGTCGCGGGTCCAGCGCGGATGGTGGGTGCGGTGGGTGTAGGCTTCGGGATGGGGCATCAGGCCGAACAGTCGGCCGCTGGCGTCACAGAGTCCGGCGATGGCGGCCAGCGAGCCGTTCGGATTGTCGGGGTAGTCCATGGTCGGCCGGCCGTCGGCATCGGTGTAGCGCAGTGCCCCCAGATGCCGGCCCTCGATAGCAGCGAGGGTCGCGTTATCAGCGATGAACTTGCCTTCGCCGTGCCGCACCGGCAGGTAGAGCCGCTCCAGGTGGCGGGTATAAATGCAGGGCGATTGCGGGTCGACGACCAGCTCGCACCAGCGATCCTCGAAACGGCCACGGTCATTGTGACTCAAAGTGGCGCTCTGCCGCAGATAATCGCCGTCGAGAGCCGGCAGCAGGCCGAGTTTGACCATCAGCTGAAAGCCGTTGCAGACGCCCATCACCAGTTTACCGTCAGCGATAAACTGCAGCAGCTGATCGGCCAGGGTCGCGCTGCTGTTGCGTACCGCGGCATGCTTGAGGCGATTGGCGCCGGCCCTGGCGCTGCCGAGATCGTCGCCGTCGAGGAAACCGCCGGCCAGGTTGAGGAACTGATAGCGTTCCAGAGTGACCCGGCCGGTCAACAGCTCAGCGATATGAACGATGTCGCACTCGGCACCGGCCAGGCGGCAAGCGGTGGCGACTTCGCGTTCACAGTTGGTGCCGTTGCCGGCAATGACCAGGGCTTTGACCTTTTCGGCCATGGCTACATCTCCTTGAGCGGCGCCTGCCAGGCCGCTTTCAGTTCGGTCAGCGGGGTATCGAGTAACAGTCGATCCTCCCCTCCCCGGATCCGCAGCGCCGGCACTTCTACCACTGTACCGATTTGCCGGCAGCTCTGCCCGGCGAACAGCGTTTCGAAGCGGTCGGCCTGATCGACCGGCACCGTCACCAGCAACCGGCTCGCCGATTCGGCGAACAGGCGGGTCGCATCGGGCAGATCGGCCGGTGCGTCGAGAGCCGCCAGACGGATATCGAGGCCGAGGCCGCCGGCAAAGGCGGTCTCCGCCAGGGCGACGGCCAGGCCACCATCGGAGAGATCGTGACAGGAGGCGATCAGCCCCTGCCGCTGGGCGGCATTCAGGGTCCGGTAGCGCTGCAGGGCGCTGGCGGCATCGACTTTGGGGAGGTTGGCGCCGAGCAGGCCATGCAGCGCGTAGTACTCGGAGCCACCCAGTTCGTCTTCGGTCCGACCGAGCAGGTAAACCAGGTCGCCGGCCTGTTTGGCGTCCATGGTGGTTGCCAGGCGGACATCGTCGATCTTGCCGATCACCGAAAAGAGCAGAGTCGGCGGGATCGAGATTCGGGTGTCACCGATCTGGTAGTCGTTCTTCATCGAATCCTTGCCGGAGATCAGCGGCACGCCGAAAGCCAGGCAATACTCGTAAAGGGCCTGATTCGAGCGGACCAGCTGCGCCGCTTTGTAGGCACCGTCCGGGGTTTTGTCGCTTTCGACCGGATCGCACCAGCAAAAGTTGTCGAGACCGGCGACATGTTCAATATTGCCGCCGACGGCCACATAGTTGCGCAGCGCTTCGTCGATGGCGTTGGCGGTCATGTGCCAGGTGTCGAGATCGGAGTAGCGCGGGCAGATGCCGTGGGCTGTGACCACGCCAGCGTAGCGATCGGGCAGCGGCCGGATCACCGCGGCGTCGGACGGCCCGTCGTTGACCACACCGGTGAGCGGCTTGACCACGGTACCGGCCTGAACCTCATGATCGTAGCGGCGCACTACCGATTCCTTGGAGCAAATATTCAGGCTGGCAAGAAGTCGCAGCAGCGTCGCTGCGCAGTCAGGTGGCGGCAGGTCCGGTTCGGTCGTCGTCGGCGGTACCCAGCGCGCCGGAATCCGCATCTGCGGCACGCCGTCGTGCAGAAACGCCATGGGGAGCCAGGTGACGGTCTGGCCCTGGTAGAGGCAGTGAAAATGACCGGAGTCGGTGAAGCGGCCAAGATCGGTCGCCTCGACATCCATCTCCGCCGCCAGCGTGAGGAGAGCGTCGAGCTTGTCGGGCGGCACCGCCAGGGTCATACGCTCCTGCGCCTCGGAGATCAGGATCTCCCAGGGTTTGAGACCAGGGTATTTCAGCGGCGCCCGGTCGAGGTGCATCTCGAAGCCGCCGGTGTCCTCAGCCATCTCGCCCACCGAAGAGGAGAGACCGCCGGCGCCGTTGTCGGTGATGGCGGTGTAGAGACCGCGATCCCGGGCGATCAGCAGACAGTCGAACATCCGCTTCTGGGTGATCGGGTCACCGATCTGCACAGCGGTAGCGGGTGACCCCTCGTGCAGTTCTTCCGACGAAAAGGTCGCGCCATGAATGCCGTCCTTGCCGATCCGCCCGCCGACCATGACGATATGGTCGCCGACCAGCGCCTGTTTCTCATGGCAGGGGCGCCCGTTGACCTCGGCCGGCATGATGGCGCCGGTCCCGCAATAGACCAGCGGCTTGCCGGCAAAGCGCTCGTGGAAGACGATGGAACCGTTCACCGTCGGAATGCCACTCTTGTTGCCGCCGTGTTCAACTCCCTCGACCACGCCTTCGAAGATCCGCCGCGGATGCAGCAGGCGCGGCGGCAGCGGCTGATCGTAAAAGGGCGAAGCGAAGCAGAACACATCGGTGTTGAACAGCAGACGCGCGCCGAGGCCGGTACCGAAGGAATCGCGGTTGACGCCGACGATCCCGGTGAGAGCGCCGCCGTACGGATCGAGGGCCGAAGGGGAGTTGTGGGTCTCCACTTTGAAGACCAGGCTCCAGTCGTCAGTGAAACGGATGACGCCGGCATTGTCCTTGAACACCGACAGGCAGATGTCATCCTTGCCGGCACGCTGACGGATCTCGCGGGTCGCGCGCACGATACAACTTTTGAACAGCGAGTCGATCGTCTGCCTGTCGCCGGTCACGGTATCTTCGTAATCGATGCGGGCGGCAAAGATCTTGTGTTTGCAGTGCTCGCTCCAGGTCTGCGCCAGGGCCTCGAGCTCGCAGTCGGTCAACCGTTGTCCCAGGCCGACCTGGCGGCGTGATTCCCGGACCTGCGGGTCGGCGGCAAACGCCTGCAGCACTTTCATCTCTTCCAGGGAGAGGGCAAGCATGCCGTCGCGGCTGATCCGCAGCAGCTCGTCGTCACTGACATCGAGATCGATCTCCTGTACGGGCGCAGCCTGCTGTCCCCCCACAGCCACCTTCGGAATGGAGACCGGCAGCCCCTTGCCGAAATCGAAGTCGGCGGCAGCGACGATGCTCCAGCGCTGAATCAACTGGTTGGCAAGAAAATCGTGGGCGACTCGCTCGGCGTGCGCGGCAGAGATGTCGCCGCACAACAGGTATTGCACCGAGGTGTAGACCCCTTCCCCGTCGGCGAACCGGCGACCGGTCAGGTACTGGATCGCCTCTTTGGCGGTGCGTCCGGCGTTGTCGGTCACACCGGGGCGGAAGCCGACCTCGATCAACATGTCGAAGTCGCGCGCCAGGGGACGGTTGATGGCATATTCCTGAATCACCGGGTCGAAAAACGGGCCGGTTGCGGCCGCCAGCACCTCGTCTTCGGTCAGAGCAGCATCGACGGTGTAGACATCGATGGTCCGCACCGCGGTGAGATCGATCCCCAGGTGGTCATGGATTTCACGCCGAACCCGCTCACCGCGTGCGTCGACGATTCCGTCTTGCAGGCCGACGAGAATTCTCCAGGCCATGAATTACCTCCGGGTTGATGGGTTGTCGCGTTGTCAGGCCGGCATTTCACCGGACCCGCCGCGCTCAAGTCAGTTCGACCCAATCGGTCGGCGCTTCCTGCCGGGCAATCACCACCCGCGGTGCGCACAGGTTCTGGGTGGCCAGGACCCGGGCGACCGTCTGACCGGCCAGAGCCGGCAGGTTGTTGGTCTCGCTCAGGTGCGCCAGGACCAGACTTTCCAGGCCATCCCAGAGCAGGCGGTCGATCAGCCGGCCGGCAGCATCGTTCGACAAGTGGCCGTGACTGCTCTTGACTCGCTGTTTCAGCGGCCAGGGATAGGGACCGTCGCGCAGCATCGTTTCGTCGTGGTTCGACTCGATCACCACCGCCCGGCAACCGAGCAGGTGCTGCTCGACCAGACGGGTGGCGATACCAAGGTCGGTCGCCATCCCCAGTTTACCGGCTTCGGTCCGAAAGGTGAACCCGACGGGTGAAACGGCATCGTGAGTGACCGGAAACGCTTCGACCTCGATGCCGGCGATCTGCCAGCAGCGGCCGGTCTCAAATTCATTGACCAGCGTCGGGCAGAGCCGTTCGGCCAGGAATGATGTCAGAGGACTGTGCAGATAGACCGGCAGATTATAGCGCCGGGCGAGGGTGGCCAGACCACGGACATGATCGACGTGCTCGTGGCTGACCAGTAGCCCGGTCAGGCTGGCCGGATCGATATCGACAGCCTGCATGCGCCGGCAGAGTTGCCGTGCCGACAATCCGGCATCGATCAGCAGGCGGCAGGATCCCGACTCCAGAAGCGCGGCATTGCCCTTGCTGCCGCTGGCCAGCATGCAGAATCTCATCGACAGTTCCGGACGGACAAAAAAGCGGATACATACCCCAGACACCGGATCGGCGCAAGAGGCAAAATGGGTCGGAACTGACACTCAGGGAGGTTATCGCCGGTCGTGGTCAATGACTCACCATTCGCGTCAGCTCGTCAGCAACCGGCAGAAGGATATAAAAGGTGCTGCCCGGCATCGCTTCCGGATCGTAGCCAGGACTCTCGACCCAGACCGCTCCACCGTGCAGAGCGACAATCCCCTTGACCACGGTCAGGCCGAGGCCGGCACCGCGCCCCTTAAAGGCGACCTTGCCGGTCGAATGTTCCTCAACCTCACCGACCTCGTAGAATTTGTCAAAAATAGCGTCCTGTTCGATCTCGGCAATACCGATGCCGCTATCGGAGACGGAAATCTCGACATAGTGAAACGGTTCACCACTGAGCAGGCAGGAGCCGTGGTCACCATTCTGAGCGAACTTTTCCGGCAGACGGTGTTTTTCAATGAGCCGGGTGCCGACCAGAACCTGGCCGTGATCCGGGGTGAATTTGATGGCATTGCCGAGCACGTTGCAGACGGCCTGAATAATGCGGTCGACGTCGCATTTGACCAGCGGCAGGTCCTGGGTCAGCTGGTGCTGCAGAACCTGCTGGCGCTGCTTGATAAACGGTTGCACCTTGTCAATAGCACGCAGAACCAGGCTATTGACATCGGTCGGCTGGCTGATCAGTTCCACGGACCGTTCATCGAGCAGAGAGACATCGACCATGTCGTGGACGATTTCGGTCAGCCGCTCGGCGGCCTTGGCGATATGCGCCACCATTTCTGCGGTCGCGCCGCTGAGCTGATCGGCCATTTCCGTGGTCAACAGCTCGACATAGCCCATGATAATGGTCAGCGGCGTTTTCAGTTCATGGGAGGCCAGGCCGAGGAACGAGTTTTTCATCTGGTTGAGGCGTGCCATCTCGACCGCCGCTTTCTCCAGATTGCGCCGGATTTCTTCTTCATGGGTTGCATCACGGACAATGATCTGCAGCAGACGCTTGCCACCCCGCCCGATAATGGCGCTGCTGGTCGCCCAGCCGAGCAGTTGTTTGTGATCGAGGGCCCGGATAAAACGAAATTCAGACTGGAGCGATTCTCCGGGATTGGCTTGCTGGTAGTGGGTAAACAGATTCTCGATGTCCTGGCAGCGGATCATCTCCAGAAACGAGAGATAATTGCGACCGATGATCCGTTCCTTGGGCAAGCCGAAGAATTTCTCTGCCGCCTTGTTGACCAGCAGCAGATTGTCCTGCTCGTCGCAAACCAGAATCGCATCGCTGGCATCTTCCAGCAGGGAACGATACATCTCACGGTTGCGTCCGAGTTCGGAGCTGATCCGCTCCAGACTCTCGTAGGAGTTCTGCAGTTCGCGGTTGGTCGACTCCAGTTCATGGAAATTCTCGGAAATCTTCTGGTCGCGCTCTTGCAGAGACTCGGCCATTTCGCCGAGACTGTCACTGAGTATCTGCAACTCACTGGTCTTGAGTCGCGGCGCCTGAACATCGAACCGGCCCGAAGCGATCTGCCGAGCCACATCACACAGGCGCTGGATCGGCAAGACCAGATTGTAGCGGGCGAACAGGATAATCAGGGTGAAAAAGACGACGAAGGCCGCACCGAGAACGACCAGGGATGACAGAAAGTGATCGACAGTCAGACTGGTCAGAATCGCCTTCTGGAAGCCGATACGCACGCGTCCGACGAGTTGGTCGTCAAAATTGTAGAGGGGGACTGAGTGATCATAGAAGACGCCAAGCGTCGAAGATTCAAGAATAATGGTGTTCTCCGCCACGCGCCGGACATAGCTTGAACCGGCATTTTCGGGGTACGGTGGGTCGCTGTGCGAGAGAATCTCGCCCTGCCCGGTTTCAACCAGACAGTAGGCGATCTCCGGATCGTTGGACACCAGAGACTGGCAGCGTTCGGAGAGACCATCGATTTCCGCGAGCTGCAGACCGAGACTGAGGACATTTTCGATCTGGCGCTTGAGCCCGTACGCCAACGTATCGCAACGGCGCAGAACGCCATCTCGATAGCTGTTGTGAAAGCTCGCCACATTAAACCCGGTATTGACCAGGATGGTCAGGGCGAGGGCAAGAAAGCTGAAGATGAGTATGCGTCTTTCCAGGGAGGCTTTCATAAATTTTTCGGGAAAACGCCTTCACCCTCTGTTTCGGCGGGAAAAACCGGGGCGGATGTACATCCTTCTCAGCCGCAAGGACCTGAAGTAGATAACACAGGACTCGTCTCCGGAGCAACCGGGTTCGGCAAGCCTGGAGCGAAAAAAGATTTGACGACAACGACACGGCCAGAGACGACTCCGCTTTATCCTGCCAAAGCCACCAAAGCGGTTGACGCTCTCATCTCAATTCGCTATCATTTTACGGTTTCC
>JAVVDS010000035.1:0-29561 GCA_032251295.1 Desulfuromonadales bacterium | reverse complement strand
ACTTTATCTAGAAATCCCTCTTTGCGCTTTTGCACACAATTCGAAACATAACCGTCACTTTATGAAGCGATACCCTTCTCCCTCAGGGAGAAGGTGGCCGAAGGCCGGAAGAGGGGCATCAACGAATCAACAGCCCCGTACCCGCTTCCTCCCCGCCAGAATCGCCGCTAGTAGGATACCAGTTCTGCCGGTTAATGCAATCGGTCGGCTGCGGAGGTGCTGGCGGCGATTGCCTGGCCGGCGGGCTTCTGCTAGCATGGGCGCCGCTCGTACCCTGCAACCGATAGAGTGTCGCAGAATTGCGCAGGGATTGGGCGGGGCAACAAGGCGTGACGAACGGTGCATAGCCGTCGCGACGTATCGTTCGTCACAACGCAGTTGGCGCGTCACAGGACAAACAAGGCGCGAAATTTTATCGGTTGCAGGGCCTGGCAGGGAGGCATGTGATGACGGAACTGGAACAGCGCCTGGTCGAACTGGAGATCCGCTATACTCACCAGTCGAGCCAGCTTGACGAACTGAACGACGAACTGACCCGGGCCAACGGCCGGATCGATCAGCTGCTGCGCGATGTGCAGCGGCTGCTCGGCATGGTCGCGAGCATGGCGCCGCAGACCGAGGAGTCGCCCGACGAATGAAGGCTCTGTCCGAGCTGCGCCGGATTCTGCTGGAGGCCTCGGTTCTGGTCGCCTGTGGCGTGCTGATCGGTCTTTCCCTGCACCATGAGCGGGTTCTCGATGCCTTTGCCGGCCGGTTGCTGCCACAGCCGGCGGCGCCAGCGACGACCGCGGTCGAGCGCTTTCCACTGCCGGTGCTGCTCGACGAGGCGCGTGATCTGCTCGCGGCCGGCGCCCTGCCGGTCGACGCCCGCACCCCGGAGACGTTTGCCGCCGGACACCTGCCGGGCGCAGTCTCGGTGCCGCTGGCCGAGGCGGAGGCGGCCATCGATCGCCTGCTGCAGAGTACGCCGCGGGCGCTGCCGCTGGTCGTCTATTGCGGCGGCTACGGCTGCACCGACTCCTTCGATCTCGCCCTGCTGCTGATCGAGCGCGGCTATCGCGATGTGCGCGTCTTCGAAGGCGGTTTTCCGGCCTGGCGCGCTGCCGGTCTGGCCGTCGCCGGAGGTGAGCTGTGACGGGCTGGCATCCCCCCCTTTTTCATCTCTGCCGCCTGCTGCTCGCTGCGGTCTTTCTCTACGCCGGCTGGAGCAAGAGCGTCGATCTCGACGCCTTCGCCGGCCAGATCGCCGCCTACCAGGTTCTGCCGTATGCCGGCAACTACCTGGTGGCGGCGACCCTCCCCACCGTCGAACTGCTGGCCGGCCTGTTGCTGCTGTTCAATCTCCGCATCCGTCCTGCTCTGGTGGTCATCGGCGGCCTGCTGTTGGTCTTCATGGCGGCTCTGGTCTCGCTGCTCTGGCGCGGTCTGGAGATCGACTGCGGCTGCTTTGCTCCCGGCACCGGCGAGCCGGTCAGCGCCTGGCTGGCGCTCTGGCGGGATGTCGGCCTGTGCGTGCTGGTGGTGCTCTGCTGGTGGCTGCGCAGCCGGCTGGTGCGCAGTGGCACCGGCCCCGCATCGGGTTGACCCGCCATGTCCTGGCAAACCGAACTGGCCGACAGTCTGACTTCGCCGGCACAACTGGCCGAGCTGTTCGCGATCGACCCTGCTCCGCTGGCGGCGGTGGTCGCGCGCTACCCGATGCGGATTACGCCGCACACCCTCGGCCTGCTACAGTCTCCGGGCGACCCGATCTGGCGGCAGGTGATCCCTGACCTGCGGGAACTCCAGGGCGACCTTCTGCCGGAGGACTCGCTCAACGAGGCGGCTTTCCGGCCGGTGCCGGCAGTGGTGCACCGCTATCCGGACCGGGCGCTGCTGCTGGTCAGCGGCGTCTGTGCCGGCTACTGCCGCTTCTGTACCCGCAAGAGCCGAGTCGGCTCGTCCGCCCTCTGTTTTTCCGCCGCGCAGATCGACGACGGCATCGCCTACCTCGCGGCGACACCGACGATCCGCGACGTGATCCTGACCGGTGGTGATCCGCTGCTGCGTGACGATGAGTCTCTCGGCGAGATTCTCGCCCGTCTGCGCCAGATCCGCCATGTCGACATCCTGCGCATCGGCAGTCGGGTGCCGGTGACGCTGCCGTCCCGGATCACAGCGCCCCTCTGTCGCCTGCTGGCGCGGTCTGCGCCGCTCTACCTCAACACGCACTTCAACCACCCCCGTGAGCTGACGCCGGCCGCCGCGGCCGCCTGTGCCCGGCTGGCCGACGCCGGCATCGTCCTCGGCAACCAGGCGGTGCTGCTGCGTGGCGTCAACGACGATGCCGCGACCATGGCCGAACTCTGCCGCGGCCTGCTGCGGATGCGGGTGCGCCCCTACTATCTGCACCAACTCGACCGGGTCAAGGGGGCCGATCACTTTCGCGTCGATGTCGCCGCTGGGCGGGCCATTGTCGCCGGGTTGCGCGGTCGGGTCTCCGGGCTGGCGATCCCTCACTATGTGGTCGATCCGCCGGACGGCAGCGGCAAACAGGATCTGATGGCGGGCTGGGAGAGGGGGGCTGCTGCGGCAGGTCAGTAGCTGCGGGCGTGGCGCGGGCGGTGGCGGCGGGCCAGGACCTGCCGGTTGTGGGCATGCAGGTCGCGGGCCAGTCGGTCGGCTTCGACGGCGGTTATCAGCCCCTTGTCAATGAAGTATTCGCCGATACGCCGCTGCCGGTTGCGCTGATGGTGGACCAGGGTGTCGACCTGCAGGCCGCTGAGCAGTCCCATCTCCAGCGCCTTCCCTCCGAAGCGCAGCGCCCGGCCGCGATACTGGCAGATCTGCCGGATCTGTTCATCGTTCAACCAGCCCCAGCGACTGGCGATTTCCCCGAGTACCGGCCGCTGCCGCCGCTGCCAGATCAGCGCCTCGATCAGGTCGCGGTAGGAGACTTTCCCCTTGTAGCAGGCGTACATCCCGAATTCGAGGATGATCGGCGGTACCGGTCTGCCTGTCCTGGTCGCGGCCTCCGGTCGGGAGTGGGCGTGTCGAGCCGCAGGCGTCGGCCAACCGGTCGGACGTCCGGTCGGCAGGGGGCGACTGGAGCGCTGGTCGAGAAAGCTCTTGATCAGACGGTAGGCGTCGTCGATCTGCCGGAAACGTTCGGTCTGCTGCTGGCGGACGTGGGGTGGCGAGTTGTTGAAACGGTCCGGATGGTTGATCTTGGCCTGGGTGCGGTAAGCGACCTTGACGCCATTCGGCTGCAGGTAGCAGAGGAAGTCGCGGCTCAGACTGACCTCCGGGCCGAACAGGGTGCGACAGGCGTTGAAGAGGGCGGTTTCGGTCATCGCGGTTTCGTCAGGGTTCAGGATTCAGGAGAAAATCCAACCTTTTCAGGCAAAGGGACTAAAAGAATTACGATCTTTTATTCACGGCAACTGCAAAGCCGAGACACTATAATGAAGGTGTAATGATTTGGCCGTTATTCTGAATTCTGAATCCTGAATCCCCATTTTCAGCACAACATTCAAGCTGTATGGTTACGTTCTCGCCACTCAAAGGTAACTGCGGCGGCGAGAAAAGACAAGAAAGAGATTGTTGCCCGCTTCAGAGGAGTTCTGGCGGGAAGGCGACGATGTCGTCGATGCAGCAAGCGTTGCAGAGCAGCATCACCAGACGGTCGATGCCGAGGGCGATGCCGGCGGCGTCCGGTATGGTTGCCAGTTCGGCGAGAAACGGTTCGGGGAGTGGCCAGGGGTGGCGGCCGGCGGCGCGCCGGGCCTGTTCGTCGCGCGCGAAGCGGCGGCGCTGTTCGACCGGGTCGGTCAGTTCGCTGAAACCGTTGGCCAGCTCCAGTCCGGCGATATAGAGCTCAAAACGTTCGGCCACGGCGGGATTGTCCGGGCTGCTTCTCGCCAGGGCGCCGAGCTCGACCGGGTAGTCGATGAGAAACGTCGGCCGGCCGTCGCCCAGGCACGGCTCGACCTCCCCGGTCAAAATCTCCTCGAAACGGCCGCTCGCCAGGGCCTGTTCCACCGACAGTCCAGCGTGCCGGACAAAAGCGTCGGCGACCGTGATGGTCTGCCACGGTCCGGCCAGGTCGATACTCTCCCCCTGCCAGTCGATCCGGCCGGTCGGGCAGAGGCTGCGCAACAGGGCCTGACAGTCGGTCATCAGCACCGTGTAGTCGGCCGCGCGCCGGTACCATTCGAGCAGGGTGAATTCCGGCAGATGGCGTGCGCCGCGTTCCCCTTCCCGCCAGACCCGGCAGAGCTGGAACAGGTCGGGACTGCCGGCGGCCAGCAGACGCTTCATTGCCAGTTCCGGCGAGGTCTGCAGCGCCCAGTCGCCGCTGGCGACCGCGTCGATGTGGGGCTCCGGGGCGTTCGCCGGAATCCGCTGTGGCGTCTCCACTTCGAGAAAGCCGGCGGCAACGAAAAAAGCCCGGATCTTCTGGAGGATCCGGGCCCGTTCGCTCAGTCGCGGCAGCTTGCAGGCCAACGCCCAGTTCGGTTCAAGCATGCGAATGCAGATTCAGGGTTGATGCGGTCGTTCACAGATCCGATTTAACGCTGAGACGCTGAGACGCGGAGAACGTTCTCTTCGCTCTACAGCTCTTCTCTCCGTGCCTCCGTTCCCTCAGTCCCCGCCTACTCCTTGACGCGGGTGACGTATTCGCCGGTGCGGGTGTCGATCTGGATCAGGATTCCCTCCTCGACGAAGGAGGGGACCTGCAGGGTGTAGCCGCTTTCGACGGTGGCCGGCTTGCTGTTGCCGGCGGCGGTGTCCCCCTTGAGCCAGGGGTCGGACTGGGTGACCCGCAGGTTGACGAAGTTCGGCAGGGTGACGCCGATGCCGCGCTCGCCGAACATCAGCACCTTGACCTCCATGTTGTCGACCAGGAAGTAGTGGTCGTCGCCCAGGATGTCCTCGCTGATCGCGGTCTGCTCGTAGCTTTTCTGGTCCATGAAGACGTAACCGGACTCGTCCCGGTAGAGGAACTGCATGTCGCGCTCCTCCAGCTGGGCCGGTTCGAAGCTCTCGCCGGACCGGTAGGTACGATCGAACAGGGAGCCGGTGATCATGTTGCGCAGTTTGCATTTGTAGAGGGCCTGACCCTTGCCGGGTTTGGTGAAATCGAACTGGACGACGGTGTGCGGTTCGCCGTCGATCATCAGCTTGAGACCTTTTTTCAGGTCGGCGCAGGTGTACATGTCGAGCTCCTGAGTGCGGGTTTTGTCCGGCGGCAGGCCGAACACGCCCTTATACACAAATTGACGGAACCTGTCATCGGTTTTTTGTCGGTGGGAGGTGCTGCCGGCGGGGTAAAGCGGCCGGTCTCCCCGCCTCGATGAGACGGGGAGACCGGAGAGGTGCTTTGCACTCAGTTGCTGGCGGCCCAGTGGCCGTGCAGATTGCAGTATTCGCGAGCGGTCACCTGGCTGGCGATCACCGGGAAGACGGCCTGCGGCTCCTGGCCGGGCTGCAGGTTCTGGCGATAGACCTTGCCGTCGGCGATCAGCTCGATCCACTCGATGTAGTGCTCGTCCTGCATCGGGTGGGCGACGCTGCCGACCTTGACGGTGATGCTGTCGGCGCCGACCTCGATCACCGGCACGTGCTTTTCTTTGGCGGCATCGACGGTGTTCTCGGTCTGCAGAACCATCTTCTCGCTGCAACAGACCAGGGCCCCGGGGCCGGCGTGCAGCATTTCAACGATGTTGCCGCACAGGTCGCACTTGTAGACTTCGTTCAGTTTCGGCATGGTTTTCTCCTTACGTGTTCGACTATCGTTGTGTACGGGGTAGGGGCGCACTGATGTGCGCCCGGTCATAAAGGGGATAGTCCCAGTTTGATCGATACCGGTAGCGATAACGGTCTGGAGGAGAGCAACGAATCGACAATTCAACCAACTCCCCGTTGTAACTGTTCAGCAAGCTGGGTCGTATCTGGCGACATCAAGCGTTTCACCCTCCCCCAACCCCTCCCATCAAGGGAGGGGAGTTGCAAAAACGGCTGGGTTAGCTCCCTCTCCCCTGGTGGGAGAGGGTCGGGGTGAGGGGGCGATGGGCCGCTGAACGGTTACCCCCCATCAGTAATTTTCCCCGAGGATCTCGAAATGGGCCTGGGGGTGAGCGCAGGCCGGGCAGTCATCAGGTGCTTCCAGGCCGTCATGCAGATAGCCGCAGTTGCGGCAGCGCCAGACGGTCGGTTGTTCGCGTCTGAAGACCCGGCCGTTTTTGATGTTGGCGAGCAGGGCCAGGTAGCGTTTTTCGTGCTGCTTTTCGGCGACGGCAATCGCTTCGAAGATCTCGGCGATTTCGGCAAAACCCTCTTCGCGGGCGATGGCCGCAAACTCCGGGTACATCACGGTGTACTCATGATTTTCGCCGCCGGCCGCCTCGGCGAGATTCTCGGCGGTGCTGCCGATTACACCGGCCGGGAAGCTGGCGGTGATCTCGACTTCGCCCCCTTCGAGCAGTTTGAACAGACGCTTGGCGTGTTCCTTCTCCTGGTCGGCGGTTTCAATGAAAATCTCGGCGATCTGCACGAAGCCCTCTTTTTTCGCCTGGGCGGCAAAGTAGGTGTAGCGATTGCGGGCCTGGCTTTCGCCGGCAAAGGCGGTCAGGATGTTCTTTTCGGTGCGGGTTCCCTTCAGTGACATGGTCTCTCCTTTCACGACAGAAACAGTTTTTACAAACTCTGGAAGTCTAACACAAGACTGGCGATCCGCAAATTGCTGACCATAAAAGTCTTTTATGCAGATAAAAAGCGAGGCCTCCCCGGAGATGGAGAGGCCTCGCTGTGCTGCGGATCGAGCGCTTACTTCTTGTGGCAGTCGTTGCACTTGGTCGGGCCGCCCATGTCCTTGTGGCAGTCCTTGCAGGACGCACCGTGCGCAGCGTTCTTGTCGATAGCGATCTTGGCCGGCTCGCCTTCATGGCACTTGGCGCAGTCGCCGAGTTTGTCAGCGTGGGCTTTGTGATCGAAGGTCACGTTCCCCTTGCCGCTCTCGTAGGTCACCACGTCAGCAGCGTAGGCAACGGTGGCGGCGAAGGCGACCAGCATAGCAACAACAATCAGCTTCTTCATCTTGTTCTCTCCTTTGCAACAGGTTGATGGGAATATTAAGCGAACGCAATCTTAGCAAGACGTCGGCAAAGGTCAAGAAAAAATTTGTGATTGCCATGGGGCGGTGTTAACCTTGTCGAGTCGGGCACCGGACGGTCGGACGAGGGACATAAACGAATCAACCCGCCTCCGCCAAGGCTATGGCGGGCCGGCCGATTCAATGAGTCAACAGAGGTTATTCATGCTATCACGTCTGCTGATCCTGCTTCTGCTTCTGCTCCCCTTGGGGGCCGGTTGTGCCTCCCGCTGGGAGCACGAGATTAAGGGGCGGGCCGGCTTTTACCAGGACGATCTGGCCTGCCAGTCAATCGCCGGCAGCGCCACGGTCGCCATCGAACCGGGGCGCGAGCGGGTCAGCTACGAGAGCTGTATGTGGGACAAGGGCTGGCGCAAGAAGTAGCCGCTCCGACGTCAGGTTCTGCCTCTCATGGATGCCAGTTTCAGCTCAGTTCTGTTCGCCTTTGGCCTGACCCTGTTCGCCGGTCTGGCGACCGGTATCGGCAGTGCCCTGGCGTTTTTTACCCGGAGTACCAATACCCGGTTTCTCTCCCTGGCGCTCGGTTTTTCCGCCGGGGTGATGCTGTATGTCTCCTTCGTCGAAATCTTTTACAAAGCGCGCACCGAGCTGATTGACGAGTTCGGTCTGCGCTTTGGCAGTGCAGCCACGGTCGGCGCGTTCTTTGCCGGCATCGCCCTGATCGCCCTGATCGACCGGCTGGTGCCCAACTACGAAAACCCCCACGAACTGCACTCCATCGAGGAGATGGAGCACGGTCTGGCCAACCTGCCGGACAACGAGGCGCACGATTTCGCCCGGCTGCAGCGGATGGGGCTGTTCACCGCCCTGGCGATTGCGATTCACAACTTTCCGGAAGGGCTGGCGACGTTTACCGCGGCTCTGACCGAGCCGAACCTCGGCATCGCCATTGCCGTGGCGGTCGCCATTCACAATGTCCCGGAAGGGATCGCCGTGTCGGTGCCGATCTACTACGCCACCGGCAGCCGGCGCAAAGCGTTCAAGCTGTCGTTTCTGTCGGGGCTGTCCGAGCCGGTCGGTGCTGTGGTCGGCTATCTGCTGTTGCGCCCTTTTTTCACGCCGGTGCTGTTCGGCCTGTTGTTCGCCGCCGTCGCCGGCATCATGGTCTACATCTCCCTCGATGAGCTGTTGCCGTCCGCCGAGGAGTACGGCGAGCATCATCTCTCCATCTGCGGCGTGATCGCCGGCATGGCGGTCATGGCGCTGAGTCTGCTGCTGTTTCTTTAGAACGTGACAAGGATGATGGCGTCGCCAAAACTCACCAACTGCTGCGTTGCCACAATCGTCTCGCTGCTTCAACGTATGGAACTACGCCTCATTGCTCGACACTTGAGCGCCTTGCATTTGGCGTTTTTTGCTTGGCCATCCGATTTCGGACTTTTGCAAAAGTGACAAGGATACCCAAACGAAGATGTCCGCAAAAAGTTTCACGTATTCAGTCCCCTGGAACTGCCTGCTGATTGTCGTCGGTGCGTTGATTCAGGCGATCGGCTTCAAATGTCTCGGTGAACCGCAGGGGTTTGTCCCCGGCGGGCTGTTCGGCACGGCGACTCTGGTGCATTATCTCACCGGTGCGCTGAACACCGGCCTGATCTATCTGCTGTTCAACATTCCGATGTTCGTCCTCGCCTATCTCTACCTGTCTCGCCGGTTTGTCGGCTACAGCCTGCTGGCGATGCTCGCCCTGTCAGGTTTCTTCATGCTGCTCGATTTCACCATCGAGATCCATAACCAGCTGTATGCTGCTGTCACCTTCGGCGTGATCGTCGGCGCCGGGATCGGCATGGTGCTGCGTTCCCTCGGTTCCAACGGTGGCCTCGATATCGCCGCCATCATTCTCTACCAGAAGTTCAATATCGGTCTGGGCAAGTTCTTCTTTGTCTCCAACTGCCTGCTCTACAGTGTCAGTTTCCTGACCCTCGACAACGATCTGGTGATCGCTTCGATGATCGCCATGTTCATCGCTTCGGCGACCATCGACTACTGCCTGTCACTGTTCAACCAGCGCAAACTCGCCCTGATCATCTCCGACACCCCGCAGCAGATTGCTGATCAGACAATGCAGACCCTGAAGATCGGTGCCACCATGCTGAGCGGGGTCGGTGCCTATAAACGCCGTGAGAAGAATGTGCTGATGGTGGTGATCAACAACATCCAGCTCAAGCGGCTGGAAGAGATCGTCTTCAGCAACGACCCCCACGCCCTGTTTATCGTCGAGAACACCTTCAACGTCCTCGGTTCGACCTTTTCGAAGCGGAAGATCTATTGAGCTGACATGGGCGCAAGGGAACGTGCTGTTCCGAAAAAATACGTTAGAATGGAGTGCTATCAAGCGCAGGAGCCCGCTCAAGTGAAGTACAGTCCTCGCATAAACCTCGACTTTCTCAAGCACCCAATCAACCGGACCCTGCTCCAGGTTCGGGCCAAGCCGGTCGGTCTGCCGCCCGGGACTCTGGAGCATGTCGGTGAACGTCGGGTCGAGCAGCCGAGCATCAGCCTGATCCGCTACGATCCGACGGAGTTCTCCTGCCAGAGCGGACTCGCCGTGGCGCAGGCCACCGCATTGCGGGAGGGGGCGGTCCACTGGATCAATCTGTGTGGCATCCATGACATCGCCATCATTCAACAGCTCGGTGAACGATTCGGTATTCACCTCCTGGCCCTGGAAGACATCCTCAACACCGGCCACCGACCGAAGCTCGACGAATATGACGGCTACAGTCTGATCGTCCTGAAGATGCTTTTCTGGGAGGAGGAGACCCAAACCATGAGCATCGAGCAGGTCAGTCTGGTGCTCGGCGCTAACTATGTTCTTTCCTGCCAGGAACGTGAGGGAGATGTCTTCGACGGTGTGCGGGAACGGCTGCGCCGGGCCAGCGGCCGGATTCGTCAGCGTGGCGCCGACTATCTCGCCTACGCGCTGCTCGACTCGGTGGTCGACAGCTACTTTCATATCCTCGAAAAGATCGGCGACGGCCTGATCCGGCTGGAAGAGGATCTGATCGGCGCAGTCAATCCCAGCCAGTTGACGAGCATCCATCACTACAAGCGGGAACTGCTGCTGATGCGCCGGGCGGTCTGGCCGCTGCGCGACCTGGTCAACCAGCTGCAGAAGGAGGAGTCGCCCCTGGTTGACGATGGGACCCGTCTCTACCTGCGCGACCTGTACGACCACACCGTCCAGGTCATCGACACCCTCGAAATCTTTCGCGACACCCTGACCGGCCTGCAGGACCTGTACATGTCGTCGGTGAGCAACCGTATGAATGAAATCATGAAGGTTCTGACGATCATGGCCTCGATCTTCATTCCTCTGACTTTTGTTGCCGGGATCTACGGCATGAACTTCGAGTACATGCCGGAGCTGCGGTGGCGCTGGGGCTATTTCGCCGTCTTGGGGCTGATGCTCGGCTGCGCTGCCGGTATGCTCGTCTACTTCAGGCGCAGGTCATGGCTGTGAGCGGCCCTGTTACGGGCAAGGCGCTTCCGGTCGTCACCGATCTCTGGCAGCGGGATGCCGCCGCTCTGTTTTCCCCGGAATTTTACAACGGCTTTGATAGCGGCAGCATCGCCGGGCTGCACGCGACCGTTCGACAGCTGTTCTCCGCTTCCATCGACTCGTTCGCTGGCCACGGCTGGATCCCGCTTGCCCAGCTGGCGATTGTGCTGCTGGTCGGCGGACTGCTGCGCTACCGGACACGGCGCGCGGCGACCATCCCCACGGACTGGATCTTTCTCGCCCGGCATCCCTGGAGCGGCGGCCTGTTTGTCGCCCTGGTGATGGGCGGGATGCTGCTGGTGCCGCCGGACCCCCTCTGGCGCTGGCTGCAGATTGTTCTGGGCACTCTGGCGGCGACGGTTCTGATCACGGCGATGTTGACCCGGCCGCGCCTGCGCCGGCTGATCATGGTGCTCGCCGCCCTGTTCATGGTGACCGAGACCCTGCGCACGCTGGCCGTGCCGCAGCCGCTGCTGCGTCTCTACCTGGTGCTGGTCTGTCTGGTGGGGACGCCGCTCTGCCTGGCCGCCGCCAGGCGGCAGCTGCGGCGCCAGCAGGGGCGTTTCGACCTGCTGGCAGCCGCCTTCCTCGCCGGCACACTGGTCGGTCTGGTCGCCCTCGTCAGCCAGCTGTTCGGGTTCGCCACCCTGAGTGCCGTGCTGATCGACGCCGCTCTCGGCACGGTCTTCATCGGCCTGTTCGCCCGCATGGCCCTGCATCTCGGGGAAGGGGCCGTCAGTACCTTGTGGCGAACCGGGTGGATGCGGCAGCGGCTGCTGATCCGCCAGCTCGGGCCGCAGGCCGAACGACGGCTGAAAGGGCTGCTGCGTCTGGTCATCTATGCTTACACCCTGATCGGACTGCTGGTGGTCTGGCGGCTGTTTCCGGACGGCCGGACGGCCTGGGAGAGCCTGATGGGGGTCTCGTTCCGCTACGGGGAACTCACGCTGTCCCTCGAAACTCTGTTTCTGATCTTCTGCATCCTCTATCTGTCTCTGATTGTCTCCTGGTTTCTGCAGGCGATTCTCGAAACCCAGGTCCTCGTCCCCCGTGGCTTCGAGTTGGGGGTGCGCGATTCGATCAAGCGTCTGACCCACTATTCCCTGGTTCTGTTCGGCCTGGTCACAGCCCTCGGCCTGGCCGGCATCGGTCTGGAGAAGTTCGCTCTGCTGGCCGGCGCGCTGGGGGTCGGCATCGGCTTCGGTCTGCAGAACATTGTCAACAATTTCGTCAGCGGTCTGATCCTGCTGTTTGAACGGCCGGTCAAGGTCGGCGACACGATCAATATCGATGAGCAGTGGGGGACGATCAACAAGATCGGTCTGCGCTCGACAGTCGTGGAGACCCTCGATCGTGCGGAAATCATCGTCCCGAACTCCGAGCTGATTTCGCAGAA
Source organism: Desulfuromonadales bacterium (assembly GCA_032251295.1). Classification (GTDB taxonomy): domain Bacteria; phylum Desulfobacterota; class Desulfuromonadia; order Desulfuromonadales; family BM103; genus BM103. Next base: position 17,513 of record JAVVDS010000035.1, on the reverse strand, counting down.
GGTGACCAACTGGACGTTCAGCTCCAATGTGTCGCGCATCGTGCTGCCGGTCGGCGTCGCCTACGGCAGCCCCCTCGACAAGGTGCTGGAGATTCTGCTGCACGCCGCCCGGGAGCATGCCGATGTCCTCGCCGATCCGCAGCCTTCGGCGATTTTTACCGGGTTTGGCGACAGCTCCATCGATTTCGAGCTGCGGGTCTGGGTCGCCGATATCGGCAAGCGACTCAAAGTCAAAAGCGATCTCGGCCAGATCATCGACCGTCTCTTCCGTCAGGAGGAGATTGTCATCCCCTTCCCGCAGCGTGACCTGCATTTGCGCGGCGTCGATGCCGGCGTGCAGCCGCTGTTTGCTCCGGCACCGGCGACCGCCGGTGCCGACAACAAGGATCATAACCGATGAATTTTGCCGAGCAGTTTCACGATGCCTGCGGCATGGGAGTTCTCGCCCATCTGCGGGCCCAGGCGAGTCACCTGCTGCTGGAAGACGCGATCCACGCCCTGGCGCGCATGATGCACCGCGGCGCCGTTGCCGCCGACGGCAAGACCGGCGACGGCTGCGGCATTCTCTGCGGCATGCCGGTCGATTTCATGCGCACGGTCGCCCGGGAGGCCGGGGTCTCGCTCCCCGAGGACTTCGCCGTGGCGGTGCTGTTCCTCGGCGATGCGCCCCGGCAGCAGGAGTTGTTTGCCGAGCACTGCGCACGCAACGATCTGGAGGTGGTGCTGTTCCGCGAGGTGCCGGTCGATACTGAAGCGCTCGGCGCCTACGCCCTGGCGCGGCTGCCGAAGATCGTCCAGGCTTTCGTGGTGCCGGCCGAGCTGCAGGCGACCCGCCGCTTCGACGCGCTGATCTACCTGACCCGCCGGGAGTTCGAAGCCGCCCTGCAGGTTGATAGCGACTGCTATATCGCCTCGTTTGCGCGCACGCTTCTGGCCTACAAGGGGCTGGTGATGCCCGACCGGCTGCAGCAGCTCTATCCGGATCTGAACAGCGTCGAATTCGCCACGCACCTGGTGCTGTTCCACCAGCGCTTCTCGACCAATACCCTGCCGCAGTGGCGGCTGGCCCAGCCGTTTCGCAGCCTCTGCCACAACGGCGAGATCAACTCGATCCAGGCCAACCGCTTCAACGCCCTGGCCAAGGCGGCCGCGATGCGCAGTCCGGTCTTTGCCGACGCGGAGTTTTCCCGGCTGCTGCCGATCCTGCAGCCCGGCGGCAGCGACAGCGCCAATCTCGACAACATGTTCGAGTTCCTGCTGGTCAACGGGATCGATTTCTTCAAGGCGGCGCGCATGCTGATTCCGCCGGCGCGCCACAACGTCGCCCATATGCCGGCCAAGCTGCGCTCGTTTTACGAGTACTTTTCGGCGGCCTGGGAACCCTGGGACGGGCCGGCGGCGGTCAGCCTGACCAACGGCCGCTACGTCGGCTGTCTGCTCGATCGCAACGGTCTGCGCCCGGGCAAGTATGTGATCACCACAGACCAGCGTCTGCTGATCACCAGCGAGTTCGGCGTGCTCGGTACACCGCCGGAGAAGGTGCGCGAACGCGGCCGGCTGCGCAGCGGCGAGATGCTGGCCGCCGACCTGACGACCGGCGAGATCTTCAAGTCGGCCGATATCGACCGCTACCTGATGGAGTCGCAGACCTACAGCGACTGGTTGACCGGTCGCACGCATTACCTGATCGAGTTCATCGAACACCAGTTCGAGGAGCCGGAAGTCTATCGGGTCGGTGATCTCCACCTGCTGCAGCGCTACCACAACGTCACTCACGAGACGGCCGAATATGTGATCAAGCCGATGCTGCGCGAGGGGAAGGAACCGACCGGTTCCATGGGGGACGACACGCCGCCGGCCGCTTTCTCGTCGGTGCAGCGCGACTTTGCCGATTTCTTCCGGCAGAAGTTCGCCCAGGTGACCAACCCGGCCATCGACCCCTACCGCGAAAAGGTGGTGATGTCGGCGACTATCGGCATCGGCGGCATCGGCAACCCATTGATCGAAACCCCGGAGCGGGGGCGGCGACTGAAGAACGTTTCACCGATCCTCTCCCAGGAAATTCTCGATGCGTTGCTGACCTTCGGCGACCCGGATCATGCCCGCTTCGACAGCAGCTACCGGCATCGCGTCTTCACCACCGGCTTCGCCATCGATCTGCGCCGCGCGCTGCATGATCTCGGTGACCGGGTGGTGGCGGCGGTGCGCGACGAAGGGATCCGGCTGGTGATTCTCGATGACCGGGTTGTCGATGCGACGACCCTGACGATGCCGATGGCGATGGTTGTCGGTCATCTGAGTCAGCGACTGCTTGCGGCCGGCCTGCGCCATCAGGCCGGCCTGATCGTCATCAGCGGCGAGGTGATCACTCCCCATCAGGCCTGCGTCCTGATCGGTTTCGGTGCCCTCGCTATCTATCCCTGGTTGCTCTATGCCAGTGGCCTGGAGATGTGTCACCGTGGCCGGATGACGGTCCGGGAAAGTCGCCTGGCACTGAAGAACCTGTACGAATCGTTGACCATGGGGCTTCTCAAGGTGATGTCGAAGATGGGAATCAGCGCGGTCTCCAGCTACCGCAATGCCGCTCTGTTCGATCTCCTCGCCCTCGGCAATGAGATTGCCGCCGACTGCTTCCCGGCTGCCGAGCTGCTGTTGCCCGGCCTCGATTATGCGGAGATCGAGGAGCGCCTGCAGGGTGTGCATCGACGGGTGTTCCAGACCCGTCACATGCTGCCGATCTATCCGCTGGCCGCCGGCAGCAGCGGCCGCGATAATCCGGACGGCGAGTATCACGATTTCAACTCGACGGTGATCGTCACCATCCATCAGTTCGCGCGCAGTCTGCAACGCGACGATTACCTCAAGTTTCGCACTCTGATCGAAGGGCGCGGCCTGAAGTTCGTGCGCGACTTTTTCACCTGGAACAGCAGTCGGCCGGCGATCCCCCTCGACGAGGTCGAACCGGTCGAGGCGATCACCCGGCGCTTCGATTCCGCGGCGATGTCTCTCGGGTCCATTTCGCCGGAGGCGCATGCGGCCCTGGCCGAAGCGATGCACGTTCTCGGTGGCGCGTCGAACAGCGGCGAGGGGGGGGAAGACCCGCAGCGGTTGCAGACGATCTGCAACAGCAAGATCAAGCAGGTCGCATCGGGGCGGTTCGGTGTCACGCCGGCCTATCTACGCAGTGCCGAGGAGATCCAGATCAAGGTCGCCCAGGGGGCCAAACCGGGCGAGGGGGGGCAGCTCCCCGGCGAGAAAGTGACCGCGCTGATCGCCACGCTGCGGCACACCATCCCGGGGATCACCCTGATCTCGCCGCCGCCGCATCACGATATCTACTCCATCGAGGACCTCGCCCAGCTGATCTTCGACCTCAAGCAGGTCAATCCGAAAGCCCGCATTGCGGTCAAGCTGGTCTCCAGCGCCGGCGTCGGCACCATCGCCGCCGGGGTTGCCAAGGCCTACGCTGACCGGATCATCATCTCCGGCTCGGAAGGAGGGACCGGTGCGGCACCGCGGACCTCGATCAAACATGCCGGCAATCCGTGGGAACTCGGTCTGGCCGAAGCCAACCAGAGCCTGCGGGGCAACAGCCTGCGCGACTTGGTGCAGCTGCAGACCGATGGTGGTCTGAAGACCGGCCGCGATGTGGTCAAGGCGGCGATGCTCGGCGCCGAATATTACGGCTTCGGCACAGCGCTTCTGGTGATGCTCGGCTGCAAACTGCTGCGGGTCTGTCATCTGAACCGGTGTACGGTCGGCGTAGCCACCCAGGACGAAAGCCTGCGCGCCCACTATGTCGGCACGGTCGACAAGGTGGTCGCCTACCTGCGCAACGTCGCCGAGGATGTCCGCGAGATTCTCGCCGAACTCGGCTACCGTCGCCTCGACGAGGTCATCGGCCGCGCCGAGCTGTTGCGGCCGGTCGAGGCGCCCGCAGCGAGCCGCTTCGACTTCAGCGCCGTGTTGCGCAGCGTCGACGGCGCCCGGCTGCAGAGCCGGCGCAACGAGCCTTTCGACCGTAACAGCTTCGAAAAGCAGCTCCTCGACGAGGTGCTGCCGGCGATCCGCAACCCGGATGAGGGGGTGGTCGTCGAGCGCGAGATCTGCAACCTGAACCGTTCGGTCGGCGCCCTGATCAGCGGCGAGATCGCCGAGCGCTACGGTGATGCCGGCCTCCCCAAGGAGGCGATTACCCTGCGGCTGGCCGGGGTGGCCGGCCAGTCCCTCGGCGCGTTCCTCGCCCACGGCGTCAGCATCTTCCTCAAAGGGGTGGCCAACGACTATGTCGGCAAAGGGATGAGCGCCGGCCGGATCGTCGTCACGCCGCCCATCTACCAGGAAGGGGGCGCCGTGGTCGGCAACACCTGCCTGTACGGGGCGACCGGCGGCAAGCTGTTTGCCACCGGGGTCGCCGGTGAGCGCTTCGCGGTGCGCAACTCCGGGGCGCTCGCCTGCGTCGAGGGGGTCGGCGATCACGCCTGCGAATACATGACCGGCGGCACGGTGGTGATCCTCGGCGAGACCGGTATCAACTTCGGTGCCGGCATGACCGGTGGCGCGGCGTTCGTCTACGATCGCGCCAAGAACTTCATCGACAAGCTCAACGGCGAGCTGGTCGAGGCCCGGCGGATCGATATCGACGACGACAACGAAGGGAAGATGTATCTGAAGACGATCCTGCTCAGCTATGTCGAGCGCACCCACAGCCCGAAAGCGCGCTTCATCCTCGACAATTTCCGCGAGGAGCTGGCGTTCTTCTGGATGGTGACGCCCAAAGACATGCGCGCCCCGCTCAATCCGAAAGAAGGGAATTGAAAGGTGACATCAGGAGTCAGGATCCGGGATTCAGAATTCAGAATAAAGCCGCAAAAACCATAAGGTAACGCGGGAGCGCGGAGACACGGGGATAAGAACATGACGCTCAAGGGGGGGGCTCCGCGGCTCAGCGTCTCCGCGTTGAATCGGTCCTGATGTGAAACCCTCAACCCTGGCAGGTATTGTCGTCGACACCGGAGAATCGGAATTTTTATATGCAGACTTTCACTGAAACCCACCGGGAAGAACCGGACAAGGAAGAGGTCAGTCAGCGGGTCAGGACGTTCGAGGAGATCTACCGCTTCTTCTCGAATCGCAAGGTCGCTCGTCAGGCGGCGCGCTGCGTACAGTGTGGCGACCCGTTCTGCACCACCATCGGCTGCCCCCTCGGTAATCTGATTCCACAGTGGCTGGAGGCGATCGCCGAGCAGGATCTGGAGAAGGCCTTTCTGCTCAGCAACGAGACCTCGCCCTTTCCGGAGATACTCGGGCGGATCTGTCCGCATAATCATCTCTGCGAAGGGGCCTGTACCCTCGATGACGGTTACGGGGCGATCAGTATCGGTGCGATCGAGGCATCGATTACCGACCTCGCCTTCGCTGCCGGCTACCGCCTGCCGTTTCCGGGGATCGTCACCGACAAATCGGTCGCCGTGGTCGGTTCCGGTCCGGCCGGCATGAGCTGCGCGCATTTTCTGCTGCGTGCCGGCATCCGGGTCGACATGTTCGAGCGGGCCGACGTGCCGGGCGGGCTGCTCGCCTACGGCATTCCCGGTTTCAAACTCGCCAAGAGGGCTGTCGAACACCGCTTCGCCATTCTTCAGGAGGCTGGTCTGCGGCTGCATCTCAATGCCGAAGTCGGTCACGACCGGGCGCTGGCCGATCTGCTCGCCAGCCACGATGCTGTCTTCCTCGGCCTGGGGGCGACCAACGGCAAACGGGCCGGCATCGCCAATGAGGATCACGAACATGTCTTCCTGGCGATGGAGTTTCTCACCAATGTGCAGCGGCGCATCGCCGATCGCGCCTGGATGGAGCGCTTTGGCGTCCTCGGCAAGCGGGTGGTGGTGGTCGGCGGCGGCGATACTGCCATGGACTGCGTGCGCACTGCCGTGCGCGAAGGGGCGGAGTCGGTCACCTGCCTCTACCGGCGGGATGAGCGGAACATGCCGGGGAGCCGCAAGGAGTTTTTCAACGCCGTCGAGGAGGGGGTCTGTTTCGAGTTTCAGGTGACCCCGAAACGGGTCGTTGTCGATGCTGCCGGCGAGGTGGCCGGTATCGATGTGCTGCGCACCGAGCTGGGGGAACCGGATGCCTCGGGCCGGCGGCGGGTCGAGGAGATCCCCGGCAGTGAGCACTGCTTCTCTGCCGAGGTGGTGATCATGGCTCTCGGTTTTGATATGGAAGGGTTCCCGGGGCTGCGCGAAGCGGGGATCGAACTGGGGCGCTGGGGAGAGGTGCTGATCGATCCGGCGACCGGGCAGAGCAGTCACCCGCGGGTGTTTGCCGGTGGCGACTGTTACCGGGGCGCCGATCTGGCGGTGACCGCCGCTGCCGACGGCAAGCGGGCCGCTCTGGCGATCATGCGCCAGCTGCTCGGCTGAGTACCGGGCGCTGCGGCGCCAGATCGGCGAGGAGCGGCACCATGTCGGCCTCGGCGGCCAGGGTGCGCTGCTCGTCGAGGACGGCGTCGAGGATTGTCTCGTTGGTCAGCGGGTTGGCCAGGACGACGCGGAAGACCGTGACCGGCTCCTCGCCGAGTTCCGGACGGATCATGCGGGTGCGCGAGACGAAGGCCCGGCCGCGGGCCCGCTGCCGTTTCTGAATCTCCCGGGTGATCTGGTCGAGGCGTGCGTTGATGATCGCGCGCAGTGCAGCGTCGGCCGTGCGGAACCGTTGCTGCAGCCAGGCCGGGTGGTAGCGGTAGGTGAGGATATTCAGCTCCGGTTCGGTGATCAGTTCGAAGTCGGGGTGCGCCGCGATTTTGGCGGCGAACAGCCGGGCCCGCTCGATGCCGAGATCCATCAGCAGTTCGTAGCCCTTGCGACCGATAATCGACAGTCCGGCGTGTACCAGCATCGCCATGCCGGGGCGCGAGCCTTCCAGGGTGTGGCTGCCGAGGTCTTTGGAGCCGCGGCGAATGATGTAGGCGGCATGATGCTCGATCGCCTTGACGGCGGCCGGATCCTTGAACACGACCATGCCGGCGCCCATCGGCACGTAGAGCTGCTTGTGGGCGTCGAGGGTGACCGAATCGGCCCGCTCGATGCCGCGCAGCAGATGGCGGTGTCTGGTCGAGAAGAGGGTCGGTCCGCCCCAGGCGGCATCGACATGGAAATGACAGTCGATCTCGGCGGCGAAATCGGCCAGATCCTCCAGCGGATCGATGTTGCCGGTTTCCGTGGTGCCACCGATGCCGATCAGGCACAAGGGGCGGATCCCTTCGTCCTGTAGTTGCTGGTGGTACTGGCGCAGGTGCTGCAGGTCGATGCGGTTATTCTGGTCGGTTTCGACGGCGATCAGGTGGTCGCGGCCGATGCCGAGCAGATCGGCGGCTTTGCCGAGGGAGTAGTGGGCGCGGCGCGAAGCGAGGATTGCCAGCCCCCGGCAGTCGAGATGTCGCAGGGCGCCGGCCAGCCCTTCGCGGGCGATGCCGCGGAACGATCCCTGCGGGCCGCAGAGCCGGTTGCGGGCGACCCAGAGGGCGGTGACATTGGCGATGGTGCCGCCGGAGCAGAAGGCGCCGAGGGCATGTTCGCTGTCGTGCACCCAGCACTGGTAGAAGTCGTCGCCTTCGCTGTAGACCAGGCGGTGCAGCATCGCCAGCACCTGACGTTCCAGGGGCGTGAAAGCCTTGGAGGTCTCGACCTTGACCAGATTCTGGTTGAGGGCGATCATCACTCGTGCCAGCGGCAGCATGAAGTAGGGGATGGCCGAGGTCATGTGGCCGATGAAACTCGGCGCCGCGGTGTGCACCGACTGGGCGACCAGCTTCTCCATGAGGAACTCGGAGTAGTCGGAGACAAAAGTCGGTTCCTCGGGGATATCGACGGTCGAGAAGTCTTTCTCGATCTCGACCAGGTCGCGCTCCAGGGCGACGATATGATTTTGCAGAAAGTCGGCCAGGTCGTCGGAGATGGCCCGGTCGATCTGCCCCAGAGTCGAGTCCGGCGCTTCCGGCACAGTGAAGATCCGGAACAGGTTGGCCAGATTGGCCTGGGCGGCTTCTTTAGAACGCGGCATGACGGCAGCGCCTCCTTGCGGTCACTGGTCGGCGGGGGATCCCCCGCGACCGCGCCCTATCCTGTCAAACCGGCGCCGATTTGGCAAGGATGAAGTTACGGTCAGGCAATACGTCTTCTCGCGCCCGTTCGCTGCGCTCACTCGAGACGCAGAGGCGCTAAATAAGGCAGGATCGCTGCATCGTTCACAATCGATGGGCCTGTGCGGCTGTCACGGTCTCTTTTTCAACGCAAAGCCGCAACGGGGGTGAAAGTACAGGTTTTGCCTGTCAGCTGATCTGTCGACCATGGATCCGCTGTCAGTGCCGTGTTTCCGGAGCCGGCAGGCGGGCGGCCCAGAGGATGGCGAGGGCGGTCAGGGCCGACGAGGCGAGGTAGCTCGGGGTGAAGGAGCCGCTCCGTTCGGCGAGGATCCCGGCGATGGCCGGGCCGAGGGTCTGGCCGATGGCGAAGCAGACGGTGATGAAGGAGAAGGCCGCCGCGGCGCGCGCCTTGCCGAGGTAGTCGCCGACTGCGGCCGCCATGATCGCCGGCGCGGCAAACATGGCGACGCCGTAGAGGACCACCGAGGCGAAGATCGCCGGCGTGCCGATCTTTGAGCCGGCAAGCAGATAGGCGACGGTCTGTACGGCGTAGACCGCCATCAGCCCCCCTTTGCGACCGATCCGGTCGGAGAGGGCGCCGAACAGGATGCCGGAGAGGAGGCTGAACAGGCCGACCCACGACCAGAACAGCCCGGCGCTCGCCTCGACGAAGGCGTACTCCTCGATCATGGTGGTGACGATGAAGGTGCCGTAGATGACGTAGGTGGCGCCGAAGATGAAATAGAGACCGCCGAGGTGGCCGAGGACCTGGACGACGCTGAGCCGTCCCCGGGCCTCGCCCGGTTCATAGTCGATGCCGGGCTGGCCGAACGGTTCGAGCCCTTTCTCGGCCGGATCGTTGCGGATCAGCACGGCGGCGATGACGGCGACCAGCAGCACCAGACCGGCCAGCACCAGCCAGCTGACCCGCCAGCCGCTGGCGCCGAACCGGTCGTTTAACCACGGGATCAGAAAGCCGGAGAGGATGATGGCGAAACCGCTGCCGATGACCATCAGGCCGGCGGCCCGGCCGCGCCGTTCGCGGCGGAACCAGAAGGAGACCAGCACCATCAGGGGAATGTTGGCAAAGCCGCTGCCGATGCCGACCAGGCTGTAGAGGGTCAGCACGCTGGTATAGCCGCTGCTGGCGCTGATAGCGAACATGCAGGCGGCAATCAACAGCAGGCCGCCGGTGATCATCTGCCGCGGACTGAAGCGGCGCAGCAGCAGCGGCGCCAGGGCGACCGCCGCCAGGTAGCCGGTGAAGTTGGCGGTGCCGAGAAAGCCCATCTGGTCGTAGCTCATGGCCAGGGCGTCGCGCATCGACGGCAGCAGCATGCCGAAGGCGAAGCGCGCCAGGCCGAGGCAGGCGGCGATGGTCAGGGTGCCGACGGCGACAATCACCCAGCCATAGTGGATTGCGGACTCTCTCGTTTGCTGGCTCATGGCCGGGGATGTTAACCTGCAGTGTCGAAAATCGCCAGGGATTATTGGGGCGGTTGATGTGTTGATGTGTTGATTCGTCGAATCGTTGATTCGTTGAATTGTTTTTGCCGAGGTCTGTAATGCTCACGCTGATTGTCAACGCCGACGACTTCGGGCTCAATGCGCAGCGCGATCGCGGCCTCATCGAGGCGTTTCAGTGCGGCCTGGTCACCAGCGCCAGCCTGATCGCCAACGGCGCCTCGTTTGCCACGGCGGTGGCGGCGGCCGGCGACTGCGGTCTGCCGGTCGGGGTGCATCTGAACCTCTCCGAGGGGGCGACTCTGACCGGGCCGATCGCCGGGCTGACCGATCCCTCCGGGCAACTGCCGGGCAAGGAGGCGATGCGCTGTCGGCTGCTCGCCGGTCGTTGCGCTCCGACGGCGCTGCATCGCGAACTGGCGGCACAGATCGAGCGGGTGCTGGCGAGTGGCCTGCAGCCGGGACATCTCGACGGCCACCAGCACTGCCACGTCTACCCGGAGGTGGTGCCGATTGTTATCGACCTGGCGCGGCAGTACGGCATCGACGCTCTGCGCTCGGCGCGGCCGGCCGACCCGGATGATGCCCCGATCCCGCTGCTGCTGCAGAACGACCTGGCGCTGCTGCGCCGTTGCGGCGGCGCGGCCCAGGCGGCCTTTCGGGCGGCCGGTTTGCGGACCCCCGACGGCCTGTGGGGACTGCCGCTGCTGCACAGTCTGAACACGGAAAGTCTGTGCGCCGTCCTCGACAGTCTGCCGGCGGGCGACTGGGAGCTGATGACCCATCCCGGCTATCCTGTCCCTCATGGGCGGCCGTTCGAAAGCGCCCAGCGTCAGGTCGAGCTGCAGGCGCTGACCTCGGCTGCCGCCCGCCGGGTTGTCGAGGAGCGCGGCATCCGGCTGTGCCGCTTTTCGGATCTGCCATGCGTCTGCTGATGCTGGTGCCGGACCAGGATCGGGCGACCGGTAACTGGGTCACCGCCCGGCGTCTCACTGCCGGCCTCAACCGGCAGGGGCACGCCTGTCTGCTGCACGGCGTGACCGCCGGCGAGCCGCCCGACCTTGCCGGTATTCTCAGCGATTTCCGGCCGGCCGCCGTTCTGCTGCTGCATGCCTGGCGCAGCGGTCTCCCCTGGCTGCAGGCCGGCCCGCCGCCGTTGCCGATGCTGGTGCTGCTGACCGGCACTGACCTGAATCAGGGACTCGATTCGCCGGAGCAGGCGCCGGTCATTAACGAGATTCTGGCCCGAGCCGCCGCCGTTCTGTTGCAGAACCGCTGTCTGCTCTCTGCCCTGGCGGCGCGGCGCCCCGATCTTCAGGAGAAGCTCGTCTACCTGCCGCCCGGGGTCGCTCTCGGCAACGAACCGTACGACCTGCGCCGCGAACTCGGCCTGCCGGCCGGTCGTCGGCTGCTCCTCTGTCCGGCCAGTATCCGGCCGGTCAAGGGGGTCGTCGAGCTGCTCGAACTGGCCGCTGCCCTGGCTGCGCGCCGCGACGATTTTCATCTGGTGTTCTGTGGTCCCCTGCTCGCCGACGACTATGCCCGCCGGTTTCTCGAGGCTGTCGCCTTGCGCCCCTGGGCGAGCTACGTCGGGACGATCCCCCACGCCGCCATGGCTGCGGCGATCGGTGCGGCCGACCTGGTCCTCAACAGCTCGTTCCATGAAGGTCTGCCCAACTCGCTGCTGGAAGCTGACGCCCTCGGCGTACCGATCCTCGCCCGCGATATCCCCGGCAATGCCGAAGCGGTCCGCAGCGGCGAGAACGGTCTGCTCTACACCGATGTTGCAAGCTTTGTTGCCGGTGCCGGGCAGCTCCTCGACGATCCCTCCTGGAGAACGCGTCGGCCGACGACCACGGCAGAGAGCGGCAGCGCCAGGGAAATTGAGCGGCTCGATGCTCTGCTGCGGAGTCTGGTCAGCTGAGTCCTCCGGAAGGATTGGACGATTTCCTCCGGTTCGCTTATGCTTGTCACAAGCAAGTCCGGATCGAAGCGGCATGGAGCCCCCTTGTGCAGAAACGTTTTGGTGACAATCTCTCGCCGGCCGTCAAGTACTGGATTTTCCTCCTCGGGATTATTCTGACGATTTTCGGGACGATCTTCGGCAGTTTTGTCGCCTCTTACCTGCATCTGCCCGCAGCCGAACAGCAGCTCGCCCGGGAGCTGTTCGACCGGCTGCTCCCCTTCCCCTTCCTCGGTTCACTGCTGCTGGTGGTGATCATCTGCAGCCTGGTCAGCCTGATCTTCCGCTATTACATCATTCCGGTGCTGCGCATGGCCGAGCAGACCCGGCTGATCACCGCCGCCAACCCCGAGCACCGGATCACGACGGCCGGAGCACGGGAACTGCGGATCCTCGCCGAAGTGATCAACGAGTCGGCCGATGCCTATCAGGCGTTGCAGGCCGAGATCGACCTGCGGGTGCGGCAGGCCAACCAGGATATCAAGCAGGAGCGTAACCGTCTGGCGGCACTGATGTCCCAGCTCCCCTACGGCGTCCTGGTCTGCAACCGGGAAGGGAGCATTCTGCTCTATAATCGGCAGGCCCAGCAGATGCTCGACGCGGAGTCTGACGACCCGGCGGCGCAGAGCCGCTTCGCCGGTGTCGGTCTGGGGCGATCGGTCTTCAGTCTGCTGGAGCGTGAACCGATTGTGCATATGCTCGAGGTGATGCATCAGGCCCATCGGCACGGTCAGTTGACGCCGGCCCAGGGACTGATGACCCGACTGTGCGGCCGGCGTTTCATCCGGGTCAACATGGCGGCGATGACCGAACCGGGGGGCGCGTCCGGCGACCTGAGCGGTTTTGTTCTGACCCTGGAGGATATCAGTGCCGAAGTCGATGCCGGCAACCAGCGCGACCGGCAACTGCAGAGTCTGATCGACGCGGTACAGCTCTCCCTCGGCCGGATCCAGGGCGGCGTGCAGAACATCTGCGGCATGCCCGGCGTCGGCGGCGACGCCTGCGACCGGCACCGGCAGGCGATTCAGGAGATGACCGACGAGCTGGAACAGCATCTGGCGCTGGCCCGGGAGTTCTACAGCCAGCACCGGCAGGGCCACGGCAGCCGCGAAAATGTGCTCGGTGCGACCCTTATCGACATCCTTGCGCGTAATCTGCGCGAGCGATTCGATTTTGTCGTCGACCGCGACGCCGGCGACCGGCTCTGGCTGCAGATCGACAGCTACAGCATTGTGCAGATCGTCTGTCAGCTGGCCGGTCGGTTCCGCACCGAGTTCAGTATCGATCGGCTGCGTCTGAGCATCCGGGCCGACACGGCCGAAACGGCGCTGCTCGTCATCGGCTGGCCACAGGCCCGGGTGCCGACCACGGCCCTCGCCGACTGGCAGAATGCGCCGCTCTTCATGGACAGTGCCGGCAGCGCCGACAGTCCGCGGACGATTCTCGCCAGGCACGGCGGCGCAGTACGCATCGACGAGCCGGAGCCGGGCAGAGCGGTCGGTATTGGCCTCCCCCTGCCGCTCGCCCTGACCGGGGAGGCCGAGCGGCTCCCCTCGCGGATCCCCTCTCGACCGATCTCCTACGAGTTCGACCTGTTTCACCAGACGGTCGAACAGGAGCTGGCCGACCTGCCGCTGCACAAACTGACCTTTGTCGCCTTCGACACCGAGACGACCGGGCTGAACCCGTCACAGGGGGACGAAATTATCCAGCTCGGCGCGGTGCGCATCGTCAACGGCCGCCTGCAGCCGAACGAAGTGGTCGACCAGCTGGTCGACCCGCGGCGCCCGGTGCCGGCCGCGTCGGTGAAGGTTCACGGTATCGATCCGGACCTGCTGGCCGGCCAGCCGACCATCGACGAAGTCCTCCCCCGGTTTCACCAGTTTACCCTGGGGGCGGTGCTGGTCGCCCACAATGCCGCCTTCGACATGCGTTTTCTGCAGTTAAAGGAAGAACAGACCGGCGTGTGCTTCGACAATCCGGTCCTCGATACCCTGCACCTCTCCTCGCTGGTACATCCCAACCAGGAGGGGCATTCTCTCGACGATATCGCCGCGCGCTTCAACCTGCGCATCACCGGTCGGCATACGGCCTTCGGCGATGCTCTGGTGACCGCCGAAGTGCTGCTGAAACTGCTGCCGCTGCTGCAGGCCCAGGGGATCGTCACCCTGCGCGATGCCCTGCAAGCCTCGGCGGCGTCGAAGTTTGTCCGCTTGAAATACTGATGCTTTCGCAGAACGTCCAAAATCGGATGGCAAAGCAAAAAACACCAAATGCAAGGCGCGCAATTGTCGAGCAATGAGGCGTAGTTCCATACGTCGAAGCAGCGAGATGATTGTGGCAACGCAGCAGTTGGTGAGTTTTTGCGACGCCATCAAATACTGAGAACGAAAGAAGGTGACCGATTGATGCGCCAATTGACCTGTCCGCACTGCGGCTTCAGCAAGGAGATTGCCGCCACGGCAATTCCGGCTGGAGTGACCAGGGCGACCTGCCCGAAATGTCGCCAGAGGTTCGCCCTCGACGCGCCGCCGCCAGAGCCACAACCGTCGTCTGCCGCCGCCGAGACGATCGCGCCGCCGCCGCGCACACAACTGCTGCCGCTTGGCGCGCTGTTCGACCGCAGCTGGCTGGTCTGCAAGGAGCGACTGCTCACCCTGCTCGGCATCAGCCTGCTCGGATACGGACTGCTGCTGCTCGGCTCTCTGCTTCTCGGCGGACTGGTTGCCGTATCGCCGGAGGCTCCTGGCCTGCCCTGGCTGCCCGGCCTGCTCGCCGGGACGGTCGGTGCCGTGGGCGGCATGCTGTTGATGACTGTGATGACTGCGGCCATGGTCTACGCCCTGATCGACACCGATCTCCATGTTCGGCACACCATCGGTTACGCCCTGCAAAACTTCGGGGGTTTTTTCTGGGTGCTGCTGCTTAACGGCTTCATTATCGTCGGTGGTTCGCTGTTGCTGGTGCTGCCCGGCCTGCTGTTTTTTGCCTGGTTCGTCTTCGCCCCGTTCCTGTTTGCCGAGGAGGGGGTGCGCGGCATGGAGGCGCTGCTGAAAAGCCGGGCCTACGTGCGCGGCCGGGAACTCCCGGTCTGCGGCCGGCTGCTGCTGGTCGCTCTGTTCGGCGGTGCCCTCAGCGCCATTCCCCTGTTCGGCACCCTGTTGGCGCTGCTGGTCATGCCGGTGACCCTGATCTTTCAATACGAAATCTATCGTGACCTGCGCCAGCTCAAGGGGAGCATCAGCTATCCGGTGTCGCGCATTGAGAAGGCGAAGTGGCTGAGTGCCGGCGCCTTCGGCCATCTGGCGCTGCTGGTCGGTCTGCTGCTGCTCGGCTCGGTGGCGTTCAAGGGGATGACCCTCTTCTCCGGTATGGTGTTGTGGGATGCCGGTACGTCGACCGAACTGACCGTCCGGGTCGAGAAACTGGACCCGCCGCCGCCCGCTCCTCGCCCGCAACCGACGGCGCCGCCGCAAGCTGTCCCGCAAAGCGTCGAGACCGGCGAAGGCGGCGAGCCCGGCGCCGAGGAGAGTCCGGGAGCGGCCGTTTCAGAGGACGAGCCGACGGTCGAAGCGGTGATCAGCTACCCGAGTCCGCTGTTGCCGGTGGCGCCGCCGGCAGAGCTCCCCGAGCTGTCGCCGTCAGCCATCAGTGTCCCGCTGTCGGGTGGTGATGGCCGTCAGCTGCTGATCGCCGTCGAAGGGCTGAACGTCTTCGGTGAAGTTCGTATCAATGGCGACGCACTGCATACTTTCGCCGTGGAGCCGGATACGGTCGACAGCCACGTTGGCAGTGTCTGGCTGGAGGCGGGGAGCAACACTCTCGACATCAGCTACAGTGTGGTGCCGTACACCGAGGGAATGCGCGTCAGGGTGGTCATCTATACGCCGGACGAGGTCTATGGCAGCTGGAGCTATCGGGACAGGCAGGGCGATGAGCGCATCATGGTCTATCTGGAGGATTGAGCACGGCAAATTTGATTGCGAGGTGGGCCGGTTTTGTGATAGACAGATGAGCCGTACCACTTTTCTGCCGCCCTAGCTCAGCTGGTAGAGCAACTGATTCGTAATCAGTAGGTCGTCGGTTCAAATCCGATGGGCGGCTCCAGTTCGAAAGCAAGGGTCTGGCTTCCACCGGCCAGGTCCTTGTTTCGTTTCCGACTGTTGTTCGGCAGGCGGTCCCTGTCTTGCCGATCTGACAAAAAAGGGTCATCTTCGCGCAGAAGATGACCCTTTTGACTTTTGGCGTCCCCAGGGGGATTCGAACCCCCGTCGCCGGCGTGAAAGGCCGGTGTCCTGGGCCAGGCTAGACGATAGGGACTTAAAACCTCAAGTACCTAGCAGGAAAAGACCCTGCATGTACGCCTTTGAAAGTGGTGAGCCGCGAAGGATTCGAACCTTCGACCATCTGATTAAAAGTCAGATGCTCTACCAACTGAGCTAGCGGCTCGTGAGAAACGGATTTATAGCCCAAGCGTAACGGGCTGTCAACCCTTTCGTGCAAAAAAAGCGGTGGAAGAATGCGCCCCGCGACTCTCCCTAGCGGTCGAACGGGTTGCTGAGCTGGATGGTCTGGTCGCGGCGCGGGCCGATAGAGATCAGCACGATCGGGCAACCAGTGACCTGCTCCAGTTTGTTCAGGTAACTTCTGGCGGTCTCGGGCAGATCGGCGACACTCTGTGCTGCCGAAAGGTCGCTCCCCCAGCCCGGGAACTCTTCGTAGACCGGCTGGCAGTGCTGCAGAATATCGGCATCCCGCGGGAACTCTTCGAGCAGTTTTCCCTTGAAGGAATAGCCGGTACAGATCTTGATCGCGTCGAGGCCGCTGAGGACGTCGAGCTTGGTGATCGCCAGGCCGGTCAGGCCGTTGAGACGGACCGCTTCGCGGACAGCGACCGCGTCGAACCAGCCGCAGCGCCGCGGCCGGCCGGTGGTGGCACCGAACTCCTGGCCGGCCTCGCGCAGGGCCTGGCCCATCTCGTCGTCGAGTTCGGTCGGGAACGGCCCCTCGCCGACCCGGGTGCAGTAGGCCTTGGCGATGCCGATGACGCCGTCGATGTGCCGCGGCGCGATGCCGGTGCCGGTGCTGACGCCGCCGATGCAGGTCGATGACGAGGTAACGTAAGGGTAGGTGCCGTGGTCGATGTCGAGCATGGTCCCCTGGGCCCCTTCGAACAGGATGTTTTCTCCTGCGGCGATCGCTTTGCTGAGCAGGGTCGAGCCGCAGCCGAGATACTTGGCGATGCGCTCGGCGTAGCCGCGATATTCTTCGAAGATCGCCTGCTCGTCGAGAGGCGGCTTGCCGAAAAATTTCTCCAGCAGAAAATTCTTTTCCGGGAGAATCTGCTGCAGCTTGCGATGGAACAGGTCCGGCTTGACCAGGTCGCTCAGGCGGATGCCGCGGCGGCCGATCTTGTCTTCGTAGGCCGGGCCGATGCCGCGGCCGGTGGTGCCGATCTTGCGGTCGGACTGCTGCTCGCGGGCCAGGTCGATCTCGCGATGCCAGGGCATGATGACGTGCAGGTTGCCGTCGAGAACCAGCTGGCTGTCGTCCTGCAGGTACCCCTTTTTCTGCAGGTTGTCGACCTCGACCAGGAAGATCTTCGGATCAAGGACCACGCCGTTGCCGATGATGCAGCGCTTGCCCGGATGCAGAACCCCCGACGGGATCAGGTGCAGCACGGTCTTCTGGTCGCCGACCACCAGGGTGTGTCCGGCGTTGTTGCCCCCCTGGTAGCGGACCACGTGCCGGGCGTACTCGGTGTAGATATCGACGATCTTGCCTTTGCCTTCATCGCCCCATTGGGCGCCGATGATCACGACATTTGCCATGGTTTTTTCGTCTCCGGTCTCTGCTGAATGTTCAGCCTGGGTATTCGTAAGATAAAATGTAACTATTCAGCTTGACACCTCTGGAAACACCGCAACGGAAAGCCAGAGCACG
>JAVVDS010000034.1:0-29749 GCA_032251295.1 Desulfuromonadales bacterium | reverse complement strand
AATCGCAGGCGGAGGTGGTTGTGGGTGCAGATGGGGCGCTTGATTGACAGGTCCCTTCCCGCCGCGACCTCTGTCCCCTCTGTCCCTGCCCCTCTACTTAGTGCCTCGGGGAGATTGGCAACCCAAAAAACTCCGGGAGGGCGGGACAGTTCACGACCTGTCCGGTCCGAGCAGAGTCAGGTCTTTGTCGCGCAGGCGGGTGAGGATGGCGTCGCCGTTGGGCGCGACGCGGAACTCGCCGTAGCGTGCCGCCTCGTAGAGTCGGGCGTCCCCCTCCTGAAAGAAGAAGGCGTTAGTGGCGAATTTGACCTGGCCGTTGCGAACCCGGTACGCCATCCGCAGTTCGTTCGCCGCCAGTTCGCCACCATCGTCATACCGTCGGAAGGTCGCTACGCGCCGGGCGTCGCGGGCGAGCACGATCCGGCCGTCGTCGAGGGACTCGAGGCGTTGGCCCCGGAAGGCTGTATCGGCGACCTTGAAGTTCAGTCGCATGTAATCGCCCTGCATCAGCGAGCGCGGGTCGACCGGCGCCAGTTCGAGGTAAGCGATCTGCCCGTTGCTGAGCAGCTGCTCGCGCTGATAGATCGTGGCGTTGACGGCCATCAGCAGGAGCAGGGTCGAAAGGAGCAGGACGGCGTTACGCATCGGCCGGCTCTTCCCGCGTGACAGCAGTCGGCAGGACCGCTCGCGCCAGGGGGCGGGCAACGATCAGCAGTGCGCCGCTGGCGAACAGCCAGGCCGCCTTGATCAGCAGGGTCGTCTGCAGCGTGTAATAATAGCCGCCGATGAAGCCGGCCAACGCTGCCAGGCCGATGCCGACGAGCAGCCGGTTGCAGGCGGCATGGCCGATGATGACAATCAGCAGCGCCTGGGTGAGCCCCGGTACGAACAGGGCAACCCCTGCCAGCAGGATCGCGCTGGCGAGCGCTACGCAACCGGTGCGGCTGGTGACCGCGATGCGCAGACGCCGCAGCAGAATCAGGGCCGTGCCGAAAAACACGGCGAAGAGCAGAGCGTTGCCGAGGGATGGTGCGACCGCCATGAACCCGTGCAGGTCGCCGGTTCGCTGCACCATCAACGTGTCGAGGCCCCACAGTCGGCTGGCCGGCGAGCAGAACAGGGCCAGGGCCAGGCCGTAACCGCACGGGCGCCAGAGACTGTACAGCCGCACCCACGCGGTCTCCTGCAGCCAGAGCAGGGTGAAACAGGCTGCGCTGAGGGCGTCGGCGAGACCATGGAGACCGACGCTGTGCATGGCCAGGGTCAGGGCGATGCTGGCGCCGGCACTGGTCAGCACCCGGTAGATGAAGTGCGGCATGGCGAGCGTTGCCAGCAGCTCGACCACAAAGATGCTGCCGTACAGCAGAAACGCATCGTTTGAGAATGTTTCGTAGCAGGCGAAGATTAGCAACAGTTGCCCGAGCAGGCTCAAGGCCAGAGCGGCCTGATCGATAAAATCGTTATCTCGTTCAACCCTGAAGAGCGCGCCGGCGCCGGCGCTGACCAGCAGCCCGCCGATCAATGCCGCGCTAGCCGATACGAGGACGAACGACAGACCGGCACTGACGAAACCGAACAGGAAGAAGGCGCCGATCCAGCCGGCGACGCCGAGCATGACCCGGACATACCAGGGCGAAGGGCTGCTTGCGGATGGCGGCAGGTCGCCGCTGACCAGACTGTGATCCCGCAGCGTCTGCCAGAGGCCCCGAGGCGATGTCTCGTTCATGTCGGCATCTCCCCGGCCACTTTTTTCAGCCAGAGACCGCCGGCCGTGGCAAGTCCGATCACGGTCAGGCCGATCAACAGTGAGCTGCCGGCGTGGCTGTGCAGAAGCCTGACGAGCAGAGCGGTGATCGTGACGATCAGGCTTAACACCGTGCCCGCCAGAACGAACAGGTCGAAGGCCTTGTGGCGGTAGTAGAGGAAGATGGCGGCGACCCAGGCAAGGTAGACCAGCAGGTTGAACAAGTCGCCCCGGTTGAATTCGAAGATCGCGAAGAGGGCCAGGCCGGTCGCGAACACGCCGCCCGCCGTCGCCAGAATGCGGCGAGACCAGTGCGCTTGCAGCCAGTCGATGCGGCGCGCGCCAAGCTCCCAGAGGCAGAGGAGGGTCGAGTTGAGCAGGAAAAGCACCCGGAAATGCTCCTCGGGGCCGAAAATCAGTCCGACCCAGAGGAATCGACCTGGAAAGGTCTGCAGATAGAGCACCACCGACAGATTGAGCAGACCGATCCAGAAGAGCAGCAGCCCGCTGAATCGGCCGATCAGCACCCACGGCAGTGCCAGCAGAGCCCAGGTGGCGAACAGTTCCCAAGTGTCGGCGCCGGTCTGGTAGGTCTGCCCCACCAGGGCCAGCAGGGCGCCGAGCAGCAGAGTCGCCGCCAACAGGCTCGCCTTGCCGCTCGCCTTGTCGAGACCGAGCTTCCAGCAGGCCCCGACCGTGACGACCAGCAGAAGTTCTGCCAGACCGAACTTTGCGTAGCGCCCCATCGCCTGCCAGTTATAGGCGAAGAAGAAGATCACGCCGCTGGCCATGAAGATCAGCCCCGTCCAGAGCGCCAGCCGATCGAGGAAGCGGTACCAGTGCGCCGGAGTGGGCGTGGCCCGCACCAGTTTCAGCGCCGCGGGCAGAGAGCGGCTGTCGAGTCGGCCCTGCGATGCCCAGCGCAGCAGCTGTGTCCGTTGGGGTAAGCTCATCGTCCGCGCAGTTTACCACCCGGTCCGGCCAGCGCAAGAGCCTTCAGGATGCCGGGGGCATCGATGCGGGCCTGGCGCCGCATCGCTGGAATTGTGGCGGAATGAGGGGGGAAGGCAAAAAATGAATTTCAAACCTGGCAAGGCGGGGAGGGAAGCTATAGAAAGCCGGACGAATTTCAACAGATCGTGGCTTCAGTGGAAAAATAGCAAGCAGCGTTTGCCAGGCGACGGGCCTTAGTGCTACGCAAATAAAAATCGTGCGACAAATGCTTGTCGCAAGACACTTGTGCCCAGACCGATAAATGCCGGTTAAGAACCGAAAATATATCGATCTTTCTGCGCGTTTTCTTTGGCACAATTTCTGCTCATCAGAAGCAAACCAATCTCGTCGCCGAGACTTTTTGTTCCCTTTTGTGCTACGAATTCTATTTTTGTCGCACGAGAAGGTTTTCATCTTGCGCGACTAAAGGCTGTAAAAGAGAGGTCGTCAGCTCATACGGCCTGTTTCGCAACACTGTTGTCGCTCTCGAATACCTGCATGCCAATCCGGAAAATGAACCGGACAGCGATGCCCTGACGGTCCAATTGGCTTTGGAATTTTAAACCCATATCCCATGACAAGAGAGGAACCGATGAAAAAGTTACTGATTCTTGCTGTCGTGCTGTTGGCTGCCACACCGGCCCTGGCCCACTTTGGCACCATCACCCCGTCCGACGACATCGTCACCCAGGGTGACAGCAGAACGATCAACCTGGAGGTCAAGTTTATCCACCCGATGGAGCTGCACTACATGGAGATGGTCAAGCCGCAGCAGTTTGGTGTGCTGCATGATGGCAAAAAAACTGACTTGCTTGACACCCTGCAGGCGACCAAGGGGAAGAGCCCCGACCAGAGTGAGACATTCACTTTCTGGACGACCGACTATAAAATCAAGCGTCCGGGCGACTATACCTTCTACGTCGAACCGACCCCCTATTGGGAACCGGCCGAAGATCTGTTTATCGTTCACTACACCAAAGTCTGCGTTAACGCTCTCGGTTTGGAGCAGGGCTGGGACGAGCCGGTCGGGCTGGAAACGGAAATCATCCCCTATACCCGTCCTTACGGTTTCTGGACCGGTAATCTGTTCACCGGCCAGGTGTTGGTCAAAGGGAAGCCTGTCCCCTTCGCCGAAGTCGAAATCGAGTATTTGAATGAGTCCCCCGGCAACATCAGTGTCATCCATCCGCCGTCTGACCCCTATGTCACCCAGGTGGTCAAGGCCGACGCCAATGGCGTTTTCAGCTACGCCATGCCCAAAGCCGGCTGGTGGGGGTTTTCCGCTCTCAACGAAGCGGATCGCACCATCAAGCATGAGGGCGTCGAGAAAAATATCGAAATCGGCGCTGTTTACTGGGTTCATGCCCGTGACATGAAATAGTTTTTTGTGCTATTTTTACGGGCCGGCCTTTTGGGTCGGGCAATTTTTTTCGCGAGGTCCGTTATGAAAATCCTGAAAAACTCTCTGTTGCCGGCAGCACTGCTGGTGCTGTTTCTGGCTCTTCCGGCTCTGGCTCACAAGGTCAACCTCTTCGCCTATGCCGAAGGGGGTACGGTCTACACCGAAAGCTATTTCCCTGATGGCCGTCCGGTCGAGGGGGGCAAGGTGCTGGTGTTCGATCGTGCCGATACCAAGCTGCTTGAAGGGACAACGGACAAGGACGGTTTGTTCAATTTCAAGACTCCCAAGGTTGATGACCTGCGCATTGTTATTGAGGCGACCATGGGGCACAAGAACGATTTCACCTTGAAGAAAGCCGAAGTGGAGGAGGGGCAATGAGATGCCTGCTGATCGCCCTGCTGCTGGGCATGATGATTTTTGGCACTGTCTCGGTATTGGCCGCCAGCGAGGAGGGGGGCTGTGCCGAGACTGCGACCAAGATCGACGAACTGAGCCGCCAGGTGTCCAACGACATGCGCCGTATTCAGCGGGAGCTTTCGGTCCTCAAGGCACAGATTGAAAAGCCCGGCCTCAATGAGGCCTTCGCCGGTGTCGGTTACATTATGGGACTGTTCGGCGTGGCCTTCTTTGTGGCCGGCCGCCGTCGGAAGGGGTGAGGCGATGCATCTCTCCGCGGGTCTCCTGCCGACAGCGGTGTGAGTCGGCAGCTATGTCGTCAGCGCCGGGCTGGTGGCCTGGAGTGCCCGCAGCCCGCTCCGGTTGCTTGCCCGTTCGGCGAGCATGCTTCCGGAGGGTGTCCCGAATTTTTTGTGGCATGGTTGTTGCTGTATTTTCTGCCGTTTGTCCGGCGTCTGCCGGTAAAAAATGGACGCGACCGGCCGAGGCTGGTGGCGGAATGGAGATGCCATGCATCGCAAACTGATGAAGCTGTTCTACGAGGTGCGTGACCCGGTGCTCGGCTGGGACGATATCGGCGGCTATGCCGATGTCAAGGAGACCCTCAAGGAGATGGTCTGCCTGCCGCTGAAGAAGCCGGAGATGATCCGCAAGCACAATCTCGGCATTCCGGCCGGGGTGATGCTCTGGGGGCCGCTCGGCACCGGGATTACCATGCTCGCCGAAGCCTGCGCCAAAGAGGCCGGCGTCAGCTTCGTCTACGTCTCCGGTCAGGAGATGCTCGGCAAGCACGCCGAGCTGCAGGAAGCGTTCGACACCGCGATTCACGAAGCGCCCTGCGTGCTGTTTGTCTCCGATTGCGAATGGCTCTGCCCGCGCGCCGGCTGCGACTACGACTGGAGCCCCGGCAATCGGCGGGCAATCCCGCCGACCTTTGCCGACCAGGAACTTTCCCGGTTGTTCATCGAGCAGATCGACCGGATCAACCAGGTTGAAGGGGTGATGCTGCTCGGCTCCTGCTACCGCATCGACACCGTCGATCAGGCGATCATCAAGGAGAAGAAGCGCTTCAACCGCAAGGTGTTCGTCCATCCGCCGACCGCCGCCGACCGGCGCGGCATGCTCGACATCTATATGGACAAGATGCCGAATCTGGCGCCGGCGATCGACCGCGACGAACTGGCCCGGCAGGCCGAGGGCTATGTCGGCTGGGATATCGAGAGCCTGTGCAAGCGGGCGACCGTCAATGCCATCAAGGACGATTGCGAGCAGGTGACCGCCGCGCATTTCCAGAAGGCGCTCAAGGAAGTGCGGCAGTTTTTGACGCCGGACATGGTGGCGAAGTACTGGGAAATCCGCGACACCGACTGTCCGCACCACTATGAGTTCTGAGCGGACCATGGCCGATTCTTGCGCTCTTTTCCAGCGCATTCGCGAGCGACACGGCCACTACTGCGCCATGAGTACCCTGGGGGGGCGCCTCGGTCTGGCGGCGCTGGCGGCACTCGGCGAGGATGGCGGTTCGCTGACGGCGACCTACGGCATCGACACCTGTGCCGCCGACGGCATTGCCGTGGCGACCGGCTGTCTCCCCGAGCAGGGACGGCTGACCGTCCACGATCGCGGCCGGCATCGCCTGGAACTGCGTGGTCGCGGCGGCGGCGTGGCCGCCGAGCTGACGGCGGCGGCGCTCGCCCGGGCGGCACTCTGCCGCCAACGGCTCGCCGCTGGCGAGGATGCCGCGGAGGTGCTGGCCGGCGTGCGCAACGCGCCGGACGCCGAACTGCTGGTGCTGACGCCACTGCCGGCCGGGGAATCTCATGCCTGATTCCGCCCTGCAGCAGATCCTGGCTGTCATCTGGGAAGAGATCGCCCGCATGTGGTGGTTTTTTCTTCTGGCGGCGCTCCTGGTCGGGGTGATCAAGGGCTACAAACTCGACCTGATAATCCGCGATTCCATCAACCGCGCCGGCTCCTGGGGGATCGTGGTGGCGGTCGGCGTCGGCATGGTCTCGCCGCTGTGCGCCTGCGGGATCCTGCCGGTGGTGATCAGTCTCGCCATGGTGCAGACACCGCTGGCGCCGCTGATGGCGCTGCTGGTCACCTCGCCGGTGATGGGGCCGGACGCCCTGGTCCTCACCTGGAGCGGCCTGGGCGCCGAATGGGCGCTGCTCAAGGTCGGCGGTGCGGCTGTCCTCGGCCTTGGTGCCGGACTGGTGACTCAGGCCCTGGTCCGGCAGGGCTATCTCGCCGGCGACCAGATCCGCCTGAAGCCGAAGTACAACGCCGACGGTAGCCTGGCCTCGGCGCGCGAGATCGGCGCCGAGGCCGGCATCAAGGTCAAGTCGATGACTATCGTGCCGCGGCAGAGCCGGCTGCGCTTTATCATCGATCGCAGTCTCGATGCCGCACTCTTTATCGGCAAGTTCCTGTTGCTGGCGATCATCCTCGAAGCGCTCATCGTCACCCTGGTGCCGGTCGCCTGGATTACCACCCTGGTCGGGCAGAAGAGCCTGGTCTCGGTCGTCATGGCCGCCCTGATCGGTCTGCCGCTGCCGGCGAACCAGATCCCGATCATCCCGATTCTCGCCGGGCTGCTGCAGCGCGGCATCGACCCCGGCGCCGCCCTGACCCTGCTGCTGGCCGGGCCGGTCTCCAGCCTGCCGGCGATCGTCGCCCTGGCCGGCATGTTCCGGCGGCGGGTGCTCGGCGTGTTCCTCGGTGTCAGCATCGGCCTGTCGATCCTGCTCGGCTGGCTCTACCAGCTGCTCGGCTGATGGAGTTCCGCCCGCTGGTGCGGGGCGAGTTGACGACTATCTGCCTTTGGCGGTTGATGCGTTGATGCGTTGAATCGTTGATTCGTTGAGGCCGCACTCTCCTTCCCCCAGCGGGGGGAGGCTGGGAGGGGGGCGCAATTCAGATCGGCGTTCCTGGTGGCCTGGTGGAGAAAAACTTCGGATCTGTGCTTAACGCCATGAGAAAACGGATGCGGTCTCTTCAGCAATTCAGCTTCGTTATTTGGGTCTTGTTGCTCCTCGGCGGCTGTGCGC
This sequence comes from Desulfuromonadales bacterium, assembly GCA_032251295.1. Classification (GTDB taxonomy): domain Bacteria; phylum Desulfobacterota; class Desulfuromonadia; order Desulfuromonadales; family BM103; genus BM103. The sequence goes on along the minus strand of JAVVDS010000034.1, from coordinate 22,164 downwards.
TGCGAGGTGCCAGTGGGCCCGAGCCGCTGCTGCTGCGTGACCGGCTGATCGCTGTCGATACGGTCTGGTCCGGACGGGTGCTGATCGACGGTGAGGTCAAGCTGGCCAAGGGGACGACCCTGACCATTGAACCTGGGACCGAGATCGCTTTCATCCGCCGCGATCGCGATGCCGACGGTCTCGGCGACAGCACTCTGGTGGTCGAGGGGAGTCTGCGGGCGGTCGGCACCAGGAGTGCGCCGATCCGTTTTGTGAGTGCGGCCGAAGATCCCCGCCCCGGCGACTGGCTGGAGATCCGGGTCGATTTCGCCCGCGAGGTGCATTTGCGCTACTGCGAGATCCGCGACTCGGCGTACACGCTGCACGCCCACTTCACCCGCGGTGTGGTCGAGGACTGCGTCATCCACAACAACATCGACGGCAGCCGCCTCGGCCAGGCGAACTTCGTCTACCGCCACAACCTGATCGAACACAACCGCGGCAAGGGGATCAATTTCCGCAACTCGACCATGGAGATCGATCACAACATCGTGCGTTACAACGACTCCGGCATCTTCCTGTTCGAGAACGACCGGCCGCTGCGCGTGCACAACAACAACGTCCACGGCAATATCGACAACTTCCGCCTCGGCGATTTCCATAGCGGCGATGTCGCCCTGCACGATAACTGGTGGGGAGTCGCCGATGTACAAACGGCCCGGGCGACGATCCATGACCAGGCGCGCGACCCGGAGATCGGCACGGTCAGCATCGCGCCGCGACCGACCTGGGTGACCGGCGCCGGGCCGCGCGACGCCGTCGCCCTGGAGCCGCTCTGGCAGTTCGCCACCGCCGGCTACATTGATGCCGATCCGGTTGCTGATGACCGGGGGATTTACCTCGCCAGCTGGGACGGGACCCTGTCTGCCCTCGACGACGCCGGCACGCTGCGCTGGCAACGCAATCTCGGCGACACCCTCGATGCGACGCCACTGCTCGATCGCGACCTGCTCGCCGTCCAGACCTGGAGCCGCGAGGTGCATGCTCTCGATGCTGCTACCGGGGCGACCCGCTGGCGCTTCGACTATTCGCCGTCACCGGCCGATGATCACCGCCAGGGAAGTATCGTCGCCGCCGGCGATCTGCTGCTGGTGCCGGCCTGGAACGGCCGGCTGTTCGCTCTGGACCGCATGAGCGGCGAACTCCGCTGGAGCTTTGTCGGCGAGCTGCCGTTGCGGGCTGCGCCGGCCTGGGACGGCGAACGCATCTATCTGGCGGCCGGCAGCGGCCAGGTCAGTGCGCTTACGGCCGGGGGCGATCTGCTCTGGCAGCAGAAACTGCCGGCCCCCCTGCTCAGCCGACCGGCGCTGACTGCCGATGCGGTGGCGGTCCTCGACCGTGACGGCCGGCTCAGCCTCTTCTCCCGGGACGGCGATCTGCGCTGGCAGCGCGAACTCGGCGAGATCTGCTACTACGGGGCACCGATCTACCACGACGGGGCCCTGTTCGTGCCGACTGCGGCTGGCGCCCTCTGGAAGCTGGAGGCCGAGACCGGTCATCCACTCTGGCGGGTCGCAACCGACGGCCCGGTCTATGCCACGCCGCTGGTGGCCGACGGCCGGGTCTTTGTCGGCGACAACAGCGGCAGCCTGCAGGTGTTCGGCGCCGACAGCGGCGCCCTCCTCGGTCGCTACCGTCTGGAGCGGGAGATCCAGGGCCAGCCGCTGCTGCGCGGCGACCGGCTGCTGTTCGGCAGTCGTGACCAGCGTCTGCACGCCCTGCAACTGATCGAGGGGACCGCGCCATGAAGGGACCGTCGCCGCGCACGGCACAGCCGGTCCTGCTCGGGATTTTTCTCCTCTGTCTCGCCACCCTGATGTACGAGCTGATTCTGACCCGGATCTTCTCGGTGCTGATGTGGTATCATTTCGCCTCCATGGCGATCTCTCTGGCGCTGTTCGGCTTCGGCGTCGCCGCCCTGACGGTGCAGCTGCGACCGAACTGGCTGGCGCGGCACGACGAGCAGTTCTGGGCGGCGCGCGCCGCCGTGCTGTTCGGTCTGTCGGTCGCCCTGTTCTTCGGCATTTTCGTCCTGTTTCGCTGGCAGCCGCTGTTCGGCTTCAAGATCCTGTCATTTTTTCATCAGCCGTTTTTCCAGCCGTTCCAGCAGGGGTTTGTCGAGCGCGGCATCCCGCCCGGTCTGCTGCTGGCGCTGCTGGTCCTCTATCTGCTGACCGCCCTGCCGTTCTTTTTCGCCGGGCTCTCCCTGACCCTGCTGTTCGCCCGCTATCATCGCGACTTCAGTCGTCTCTACTTCTGGGATCTGCTCGGCGCCGGTTGCGGCTGCCTACTGATCATCCTGCTCCTCAAACTGTTCGGCGGCATCACCAGCCTGCTGCTGATCGCCGCGGTCGGTATCGCCGCCGGTCTCTGCCTGCTCCCCCGGCAGACGGCCGCGATCCATCGCCTGGGCGCCTGGGGGCTGCTGCTGCTCTGCCTGATCATCGCCGCCGCCCATGCCTTAAGCGGCTTTGCCGAGATCCGTTTCGTGCGCGGCCGCTACGAGCCGAACCTCCTCTGGAGTGCCTGGAACTCCTTTTCCCGGGTCGCCGTCTATCCGGCCGAGAGCGAGAACATGGACCAGGCCTGGGGACTGTCGCGGACCTACCGTGGCCCGATCCCCGATCAGCTCGGCATGGTGGTCGATGATACCGGTTACACCACCATGTACCGCTGGGATCGCGAGACCGGTCTCGACTTTTTCCGGCACAACGTCATCGGTCTCGCCTACCGGCTCAAGGAGCAGCCGACCGCGCTGATTATCGGCCCCGGCGGCGGCAAGGATGTCCTGACCGCCCTGGCGACCGGCGCGACGGCGGTGACGGCGGTCGAGATCAACCCGTTGATTGTCGAGGCGGTCAACGACCGGTTCGGCGCCCTGACCGGTGAACTTTACCGCCACCCCCAGGTGCGGACTGTAGTCGACGAGGGGCGCAGCTTCATCCGCCGCGACCGCGGCCGCTACGACATCATCCAGGCTTCGGCGGTCTTCGGCCGCATGGCGCCGGCGGCCGGCGCCTTCACTCTGTCGGAAAACAATCTCTACACCCTGGAAGCCTTCAGCGACTACTGGGACCGTCTGAGCGCTGACGGAATTCTGACAATCTCCCGCTTCATCTTTGAACGGGAAACCCTGCGGCTGGTCGCCCTCGGCCTCGAACTGCTGAAACAGAAGGGAGTCGCCGATCCGGCGGCGCACATCGTCGTGATTCGCGAACGCGGCCTGGCCAACTTCATGCTCAAGAAGACGCCCTATTCGACCGCGGAGCTTGCCAGCCTGCGCCTGACCATGGCCGATATGGAGTTTCAGGAGGTCTTTCTCCCCGACCGGCGGGGTGGCGACGGTCCGTTTCACGCCCTGATCGCCAGCAACGGCAGCGACACCTTCTACCGCGACTTCCCCTTCGACATCCGCCCGGTCGACGACGACCGGCCGTTTTTCTACTACATGCTGAAGCCGGGCGATTTCCTGAGTCTCCTCAGCTTCCCGGAGCAGAGCAAGTTCGAGGACCGGGCGGTCATCACCCTGCGCAACCTGCTGGTGGTGGTCAGCCTCTGTGTCACTCTTTTCCTGCTGCTCCCCCTGCTGCTCTGGCGGCGCGCGGCGCTGCGCAGCGCCGGCAGCCTGCAGCGGGTTGTCTACTTCTCCTGTCTCGGTCTCGGCTTCATGTTCATCGAAATCGGCCTGTTGCGCCGGTTCATTCTGTTCCTCGGCCCGCCGATCTACTCCCTGGCGGTGATCCTCTGCTCCCTGCTGGTCTTTTCCGGGATCGGCGCCCTGCTGTCGGGCCGTTGCCCCCGGGAGAAGATCGATCGCCGGCTGCCGCAGGTTCTGTTGGCACTCGTCTTGCTCTCACTGCTCTATGTGTACGGACTGCCGGCGCTTTTGCAGCCGTGGCTCGGTATGCCGGTGGCGGTGCGCTGCCTGATCGCCGGCCTGCTGCTCGCTCCCCTCGGCCTGCTGATGGGGATGCCGCTCCCCCTCGGCATGCGCCTGTTTCACCGCGACAGCCAGGCGGTCCCCTGGAGTTGGGGGGTGAACAGCGCGACCAGTGTCCTCGGCGCGATTCTCGCCGTGGTGGTCGCCATGAATGCCGGGTTCACCGCGACCCTGCTCGCCGGCGCCGCGATCTATCTGCTGGCGTTGCTGCCGGTGGTCTGGAGGGGCGGCGGGGTGGTTGATGGTTGATGCCCCTTATCCGGCCTTCGGCCACCTTCTCCCCGAGGGAGAAGGAGATTTCTTCGCAGTGAGATGGGTGCCCGCAGGGCGGGTGAGGGGGAGGGAAACAGATCATGGACAACGACCGGATGCAGATGCGACACACCCTCCTCCCCCTTTTGCTGGCTCTGCTGCTGGCTCTCGCGGCCTGTACGCCTGACGGCGATGGGGGCCTGCAGGGTCAGCTGCTGTTCCAGGACCGGCCCCTGGGCGGGGTGCAGGTCGAGGTCTACCTCAAGGCGGACAAGGACCGTTCGGTGCAGCCGTTTGCCGTCGGCAGCAGCGACGATCAGGGGCGCTACCGGGTCAGCCTGCCGAAGGGGGACTATTTTGTCATCGGCAAGAAACGCGACACCACCAGCGACGGCCGCACTCGCATGTTGATGGCGGAATCACCCGGCAATCCGCACTCGGTCGCCAGCGGCCTGACTGTCGTCCCCTCCTTCAACCTGCGCGAGATGGGGCGCCAGGGCGGTCTGGTCGCCGAGGCCGGCACCGGCCTGGCCGGGCAGGTGACCCACGCCGGCGAGCCGGTGGCGCGCGCCTATGTCTACCTTTACACCCAGAGTCTCTCCGGTCTGATGGGTCCGTCCTACGGCGAAGCGGTGCAGACCGGTCCCGACGGCCGCTTCCGCCTCGAACTGCCGGCCGGCCGCTACTACCTGGTGGCACGCAAGCGGGCGGCTGGCGGCCGCTCCGGCGAGCTGAGCGCCGGGGATCTGAACAGCCCCTATCCGGGCAATCCGGTCGAGCTGCAACGCGGCGAATGGCGGGAACTCGGCGAGTTCCCGCTGGCGGAGATCGATGCCGAACGGCACGCCGAACGCCGTGCCGACGGGACGTTCAGCGCGACCCCGACCAGCGTCAGCGGCCGGATCGTCGATGCGCACGATCAGCCGGTCGCCGGCATCCATGTGTTCGCCTATCTCGACAGCCGCATGGTCGGCAAGCCGGTCTACATCTCGGCACCGAGCGCTGCCGATGGCTCCTTCGTGCTCCATCTGACCGACGGCGGCATCTACTACATTGGCGCTCGCAGCGCCTACGGTGGCCCCCTGGAGCCGGGGGAATGGGTCGGCACCTACGACGGCCGCCCCGATCACGGCTTCGAGGTTTCAGCCGACAGCCGCCAGTCCCTCGGCACTGTGACGGTCAGGGAGGTCTGGTGAAGCTCTGGTTCGCTCTGCTGATACCGCTGCTGACGGCGTCGCCGGCGTCGGCTCTGGTCCTGTCCGGCGAAATTCGCTGGCAGGGGGAGGTCGAGTTCGCCGAGTCGGTTGTGATCCCCGCCGGCGCCAGTCTGACCATCGCCGCGCACAGCCGGATCCGCTTTGCCGCAGGTGGTCTCGAAGTGGCCGGCCGGCTGCTCGCCGAGCAGGTCGAGTTTTCCGGCCGCGACTGGGACGGGCTGGTGCTCAAGAACTGTGACGCGACGACCCGGTTGCGGGGAGTGACGGTCCGCGGAGCGAAGACCGGTCTGCTGGTGCAGGGGGGGGCGCCGGAACTTGTCGAACTGACGCTGCGGGAGAACCAGGTCGGTCTGGAGCTGCGCGGCAAGGCGGCGGGGAGCTTGCGGGCCTCACATTTCGCCGACAACGCCAAAGTCGGCCTGTTTGTCAAGGACGAGAGCACCACGCGCATTCTCGATTGCCGGTTCGACGGCAACGGCAAATTCGGCGCCTATCTCTACCGGGCGCGCCCCGATGAGTTCGCCGGCAATCGTTTCGCAGGCAACGGCACCGGCCTGATGATCGCCTATCACGGCAGCGATCCGCTGGTTGCCGGCAACCTGTTTGTCGACAACGAGACGGCGATTCAGGTCGACCGGGCGGCCCGGCCGGAGTTGCGCGGCAACCGCCTGCTCGGCAACCGGACCGGCATCCATCTCTACCGACGCGCCGATCCGCTGGTCACCGGCAACCTGCTGGCCGGCAACCAGGTCGCGATCCTGATCGCCTATTCGTCCTATCCACAGATTGTCAGCAACGATTTTCGCGACAATCCGCTGGCGATCCGCCTGGAGTATCAATCGTCCGCCTGGGAGCAGACCAAGGGCGCGGCGGCCCGCAGCAGTGAGCTGGCGACGCGCGGCGCGTTCGGCGGCCAAGGCCAGAGGACGGTCGGCGAAGAACAGCGCCGGGCACAGAACCTGGAGGGGCTGGTCGTCGCCACGGGGAACTGGTGGGGGGAGGCCGGCACCCGCGAGCTGGAGAGCGCCGGTTTCGCCGGCAATCCGGCGTTTATTCACGACGGTCGCGATCAGCCGACTTTTCACGAAGGGGGTGCCGACTACCCTCTCGACCGGGTGCGCTTCGAACCCTGGAGCCGTACGCCGCTGACGGAGTTGTTGCCATGATCCGCAGACTGCTCGGTATCAGCCTGCTCGCCGGCTTGTTGTTGGCGACGGCGGCCCATGCGACCGGTTCCGGCGTGCAGGGCCGGGTCGCCTGGCAGGGCGAACTGATCGAGGGGGTCACGGTGCGGGCCTACCGGGACATGGCCGCGCTGGCCGGCGACCGGCCGCTGGCCGTGGCCGCGCCGACTGCGGTCGACGGCACCTATCGCCTCGATCTCCCCGCCGGCAGCTACGTGCTGACCGCCAGCAGTGGGGCCGGGCGGCCCCGGGCCGGCGAGCTGTTCTGCTACTACAGCGGCAGCCCGGTGCCGGTGGCGGCCAGCGGCTACCGCAACGTCGGCTTCAACCTGATCCGTGTCCCCGCGGAGGCGAAGCCGCAGCCGGCCGAGCGCTCCGGGATTCACGGTGAGATCCGCTACCAGGGCGAGCCGTTGTCGCAGGTCTACCTCTATGTCTACCAGGAGGCCGGTAAGGGTTTCAAGGGGCCGGCCTACTTTGTGCAACCGGTGGCCAACGGCAGTTTTCGGCTCAACCTGCCGCCCGGCGACTACTACCTGCTGGCGCGCAAACGGGAACGGGGCGGCCAGTTCGGGCCGATCGAGATCGGCGACTATTTCAACTATTACCACGGCAACCCGCTGCGAGTGGAAGCCGGCCGGCTGCACGAGGTGAAGATCGAGACGATCACCCGGTTGTCGATGCTCGAAGAGGAGCTTGCCACCATCTTTCATGGCGTGCGCGGCCGGGTGGTCGACCGGCAGCAGGCGCCGGTCGCCGGACTGCATGTCTTCGCCTATCGCGATCCGGCCATGACCGGCACCCCCGACTATTTCTCGACAGCGACCACGGCCGACGGCCGTTTCCAACTGGAACTCCCCGACGACGGCCCCTTTTTCCTGCTGGCCCGCCAGGCCTTCGGCGGCCCGGCAGGAGAAGGCGAGCCCTATGGCCGGCTGACCGGTGCTGACGGTGCGCCGCGCCAGGTGGTGCCGGCCGATGATCCTGCGGAGGTGACAATTCATGTGGCTCCGAAAACGTTCGATTGATCTGCTCTGGCTGGCTGGCCTCGGCCTGCTGCTGACCCTGCCGGCCCAGGCCGCCGAACTGACCGGCAAACCGCTCTGGCGCGGCCAGGTTGAGCTCACCGAGACGACCATTGTCCATGAGGATGCCGTGCTGACTATTGTCGCCGGCACGCGGGTGGTGGTGACCGATCCGGCTGCCAAGCTGATCATCCGCGGCCGTCTGCTGGTCCAGGGAAGCCGAAGAACGCCGGTCGTTTTCGCCAGCCCGGCCGGCTGGGAGGGGATCGAATTCATGGAGGCGAAGCCGGGGAGCCAGATCAACTGGACACGCTTTGCCGGGGCGAAGATGGCGCTCAGCAGCTTCGGCACCGATTTCACCGTCGCCAACAGCCATTTTGAAGACTGTGAATTCGCCATCAAACTGTTCCGGGAATCGGCGCCGCTGATTGTCGACTCAGAGTTTGTCAACAATCAGGTCGGCGTTGACAACCAGATGAAATCGGCGGCAACGATTCGCGACAACCGGTTTGCCGACCATGGCAAGACCGCCATTGTCGCCTCCCACGGCAGCCGCGGCGAGATCACCGGTAACCATTTTAGCGGCAATGTCCAGGCGATCGGCCTGTTGCAGCGCTATCCGGACCGGGTCGCCGGCAACACCTTCAGCGACAATCAGGTGGCGATCTACTGCAACCAGACCCAGAACACGCCGCTGGTCGAAAGCAACCTGTTCGAGAAGAACGGCCAGGCGCTGATCAATTTCTCTTTTGCCTACCCGGTGGTGCGCAATAACCGGTTTATCGACAACGAGACTGCCGTGCGCAACGACCAGTACGGTTCGACCGTGATCGAACACAACCTGTTCCAGGGGAACCAGACCGCCCTGTTCAACAATCGCAAATCGAATCCGCAGGTGACGCGCAACCTGTTTCAGCAGAACGGCCTGGCGCTGTTCTGCGATTATTCCTCCTATCCCCAGGTCGCCAACAACAACTTTGTCGACAACGAGATGGGCGTCAAGCTCGGGATCTACCAGAGCGCCGACTGGGAGAAACGGTCCGGTTCGCGGGCGATCATGCAGCGTGAGGCGGCCGAGCGCCAGAGCCAGAATCCGCTGCTGGCCAAGGCGCCGACCGAGTTTACCGATATCGTCGATGTCAGCGACAACTACTGGGGGGCGCAGACCTCACTGCTCGAAGCGGCCGGTGCCGATGGCAACGTCAGCATCTTCCATGACCGGCGGGACCAGCCGCACGTCACCTACGAAGGATTCGGCACCGACAGCTACCGCCTCGACAAGATCCGGTATGCCCCCTGGCTGCCGGAGCCGGTGGCCCAGGTCGGCCCGCGGGAGACGCCATGAGAAGCCTGCTGTTGACTCTCCTGCTACTGACAGTCTGGCTCGCCGCGGCCGGCGCCGCCAGCATCGAGGGGCGGGTGGTGCAGGATGACGCGCCGGTTGCCGGTATCCGGGTCATGGCCTACGCGGATGCCGATCTGCGGCGGGCACCGCTGGCGGTCGCGGCACCGAGCGATGCGGATGGTCTCTATCGTCTGGAGCTGCCGCCGGGGAGCTACACGCTGGCTGGCTGGGACGACAGCCGGAGCCGCTTCGCCCTGTGCGGGCGCAATCCGGTCATTCTGACCGGGCAGGGCGAACCGCTCTGGGTCGGCCTGCAGCTGGTGCCGGTGCGGGCAACGAGCGTCACCGGTTACGAGGACGAATACAGCGCCGCCCTCGAAGGACGGGTGCTGGCGGACGACCGCCCGGTGTCCGGGGCGTATGTCTATCTCTATCTCGATGCCGCCGAGGATCTGAAAGGGCAGGGCTACCGTATGTCTCTGCCGACCGGCGCCGACGGCTATTTCCGGTTCGACGGTCTGCCGGAGAGCGACTACTACCTGGCGGCGCGCAAACGCCAGGATGGCGCCCGGGTCGGTCCGGTGCGCGAAAGCGATCTGTTCGGTCTCTTCCCCGGCAACCCGCTGACGGCCAAAGCCGGTGAACTGCGCCGGGTCGAGATCAGCGTGGTCGGCAAGCAGAAGGACGACCGGGCCAGCGAACGTTTCGGCCGGCTCGGCGGTCCGGTGCTGACCGGCATGGTCACCGACCGTGCCGGTCAGCCGGTCGCCGGGCTGCATGTGTTCGCCTACACCGACCGGGTGATCGGTCATCAGCGACCGGCGGCCCTGTCGCCGCCGACCGCCGCCGATGGCCGCTTCGCTGTCCACCTGCCGGCGCCCGGCACCTACTATGTCGGCGCCCGCCAGGAGTATGGCGATTCGCCGGCCCCCGGCGAGCTGTTCGGTATGTACGACGAGAGCGCCGATCACGGCCTGACGGTCGCGGCTGGCGAGGTGCGCGACGATCTGCGCATCGCAGTCGAACCGGTCGCCCTGCACTGACCGACGTTATCATGCTGCTCAGGGGAGATTCGTGAAAATCGCGGGCAAACCGGAGAAAATATTTGTCGGCGTTCTGCTGCTGGCGCTGTTCTGGGCAGCCGGTTGCACGCCGGCGCTCGTTCCGCTTACACTGGACGACACGGTGATCGCCGACACCCGGGTCTGGTCCGGTGAGGTTCGGGTGCGCGGTCTGGTGACGGTCAAGAAGGGCGGCCAGTTGACCATCGAGCCGGGCACAAAGGTGGTGTTCGCGCCGTTCGATGACGACGGCGACGGTATCGGCGACGGCGAACTGCTGGTCGAGGGGAGCATTATCGCCCGCGGCACGGCGGAACGGCCGATCCTGTTCACCAGCGGCGCCGTTAAGCCGCAACCCGCCGACTGGAAGTTCGTCTACGTCGATTTCGCCCGTCAGGCCGAGTTCGACCACGCGATTTTCGAGTACGCCTTCAGCGGCCTGCAGATCCACTTCTGCAAAGCACGGGTGACCAACTCCGAGTTTCGTCACAATATCGACGGCCTGCGGTTTTCCACGGTGAACCTGTACGCCGCCGGCAATCGCCTGCACCACAATGTGCACGGCGTGCGCTACGAGGAACGGCGCAGCGAGGCGCTGCTGCACCACAACGACATCCGCGACAACCAGGTCGGCCTGTTCGTCGTCACCCGTGGCGAGGACCGGGCCCGCTTCGTGCATAACAACATCACCGCCAACCGGCAGTACGATGTCAAGCTCGGCTGGCAGCAGCCCGGCCCGGTGACTCTGGCGGAGAACTGGTGGGGGACGATCGCTACCGACGAGATCGTCCACCGTTTTTTCGATCAGCGCCGTGACGCCAGCCTCGGGCTGGTTACCGCCCCGCAGCCGTTGGCCGGACCGGTCGATCCGGCCGACTGGCAGAACTTTCCAGGAGTTGTCCCATGATCTTACGCCGTCTTGTTCGCTTCAGCCTGCTGGTGCTGTTCTGTGTCGCCAGCCTCCCCCTGTTCACCGTGCCGGCGGCCGCCTGTGTCGGCAAGACCCTGGTGGTCGGCGCCCTCGACACTCCCCAGCAGCAGGTGCTGGCGCAGATGCTGTCGATTTTGATCAGTGAACGTACCGGCACCACGGTCAAGATCGTGCCGATGGAGAGTCATGCCGCCGCCCACGAAGCGCTGCAGCGGGCTGATCTCGATATGTATGTGGAGTACACCGGCGTCGGCCAGGTCGAACTGCTCAAGCAGCCGCCGATCGCCGACCCGGCCACGCTCTATCAGGCGGTCAAAGAGCGTTACAACCAGGACCTGAATCTGGTCTGGCTGCAGCCGTTCGGTTTTGCCGAACCGCGCAACGCGCCGGAAGGGACGGTCGCCGAGGCGGCGCCGGTGGTGCGCAAGGACACGCTGAAGAAGTTTCCAGCCCTGGCCCGCCTGATCAATAAACTCGGCGGCGTCATCGATCTGGCGACCATGGGGAAACTGGAGACAGAAAGCCAGGCGAGCAGTTCCCGCGATGTAGCTCGCCGGTTTCTCAAGGACAACCGTTTGATCTGATCGGGAGTGATGCTTGATGAAAACCTTTGATCGCCGCAGTCTGATCCGCACGACCCTGCAGGCCGCCGTGGTGACGGCCGCCACCGGCGGCCTGCCGGTCCTCGATCTGCTGGCGATGCCGGCCGCGGCCGCCGAACTGCCGCCCCTGGCGGTGCGCCAGGGGAAGGAGGTCGATCGCCTGGTGCGCGAGACCATCGCGGCCCTTGGCGGTATGGGCCGTTTCGTCAAGAGCGGTGAGACGGTGGTGGTCAAGCCGAACATCGGCTGGGACCGCACCGTCGAGCAGGCCGCCAATACCCACCCGCAGGTGGTGGCGACTCTGGCCGAACTCTGTCTGGAAGCGGGCGCCGCCAAAGTCAAAATCTTCGATCGGACCTGCAACGATCCGCGCCGCTGTTACACCCAGAGCGGCGTCCGTGAGGCGATCGAGCGGCTCGACGACCGCCGGGTCAGCCTTGAACACATGGATCGGCGTGCCTACCGCGAGATGGCGATCAAGGGGGGCAAGGCGTTTCAGAACTGGGAGTTCTACCTGCCGGCCATCGAGGCGGATCGCTACATCAACGTGCCGATCGCCAAACACCATTCCATCTCCGAGCTGACCCTGGCGATGAAGAACACCATGGGGGTGATCGGCGGCAATCGCGGTCGCATGCACAGCGAGATCGCCGAGTCGCTGGCGGATATCAACAGCGTGATCCACTCCGACCTGACAGTGATCGACGCCACCCGGATTCTCCTGGCTAACGGTCCCCAGGGGGGGCGCCTGGAAGACGTGCGCACTCTTGATACCCTGATCGCCTCGCCCGATATTGTCGCCGCCGATGCCTACGCAGCGACCCTGTTCGGCCTGAAGCCGGAACAGGTGCCGACCATTGTCGCCGGCGCCCGGCGCGGCCTCGGCGTCATGGATCTCAGCCGGGTCCGGATGGTGTGAGCGACCGGCGCTGGACATACGCCCGCCGCAGCAGCCAGGTCGCCTGTCTGGCCATTTTCCTCTGGCTGTTTCTGCAGACCGAGTACCGCGGTATCGACGAACTCCCCTATCCGGTCAGTCTGCTGTTCCGCCTCGATCCGCTGGCGGCCCTCGCCGATTTTCTGGCGCCGGGGCCGTTCGGCTGGGCGCTGCTCTGGCCGGCGCTGCTGGTGCTGCTGCTGACCGCGCTGTTCGGCCGTTTCTTCTGCGGCTGGGTCTGTCCCCTCGGCACGACCCTGGACGGTTGCGGCCGTCTGGTCGGCCGCGGCCGGCGACCCTTTTCCCCAGGCTGGCGGCGGGTCAAGTACAGCCTGCTGGTGCTGCTCATTGGCGCCGCTCTGTTCGGCGTGCAGCTCCTCGGCCTGTTCGATCCCCTGGCGATCTTCTTGCGCTCCCTGACCCTGGCGCTCTATCCGGCCTACAATCTCGCCCTGAACGGCCTGTTCGACTTTTTCTACCAGCAGCCGGTGCCGCTCCTCTCGCCGCTGGTCAATGACGCCTATCCTCTGTTTCGCGATCACCTGATGGCCTTTTACCAGCCGGTCTTCACCCTCGGCCTGTTCACCCTGCTGGTCTTTCTCGGTATCGTTCTGCTGGAGAAGGTCGAGCAGCGTTTCTGGTGCAAGAACCTCTGCCCCCTGGGCGCCCTGCTCGGTCTCTGCTCACGCTACGCCCTGGTGCAGCGCACACCACAGACCCTCTGTGCCGACTGCCGGCAGTGTGACAGCCTCTGCCGCTCCGGAGCGGTGCGTGACGGCCGGCACCGGCGTAGCGAATGCCTGCTCTGCATGGACTGTGTCGGCTTCTGTCCGGAGGAGCGGGTCCGCTTCGGCCTGCGCCCCGGCGGCAACGGTCCCGGTGTCGACCTGAGCCGGCGCGGCCTGTTGACCGCCTTCGCCTCCGGGGTGATCCTGGCGCCGGCGGTGCGCATCGGTCCGGTCACGGCCGAGCAGAACCCCTACCTGCTGCGCCCGCCCGGAGCCGTCGCCGAGGCGGAGTTTCTGCAGCGCTGTGTGCGTTGTGCCGAATGCATGAAGGTCTGCATCGGCCGGGCGCTGCATCCGGCCTTTCTCGATGCCGGTCCGGTCGGCCTCTGGACGCCGCTGCTCGTGCCGCGCATCGGTTACTGCGAGTACAACTGCACCCTGTGCGGCCAGGTCTGTCCGACCGGGGCGATCGAACGCCTCGACCTGCCGCGCAAGCAGAAGGCGGTGATCGGTCTGGCGGTGTTCGACAAGAACCGCTGCCTGCCGTTCGCCAAGTCGACCGAGTGCCTGGTCTGCGAGGAGCACTGCCCGACCGGCGAGAAAGCGATTGTCTTCGAGGAGCGGGAGGTGCTGGTCGACGGCGAGCTGCGTCGACTGAAATTCCCCCGGGTGGTCGACCGGCTCTGTATCGGCTGCGGCATCTGCGAAACCGTCTGCCCGCTGGAAGGGGCGAGCGCCATCCGGGTCATCAATGAGGGCGAGAGCCGCCGCCCGCGACCGCTGGCGGCCGGGGACGGTTACGGTTGAGATGCCGGTCTGCGTGTCTTGAGATCCCGCTGACGAGTCTGAACGCGATCTGCTGGTCACAAAGGCTGCAACCCTGACCAGGGTTGCGATTGTTGTAGACAGCCACCGGCACATCTGTTAATGTGACAAATCTTTGACACCATCGGTCGGTGTCGTTGCGTGTCCATCGGATAGCTTCTGCGTACTCCCCCTCGCATAAACTCCCCCTTAGACCATCATCAAGAGAGTCCTGCCTGTTGACCGTTCCCCAAGCTGTATTGTGTGGGATGGGCCGGTTCCGTAGTTACTGGAGAATAACATTATGACGTTCGAACAACTCGGCCTGTCGGCCGAACTGCTCCGTGCTGTATCTGCCGCAGGCTACAGCCAGCCGACGCCGATTCAGGCCAAGGCGATCCCCGTGGTCATGCAGGGTGGCGACCTGCTCGCCGGCGCCCAGACCGGCACCGGTAAAACCGCCGCCTTTTCCCTGCCCCTGCTGCAGCGCCTGAGTGCAAAGCCGTCCCGGCGTGGCGACGCGATTCGCGCTCTGGTGCTGACCCCGACCCGCGAACTGGCCGCCCAGGTCGAGGCGAGTTTCCGCTTGTACGGCCAGTATCTGCCGTTACGCACGACGGTGATTTTCGGTGGCGTCAACATTCGGCCGCAGATCAGCGCCCTGCGCGCCGGGGTCGATATCCTGGTGGCCACCCCCGGACGTCTGCTCGACCATGTCGGTCAGAAAACCATCGATCTCTCCAAGGTCGAGGTGCTGGTCCTCGATGAGGCCGATCGCATGCTCGACATGGGGTTTATTCGTGATATCCGCAAGGTTCTCGCCCTGCTGCCGCAGCAGCGGCAGAACCTGCTCTTTTCCGCCACCTTCTCCGACGAGATCCGGCGTCTGGCCGACGGTCTGCTGCAGAGCCCGGCGCTGATCGAAGTGGCCCGGCGCAACAAGGCTGCCGAACAGGTCGATCAGTCCCTCTATCGGATCGACCAAAAGCAGAAGCGGGCGCTGCTTTCGCACCTCATTTCCGGAGGGAGCTGGCAGCAGGTGCTGGTCTTTACCCGCACCAAGCATGGCGCCAACCGGCTTGCCAGCCAACTCGACAAGGACGGTATCAGCACCTCGGCGATCCACGGCAACAAGAGTCAGGCGGCGCGCACCAAAGCCCTCGCCGATTTCAAGCAGGGGAAGGTCCGGGTGCTGGTGGCGACCGACATTGCCGCCCGTGGCCTCGACATCGAGCAACTGCCCCACGTGATCAACTATGAACTGCCGCATGTCCCGGAAGACTACGTGCACCGCATCGGTCGCACCGGGCGGGCCGGCAACACCGGGCACGCCATTTCCCTGGTCAGCACGGAGGAGCGCAAACAGTTGCGCGATATCGAGACCCTCCTGCAACGGCGTCTGCCGGTGCGGGAGATGGAAGCGGGGCTGCATCTGGCGGCGGCTGCTGTTGATCCGCCGGCGCGGCGTCCTATGGGCGGGGTGCGGCAACGGTGGCAGCCGGCCAATCCGGCAAAACAGGTCAACGCGGCCCGTGGTGGCCGGTGATCCCGCAGGCGTGTGGCCGCCCCGATGCATCGCTGGATCCGGCTGTGCATCGGGGTGACCGGCCGGAACGCCGCCGGGAGACTGTCGCAACGGTGGGCAGATTGACAGGTGCGGGGTTGTCGGTTAGACATTGAATATGGCGGCGTCGTTTGCTGTCCGGTCGCAACGTCGCCGTAGCCGCCTGGCAACTCCAGAAAAGCAGAAGCTTGAAATCAGAAGCAAATCTCTGTGCTTTCTGGTTCTGATTGACAACCGGTCAAGGAGAAGAGCATGTCGCTGGTGAAAACCTGGTACACCCCCGAAGATGCGGCCAGCAAGTTCGGTCTGACCATGGAGCAGCTGCTGCGCTGGGTCGAGGAAGGCCTGGTGCGGGCGGAGCAGGAAGAAGGGAAACCGGTGCGGGTCAATATCGATGACGTGCGTCTCGAAGTCGAAGCGATGGTCAACCGCTCCTGAAACGAAAAGCCCTGTCGTTTTACCTGCCGATTCAGCAGCTGCCGCCACAGTCGCAGCTCGGCTCTTTGCCGGTCAACCAGCCATGAATGATGGCGCTGGCGCAGCCGACTCCCGCCTTGACAGTCAACGCCCGTACCGGGCAGTTTTTCGCGCAGGCGCCGCACTCCATGCAGCGGTCGAGAGCCTCGACCCTCGCCTTGTTCCCGGCCATCGCCAGCACCGCATGCGGACAGACCTTCAGGCAGAGGCCGCAGCCGATGCAGCGTTCGCCGTCGAGCCGCAACGTCGCGACATTCTGCAGATAAACAAGATCACTCGCCATTTGTCATCACCCAGAGCCCCCTGGTTTTATGAACAATACAGATTTCCCGGGGCCGTTGAATCGTTGAATCGGTTCATCGTTCACGAAAAAGCCGGGGTGGCAACCCGCTTTGTCGCAGGCCACACGGGACGCCCCTGCCTTATCCCGGTCTTGCCGTCTTAAATCGATACTCTTCCGAATTCTGACCTTCTCCCGATTTGCCGAAGAACAACAGTCACCGGCGACATCCCCATGCTCAAAATGCCGCAGCGAGCCAGCAGCCGACGGCGACCAGCAGCGCGGCGGCCTGCGCCGGAATCGCGTTGCGCATCTCCCGTTCCACACCGGACGGCGAGGTGAAGGTCGAGGAACCGGTGAAGTGCATGGCGTACCAGGAGCTGATGGCTGGCAAAGCGATCAGCAGCGCGGTCGCGTTCAGCCAGCTGAAGGCGTGCCAGGAGACGAACAGGCCGGCAACCGCCAGACCGAGGCCGACCAGTGCCCCCTTGACGGCAAACGCGCGTCCCGGCAGCCAGGGGAGCAGCAGCGGCGTGAGCAGCGCCCCGCCGGCCAGGCCGGACAGATAGATGGAACTGGCGGCCAGACCGCGCTGCCAGGCTGCGGCCAGGGAGAAGAACGCAGGGCTGAGGCCTGCGAGGACGAACAGGGCAGGGAGGATCCAGTAGAGTTGCTTTCTGGCGTTGACCAGCTCCACCGGTGTCAGCACCAGCCGCTCGCGCAGGGTAAAGCTGATCCGGCGCGTGGCCGGCGCGACCTGCAGGCCGTTGTCGAGGCAGGTCGGCAGATCGGCGGCGCGCACCGGGCCGTAGATGACCTGAAAACCGCTGCGCCGTTTCACCTCGTGGGCCGCCACGCCGACCGCACCGAGCTGGGGGAGGATCAGTCGGCGGTGCTCGACCAGGTCCGCCAGGCCGGTTGCCGCCAGTCGGTTGACCAGCTCCTCGGTGCCGAAGGTCCCCTTGCCGGCGGCGCACCAGACGTTGATGCCGCGCGTGTCGAGCACCAGCAGCCAGAGGTTTCGACCGCTTAGAACCCGACGCAGGTGGTCGAAGCTCATCTTGTAGTTGGCGGTCACCAGGACCTCGCTGGTCCGGTCCGGCGAGCCGACGGCATACAGCCCGGCGGCGACGCTGTAACGCATCCGGCCGAGCCCCCAGCGCATCTGCCAGTGCTCCAGTCGGTCACGACGCTCCAGCCGGCTGCTGACCTGCGGCACCCGGCCGACCGCCGTTGCCAGCCAGCCGGTGACAAACGGCCAGATCTTGTAGCCGGGCCGGTCATCGGTGACCGGTGCGGGCGGGCAGCAAGCCGTCGCGGTGGCCGGCTCGGGACAGCAGCCGGAGCCGGTCGACGTCGGTGTCGCCGGTGGGCAGCAGGCGCTCGACGGGTTCCGGGCGGCGACCGGCCGGTTCGGTTCGTCAGGTCCGGTCGGGGGCGGGCAGCAGTTCCGGGTCATAATCGTCGACCGGAGGTCAGCAGGGTCGCCGCCCGCCACATTCGCTCAGCCGGGCGTGGGCGTGGCGCAGCATCCGCTCGGTGGTTGGCCAGTCGATGCACTTGTCGGTAATCGAGACCCCGTAGCGCAACTCCTCCGGTCGCTCGGCCATCGGCTGACTCCCTTCCTCCAGAAAACTCTCGATCATCAGGGAGCCGATGTGGCTGTTACCGGCAGCGACCTGCTCCATGACATCGTGCAGTACGCTCTCCTGGCGGGCGTGGTCCTTGAAGGAGTTGGCATGGCTGCAGTCAACCATGAGCGACGTTTTGATGCCGGCCTTGCCGAGCAGGCCGAGGGTATGCTCGATGTCGGCGGCGTGGTAGTTCGGCTGGCCATTGCCGCCGCGCAGGACGATCTGGGTGTCCGGATTGCCGGTGGTGCGCACGATTGAGATCCGCCCCTCGCGGTTGATGCCGAGAAAGCTGTGGGAGTGCCGGGCGGCGTTCATGGCGTCGATGGCGATCTGCAGGTTGCCGTCGGTGCCGTTCTTGAAGCCGACCGGAAACGACAGACCGCTCGACATTTCGCGGTGGGTCTGACTCTCGGTGGTGCGGGCGCCGATCGCCCCCCAGCTGATCATGTCGGCGAAATACTGGGGCGTGAATGGGTCGAGCATCTCCGTGGCGACCGGCAGTCCCATCTGGGTGAGCTTCAGCATCAGGCTGCGCGCTACCCCGAGCCCCTTGGAAATCTGGTGGGTGCCGTTCAGGTCGGGGTCGTTGATCAGCCCCTTCCAGCCGATAGTGGTGCGCGGTTTTTCGAAATAGACCCGCATGACGATCAGTAGCTGGTCGTTAAGTTGTGCCGCCAGTCTCGCCAGACGCTCGGCGTACTCGAGGGCGGCCTGGGGGTCGTGGATCGAGCAGGGGCCGACGACGACCATCATGCGCGGATCGCGGTTGTGCAGAATGTCCTGGATCTGTTGCCGGCTGCTGGAGACCAGTTCAGCATCCCGCTCCGAGAGCGGAAAGACCTGCTTCAGGTCGGCCGGGGCGATGATCGGTGTCAGACCGCTGACATTCAGATTGTTGGTGCGTACCATGGGAACTCCTTAACGGAACGGGGTCGGAAAACTTCCGCATTATGCCGGCAAGATGTCGATAAATCAATGGTTTTTCTTGCTGCTTCACGGGAAAGCGATTGACTGCCGACGGTCGGTCAGGTTATACACTGGATCGATAATAGACGATAATTTCTGACTGTTTGGCAACATATCGCGAGGGCTGCATGCAGATTCTTCTTTCCGCTCTGTACCAGGTGGTCAATCTGGTGATTCAGGTCTATATCTTTATCGTCATCGCCCGGGCGCTGGTCTCCTGGGTCAACCCCGACCCGTACAATCCGATAGTCCGCTTCCTCTACAACGCCACCGAGCCGGTACTCGCCAGGCTCCGCCGGGTTCTGCCGCTGCAGTTCAGCGGCATCGACCTGACGCCGATCGTTCTGCTGATCGGCCTGTCGGTGCTGCAGCAGCTGCTGTTGCAGCTGATTATCGCGTTAAGCCGCGGGTTCTGAGGTCGCCATGACCATCAGCCCCATCGACATTCAGCAGCAGCGGTTCCGCCGGCGTGCCTTCGGCTACGACAAGGAGAGTGTCGACCAGTTTCTCGAAACCCTGATGGTGGAGATGGAGCGCCTGATCCGGCAGAACAACGATCTTCAGGAAGAGCTGGCCCGGGCGCGCCACCGGGTCTGCGAGATGCAGCAACAGGAAGCCGGTCTGAAAAATGCCTTGATGACCACCCAGAAAATGACCGATCAGCTCAAGGCGTCAGCGCGTAGTGAAGCCGAGGCGATGATGGCCCATGCCGAACTGCGCGCCGAGCGACTGCTGCGCAAGGCCGAGGAACGCCGCCTGGAGATGATCGCCGAGATCCAGGAACTGCAGCGGCAGAAGATCGATTTCGATACGTCGCTGCGCGCCCTGCTGGAGAAGCATGTCCGCATGCTCGATTCCGACCGGCCAACGATTGCAGCTTCGATACGTGCGGCGCCGTCGTCGACAGCGTCTCGCGCCGGCTTACAACAAAACGGATCGGGAGGGGACGACGCTGTTCTCGATCTGACTTATGACCTTCACAGCGATCTGATCGATCCGGGTGAGGATAAGCTGCGATGAGTCTCCCCTTCTTGCGGCAGACTGCTGCGGGAGTGGAGCTTGCCGTTTTTGTGCAGCCACGCGCCAGCCGCAACCGGCTGGTCGGCCTGGTCGGCACGGAACTGAAAGTCAGCCTCACCGCGCCGCCGGTCGACGGCGCGGCCAATCTCGCCTGCCAGACGTTTTTTGCCCGGCTGTGCGGTCTGCCCAAAAGCCGGGTCAGCATCCTTTCCGGAGAGACGTCCCGGCACAAGCGGCTGTTGCTGCAGCAGGTGGGCATTGCCGATGTCGCCGCGCTGTTTTTCAGTCTGCCAGGGGTTGACACGAAACCGCCAAGTGATTAGATTGCGGTCGCAATTCGCCACGGAGGTATCACTATGCCTGTCTACGAATACAAGTGTCACGAGTGCGGCGTCGTTTTCGAAGCGCGCCAGAAATTCAACGACCAGCCGCTGACCGACTGCCGGGAATGCGGCGGCCGGGTGGAGAAGCTGATCTCCCTCGGCGGCTTCACCCTCAAGGGGGGTGGCTGGTACCAGCAGGGGTACGGTGCCGGCAAGCCGGCCGCCTGTGCCGCGGCGGGGAGCAGCGAAGGCTGTTCTGGCTGCCCCAAGGCGGTCAATGAGTAGTTCATCCCCTTTGTTCATCTGGCGGCGGGGACGGTGATGCGAACCGTCCCCGCAGCCTTGCGGCCGGCATCGCTCCTCCCCGCTGACCGCCCCTCCCTTTGTCATTTTTTTGTTCATCCACGGTCGTGGCCGGTGTGGAACCGGTCATGAACCACGTCTCTTGCCGTCTGGCTGAACTCGGCTGGCAGCCCTTCTTTCGGCAACAGCTCAGCCCCGAAGAAGAGCGGACACACATTCCGGCCCGGGTGGTCGCCCTGAACCGCCATCTGGTCGACCTCTTCGACGACGAAGGTGCCGGGCAGATCTCCCTGCCGTCAGCCTGGTTGCACCGTTCCGGTGAAGAGCTGCCGACGGTCGGCGACTGGCTGCTGCTCGATCGCCACCGGCAGCCGATCCGGATTCTGCGGCGCAAAAGCCTGTTCAAGCGCATGGCCGCCGGGCTCGATGCCCGGGTGCAGCTGATGGCGGCCAATGTCGACACCCTGTTCGTGGTCAGTTCCTGCAACCAGGACTTCAACCTGTCGCGACTGGAGCGCTATCTGGTGCTGGCACTGGCGGCCGGGGTCGAGCCGGTGCTGCTGCTGACCAAGGCCGACCTGACCGCTGACGCCAGCGGCTATCTCACGCAGGCAGCGACCCTCCATCCGCAACTGGCGGTGCTCGCGGTCAACGCACGTGCCGCGGAAGTCGCCGGCCAGCTGGCGCCCTGGCTCGCCGTCGGTCGAACGGTGGCCCTGGTCGGCTCCAGCGGGGTCGGCAAGTCGACCCTGGTCAACACCTTGAGTTGCACCGACGTTCAGGCGGTCGGCGCGATCCGCCCCGCCGATGACAAGGGCCGGCACACCACCACCGGCCGTTCCCTGCATCTCCTGCCGGGCGGCGGTCTGCTGATCGACAGTCCCGGCCTGCGCGAACTGCAGGTAAGCGACTGCGCAGCCGGGCTGGCCAGTCTGTTCAGCGAGATCGACCTGTTGGCGCAAGAGTGCCGTTTCCGCGACTGTCGCCACCAGGATGAAGCCGGCTGCGCCGTGACCGCCGCTGTGGCGCGCGGCGAAGTCGCGCCGCGTCGTCTGGCCAACTACCTGAAATTGAACACCGAGCAGGAGCGAACCAGCCAGATCCTGGTCGAAAAAAAGCGTAAGGACAGATCGTTTGGAAAAATGCAGAAGCGCGTTCTGACTTTGAAGAGAGGTGACGAGTGCTAGGCTGTTCAGGGTCGGTTTCGGAAGGGTGGTGTTTTCTGAGAAGGGCAGAAACAAGAAGCCTCTCCCGCCGCGCCCGGTAAACAGGCTTTCTGCGGTCGGCAGCACAGGGTGACGTTCTTGACTTCCAACAACAGCCGCTCCTCCTCTTTTTCGCAGAGGAAGTCGATGCGGCTGTCGGCAAAGGGAACCGTCCCGACGGACTGAATAATCGGCAAACCCCGCAATTCTGTTGCCGAGCAGGGCCCCCTCCACCACTCTGTTGGCGCGCTGGGTGTCCATCGCCCTTCGACTCGCACCAGTTCCCAGGATCAGGCCGTCTTGCGCTGCGGGTTGGCACTCTTCAAG
>JAVVDS010000033.1:0-31189 GCA_032251295.1 Desulfuromonadales bacterium | reverse complement strand
TCTGTGATCTGTGATCTGTGATCTGTGATCTGTGATCTGTGATCTGTGATCTGTGATCGGTGATCGGTGATCGGTGATCGGTGATCGGTGATCGGTGATCGGTGATCGGTTGCATCGGCCTGCCCGCCGTAGCCTTGGCGAAGGCGGGTTGATTCGTTGAATTGTGGAGCCGTGGCATGTGGTCGGTGTCGTATGTATCTGACCAGCCCCCAGCCCCTAATCCCGAGTCCCTGAACCTGACCCTGACCCTTAACGGAGTTCCCCCATGGCACGTGTTACCGTTGAAGACTGTCTGCAAGTCATCCCCAATCGCTTTCTGCTGGCGATGGTCGCCGCCAAGCGCGCCAAGCAGCTGTACAAGGGCGCCGAGCCGCTGCTCGACAACAAGGCGAACAACCGCAAGGTGGTTCTGGCCCTGCGCGAGATCGCCGAAGGCAAGGTCGACTTCGACGTTCCGGCGAAAAAAGCATGAAACGGGGGCTGGTGGCTAGGGGTTCGGGGCTGGAACTGATCTGCCAGCTCCCGGTCCCCAGTCCCTGGCCCCTGCCCTGACCAGCTCCCAGCCCCCAGCCCCTGGTCCTCCCCGTGCCCCGCATTGACGACATCCTTCACGCTCTGCGCGACTATCATCCCGGCGCCGATCTCGATCTGGTCCGCAAGGCCCATGCCTTTTCTGTCAAAGGGCATCAAGGGCAGACCCGCCTGTCCGGCGAACCGTTCATGACCCATCCTCTGGAGGTGGCGAATATCCTCTGCCGCCTGCGCATGGATGTGCCGACGGTGGTCACCGGCCTGTTGCACGATACGCTTGAGGATACTCTGGCCACCCCGGCGCAGCTCGAAGAAGAGTTCGGTGCCGAAGTCGCCCGGATGGTCGACGGCGTTACCAAGATCGGCAAGATGGTGTTCCGCACCCGCCAGGAGCGCCAGGCGGAGAACTTCCGCAAGATGCTTTTGGCCATGGCCCGCGATATCCGGGTGGTGATCGTCAAGTTGGCCGACCGGCTGCACAACATGCGGACCCTGGCGCACCAGCCGCGCGAACGGCAGCTGAAGATCGCCCGGGAGACCCGCGACATCTATGCCCCCCTGGCCAACCGTCTCGGTATCAGCTGGATCAAGAGCGAACTGGAAGATCTCGCCTTCAGCTTTCTCGAACCGGAGATCTTCACGGAGCTGTCCGGCAAGGTCTCCCGTCGCCGGCGCGAACGCGACGCCTATGTGGCCACGGTCAAGAAACGCCTGGAGACGATTCTCTCTGAACAGGCGATCGACGGCGAGGTGCACGGCCGGCTCAAGCATCTCTACTCGGTCTACGTCAAGATGCAGCGCCAGCAGATCGACTTCGATCAGGTGCACGATCTGGTCGCCTTTCGGATCATCGTCGACTCGGTGCGCGACTGCTACGCCATGCTCGGCGTGATCCATTCGACCTGGCGGCCGATCCCCGGCCGGTTCAAGGATTACATCGCCATGCCGAAGGCGAACATGTACCAGTCGCTGCACACCACGGTGATGGGGCCGGGCGGGCAGCGCATGGAGGTGCAGATCCGCACCCGCGACATGCACGGCATCGCCGAGGAGGGGATCGCCGCCCACTGGAAGTACAAGGAGGCCGGCGGTCCGGCACGGGCGGAAGAGAGCCGTTTCGGCTGGCTGCGCCAGCTTCTTGAGCTGCAGCGCGAGGTCGATGACAGCCAGGAGTTCATGGCCGCGGTGAAGATCGACCTGTTTCCGGAGGAGGTCTACGTCTTCACTCCGGGCGGCGACGTGCTGGAGCTGCCGCGCCAGAGCACGCCGGTCGATTTTGCGTTTGCCGTCCATTCCGATGTCGGTTTCCGCTGCAGCGGCGCGAAAGTCAACGGCAAGCTGGTACCGCTGAAGACGCCGCTGCAGAACGGTGACAGCGTCGAGATCATCACCTCCAGTCACCAGACGCCGAGCAAGGACTGGCTCAAGTTCGTCAAGACCTCCAAGGCCCGCAACCGGATCCGCCACTGGGTGAAGAGTCAGGAGCGGCAGAAGAGCCTGGAGATCGGTCGGGATATCCTCGAAAAAGAGCTGCGCAAGCACGGTTTCAGCCTGAACCGGGCCATTGCTCTGGAGACTATGCCGACCGTTCTTGAGGAGCTGAACTTCCGCAGCATCGATGACCTGATCGCCGCCCTCGGCTACGGCAAGCTGACCAGCGGCCAGGTCCTCGGCCGTCTGCTCCCCGAGCAGCTGCGCGCCAAACCGGAGCCGCCGTCGCGTATCGGCCAGATGCTCGACCGGATCCGCCACAAGCCGGCCGAGGCGATCAAGGTCCAGGGACTCGACGGTCTGCTGATCCGCTTCGCCAAGTGTTGCAACCCGCTGCCGGGCGACCCGGTACTCGGTTTCATCTCGCGCGGGCACGGGATTACCGTGCATGCCGCCGACTGCCAGCGGGTGCTGGAGGCCGATCCGGAGCGGCGTATCGAAGTGGAGTGGCGGAAAGAGAAGGGGGCAACCCGTCCGGCCCGCATCCAGGTGCTCAGTCTCGACCAGAAGGGGGTGCTCGCCGGGATTACCGGCGCGATCACCAAGAGTGAGGCGAATATCCTGCGGGCGACCGCCTATGCCGATCAGGAAGGGCACGGCGTGCACAAGTTCGAGGTCGATGTCCAGGATCTGAAACATCTGCAGCGGGTGATGGACGCCATCCGCAAGGTGAAAGGGGTGCAGCGGGTCGAGCGGATCCGCTACGGGCGGCGGGAGTGACTATCGTTGCCGGCTGTCCGGTTCCGCTCCGGGCCCTTTTTGCGTGTGAGGAGAAATTTGATGGCGTCGCAAAAACTCCCCAACTGCTGCGTTGCCACAACCGTCTCGCGGCTTCGACGTATGTCACTACGCCTCATTGCTCGACGATTGCGCGCCTTGCATTTGGCGTTTTTTGCTTAGCCCTCCAATTGCGGACTTTCTGCGAAAGCATCAAATTTGAGAAGACGAGGGATTTAACAGGGATTGAACTTTTGCCAAGACGTCCAAGACGTTGCCAAAATCAAAAAAGGGGTTCGCTGATTGCAGCGAACCCCTTGAACTTTGGTGGAGCTAGGCGGGATCGAACCGCCGACCTCTTGAATGCCATTCAAGCGCTCTCCCAGCTGAGCTATAGCCCCGTGTAAGGAAGCAGATTTATAGCAAACGACCTGTTCGCTGTCAACAGATTTTTCGCGGACTGTTTGTGTCCAAATGTTCTCAGCGCGCGGTCCCGGAGCAGCGGCCTGGCGGCGGTGTCGGACAGGAACGGGTCACAATCCTGCCGCTTGCTGCTGGCGAGCGTGAGCTGCCGATGTCACCCGCGGTTACCCCTTGAGGAATTCGCTCTGTTCCGCGGAGGTGGCACGGAACAGGGTGAGCAGCATCTTGAAGCGCTGGTGGGCCTTGACCTCGTGGGAGATCCCGCCCGGCATCAGCACGAGCTGTCCGGCTGCGACTGCAACCGGCTGGCCGCCGATGATGATTTCGGCGGTGCCGTCGAGCACCTGGACGAAAGCGTGAAATGGAACGGTATGTTCCGAGAGCGCCTGGCCGGCGTCAAAGCTGAAGACCGTCAGGGTGCCGGTGTCATGCTGCAGCAGGGTGCGGCTGACCACAGCACCGTCCTGATAAGGGACCAGGTCGCCGAGGTCTGTCGCTTCTGCCGGGTTGATATGGATTTTTGCAGTCGTCGTGGACATGGAGACTCTCCTTTGGCGGGCACGGTGAATACTCTGCAACGCGGATCTTCTGCTGCCAGGATAGTCGTCGGAATGGCCGGCTGCCTTGATCCGGGTCAATCCCGCGGCAGTTCTCTCGATCCCAGAGGGGTCTGGTTGATCTCTTCCCAGAAGTTTTCGATGTCGCGGATCAGGCCGAGATGTTCGGAGAGGTTGATGGCGTGGTAGAGCGAGCCGAAGGTGTTCTTCTCGTCTTCCAGTTTATGGTAGATCAACGAGGCGTGGTACATGAGCAGCGCCTTCTGATCCGCCTTGCGCACTTTCTGCAGGGCGGCATTGAGCAGTTCCAGGGCGGTTTCGTGCTGGCCGGTCTGATAATAAAGGAATGCCGCCAGGTCGTGGCGCTCGATACTGTCGTTCGGCAGGGAGACCAGCAGCTGCTCGGCTTCTTCGATGCGGTAGAGATGGTGGGCACTGATCAGTGCCAGTCGGTGCACGATTTCGGTGCGGTCCGGGTCGTCGTCGCCGATCTTCTCCAGGCCGCGTTTGTAGACCTTGCGTGCATCGCGGTCGCGGTCGATGCGCTCGAGAAGCTCGCCGAGCCGCAGATAGTGCTCGCCTGTGGTCGGCTCCCTGGAGGTGACCGCCCGGTAGAGCTCGGCGGCTTCCGCATATTTTTTCTGGCCGACCAGGTTCTCCGCCTGCTCGATCAACTGCTCGGCGGTGCGCGAATCGTCCTGCAACGCCACAGCGGCGCAGCCACTCAGCAACAGAACTGCGCTGAGTGCAATGAGCAGCGATTTGGTCATCGATGTGATCGTCATGGCCTGGCCGCGGACGTTTTCTTCATGGTGACAGTCTGTTAAAGGACGATACCGGTCAGCAGGCGCAGCGCCTCCTGGTATTTCTCGGCTGTTTTGGCGACGATCTCCGGCGGCAGGGGCGGCGGCGGCGCCTGTTTGTTCCAGTCGAGAGTCTCCAGGTAGTCGCGGACGAACTGCTTGTCGAAACTCGGTTGTGCGCCGCCCGGCCGATAGCGATCGAGGGGCCAGAACCGGGAGGAGTCGGGCGAGAGCGCCTCGTCGATCCAGATCAGGCTGCCGTCGGCGAGGGTGCCGAACTCGAATTTGGTGTCGGCGATGATAATCCCCTGACCGCGGGCGAACTCGCGGGCTCGCCGGTAGATGGCCAGACTGGTGTCGCGCACCTGTTCCGCCAGTTCCCGGCCGCAGAGCCGGATCGCTTCCTCGAAGGAGATGTTCTCGTCGTGCTCACCGATCTCCGCCTTGGTCGACGGGGTAAAAATCGGCTCGTCGAGCATGGCGCTTTCACTGAGCCCGGCGGGAAGCTCGATGCCGCAGATGCGTCCGGTCTGGCGGTACTCCTTCCAGCCGGAACCGGCGACATAGCCGCGGACGATGCACTCCACCGGCAGCGGGTTCGCTTTTCTGACCAGCATGCTGCGCCCTTCGAGCTGCTCACGATAGACATGGGTTTCTGCCGGGAAATCGTCGACCTCGGTG
Organism: Desulfuromonadales bacterium; assembly: GCA_032251295.1. Lineage (GTDB taxonomy): Bacteria > Desulfobacterota > Desulfuromonadia > Desulfuromonadales > BM103 > BM103. The sequence continues at coordinate 25,986 of JAVVDS010000033.1, read as the reverse complement.
GCGACGATGTGGTTGGCGACGATCTCTTCCATCTGTCGGAACCAGAAGATCGAGATCTGGTTCAGCACCTTCCCCTTGTTGGGGATCCCTTCGTTCATGATGACATCGAAGGCAGACAGCCGGTCCGAGGTGACCAGCAGCAGGTGTTCGCCGAGATCGTAGATATCGCGCACCTTGCCGCGGTTGATCAGTTTGAGGGTCGGGCAGTCAGTCTGGGTGACGATCAGGCTCATCGATCAACTCTCCTTGGCGAGCAGGGCCTGGACCCGCGGGGCGATGGTGATGACGGCAGCAGCACGCAGGCTGTCGATCTGCTGTTGCACGGACTCGGTCTGTTTGCGGCTGAGCAGGCTGTCGTGCAGCTCGCTGCGGGTTGCTTCGTCGAGGGCCTCGAGATCGGCAGGCCGCCGCTCCTTGATGACGGCGACGATGAAACGGTTCTGCACCGTGAAGACCGTATCGAGCAGCGTCTCGTCCGCGCCCAGCGCAAAGGCGGCTGCAGCCAGCTCTTCCGACGTGCCGATACGCGGCACGAAGGGGCTGTAGCTGCGGGTGAAGTCGCCGGTCGTTTCGACCTCCAGCGTCATCTTTCTGGCAAGTTTATCGATGTTGGCGCCGACGCGCAACTGTTCGAGGAACTGTTCGGCGGCTTGCCCGGCCAGCTGTTTCGCTTCGTTGCGCCGGTAGGCGGCCGTGACCATGTCCCGCACTTCATCCAGTTGCGGGATGTGGCTGGCGACCCGCTCCTTGAGACCGATCAGCAGCACCCCGTCCACGGTGACAATCGGTCGGGCCAGGCTGTGCTCTTCGAGGGCGAAAGCGGCGGCGATCACCTCCGGGTTGGCGCCGATACCGTCGATGACGCCATCGCGGGCAAACAGGCCGGATTCCTTGATGCCGAGCTGATTGACCTCGGCCGCCGCCTGCAGGTCGCCGCTCTTGCGGTTGATATTGTAGGCATCCATCGCCTTCTCGAACGCCAGCTGTCCGGCTTTCTCCGCGCGCAATCCTTGCCGGACCGTGTCGATCGCTTCGTCGAGGGGCTGCACCCCCGGCTCGATGTAGGCGTCAACCTTGATGATGTGGTAGCCAAAACCGGTTTCGACCAGATCGCTGATATCGCCGGGCTGCATATTGAAGGCCGCCCGCTCGAATTCCGGAACCATGCTGCCGCGGCTGAAGTAGTCGAGGTCGCCGCCGTTGACCGCACTCGCCTTGTCGTCGGACCAGGCGCGGGCCAGTTCGGCGAAATCCTCGCCGGCACGAACCTTGTCGAGCAGCTCTTCGGCAAAACGCCGCCGCTCGGCGCGGGCCTCGGGACCGGCGTCCGGGTCGAGCTTGACCAGGATGTGCGCAGCCCGGACCTGCTCGACGATCTCGAACTGGTCGAGATGGCGCCGGTAGTAGCGCTCCAGCTCCTCGCGGCTGAAAGTCAGCTGGTCGGCATAGCGTTCCGGCACGAACTGCAGATAGCGGATCGCCACCTTCTCGGGCGTGCGGAAGGTCTCCTGGTGCTCGGCGAAGTAGGTTTCGAGGGCGGCATCGTCGACAACGACCTGCTCTTCGAACAGCACCGGCGAGAAGCGGACAAAGGCGAGGTTGAGCGTGTCGTTGCGGGTGCGGTATTCCTCGTCGATCTCCGCGGCGCTGACCGTGATCCCTTCCTGCAGGCGGCTGCGCACCTTCTCGACCAGCAGTTCGTCGCGCTGCATCGCCTCGAACTGATCGGCGGTCAGCCGCTGGTAGGCGAGAACCTGCAGGTAGCGGTCGCGGCTGAAGCTGCCGTTCTCCTGAAACGCCTGAATCTGGGCGATGCTGTCGATCAGCTCCTGCTTGCTGACGGCGATCCCCATTTTTTCAGCCTCGGTCCGCAACAGAACCTGGTCGATCAGGCCGTTGATCGCTTTGTCGGCCAGCTGCAGCTGCTTTTCCAGCGCCGGGGTGAACTGATCCTGGTAGATGTTCTGGTAGAGCTGGTAGTAGTTGCTGTAGATCGTCTGGAAATCGGCGTAGCTGATCGGTTCGCCGTTGACAGTCGCGGCGATCTCGCTGCGGCCGTCACCTTCCGGTCCGCCGGGGGCGGTCAGCATGGCATAGCCGATGACGAAACTGAGAATGATGATGGCGAAGGCCAGCTTGATCAGGATGGATTTCTGTTTGTTGCGCACAAAGTCGAGCATGATGGTCGTCGATCTCCTCCGGTTTTGTGTCCAGCCACTACGACAATAGCTGCAAATGTTAGACAAACGACCCGGCAAATGCAACTGTTTTTCACGTTTTCCTGCTTGAAATGGCAAGGCCGTTTTGCTAGTGTAAACAACATTTTTCCGGTTCCGGACGATTCCCGGATTTACGAAGGAGCGCGCACCCGCCATGGTCAATCTTTTCGACGCAGTTCTCGGTTTGTTTTCCAACGATCTGGCCATCGACCTGGGGACCGCCAATACCCTGGTCTACCTGCGCGGCAAGGGGGTGGTGGTCAGCGAGCCTTCGGTGGTCGCCGTGCAGAAGGATCATGTCGGCCAGAAGAAGGTTCTGGCTGTCGGCACCGAAGCCAAAAACATGCTCGGCAGGACACCCGGGAGCATCGTGGCGATCCGGCCGATGAAGGACGGCGTCATTGCCGATTTCGACATCACCGAGGAGATGCTGCGCTATTTTATCCGCAAGATCCATAACCGCAAGGCTCTGGTCCGGCCGCGGATTGTCATCTGTGTGCCTTCCGGCATTACCCAGGTCGAGAAACGCGCGGTGCGCGAGTCGGCGGAATCGGCCGGTGCCCGGGAGGTCTACCTGATCGAGGAGCCGATGGCGGCGGCGATCGGTGCCGGTCTGCCGATCACCGAGGCGTCCGGCAACCTGATTGTCGATATCGGTGGCGGCACCACCGAAGTGGCGGTGATCTCCCTGGCGGGCATCGTCTACGCGAAGAGCGTCCGGGTCGGCGGCGACAAGATGGACGAAGCCCTGGTGCTGCACCTGAAGCGCAAGTACAACCTGCTGATCGGCGAACGGACCGCCGAGGAGATCAAAATCCAGATCGGCAGCGCCTATCCGGACGAAACCGAGCGCACCATGGAAGTGAAGGGGCGCGACCTGGTCAGCGGTATTCCGAAAACCCTCGAAATCAATTCGAAAGAGATCCGCGAAGCGCTGTCCGAGCCGATCACCTCGATTGTCGAGGCGGTGCGCATCGCCCTGGAGCGGACGCCGCCCGAGCTGGCGGCCGACATTGTCGACAAGGGGATCGTCCTGGCGGGCGGTGGCGCCCTGTTGCGCAACCTCGACAAGCTGCTGCACGAGGAGACCGGTCTGCCGGTGGTGATTGCCGAAGACCCGCTTTCCTGTGTGGTGCTCGGCTCGGGCAAGGTGCTCGACGAACTCGATCTTCTGAAACAGGTGATGGTGGCGTCCTGAAGCCCCTTTTTGAGTCTTGTCCGGGTCGCTGACGACCCGAACCTGCTGGACTTTGAAGAGGGCTTTGGCCCTCTTTTTTCGTGGATGCTCCGATGTGGGAATGGTGGCGGAAAAACCGGACAATGCTGCTCGGGCTGGTGCTGATCCTGGCGGCGCTGCTCTGGTACAGCGCCGGCTTGCGGCGGCAGGAACAGACCAGTCTCCTCGACAGATCGCTGCTGGTCATTGTCGGTCCGGTGCTGGAGGGGCTCGATTATGGCATCTCCGCTGCCGCCGACATCTGGGGCCACTATCTTTACCTGGTCGGCACCGTTGAGCACAATCGTCAGCTGACGACCGAAAACCGCAACCTGCGTGGTCTGATCGCCCGCCTCGAAGAGATCGACCTGGAAAACCGGCGGCTGCGACGTCTGCTTGAGTTCAAGGAGGAGCAGGCCGTCGCCGGTCTCCCCGCCAGAATCATCGCGGAGGACGCTTCGAGCTGGTTCCGCACCGTCATGATCGACAAGGGGATCGAGGACGGCGTCAGCGCAGGGATGCCGGTGGTCGCTGCTGAAGGACTGGTCGGTCGCGTGGTGCGCAGCAGTACCGGTCAGGCTCGGGTGCTGCTGATCACCGATGCATCTTCGGCTGTGGCGACCCTGGTGCAGCACAACCGGGCCCGGGGGGTCTGCCGCGGCCAGGGGGAACGGCTCTCTTTCGAGTTTGTCTTGCGGCGGGAGGATGTCGCCATCGGTGACCGGGTGGTGACCAGCGGCATGGGGGGCGTCTTTCCCAAAGGGCTGGTCATCGGCCAGGTCACGGCACTCAGTCGCGATCCGTTCAGCCTGTTTCTGACGGTTGAGGTCACGCCCTCAGTCGACTTCTCCCACCTCGAGGAAGTTCTGGTTCTGTCGCGGGAGGATCCGTGAGCCATTTCGCCTCCGCCCTGTTGTTTGCCGGAACGGCTATCGTTCTGCAGGCCGGGTTTCTGCCGTCCCTTCTCCCCGGCTACGCCAAACCCGATCTGTTGCTGATTTTGGTCGTCTACCTCGGCCTGCATGAGCGCCCCTGGCGGGGTGGGGCTCTCGTCTACGGCATCGGCTGGGGCTACGACTGCTTTGCCGGGCATTTCCCCGGCCTGCACGGGTTTGTGTTGCTGGCCCTGTTCCTCGCGGTGCGTGCCATCGTCACGCGTGTCAATACGGAAAGTTCCGTTCTGCTTCTTGCTCTGGTCTTGACCGGAACTGTTCTGCAGGGGGTGCTGGTCGCTTTTGCGCTCGATTTTTTTCACAGAACGCAGCAGGTCTGGTCCCTCATCCTGTTGCAACTGCCCTGGCAGGTCATTCTTAACCTCCTGTCCGCCTACATCCTGTTGCATGTGACGCTCTGGCTGCAGCGCACCTTCCTGCCACGCAGCACTCTCCCCGGACTCCGCAAGCTCGATAGCCGCTATGACTCTTAATCCGGCTCCTGTCGACACCCCGGGACTGCGCCGCAAATTTATAGTGACCTCCATGCTGGCGGCAGCGGTCTTTCTGATCCTCGCTCTGCGACTCTGGCATCTGCAGGTGCTCGGCGTCGAGCATTATCGAGATCTGTCAGAGCGCAACCGGATCCGTTATCTGAGCATCGAACCGCCGCGCGGCTCAATGTTCGACCGGAACGGGCTGCTGCTGATCGACAACCGGCCGTCCTTTACCATATCGGCTCTGCGCCAGGAAGTCGGTGAGAGAGAACCGCTGTTCGCCAAACTCGCGACGCTGGTCGAGGTTTCCCCGGACGTCCTTGAAGAGCGCTGGCGCCGGTTGCAGCATCTGCCGCGCTACCGGTCGCTCCCCCTGGTGGAAGATGTCGATCGCGAAGTCATGGAGCGGGTGCAGGAGCACGGTGTCGATCTTCCCGGTATTCTGGTCGAGGTCAAGCCGTTGCGGTCCTACCCTTTCGGCGATGCCGCGGCGCACCTCATCGGCTATCTCGGCGAGATCACGGAAGAGGAGTTGCACAGCGCGGATTTCTCCGGTTCCCGTTCCGGAGACATGGTCGGCAAGACCGGTCTGGAGCGTCTGTTCGATGGCCATTTGCGCGGGGCTGCCGGACAGAAACGGATTGAGGTCAATGTGCGTGGCAAGGAGATGCGCCAGGTGACCATCCGGGAACCGTTGCCGGGTGATCGGGTTTATCTGACGATCGATGCCGGCCTGCAGCAGGCCGCCGAGCAGGCCCTGGGCGAACAGGCCGGTGCCGTGGTCGCCCTCGATGTCCACAGCGGCGAAGTCCGCGCTTTTGTCAGCCGGCCCTCCTTTGACCCGGCGCTGTTTGCCCGGGGGATCGAGAGCGACGAGTGGCGGGCGCTGCTTGACGACCCCCGCACCCCCTTGAGCAATCGGGTGCTGCGTGGGCAGTATCCGCCCGGCTCGACGTTCAAGATGGTGGTCGCTCTGGCGGCTCTGGAGTCGGGCCGGGTCACGCCGCAGACGACGCACCAATGCACCGGCAGCATGAAGCTCAGTCAGAGTTATGAATATCGCTGCTGGAAGAAGGAAGGGCACGGCACGGTCGATCTGCACCGGGCGCTCAGGGAGAGCTGCGATGTCTGGTTTTACCGAGTTGGCCTCGACATCGGTATTGAACGGATCGCCGATGCGGCCAGACGCCTGGGGCTCGGCCGTCCCCTCGGCTTTCCGTTCGGCGGCGAGCGGGCCGGCCTGATTCCGGATCGCGCCTGGAAGCGGCAGCGGTTCGGCACATCCTGGTACGACGGCGAAACGGTGATCGCCGCCATCGGCCAGGGGTATATTCTGACCACGCCGCTGCAACTGGCGGCGATGACAGCGGCCATCGCCAATGGCGGTACTGTCTGGCAGCCGCAGGTCGTCAGCCGGGTCGAGAACCTCGCCGGCGAAACCGTCTGGAGTTCCCGGCCGGAAGCCCTTGTGACCAGCGACTGGGAGCCGTCTCACCTGCAGGCGGTTCGCCGGGCGATGCAGGCGGTGATTCAGGAGCCGGGGGGCACGGCCTGGCGGAGTCAGATCAAGGGTCTGCCGTACGCGGGCAAGACCGGTACGGCTCAGGTGGTCAGACTCAAAGATGATGACGAACCGGCCGATTCCGGTGAGATCCCTTACCGTTTCCGCGATCATGCTCTGTTTGTCGCCTACGCGCCGGCGGACCGGCCGGAACTGGCGGTGGCGGTGATCGTCGAGCATGGCGGCTCCGGTTCGGCGGCCGCAGCGCCGATGGCCCGGATGATGCTGGAAAACTACTTTGGACGGCAGGCACGCGAGGCGGCTGTGGATGCGCCTTTGCCGTCCGGGGAGCAATGACATGTTCGATCGCCGCCTGGTGACCCATTTTGACTGGAGCTATCTGCTGCTGGTTGTGCTGGTGGCGACGATCGGCATCGTCAACCTCTACAGCGCCACCTCCTCCTGGACCAGTGCGCCGCCGCCTGTCTATCTCAAACAGATCTACTGGCTCGGTTTCGGTCTGCTGCTGGTCGCTGTCATGGCGCTGTTCGATTACCGGCACCTGGAGTATTTCGGGTTTCCGCTCTATCTGGTCAATGTTCTGCTGCTGCTGGCGGTTCTGCTGGTCGGTAAAACCAGTATGGGGGCGACCCGCTGGATCAGCTTCGCTGGTTTCAATGTTCAGCCGAGCGAGTTGATGAAGATCATCATGATCATCGCCCTGGCGCGCTACTTCAGCGAACGCGGTCACCTGCACGGCTTCTCTCTGCGTGAACTGTTGATCCCCGGCCTGATCCTCGGTGTCCCGGCGCTGCTGATCATGAAACAGCCCGATCTCGGCACCGCCCTGCTGGTGCTGTTCATCGGCGCCAGTATGGCACTCTTCTGCGGTATCCGTCGTTCGGCTCTGATTGTACTCGGCCTGAGCGCTTTTGGTGCGGCCGTCGGTGGCTGGTTTCTCCTGCACGATTACCAGAAGCGCCGGATCATGACCTTTCTCAACCCGGAGAACGATCCCCTCGGCGCCGGCTATCACATCATCCAGTCGAAGATCGCCGTCGGCAGCGGTGGTCTGAGCGGTCTCGGCTTCATGCAGGGGACTCAGTCGCAACTCTCCTTTTTGCCGGAGCGCCACACCGATTTCGCCTTCTCGGTCTTTGCCGAGGAGTGGGGGCTGCTCGGCTGCCTGCTGCTGCTGGCCCTCTATCTGCTGATCGTCCTCTGGGGACTGCATATCGCCCTGCGCGCCAGCGACCGTTTCGGCATGTTTCTGGCGCTCGGTGTCTCCGCCATGCTCTTCTGGCACATCGTCGTCAATCTCGGCATGGTGATCGGCCTGTTGCCGGTGGTCGGTGTTCCTCTGCCGCTCTTCTCCTACGGCGGCACCAGCATGATCACCACCATGGCCGGCATCGGCCTGCTGCTCAACGTCAGCATGCGGCGGTTCATGTTTTGATAGCGTCGCAAAAACTTACCAACTGCTGCGTTGCCACAAGCGTCTCGCTGCTTCGACGTATGGAACTACGCCTCATTGCTCGACAATTGCGCGCCTTGCATTTGGCGTTTTCTGCTTAGCCTTCTGATTTCGGACTTTCTGCGAAAGCCTCATGGTTTAGCTCGGAACCGCTGCACCCCAGCCCGGCGCCTGCGCGCAAATCTGCTATACTCTTTCCACTGTCGGCAAGAGGGAGAGATGGTCGGTCTGCACGAGGCGGAATTCTGGGAACCGTTGGCGGAAGGGAAGGTCCGGTGCAACCTGTGCCGGTTCCACTGCACCATAGCGGCTGGCCGGCACGGCTTGTGTGGAGTGCGGGAGAATCGTGCGGGGCGGCTCTACACCCTGGTCTATGGCCGCTGTATCGCCGAGCACGTCGATCCCATCGAGAAGAAGCCGCTGTTCCATTTCCTGCCCGGATCGCGCAGCCTCTCGGTGGCGACGGTCGGCTGTAACTTCCGTTGTCTGCACTGCCAGAACGCCGATATCTCCCAGTGGCCCCAGACAAACCGGCAGATCCCCGGACGCGACGCACCGCCGGAGGCGCTGGTCGCCCAGGCCCTGGAAAATCGCTGCGCCAGCATCTCCTATACCTACACCGAGCCGACCGTCTTTTTCGAATATGCCCGCGCGACCGCGGTCAAGGCCCGGGCCGCCGGCCTGCAAAATGTGTTTGTCACCAACGGCTACACCAGCAGCCAAGCCCTGGAAGCGATCGCCCCCTGGCTCGATGCCGCCAATGTCGACCTGAAAGGTTTTGATGACGCCGCCTATCGCCGGGTGACCGGTGCCTCCCTGGACGGTGTCCTCGCCTGTCTGCGCGACTATCGCCGGCTCGGTATCTGGCTCGAGGTGACCACTCTGGTAATCCCCGGCCACAACGACGACACCGGCCAGTTGCGCAAGATCGCCGACTTCATCGCTGTGGAACTCGGCGTCGAGACACCCTGGCACGTCACGGCGTTCCACCCCGCCTACAAGATGCTCGACCGACCGGCAACTCCGCTCAACAGGCTGCTCGAAGCGCGCCAGGTCGGTCGCGACGCCGGGCTGCAGTACGTCTATCTCGGCAATGTCGCCGCGAGCGGCGGCGAGGATACCCTCTGCCCCGGCTGCGGCGCGACGGTTGTGCGCCGTGGCGGTATGCGGCTGCTCGAAGTGCATCTCGACCACGGCCGCTGCGTCGTCTGTCAACAGCCGATCGCCGGGCGCTTCGTGTCGTTGTAACTGTTCCGCCTGCCGCAGTTCAGATGGCTGTTACGTCTTCCCATCTTGCGCCCGTTCGCTACTCTTTACCGCCAGCTACTCCTCCGTTATCTGTCTTGTGCCATTCAGCTTGATGCGGGGCAAGCCGCTGCTTAAGTTGAACCAATGCGGCGTAGAGGCCTCTCCCCCGGCCTTCGGCCACCTGCTCCTGAAGGGAGAAGGACATCACTTCCTGCGAAGAGATTGTACCGTTCCCTCTCTCTGGAGGGAGAGGGTGCTCGCAGGGCGGGTGAGGGGGGGATCTCCGGGTGGATAGTTACTCCGTCTTTGCCGCGCGTCGCCGTGCCAGCCAGGCGAGGCGTTCGCCGATCTGCTTTTCGTAGCCGCTGTCAGCGGGGCGGTAGTAGCGTTCGCCCTGCAGAGCCTCGGGGAGGTGCTGCTGGGTGACGACGGCGTCCGGTCGGTCGTGGGCGTACTGGTAACCCTGATGGTAGCCGAGCTCTTTCATCAGTCGGGTCGGCGCGTTGCGCAGATGTTTCGGCACCGGCAGGGCCCCCGAACGGCGCACTTCGGCCAGCGCCTGATCGATGCCGAGGTAGGCGGCGTTGCTCTTCGGTGCGCTCGCCAGGTAGGTCACCCCCTGGGCCAGGTTGATCCGCGCTTCCGGCAGACCGACGAAGTGAACCGCCTGCTGCACCGCCAGGGCGACCTGCAGTGCCCGCGGGTCGGCGTTGCCGATATCCTCCGAGGCGAAGATGACCATGCGCCGGGCGATGAACAGCGGATCCTCGCCGGCTTCGAGCATGCGCGCCAACCAGTAGAGGGCGGCGTCCGGGTCGGAGCCGCGCATGCTCTTGATGAAGGCGGAGATGACATTGTAGTGCTCTTCCCCCCCCTTGTCGTAGAGCAGCGGTGCGCGCTGCAGCGCTTCGGCGACACTCTCCCGGTCGAGTCGCCGGTTCGGCGTCGAGGTGGCGGCGACCTCCAGGCTGTTGAGGGCCACCCGGGCATCGCCATGGGCCATTTCGGCGAGCAGATCGAGGGCCTCGCCTTCGACGTCGAGGGCCATGGCCGTCAGATACCGATCCTCATGCAGGGCCCGCTCCAGCAGCAGGCGGATCTGGTCGGCGGCCAGCGGCTCGAGAACGAAAACCCGCGAGCGTGACAGCAGGGCCGCATTGACTTCGAAGGAGGGGTTCTCCGTGGTGGCGCCGATCAGGATGATGTCGCCCCGTTCCACCCACGGCAGCAGGGCGTCCTGCTGGGCCTTGTTGAAACGGTGGATCTCGTCGATGAACAGCAGGGTGCGCCGGCCGTGGAAGTCGCGCTCCCGTTTGGCTTCGGCGGTGATCTCGCGCACCTCCTTGACACCGTGCAGTACGGCACTGAAGGCGACGAAACGGCTTTTGGTGCTCTGGGCGATCACCATCGCCAGGGTCGTCTTGCCGGTACCGGGTGGTCCCCAGAAGAGCACCGAAGCGAGCTGGTCGTTTTCGATCAGCCGGCGCAGAATCTTGCCGGGGCCGAGCAGGTGCTGCTGACCGACCACCTGGTCGATCTGCTGCGGGCGCAGCCTCTCCGCCAGAGGCGGCGGGCTGGCGGCGGCGGAGGTGGCGGCGAACAGGTCCATGGCGCTCGATAATCCGCTGGAGAGGAATGGTCGTTGTACTGACATTTAACGTTGCGGCAGCCAAAGAAAAAAACGTTTCAACGCGGAGACGCTGAGGCGCGGGAAAAACCGTCGTCAACTTTAACAGTTGAGGGCCTTGCATAAGCCCCAAAAGACGTCATTCTGGCAGGCTTTAAGCCGGAATCCAGCGGTTGACTGACTGCACGACGGGATCTCCGACAAAGGCTCTCGGGGATGACAAAGCTTTTGCAAGTGGCCCGGTTGCCTTCCGCGTCTCCGTGCCCCCACGCGTTACCTTGCGATTTTCCGTAAAAGCCCGTAGTCCGTAACCGGCATGCAGAACGGTTTGCAGATGTAAACGAGCTTAGCACAGCCGGTTGGCGGCGACAAGGTTGAGTGCCGCTAACTCCTTGATAGCCGTGGACTTTGGCGGTAAGCTGTAGTAACTTTCGTTTCTGCTGTGCAGGAGGTTCCCATGAAACGGATCGGCATTTTTGCCAAACGCAATAACCAGGATGCGGTCGACCTGGCACGCGAGGTCGCGGCCTGGTTGCTTGAGCGCAAGATCGAGGTGCTGTTCGACGAGGCCCTCGCCCGGGAGATGGGGGGGGCCGAAGGTTACCCGTCCAAATCGATCCCGGCTCTGGCCGACCTGCTCGTCGTCCTCGGTGGCGACGGCACCCTGCTGTCGGTGGCTCGCCTGGTCGGCGACCTGCGCACGCCGATTCTCGGCGTCAACCTCGGCAGCCTCGGTTTTCTCACCGAGATCACCCGCGACGAGCTGTTTCCGGTGCTGGCACAGGTGGTCACCGGTGACTTCGTCGTCTCCGAGCGCATGCGCCTGCTGGCGATCATCCGGCGCAAGGAAAAGGAACTCGGTCGCTACCGGGTGCTCAACGATATCGTCATCAACAAGGGGGCGCTGGCGCGAATCATCGACATGGAGGCCTGGATCGACGATGCCTATCTGACGACGTTCAAGGCCGACGGGCTGATTGTCGCGACGCCGACCGGCTCGACCGGCTACAATCTCGCCGCCGGCGGGCCGATCATCTATCCCGGCAACCACAGCTACGTGATCACGCCGATCTGTCCGCACATGCTCACCAACCGCCCCCTGATCGTCTCCGATGAGGCGCTGATCCGCATCGAAGTCAAGTTCGACGATGAGGATGTCGTCTTTACCGCCGACGGCCAGGTCGGTATGCCGCTGCACGGCGGCGACGTCGTCGAACTGCGCAAATCGAGGCACAGCACCCTGCTGATCAAGAGTCCGACCAAGGACTATTTCGAGGTGTTACGCACCAAACTGCTCTGGGGGGAACGCTAGGGATGAGGCCGGCATGCTCCTGAACCTGGCCATCGGTAACTTTGCCATCATCGACCGTCTCGACATCGAGTTCGGCAGCGGTTTCAATGTGCTGACCGGTGAGACCGGCGCCGGCAAATCGATTATCCTCGACGCTTTCGGCCTGCTGCTCGGCGACCGGGCGCGCCCCGACCTGGTGCGGGCTGGCGCCGCCGAGGCGACCGTCGAGGCCCTGTTTCTGCTCGACGCCGATGCGCCGGTGCGCCAGCTGTTGCGCGACGCCGGCCTGCCCGGTGCCGATGCCGACGAACTGATCCTGCGCCGGCTGGTCCAGGGGGGCGGGCGCAGCCGCGCCTATGTCAACGGCGCCATGGTCACCCTCGCCCAGCTGCAGCCGCTCGCCGAGCAGCTGGTGATGGTCTGCGGCCAGCACGAGCATCAGAGCCTGTTGCAGCGCGATGCTCACCTGGAGATGCTCGACAGCTTCGCCCGGAATGCGCAGCTGCGCGTTGCCTACCGGAACGACTACCTGCGCCGGCAGGAGCTGGCGAAACGCCTGGCGGAACTGGAGGAACTGGAGCGCGACCGCCAGCAGCAACTCGATTTTCTGAACCACCAGAGCCAGGAGCTCGCCGCCGCCAACCTCGACCCGGATGAGGAGGACGCGCTGCAGGCCGAGCGGCTGCTGCTGCAGAACGGCGAACGGCTGCTCCAGGTGAGCCAGGCCGGCTATGCGGCCCTGTACGGCGACCAGGGGGCGGTCTGCGAACGGCTGGCAGAACTGGCCGGCCAGCTGGCCGAGCTGGCCCGGATCGATCCCGCCCTCGCGCCGCTCGGTGACACCCTGAGCCGTGCCCAGTACGACGTAGAAGACGTCGCCGCCCAGCTGCGCCACTACTCGAGCCGCTGCCAGGTCGAGCCGGGTCGCCTCGAACAGGTCGAAGAGCGGCTGGGGCAACTGGCGCGCCTGAAGCGCAAATATGCGCCGACCATCGCCGAAATTCTCGCTCTCAAGCAGAAACTGGACGAGCGTCTCGAGCAGCTCGACCGGGCCGGCGCGACCCGGGACGAGCTGACCGGGCAGCTCGACGAACTCGATCAAGCGGTGCGCGCCAGCGGTGCAGCGCTCAGCCGGTCCCGCCGCGCCGCCGGCGAGGGCCTGAGCGCCACGGTCGCTGCCGAACTGGCCGACCTGGCCATGACCGGCGCCCGCTTCGCGGTGCAGTTCGACGAACTCGCCGCGCCGGCCGAGACCGGGCTGGAAAAGGTTGAGTTTCTGCTCGCCGCCAACCCTGGCGAGCCGCTGCACGGTCTCGCCCGGGTTGTCTCCGGCGGGGAGCTGTCGCGGCTGATGCTCGCCCTGAAGCGGGCCGCGCCCGGTGCCGACCGGGTGCCGACCCTCATTTTCGATGAGGTCGACGCCGGCATCGGCGGTGAGACCGCCACCTCGGTCGGCCGCAAGCTGCGCGGGGTCAGTCGCTCCGCCCAGGTCCTCTGTGTCACCCATCTCCCGCAGGTGGCGGCCTGTGCCGATCGCCACTTTCAGGTCTGCAAGGGGCAGATCGGCGGCCGGACCGTCACCGATGTGCGGCCGCTCGACAGCGAGGCGCGCATCCGGGAGATGGCGCGCATGCTCGCCGGCGCCCACGTCGGCGAACAGACCCTGCTGCATGCCCGGGAGCTGATCGCCGCCAGTGTCGGCTCACCCTGACCGCTCTCTTTTGGAGCCGCCCATGATACGCAAAGCCCGGATTGCCGATGCCCGCGAAATTCACCGCCTGCTGCTGGTCTACGCGCGTGACGGGCTGGTGCTCCCCCGTTCTCTGGCCGAGATCTACGAAGCTCTCCGGGACTTCTACGTCTACGTTGAGCAGGACCGGGTTCTCGGAGCCGCCGGACTGAACATCTGCTGGGAAGACCTCGCCGAGGTTCGCTCCCTGGTGGTCGACGCCGCCGCCGGCGGGCGCGGCATCGGCCGGTGCCTGGTCGAAGCCTGTCTCGATGAGGCCCGCCAACTCGGCATCCGCCGGGTGTTTGCCCTGACGTACAAACAGGAATTTTTCGAGAAACTCGGCTTTGCCGTCATCGAAAAATCGGAACTGCCGCAGAAAATCTGGGGAGACTGCATGAAGTGCGCGAAGTTTCCGGAGTGCGATGAAATCGCTCTGAGCATCGAGCTCACGTCGCAAGCGAATCAACTCTGATGCCGTGGCAAAAAAGAGGGCGTCGCAAAAACTCACCAACTGCGGCGTTGCTACAATCATCTCGCTGCTTCGATGTATGGAACTACGCCTCATTGCTCGATAATTGCGCGCCTTGCATTTGACGTTTTTTGCTTAGCCATCCCGGACTTTCTGCGAAAGCATCAAAAAAAGCTGAAAGCAGCCAGCAGGAGATCCGGGCCACCAAACTAACAGCCTTATATCATTATGTTTTGTCTGGTATTCCAGGTGGCCTGGTGGTGAAAAAAGACTTTTCGCGGTTTCAGCAAAACTTGACATGCCACCGACCCTTCAATTATTAATAGAGCGCTGACGAGGAGGGGCTACCGTTCTCGCTCACAAAATCTGCCAAGGAGGAAGGTCCGATTGGCATCTAAACGCTTCAATGTCATGATTATCCCGGAAGGCTCGCAGAAGGTGCGTCGCCTGGTGGTGAAACGATCGTCTGTCACCCTTGCCTGTGGCCTGACGGCCCTGTTTCTGTTTGCTGTGATCGGCCTCGCCGTCGATTACACCCTGACGCATCTTGACCGGAACGAACTGGCGCAGCTGCGCACTCTGAATGCCAGTCAGCGTGAGGAGCTGCAGCAACTCGCCGTTGCCCTCGATGATATCCGCAAGGAGATGGTCGTTCTGGCACAGAACGATGCCAAGGTGCGGGTCATGGCGAACCTGGCGAAGCCGAAGAGCGACAGTCTGGTCGGGATCGGCGGCCCGGCCGAGCCCGACGCCGGCCGGAACTTTTCCGAAGTGCAGCAGCGCATCGATGAAGTTCGCCGACAGATCGATTTGCGCCGGGAAAGTCAGGAAGAGATCCAGGGGATCCTCAACGATCAGCGATCGCTGCTGGCGGCCAAGCCGTCCGGCTGGCCGGTCAAGGGCTGGCTGACTTCCAATTTCGGCCTGCGCAAGGATCCTTTTACCGGCAAGCGCAAGATGCACGAAGGTCTCGATATCGCTGCCCGGACCGGCACTCAGGTGTCTGCGACCGCCGATGGCATTGTCAGTTCGGTGCGTAACGAAGCGGGTTACGGCAAGATCGTGGTGATCGACCACGGCTACGGTTACCGCACCTACTACAGCCACAACTCGAAGATCTATGTGAAGGTCGGCCAGCGGGTCAAGCGGGGCGAACGGATCGCTGCGGTCGGTAACACCGGCCGTTCGACCGGCTCGCATCTGCACTACGAAGTTCGCCTCAACGGTGTGCCGGTCAATCCCAGGACGTATCTCTGACCGCGCAGTCCTGCTTCAAGTCACAACCCCGGCCCGTCCGGGGTTTTTTGTTTCTGCTTTTGTAACTGTTCAGCACATCCAGGGCTGCTGATTTAAGCCTTCGACAGTGAGAGGCCATCTCTCCTGCCTTGCTCCCCCCCAGCGGGGGGAGGCTGGGAAGGGGGGGGCATGAACGGCAACGCGAACCAAGCCGGAAGGACGTGTTCTGGCTTTCCGTTGCGGTGTTTCCAGACGTGTCAAGCTGAATAGTTACCTGCTTTTTTGTCTTGCGCGTTCCCGCCAGTGCCCCGGATTTTGTCGCGCGGCTGTCGCCAATTCCGTTTGAGCGGGTTGGTCGATCCGTGCTATTTTTCCAAATTACGGTCGGAGCCGTCCGTACCGTTGCCAATACGCCAGAGAAACGGAGTCGAGATGATTGGTCGTGTCCTGAAGAAAATGGTCGGCAGTCGCAACGAACGGGAACTCAAGCGCATGCAGCCGCTGGTCGAGCGGATCAATGCCCTGGAGCCTGAGAGCAAACGTCTGGCCGATGCCGATCTGCAAGCCAAGACCGATGAGTTCAAGAGTCGGCTGCAACAGGGGGTCAGCCTCGATGATCTGTTGCCCGAAGCTTTTGCCGTGGTCCGCGAGACGGCAGTGCGGGTTCTTGGCCTGCGCCACTTCGACGTGCAGCTGATCGGCGGCATCGTCCTGCACGAAGGCAAAATTGCCGAGATGAAGACCGGCGAAGGCAAGACCCTGATGGCGACCCTGCCGGTCTACCTGAACGCCCTGGCCGGTAAAGGGGTGCATGTCGTTACCGTCAACGATTACCTGGCCCGACGCGATGCCGAGTGGATGGGACAGGTCTACAACTTCCTCGGTCTGAGTGTCGGCTGCATCGTCCATGGACTGACCGACCAGCAGCGCAAGGAGGCCTATCGCTGCGATATCACCTACGGCACCAACAACGAGTTCGGCTTCGACTATCTGCGCGACAACATGAAGTTCGCCCTGGAAGACTACGTGCAGCGCGACCAGCACTATGCGATCGTCGACGAGGTCGATTCGATCCTGATCGACGAAGCGCGTACGCCGCTGATCATTTCCGGGCCGACCGATGCGACCAGCGACCACTACTATGTCGCCGACCGGATCATTCCGAAACTGGTGCAGGGTGAGATGATCGAAAACCGCGACGGACAGATTGGCCGGGTGCAGCGCACCTATACCGGCGATTTCACCGTCGACGAAAAGGCGAAGACGGCGACGCTGACCGAGGAAGGGACTCTCAAGGTCGAAAAACTGCTCGGTGTCGACAACCTGTTCGAGCCGGGCAACATGATCATGCTGCACCACGTCAATCAGGCGCTGAAAGCCCATGTGCTGTTCAAGCGCGACGTCGATTACGTGGTCAAGGACGGTGAGGTGATCATCGTCGATGAGTTCACCGGCCGCCTGATGCCCGGCCGGCGCTGGAGCGATGGTCAGCACCAGGCGATCGAGGCCAAGGAAGGTCTGAAGATCGAGCGGGAAAACCAGACCCTGGCGACCATCACCTTTCAGAACTATTTCCGCATGTATCAGAAGCTGGCCGGCATGACCGGTACCGCCGATACCGAGGCGGCCGAGTTTGCCGAGATCTACAAGCTCGAAGTCACGGTCATTCCGACCAACAGGCCGATGATCCGCAAGGATCTTGCCGATGTCATCTACAAGACCGAACAGGAGAAGTTCCACGCGGTGATCGACGATATCGTCGCCCGCTACGCCGACGGGCAACCGGTCCTGGTCGGCACCATCTCCATCGAGAAGTCGGAACGGCTCTCTGAACTGCTGAAAAAACGGGGTGTGCCGCACAACGTCTTGAACGCCAAGCAGCATGACCGCGAAGCCGAGATCGTCGCCCAGGCCGGGCGCAAAGGCGCGGTGACCATCGCCACCAACATGGCCGGCCGCGGTACCGACATCGTCCTCGGTGGCAACGCCGAAATGCTCGCCCGACGGGAAGCGGCGGCCAGCGTCGATCCGGGGCAAGCTTACGCCGAGGCGCTCACCCGACACCAGGCTCGCTGCAGCGCCGAGCGCGAAGAAGTGCTGGCCGCCGGCGGTCTCTACATCCTCGGCACCGAGCGCCACGAATCGCGGCGCATCGACAATCAGCTGCGTGGCCGCTCCGGGCGTCAGGGCGACCCCGGCGAAAGCCGTTTCTATCTGAGCCTTGACGACGATCTGATGCGGATTTTCGGTTCACACCGGGTCGCTTTTGTCATGGAGAAGCTCAAAGTTCCCGAAGGTGAGGCGATCGAGCACGGTATGATCTCCAAGGCGATCGAGGGGGCGCAGAAGAAGGTCGAGGCGCACAACTTCGAGATCCGCAAGCATCTGATCGACTACGACGATGTCATGAACCGGCAGCGCGAGGTCATCTATACCCAGCGCAAGGAGGTTCTCGCCGGCGAGAACATCGATCAGACGATCAGTGCCATTATCGACGAGGCGGTCGCCGACATGGTGGTGAGCTTCTGTCCGGAAAAGATGAACCCCCGGGACTGGAACTGGGAGGGGCTGGCCGCCGACTTTGAAGAGCTGTTCAATGTCCTGCCGGAGCTTCCGTCCGTTGACGAGCCGGGCCTCAAGGCAACCGTCGTCGAAGAGCGACTGCGTGCCCAGGTCGAGCAGCGCCTGCAGGCCCGTACCGATGAATTCAGCCCGCCGGTGATGGAGAATCTGACCAAGGTGCTGTTGCTGCAGACCATCGACATGAAATGGAAAGAGCACCTGCTCGCCATCGATCAGCTCAAAGAGGGGATCGGCATGCGCGCCTACGGGCAGAAGAACCCGAAGCAGGAGTACAAGCGCGAAGCCTACGCCCTGTTCATGGAGATGATGGCCCGGATCCGCTCGGAAATTTTACAGAAGCTGTTCCGGGTGCAACTGGTCAAGGAAGATGACGTCGCCGCCATGGAGGCCGAGCAGCGTCGCCAGCGTCTGGCACTGACCCGCCAGGGCGGGCCACCCCCGGCCGCGCAGACTCCGGTGGTTCGCCAGGATGATCGTACCGGCCGTAACGATCCCTGCCCGTGCGGCAGCGGCAAGAAATACAAGAAGTGTTGCGGCCAGTAAGACCAGGGAAAACCGGTTCGCCGCGGAGGCGCTGAGGCGCGGAGAACATCGCCAGGTTTGGCAGAGGGTTCCGCGGGACTTCCGTGTGCAATGCTCTGTTGCCAAACAAACGATAAGGAGCAGCGATGACGACAACCACGACAGGGGAGCACGCCATCCCGCGCGGCTTTCGCGCCGCGGCGACCGCGGCCGGCATCAAGAAGTCCGGCAAACCTGATCTGGCACTGATTGTTGCCGATAGCGAGGCGACCTGCGCCGGCGTTTTTACCCGCAATCAGGTGGTCGCGGCGCCGGTCGAACTCTGCCGGCCGCTCGCTGCGAGCGGGCGTTGCCGGGCGATTCTGGTCAACAGCGGTAATGCCAACGCCTGTACCGGCGCGCCCGGTTTGGCCGCCGCCCGGGAGTCTGCCGAGCTGGTCGGTGCCGCTCTCGACATTGCTGAGGAACGGGTGGCGGTCTGTTCGACCGGCGTGATCGGTGTGCCGCTGCCGCTCGCGCCGTTTCGCAGCCATGTTCCGCAACTGGCGGCGGCTTTGAGCGCCGAACGGTTCGCGGACGTCGCCAAAGCGATGATGACCACCGACGCCTTCCCCAAGCTGGCGAGCCGCACGGTGCGTCTCGGTGCCATGGATTGCCGGATTCTCGCCCTGGCCAAGGGGGCCGGCATGATCCACCCGGACATGGCGACCATGCTCTGCTTCGTGCTGACCGATGCCGGTCTCGATGCCGCCCTGGCCGACCGCCTGCTGCGCCGCGCCGTCGAGGCCTCGTTCAACCGGATCACCGTCGACCGCGATACCTCGACCAACGACACCGTGCTGCTGCTCGCCAACGGCGCGGCCGGCGCCGCACCGTTGACCGCCGATGCGGCCGAGGTCGAACCCTTTGCCGCCGCCCTCGACGACCTGTTGCTCGAACTGGCGAAGATGATCGCCAAAGACGGCGAAGGGGCGACCAAGCTGGTGCGGATTGACGTCGAAGGCGCCCGCAACGACGACGATGCCCTCAAGGTCGCCCGCAGTGTCGCCACCTCGCAGCTGGTCAAGACCGCTCTGTTCGGCCAGGATGCCAACTGGGGGCGGATCATCGCCGCGGCCGGTTACGCCGGGGCCGAACTCGACCAGAGTCGTGTCGCTATCCGTTTCAACGAGGTGCCGATGGTCGCCAACGGCCTCGGCCTCGGCGCCGACCAGGAGGCACTGGCGACCGCAGTCATGCAGCTGCCTGAGTTCACCATCACCCTCAGTCTCGGTCTCGGTACCGGTAACGCCTACTACTACACCGCCGACCTCGGCTACGAGTATGTCCGCATCAATGCCGATTACCGCACCTGAGACACTCGCTAAAGCGATGATGACCCAGCCCGAATCCCCCGCTGCGCACATCGAGCATACCCTGCTCAAGCCGGAGACGACTGCTGCCGGGATTGCCTGCCTCTGTGAAGAGGCGGTCGAGTTCGGCTTCGCTGCGGTCTGTGTGCCGCCGCTCCATGTTGAACAGTGTCACCGGCTGCTGTACGGCTCGGAGGTACGCGTCGCCACCGTCGTCGGCTTCCCGTTCGGCTACGAACTGCCGCGGATCAAGGCGCTGCAGACTGCCGAAGCGCTGCGGGCCGGCGCCGATGAGATCGATATGGTCATCGATCTCGGGGCGGCCAGGGCCGGAGAGTGGGCCCGGGTGAGTGCGGATATCGCCGGGACGGTCGCCGCGGCCGGCGGTCGGCCGGTCAAGGCGATCATCGAATGCTGTCTGTTCGACGCGGATGCCAAGCGGCAGCTGGTCGAGGCGGTGGTGGCGGGCGGTGCGGCGTATGTCAAGACCTCGACCGGTTTCGCCGCCAGCGGTGCGACCACGGCGGATGTCGCGCTGCTGGTCGCGGCGGCCGCCGGGCGGCTCAAGCTCAAGGCGGCCGGGGGGATTCGTGACTGGGCCGGCTGTGCCGCTATGCTGGCGGCCGGCGCGGACCGGATCGGCACCAGTGCCGGCGTGACCATCATGCGGCAGTGGCAGGCGGCTAACGGGTCGGGTGGATGACGAACAGCATCGGGCGGGTCGCCCTGATTGTCCTCGACGGCGTCGGTATCGGTGCCCTGCCGGACGCCGCCGCTTATGGCGATGCCGGCGCGGCAACTCTTCCCCACGTCGCTGCCGCCTGCGGTGGTCTGCATCTGCCGAATCTGGAGCGTCTCGGTCTGGGACGGCTGGCCGGGATTGCCGGCGTTGCTGCCGACGGCGATGTGCTCGGCGCCTACGGTCGGCTGGCCTCGCGTTCGGCCGGCAAGGACAGCACGACCGGCCACTGGGAGTTGGCCGGAGTCATCCTCGACCAGCCGTTAAAGACCTTTCCGGAAGGTTTCCCCCCCGAGCTGGTCGCCCGGTTCGCGGAGCTGGCCGGCACGGAGCCGCTGGGCAACGTTCCGGCCAACGGGGTTTCTATCCTGAAGCGCTTCGGCGCCGAACATGTGCGCAGCGGCCGGCCGATTCTCTACACTAGCGTCGATTCGGTCTTTCAGATCGCCGCGCACGAGGAGGTCATCCCGCTGGAGCGACTCTACCGTCTCTGTGCGCAGGCACGGCTGATGGTCGATCCCTATCGCATCGGCCGGGTCATCGCCAGGCCGTTTGTCGGCAGCGAGCGCGACGGCTTCCGTCGCTCCCCTCATCGCCGCGACTTCTCCATGCCACCACCGCAACCGACTGTTCTGGAGCGCCTGACAGCCGCCGGCGTTTGCGTGGCCGGTGTCGGTAAGGTCGAGGATCTGTTTGCCGGGAAGGGGCTGAGCGCGTGTCAACGCAGCCGGGATAACGCCGACGGCATGCGCCGCATTCTCGAGGGCTGGTCGTCTCTGGAGAGCGGTCTGCTCTTGGCCAACCTGATCGATTTCGATATGGTGTACGGCCACCGCAACGATGTCGGCGGGTTCGCTCGGGCTCTGGAGGAGTTCGATGTCTGGCTGCCGGACCTGATGGCGCAAATGGAAGCGACGGACCTGTTGATGATTACCGCCGACCACGGTTGCGACCCGACCCACCCCGGCAGTGACCATACCCGGGAGTATGTGCCGTTGCTGGCCTGGAGCCCGCGATTGGAGGGGGCGATCGATCTCGGCACCCGGGCAACCTACGCCGATGTGGCCGCCACTCTGGCCGACTGTTTCAGCCTGACGTCGTCAGGCGTCGGGGCCAGTTGTTTGGCTGCGCTTTTCGGCGACCGTCTGCAGGGCTGACGGGTCGGTGACCCCGTCCTGATGGACGGCGACCTGGTTGAGAAGCTGTTCTTCGATATAGGCCCGCAGGCAGATTTCAGACTGCTGGTCGAGCGGATCGAAGCCGACGCCGAAACCCTGCATGTAGTTGTTGCTCAACTGCGGTTCGACCACATAAAGAACTCGTGACGGAATCTCGATCTCCTGACAGTGACCAAGCAGGGGGAAAACCACCGCGATCTGGTCGCCCTGCTTGACCCGTAAAGGCGATTTGAAAAACAGACCCTGGGTGCTCAGGCTGAGGACGTCAGCGAGGATGTAGTCGTTGAGATCTCCGGTTTTGTACATCCCCGGCAGCTGTACGCGCAGTCGCAGGTTTTGGCGAGGATGTTGTTCAACCAGACGCTGGATCGTCGAAAAAAGCGCGAACAGGTCGACCGGTACATCGAGAGTCTCCGCGATTGCGACGCGCGGTGCCCCGGTTTCGTTCTGACGCAAGGCGACAATCGGCAGCTCCTTGCCGAGGCTCTCCTGCAGGCCCGCTTCGACCAACAGTTTTTCGCCGGCGATCAGCATGGCAGGGCTGCTTTCTTTGAGAAAAGTGGCCAGTTCTTGTACGCTGCCGGCGGCAACGACCCGGTAGCCCCAGTGTTTGAGGATCGGCTCCAGAGTCGCAATCAGCGTGGCGCGATTATCGGCGAGCAGCAGGCACTTCATTGGGTCTCCTCTGGCCCGTGACACGAGACGGACGCACGTCCGTCTCGTGCCGGTCCCCTGTGAAAACGGTTGTTAAGGTCAGCTCTTCGCCTTGCTCCGGGCACTGCGCGCCTTGGCGAGCTTTTCCGGCAGTCCGCGATCAATGGCCATTTTCCGGCGGCTTTCTGAATAGTTTTTCGCAACCAGCGGCTGCGAGCGGGGAATGTCGAAAGTCTTGCGATATTCGGCGGGGGTCATGCTGTGAGTGGTCTTGATGTGGCGGGTCAAGGTGGTCATCCCCTTGCCGCAGATCATGCAGAAGACTTTATCCTTGCCGAACGCTTTCTTTCTGGAGACTGCAGGTTCGTTGGACTGCTCGGTCTCGACGGCAATCTCCTCGCCTTTATCAAGACTTGCCAAAGCACCGTACACATCGGACAGTGTCGCGACCAGCTCTTCTTTGCTCATGGGGGTCGTCGAAGCGTGTGCCGCGACGATTTCTGCTGCCATTTCGATTAATGTTGCCATGATCGTCTCCTTCGGTTCTTTAGATAAAGTGAATTCAATTCACGACAGTATTGCAAAGTTGTCTGGCAAGTCAAAGGAGAATTTCCTTGTTTATGGCGATTTTCTCTTTTATGCTTCGGTTGTCAATCGTGATATGCGATTTTGAAACGCAGGTCCTCCTGTCTAAAAACAGCTTTGGTCAGGTCGAGAGGACGTCTTCAGTCATCTCTGGCCCGGGTAGATAAGACGATTGCCCCAATGGATATACGTCAGGCGACGGAAAATTTCGAACGTGAACATCTCGCGCCGGCGGCCGCTTGCAGTTCTTTGAGCCGTGGCCGGGAAGGCGATGAAGTCCCTTGTCAGGTTCGGACAGCCTACCAGGTCGATCGTGACCGGATTCTGCACTGTAAAACATTTCGCCGCCTCAAGTACAAAACCCAGGTCTTCCTGTCGCCGGAAGGGGACCACTATCGCACCCGTCTGACCCATACTCTGGAGGTCAGCCAGATCGCCCGGACTCTGGCGCGTGCGCTGCGCTTGAACGAGGATCTGACCGAGGCGATCGCCCTCGGCCACGACCTCGGACATACTCCGTTCGGACATGCCGGTGAGCGGGTCCTCAATGATCTCCTGCCGGCCGGCTTTCACCATGTCCGGCAGAGTCTGCGTGTGGTCGAACATCTGGAAAAGGACGGGCAGGGCCTGAATCTGACCTGGGAAGTGCGCGACGGCATATCCCGACACTCCAAAGGGCTCGGCACTCTGCTCGGAGTCGCCGCAGACTGTCTGCCGGCGACTCTCGAGGGGCGGGTGGTGCGATTGGCCGATGTGATTGCCTATGTCAATCACGATCTCGACGACGCTATCCGTGCCGGACTGGTCGCGGCGACTGATCTGCCCCTGACCCTGCGTAGCCTGCTGGGCGAGACGCATGCGCAGCGGATCAACACCATGGTTTGCGATCTGATCGAACACTCCCGGGTTGTTGAGGCGCCGCTGATCACGCTCTCTGCGGACATCGCCGGTGGCATCGAGGAGTTGCGCGGCTGGTTGTACGAGCATGTCTACCGGGCCGCACCCGTCGATGACGAATTCTGCAAGGCGAGCCGGATTCTGCGTGAACTGTTTGACTATTTCATGAACGCACCCGAGTCTCTGGGCAAGTTTGGCTTCCGGCCACAATCGACAGATGATGTCTCGACTCTGGTCGCCGATTTCCTTGCTGGCATGACCGATCGCTACGCGCTGAACCTTTATCAGCGGCTGTTTCTGCCGCAGCGCTGGAAGGCGATCTGATCCGTTTGCTGCAGCGAGGCGGCTGGTGCCGCCACGCTTGACACTTGTCAAGCCGCCATGGTAGTTTTTTGGCGCCTTTACGGGTATTTTCGTATGTGCTGACAGCAGCCCGTTTTTGCGACGGCACAACACTGCTGTTTCTCGATCAAGACTCGAGGTGGGCCGGGTTTTCGTGATCTGTCGCCGGCTGCCAAGGAGGACGCGGATGAGCAAGAAGCTGCTTTTGGCGGACGACAGTATCACTATTCAGAAGGTGATTCAGATCACTTTTGCCCACGAAGACTACGACCTGACCATTACCGACAACGGCGAGACCGCTTTTGCCAAGGCTCGGGAAATCAAGCCCGACCTGGTGATCGCCGATGTCTATATGCCCGGGAAGGACGGCTACGAACTGACGGCGGCGATCAAGCAGGATCCCGCCTTGCAGCGGACGCCGGTGCTGCTGCTGGCCGGATCGTTCGAACCGTTTGATGAAGACAAGGCGCGTGCCAGCCGGGCCGATGCCTGGATTGAAAAACCGTTCGAGTCGCAGACCCTGATCGACAAGGTCTCCGAACTGCTCGAAGCGGCACCGGTCGCACCTGCCCCGGAAGCGGTTCCCGCGGCACCGCAAGTCGCCGAGATCGAGACGCCGCCGCTCCCCGCGGCCGAACCGGCCATGGAAGATCCCTTCGCCGATATCTCCTTCGAAGAAGAACCGGTTCCGGCCGAACCGGCTCCGGCAGAGCCGGTTGCGGCCGCTGCCCCTGAAGACGACTGGAGCGATCTGGGGCAATCCTTCGACGAGCCGGTGTCGCCGGAGTCAGATCTGGCTGCGTCTCCGGTCGATGAGGCCGAGTTCAGCTTTGATGTCGAAGAGCCGCCGATGGAGGTCGAGGAGTTCAGTTTCGCCGAGCCGGCCGCAGTACCGGAGGACGATTTTGCCTTTAGCGGTGAATTGCTCCCGGTTACCGAAGAGCTTCCGCAAAAGACCGTTGCCGATGAGCCGGTTCCGGCTGCCGATGATTTCGATTTTGGCAGTTTTGATGATGTCGATGAAGTGATGCCGCTCGGCGACGACGACATCCTCGAGGCTGAAGATCTTGAACCGGCTCCGGCCGAGCCGACCCTGTCGACGTGGTCGCGGGAGACTGTCGGCGGGGAGGCGTTGTTCGAGACGGCAGACCATGACGAAACACCGTCTGCAGAGTTGCCGCCGCTTCAGGAAGAGCCTGCCGACATCCTGACGTTCGAGGGGGATCTGGCGGAACCGGCCATGGAGGAGCCTCAGCCCGAACCGGTTGTTGCCGTAGAACAGGCCGGCGCACCGGCTGAGGCTCCGATCGAGACGTCAGCTGTCGCCCGTCCCGCCGTCGCAACCGCGGCCGTGGAGGAGAAGGTTGCGGCCCTGAGCGAAGCCGAGCTGGAAGCGATTGTCGAAAGAGTCGCCGGCCGGATCATAGAAAAGCTGGCCAGCACGATGCTCGAACAGATCATCTGGGATGTGGTCCCCGATCTGGCGGAAAATCTGGTCAAGGAAGAGATCCGCAAGATCCGCGAAGCAGCCGCCTGATCCTCCGGCCGACAACCGAACGCTGCGCGAATGGGGATGCCTGCAAACGGTCCCCATTCGTTTTTTGGTTTGAACGGCAGGTTGGGGTGTTGAGGGTTAGTTCGTTGATTCGTTGAACCGTAAACCGTAAACCGTAAACCGTAAACCGTAAACCG
>JAVVDS010000032.1:0-31398 GCA_032251295.1 Desulfuromonadales bacterium | reverse complement strand
TGCTCTGGCTTTCCGTTGCGGTGTTTCCAGAGGTGTCAAGCTGAATAGTTACATTGTTTTTTTTGTATCCATACAGCGTGCAGCAAAGACAGGCTGTCGATCGTTACATCTTCTCTTGTAACGCAACAGCGTTCTCTTATACCAGAACGAATCGATCCGATCAAAAGCGGAAACGCCAGGATGGAATCGCGACAAGCGCGGCGCCGCCCTCAGTAGCGCACCTCCATCAGACAGAGTCCCTGCGGCGGCGCAGTCACCCCGCAGCGCAGCGGGCTGTCGCCGGCAAGCAGCCGGGGGATGTCGGCGACCGGGCGCTTGCCGCGGCCGATTTCGACCAGGGTGCCGACCAGCATCCGCACCATGTTCTTCAGGAAACCGGAACCGTGGACATCGATCTGCAGCAGCTCGCCGGCGGCATCGATCTCGACGGCAGTGAGTCGGCGCACCGTCCCTTGAGCAGAACAGGCGGACGAGCGAAACGCGCGAAAGTCGTGCTCGCCGACCAGCAGCTGCGCCGCCTGACGCATAGCGACCAGGTCGAGTTGCCCGGGGAGATGCCAGGAGCAGCGGGCAACCAGCGGCGAACGGATCGCACCGCGATAGAGGGTATAACGGTACCACTTGCCGCGCGCCGCGAAGCGGGCGTGAAAGTCGGCCGGCATCTCCCGAACCTCTTTAACCGCGACATCGGCCGGCAGAAAGCGATTCACCCCTTCGCGAAATGCCGCCAGGGGCAGACTGCGGTCGGTCTGCAGATGAGCCGGCATGGCGCGGGCATGCACGCCGGCGTCAGTGCGGCCGGCCGAATGCAGACGCACCGGCACGCCGACGACGCGGGCGAGGGCCTCTTCGACCACCTGCTGCACCGCCAGGCCGTTCGGCTGGATCTGCCAGCCGCTGTAGGCAGTGCCGTCGTACTCGATGATCAGCAGTATCGTCCGCATGGTCAGCAGAGCCCGGCCAGCAGGTAGCCGGCAAGCACCAGCAGCGCGGCGCAGAGAGTCAGGCCGTTGCCGCCCTGCAGCGGCCGCAGGGCAGAGAGATCATCCGGCCCGCCGGCAGCCAGTTCGCCGGCCAGCAGACGCTCGGCCTGCGCATCGGCCAGGGCGACCAGCCGGTCGACCAGTGCGCCCAGGTCGGTCTGCAAACGCTGCCAGAATGGCGCACGCAACGACCTGACCCGACCGGGATCGGCCTTGGGGCGCGCAGCAAATTCGGCGCGCACCAGCGGCACGAAGTGCAGCACCAGACCGAGCTGCTCCCGCCAGGCATCGACCGGGCAGTTGAGTCGTCGCAGCGGCTGGAGATACCAGCCGAAGGCCGTGGCCAGCTCCTGCGGTCGGCTGGAGAGGGAGAGAAGCAGCGCCGCGGCAAAAGCGGTGACAATCTGCCCACAGACAAACAGGCCGCGCAGCAGGCCGTCGAGGGAGAGCCAGCGCGAGCCGAACAGCGTATAACCGGGGGAGAGCAGCAGGTGAAGCAGGAGGGTGAACAGCAGCAGCCAGCGCAGGCTCCAGACCCCTTTGAGAAGGCGCATCGGCGAAATGCTGGAGAGCAGCACCGCCACCGCGGTGGCGACCAGCACAATCAGCAGCGGGCGCCACCCCGGCGCAGCAAAGGCCATGATCGTCAGACCGAGACAGGCCGGCAGCTTGAGGCGAATGTCGATGACAGCCAGAGATGCGCGACCGGGAGCACTCATGGGAAGGGTGTAACCGTTCAGTCCGTATGTTATGCGGGTGGAACTGCGAATGCGGGATTCAGGATTCAGGAAAAAATTCAACCCATTCAGCAAAAGGAATGACGGAATTACGGTTCCGCAATCAAGGTCACGGAGAAACCGAGACACCGAATGAGGGTGTCATGGTTTGGCCGTTATTCCGAATCCTGAATCCTGAATCCTGCATCCTGCAGTTGAATCCTGGCTCCCCGAAGTTTTTAACCGCTCACGCCTCCCGCAGAATCCGCAGCATGCGCCGCAGCGGCTCGGCGGCCCCCCAGAGGAGCTGATCGCCACAGGTGAAAGCGGAGAGATACTGCGCTCCCATCCTCATCTTGCGCACGCGCCCGACCGGCACCGCCAGAGTTCCGGAGACTGCGGTCGGTGTCAGGTCGGCCAGACTCTCCGCCTTGCTGTTCGCCACCAGCCGCACCCAGTCGTTGTCGTTGGCCAGCAACTGCTCGATCTCGTCGATGGGCAGATCCCGGTTCAGCTTGATGGTGAGCGCCTGGCTGTGGCAGCGCATCGCCCCGACCCGCACGCAGATGCCGTCGACCGGAATCGGCTGTGTGGTACCGAGAATCTTGTTGGTCTCGGCATACCCTTTCCACTCTTCGCGACTCTGGCCATCCTCGACTTCCCGGTCGATCCAGGGAAGCAGGCTGCCAGCGAGGGGATAGCCGAACTCGGCCACCGGCATGCCGTCGCCACGCAGGGCGGCGGTCACCTGGCGGTCGATATCGAGAATCGCCGAGGCCGGATTAGCCAGCAGGTCGCTGACCGAGCCGTGCAGGGTTCCCATCTGGGCGAGCAGTTCCCGCATGTTCGGAGCGCCGGCGCCGGAGGCCGCCTGGTAGGTCATGGACGACACCCACTCGATCAGGCCGGCACGAAACAGGCCACCGAGGGCCATCAGCATCAGGCTGACCGTGCAGTTGCCGCCGATGAAATCCTTCTGGCCGTTCTGCAGCGCCGCATCGATGACGTTGCGGTTGACCGGATCGAGAATGATGACAGCATCCGGCTCCATGCGCAGACTGCTGGCGGCATCAATCCAGTAGCCGTTCCAGCCCGCCTGGCGCAGCTGCGGGTGGACCGCCTTGGTATAGTCGCCCCCCTGGCAGGTGATGATCACATCGAGCCGGCGCAGCGCCTCGATGTCGTCGGCGCTTTGCAGCTTGCCGGCACCGAGAGGCGCAGCCTGCCCCGCCTGGGAGGTGGAAAAGAAGACCGGCTCAATACCGGCGAAATCGTTCTCCTCCTGCATGCGCTGCATGAGGACCGAACCGACCATGCCCCGCCAACCGACAATACCGACGTTCATAGCGTGTGTTCCTTAGTTTCTGGAGGTCATTGTTCTGGTGCGTGTGTAAGGGTAAAGCTTTTGGGATTCAGGTTCAGGAGAAAATCTGTAAACAAGCCAGGACACAAAAACCAGAAGTAAATAGGCAACGACAAGGTCCTATCCAGTGGTATTGCCTCTACGTTCCTTTTCGTCACTAACTCCTCGATTTCCCCCAGCCTCTCTTCTGTATCCTGAATCCTGGATCCTGGATCCTGAATTCTTCCATGCCCCCATTCTACAGGTTTTCGACGATGGCGTCACCCATCCCCCGGGTATTGACCAGAGTCTCGCCCGGTTTGTTCTGGTGGATATCAGCGGTGCGGATCCCCTGATCGAGAACCTTGCGCACGGCAGCGTCGATGGCATCGGCCGCCTCGACCAGGCCGAAGGAGTAGCGCAGCATCATCCCGGCGGAGAGGATCTGGGCGATCGGGTTGGCAACCCCCTGGCCGGCGATATCCGGGGCGCTGCCACCGGACGGCTCGTACAGACCGAAGGAGCCTTCGGCAAGGGACGCTGACGGCAGCATCCCCAGGGAGCCGGTCAGCATGGCGGCTTCGTCAGAGAGGATGTCGCCGAACATGTTGCCGCAGAGCATGACATCGAACTGTTTCGGCCAACGACAGAGCTGCATGGCGGCGTTGTCGACATACATATGGCTCAGTTCGACATCGGGATACTGCTTGCCGACCCGCTCGACCACTTCGCGCCAGAGGACCGAGGTCGACAGCACGTTGGCCTTGTCGATGGAGCAGACCTTGCCGCCGCGCTTGCGCGCTGCCTCAAAAGCGACATGGCTGATCCGCTCGACTTCGGCGTCGGAATACTTCATGGTATCGAAGCCGGTCCGCTGCGCCCCCTCCCCTTCGATCCCCTTCGGCTGGGCGAAGTAGATGCCGCCGGTCAGCTCACGCACCACCAGCAGGTCGAAACCGCCTTCGATCACCTCCGGCTTCAGCGACGAGTTGCCGGTCAGTGCCGGAAAGATGATGGCCGGCCGCAGGTTGCAGAACAGGCCGAAGATCTTGCGCAGCGGCAGCAGGGCACCGCGTTCCGGCTGCTCGTCCGGCGGCAGATGCTCCCACTTGGGACCGCCCACCGAACCGAACAGCACCGCATCCGACTGCCGGCAGAGTTCGATCGTCTCCTCGGGGAGCGCCTTGCCGTTTTCATCGATGGCGATACCGCCGACATTGGCGAAAGTGCGCGCAAAACGCACGGCAAATTTGCTTTCGACGGCATCGAGAACTTTCATCGCCTCGGCCATCACCTCCGGACCGATACCGTCGCCCGGCAGCACAGCCACCTTGAATGTCTTGCTCATGTCATATCTCCTTAAAGCAGGGATTCATCCGGGGAACCTGAGGATTCAGGAGTCGAGAATCAGGGGTCAGGGTCAGGACCGGAACCGCGACGAAAACTGCCGAATTGTGCTGCGAACCGGGGCACTCACTATAGAAACAGGTCTGTGACTTGTCAATCGATTTTCCCCGCTTTATGCGGCGCGGCACTGGTGTTCCGACCAGGGCACGCTATAGTCATCGGGTACGGAGGCCTGCATGAAAAAACTTGTCCTGCCGCTTGTCGTTTTCGTTGCCGGCTTAGCGGTTGCCGGCTACCTGTTCAACATCGATATCGAGGCGCTCTGTCGAGGGGCCTGGCAACTGGCCAGAAGCATCCTTGTCGGCGACTGACACTCACAAGCCGAGGTAGGCTCTCTTCACCTGTTCGTCGTCGAGGAGCGCCGCCGCCTCACCGGCCAGGGCGATCCGGCCGGTCTCCATGACATAGCCGCGATGGGCAAGCTTCAAGGCCTGGTTGGCGTTCTGCTCGACCAGGAAGATGGTGGTCTGCTGCTCCGCGTTGATCTTGCCGAGAATCGCGAAGATCTGCTTGATGATCAGCGGTGCCAGGCCGAGGGACGGCTCATCGAGGAGCAACAGCTTCGGCCGCGCCATCAGCGCCCGGGAGATCGCCAGCATCTGCTGTTCGCCACCGCTCAGGGTGCCACCCGGCTGCGTGCGGCGCCGGGCGAGAACCGGAAAGAGGGAATAGACGTAGTCGAGATCGTGCCGGATCGCCTGACTGTCGCGGCGCAGAAAACTCCCCATCTCCAGATTCTCCTGCACCGACATCTGCGGAAAGATCCGCCGCCCTTCCGGCACCTGGACAGCGCCCCTCGCCACAAGCGCTTCGGTCGGCAGGCCATGGATCGGCACGCCGCAGAAGAGGATCTCGCCGGAACGGATCGGCACCACACCGCAGACCGTCATCAGGGTGGTGCTTTTGCCGGCGCCGTTGGCGCCGATCAGGGTCACGATCTCGCCGGCGCCGATCTCCAGAGAGATCTCGTGCAGCACCTCGATACTGCCGTAACCGCTGACCACTTTCCGCAGTTCAAGCATCGCCGTCCTCGCCGAGATACGCCTCGATCACCTGCGGGTTGGCGCGAATCTCCGCCGGACTCCCCAGAGCGATCTCCCGACCGTACTCCATGACACAGACCCGGTCGGAGATGTTCATCACCAGTTTCATATCGTGTTCGATCAGCAGAATCGCGATCTGCCGATCATCACGTAGCCGCACGATCAATTCGTCAAGTTGCGCAGTCTCCCTCGGATTCATGCCGGCAGCCGGCTCATCGAGCAACAGCAGAAAGGGGTCGGTCGCCAGCGCCCGGGCGATCTCCAGGCGGCGCTGGCCGCCGTAGGGGAGATTGCGGGCGAATTCGTCGGCAGCATCGACCAGGCCGACCGTCTCGAGCAGGGCATAACTGGTCTCGACGGTCTCCTGTTCCTGGCGGCGGCTACCGCGGCCGCGCAGGATGGCGCCGGGGATGCTGGTCGTGGTCCGGCAGTGGCGACCGATCATGACATTCTCCAGCACCGTCATGTTCTGGAACAGGCGAATGTTCTGGAAGGTGCGGGCCATGCCGGCAGACGTCACCCGGTTCGGCTTCCAGCCGTTGATCCGCTGGCTGCGCCGGCCCGGCGGATGGATGCGGATGTCGCCACCGGTCGGTCGGTAGATGCCGGTCACACAGTTGAAAAAGGTGGTCTTACCGGCGCCGTTCGGCCCGATCAGCGCCAGGATCTCGCCGGCGAGGACATCGAGGGTGACCCGGTCGACGGCGCGCAGACCGCCGAAATCCATGGTCAGATCAACAACTTCCAGCAGCCGGACCGACGCCTCAGACATGGCTGTTCTCCCGGGTCGCCCCGTGGCGCCGGTAGCTCCGGCGCTGATTGGCAAACAGCCCCTGCGGCCGGAAGATCATCATCAGCACCATAACGGCACCGAACAGCAGCATGCGGTATTCGGCGAAGGCGCGCAGATACTCGGGGAGCAGCACCAGGATCAGGGCGGCGATGATCACGCCGACGATCGAGCCCATGCCGCCGAGAACGACGATGGAGAGGACCAGCGCCGACTCCATGAAGGTGAAGCTGTTCGGATGAATGTAGGTGTTGCGCGCCGCGAAGATGACGCCGACCAGGCCGGCCCAGCAGGCGCCGAGGGCATAGGCGCTCATCTTGGTGCGGGCCATGTCGATCCCCATGGCGACACAGGCGATCTCATCCTCGCGCAGGGCCATCCAGGCGCGGCCGATCCGCGAATCCTTGAGCCGGTTGGTGACGAACACCGTCAACAGCACCAGCAGCAGCATCAGATAGTAGGTGTAGATCGTCGCCGCCTCGATACTCATGTCGAGGCCGAACAGGCCGGGACGCGGGATATTGGCGATCCCCCTGGCGCCATGGAACAGCTCTTCTCCATTTTCGATGACAACCTTGACAATCAGGCCGAAGCCGAGAGTGACGATCGCCAGGTAGTCGCCGCGCAGGCGGAGAATCGGCAGACCGAGGGCGACGCCGCACAGGGCGCCAGCGAGGCCGCCGAGAGGGAGACAGATCCAGAAGCCGAGGCCGTACAGACTGTTGAGGACGCCATAGGTATAGGCGCCGACGGCGAAGAAGGCGATATAGCCGAGGTCGAGCAGCCCGGCCAGACCGACCGTGATGTTCAGACCGAGGCCGAGGACGACGAAGATCAGGGCGAGGACCAGGATGTTGGTCTGGTAGATGTCGGTCAACAGCGGCATGGCCAGGGCGCCGAGCAGCAGGACCGCGAGCAGCGGCCGGTAGCGGGCCGGTTCGGCCAGCAGCAGCTGCCAGCGCCCGGCCAGGCCGGCGATTCCCCGGCCCGCCTCAGTCCCGGCGCGGCGCCCCTGACGTCGCGCCATGGCCCAGCGCCAGCCAAGGGAGAGCGGGAAGACCGCCACCGCGACCCAGAGAATATTCGCCCAGCGCCACTCAACAACGCCCTTCAGGGTGTTGACCTTGACCACCAGCAGCGGGAAGGTCAGGAAGACGAACCAGGCCGCGACCAGCAACGATTGTCTGCAGTGATTAAGCATGGTGACACCCTGAACCCATCGACATCAGACCTTTTGTCGAGCCGTGCGACCGAGCAGACCGGACGGGCGGAAAATCAGGATCAGAACCAGCACCGCGAAGGCGAACAGATCCTCGTAGGCGCTCGAGACATAGCCGGCGGCGTACGATTCCGCCAGACCGAGCACCATGGCGCCGAGAACCGCGCCGGGAATATTGCCGATGCCGCCAAGGACGGCGGCGGTAAACGCCTTGATGCCGGCCATGAAGCCGATGGCGAAGTTGATCTGGCCGATATAGGAGCCGACCAGCACCCCGCCGATGGCGGCCAGGATCGAGCCGATGACGAAGGTGGTCGAGATCACACGGTCGACATTGATGCCGACCAGGCGCGCCATGACCATGTCCTGCTGGGTGGCGCGCATCGCCTTGCCGATCCGGGTGTACTTGATCAGTCCGGTCAGGACGACCATGGTCAGCGCCGTCGTCACCAGGATCACCAGTTCCGCCGAACCGATGACGTGAGCCACCGGCTCCATGAAAGCAAAATCGGGGATCAGGGCGGGAAACGGCAGGAAGTCCGGGGTCTGGGCCAACAGCACGTAGTTCTGCAGAAACAGCGACATGCCGATGGCGCTGATCAGCGGCGACAGACGACCGGCCTTGCGCAGTGGCCGGTAGGCGATCTTCTCCAGGGTGTAACCGTAGGCCGCCGCGTAGACCGCAGCGATCAGCGCCGCCAGGATCAGGATGGCCGGCCCGGAAAAACCGTAGATGGTCAGCACGCCGGAGACGATCAGGGCGACAAAGGCGCCGATCATGTAGATTTCGCCATGGGCGAAATTGATCAGCTGGATGATGCCGTACACCATCGTGTAGCCGAGGGCGATCAGCGCGTAGATGCTGCCGCGCGTCAAACCGCTGCTGGAGAGTTCGAGAAAATAGTCCATGGATCGATCGACAGCCCTGTGAAAGCGTCCGGAAAAACCCGGAAGACGCCATTATACCCGTCTGCCGTCATGATTTCCATACAGCGGCCTCGGTTGCAGGCCGAATCAGTGTTGTTCAGGATTTCAGGACGCGAACGGCTCTCGGCCGACTCACGCCTGCGCGAGGTGTCGGCGCACAACCTCGAGATCTTCAGGGGTGTCGACGCCGTGGCCGGGCAGATCGGTCCGGGCGACATAGATCCGGTAGCCATGCTCCAGGGCCCGCAGCTGTTCAAGACACTCCTGCTGTTCGAGGGGGGTCGGCGCCAGGCCGGGGAAACGCAACAGGAAATCGCGGCGGTAGACATACAGACCGACATGGCGCGCCGTCGCCAGCTCCGGCCAGCGCTGCGGCAGCTGCTCCTGGAAGTCGCGGGCAAACGGGATCGGCGCCCGCGAGAAGTAGAGGGCAAAGCCCTGACGGTCGGTGACCACCTTGACCACGTTGGGGTTGTGATACTCCGCCAGCGAGGTCAACGGCGTCCGCAGCGTCCCCATCGGAATCGCCGGATCGTCACAGAGCGGCTGCACTGCCGCCGCGATCATGGCCGGCTCGATCAGCGGCTCGTCCCCCTGAACATTGACGATCAGCTCGGCGTCGATGCGGCCGGCCACCTCGGCCAGGCGATCGGTGCCGCTGGGATGATCGTCCCGGGTCATGACCACCTCGCCGCCGAACGCCTCGACCGCCGCGGCGATGCGCCGATCGTCGGTCGCCACCAGCACCCGCTCGACCGCCGCGCACCGGGCAGACCGCTCGTAGACCCACTGGATCATCGGCTTGCCACACAGATCGGCCAGCGGTTTGCCCGGAAACCGGGTCGATGCATACCGCGCCGGGATCACCACCGTCGCGCGCACTCTCTCGGTCATGATGTGCTCCTTTAAGTGTTTCAATAGAGGCTCTTGCATAAGCCCCAAAAGACGTCATTCCAGCAGGCTTTAAGCCGGAATCCAGCGGTTGACTGACTGAAACGACTGGATCCCCGACAAAAGCTCTCGGGGATGACAGGACTTTTGCAAATGGCTCAACAGAGTTTGCGTTTCCGTTCATTACCCTCCTCCAGAGGGGGAGCCTGCTCGTATCGCCCCCTCCCGACCTCCCCTCGCTGGGGGAAGGAGCAAGGCCGCAGGACAGAACGGATGCAAAACCTAGCCGGCAAGCAGACCGACCAGGGCGATGATCGCCAGCAGGGCGAACGCCGCCCAGACCACCTGCGGCCGGGTCGTCTGGCGTCCGCCGAGCAGGGTGCGAATGACGACAACGCCGACCACAGTACGGAACAGCGGACCGTTGATGCTGTAGCCGAGAAGCTCCTGCTGCGAAGCGATCGCCAGAAAGATGCAGATCGCCAGCACCAGGGAGTCGGCACTGGTCAGAGCGAAGTCGCCGGCCTGACGGAACAGCAGCCGCAGTGCGGCGAGACTGCCGGCGGTACCGAGCAGAATATCGCCGGCGCGCTTGAAAGTCAGACCGCCGGCGAACGCCAGCTCCGCAGTCCAGAGCTGGGTGGCGAGCATCGCGAAGGCCGCATAGGCAATCAGCAGGATAAACTGCCGGTCATCCTTCTGCCAGCGCAGCCAGAGCAGACCGCCACCGGCCAGCAGGGTGGCGGCGATCTGCCAGGGGAGCACCGGCGCGCGGCAGAGGGCGGCGACCGCAAGCAGCAGGTAGAGGCCGAGCAGCAGCCGCACCGGCAGCAGCAACCGCTGGGCATGCTCACAGAGAGTCCGGTAGAGCGGCATGTCGCGCAGAGCAACGCTGTCGCGCGCGCCCGCCCGCTGTCGCCGGCGGGCGGCCAGCAGAACGCGCAGCAGCAGGTAGCCGCCGCCGGCCGTCAGCAGGTAGCAGAGGAGCAGGACGTACTCCGGCAGGCCGCGCAGCAGCAGGGCACAGATCGCCCAGAACAGCGACATGCCGTAGATCATGATGACCGTCTGGTGGTGTGCGAAACCGAGATCGAGGAACTTGTGGTGCAGATGGCTGCGGTCGGCGGTAAACGGGCTCCCCCCCTGGAGGAGGCGGCGCAGCAGCACCCAGACCGTATCGAGCAGCGGCAGACCGAGGATCAGCACCGGCACCATCGGGCTGATGGTCGCACCGGGCTGCTGGGTGGTGTAGAGAGCGAGACAGGCGAGCAGATAGCCGACCACCATGGCGCCGGTATCGCCCATGAAGATATTGGCCGGGTAGAAGTTGTCCTTGAGGAAGCCGAGCACGGCGCCGATCATCGCCGCCGCCAGAACCATGGTCACCGGATCGTTCGTCAGCCAGCCGAGGAGAAAGAAGGCCGCCAGGGCGATGCAGGCGACGCCGCCGGCGAGACCGTCCAGGCCGTCGATCAGATTGATGGCGTTGATCACGCCGACCACCGCAAACACGGTGAAAGGGATAGCCGCCCAGAGCGGCAGGACGATGGCGCCGAAGCCGAACAGGTCACCGAGTTCGGTCAGATAGAGCCGACCGACCAGGAGGGTGATCAGGCAGGCCGCGACCTGTCCGGTGAACTTGCCGCGGGCGCCGAGGCCGTGCAGGTCGTCGACCACGCCGGTGGCGAAAATCACCAGGGTGCCGGCGAGAATCCCGCGGATCGTCGTATCGATCGGCAGGAAGATGATCACCGCGAACAGAAAAGCGAGGAAGATGGCGATACCGCCGAGGCGCGGCATCGCCACGGTGTGCACCTTGCGCGCATCCGGCGCATCGACCCGCCCCTGTTCGAGAGCCCAGAGGCGCAGAAACGGCACCATGAGCAGCGCCGCAAACAGGCTGGTCATAAAGGTATAGAAGCAGGTCAACAGCTGCCCGCCGGCAAAGCTCATAGAAAAACTCCCGCTACGACTGACCTGACGGTGCGACCAGCTCCACATAGACCGCCAGCGTCTGCTCGTTCACCCGCTGCTCATCGAACCGTTCGAGAACGATCTGCCGCCCGGCACGCCCCATGCGCCGGCGCAGCGCCGGGTCAGCAGCCAGCCGTTCCAGGGCGGCCGCCAGCGGTGCGACACTCCGCGGCGGCACCAGCAGACCGTTGACGCCGTCTGCAACCAGGCCACGACAGCCGGCGATGTCGGTGGCGACGATCGGCAGCTCCATGGCCGCCGCTTCGAGCAGAATCCGCGGCGTCCCCTCACGATACGACGGCAGCACGACAATGTCGACCGCGTTCAGCAGATCGAGCATCTCCTCGACATGACCGAGGAATGTTACCCCGTCACCTTTCTTCATTTTTTCAACATCTTGAACAGTCAAAGATGAAGGGTTTTCTGGATAAATATCACCAGCGACCAGCAGCTGCACAGCGCCCCCTGCGGCCCGCAGCTGCCGGAAAGCCGCGAACAGTTCACAGATCCCCTTCTCGCGCAGCAGGCGCGAGGCGAACAGGAGAGTGACCGGCCGGCTCTCCTCGGGCGACACCACTGCGACGGACGCCTCCTCTCCCCCGCCGCTCCGCTCCGGGCGGCAGAAGCGTGCCAGATCGACCCCCGAACCGCGGATCAGGCGGGTGCGGTCCGGAGCGACCAGCCTCCAGGCGACAAAAGCGTCGCGGTCCTCTTCGTTCTGATAGATGGTCCGCACCCGTTGGCCGTTCAGGGCGAACCGGTAGAGCAGACGCACCGGCGGCCGCAGCAGGCGCGCCCGCACGCCGGGATCGGTAAAGACGTGACCGAGGCCGGTGACGGCGTTGACGATCGGGATGCCGGTCAGTCTGGCCGCCAGGCTGCCGTACAGAACGCACTTGATGGTGAAGTGGTGCACCAGGTCCGGTCGCTCCGCCCGGTAGAGTCGAATGAGGCGGACGAGCAGGCCGAGTTCGTGCAGCGGGTTGGCGCTGCGCGTCGAAAACGGCAGAGCGATCCAGCGGAAGCCGAGGGCGCGCAGCCGCTCG
Source organism: Desulfuromonadales bacterium (assembly GCA_032251295.1). Lineage (GTDB taxonomy): Bacteria > Desulfobacterota > Desulfuromonadia > Desulfuromonadales > BM103 > BM103. Next base: position 19,060 of record JAVVDS010000032.1, on the reverse strand, counting down.
CCATACCCCCCCGGCGGCGACACCAGCACCACCTGCCAGCCGGCAGCACGCAGCCGCTCCGCCAGCGCCCGCCGGAAGTTGTACAGGTACCAGTCAGTGTTGGCGAACAGCAGGATTTTCGGGGGTGCACTCATTCTGAAAAAACACCGTCAAGGCAGAGATTAACGCTGCGGCTCACAGACTCTTGTCAGAGCTCAGCATAACTCACCAGCTGATAGCCGAGCCGGTCAAGAGCAGCAGCGAACGGCTCGTTGGCGAGTATCCGGTAATCGGCATTGCTGGTCTCGGAGATGCCGGTGAGCTGCAAATGCCCGGCATCAACAATAGCAGGATGCACCATCAGTTCCAGGGGTTCGGGGTGCTCGACCTTGAGGATATCGAGATAATTCTCCAGCCGGATCTCACTGACAGCAATCTGCAGGTCGAAGATGCTGGCAAAAGCGGCGTTGCAGCGGAGCTGCCCCTGCCAGCGGTTGGTATTGCGCCGGAGCATCCATGACAGCATCCAGGAACGCAGCCGCCTTTTCAATGGCAGCCCGACAGACGGACGCCACACCCAGGGGATGCGCAGCGGGATGTCGTACTGCCGACAGAAGGCGGCAACCACGTCGAAGATCGGCGGGAAGACATGAATATGCTGATGGCTGTCGATATGCGTCGGCACGACGCCGAGGTCGAGCAGGCGCTGCCACTGTGCTTCCAGCTCCCGTCGCAGGTGCTGCGGTTTGAAGCGACCGGCCACGGCGGCCTTCTCCGCCGCTCCCCGCGGCAGAAATGTCTCATCGGGACCGATCAGCGAAGAGACCTCGGTCCGCTCCGCTACCGGCCGGCCACAAGTCAGGTTAAAATGCAGGCCGACGCCGAGCTTCGGATGGTCGTGTGCCAGTAGCGCCGCCTCTGCGACCGCCGGCATGTTGACCATGAGTGTGGTGCTCGAGACCGCACCGGCTTTGTAGCTGGCGAGAATCGCCTGGTTGGTTCCGGGCGACAGACCGAAGTCGTCGGCATTGATGATCAGCTTTTTCCCTCGCATCATGCCGATCCGGCTCCCGGCTTGCGACAGATGCCGATATATTTCCCCTGATATTCAGTAACCAGAGCGGTGACTCCCTGCAGCGCGCAGAATTCGAGAAACGCCCGGTTGTCCTGGATGTCATCGGCGACAAACAGCCCCCCCGCATCCAGCTTCGGCCAGAGCAGTCGGGCCGCCCAGAGCCGGCCATGCCACGACTTGTCGGAATCGTAGTGGACCAGATTGATCCGATCGAGACCTCTCAACATCTCAGGGAGATTCTGCCGGTCCGGGCCGAGCCGCAGGGTCCAGTACCGACGCAGCCGCTCCGGCACGACCCAGCCGGCATAATCGGCCGCGCGCGGGATCTTCGGGTACGGCAGATCGGAACTGTAGAGCCGGCCGCAGCCATTCTGAGCCAGTCCCAGAAGCACAGAAGCCGATGACCAGCCGTAGGCGACTCCGGTCTCGACCACCACTTGCGGCCGCCCCAGACGGGTCAGCAGATAGAGCAGCCGGGTGTGCGCCCCACCCCCGAGCCGCACCGGACAGGCCCGCTCCTTCTCCTGCAACTCGCGCACAAGGGCTTCGAATTCGGTCGTATCAGCCTGTGCGCGAGCAACGGCGTCCTCGCCGAACAGTTCGACCAGAATCTCCTGCCAGGGGCGCGCCAAGGCTCTCAGTTCCACCAGATCATCCGGATGCGACCGCCTTGCATCGACCCGGTTGCGAATCTTGCGCAAAAGTTCCGGCCAGAGCTGCGGTTGGGTGAGATTTTGCCAGAGAACGGTCCACCAGTCGTACATGGTCTATCACCCCCGAGCGAAGAATTGCATCAGTCGAAACAGGATGCCGCGCTGCCGCAGAAAGACGCCATAAGCCGCCATCATCATGAAGAAAGGGAGCGCCTGCATTCGCCAGCGAAACATCGCCCCCATGTTAGTGGTCGCAGAAGAGTAGACCGCCATGACACCGAAGGCGAACACCAGTACCGGCAGAGCGATCTGCCGCTTGTGCCGCCAGGTCCGGATTACACCGCTGATGATCGACGGAAAAGCGAGCAGCAGCACGATCATCTCCGGCATGGCAAACCACTGCCGGGCGCGAGTCACTTCGGTCGGGTCGATACTGAAAAAGAAGAAATAGAGGCCGAGCAGCAGGTTGCGCAAGTCGCTGAGCAGACCGCTCCCCCACGCGATACTCTCCGGATCGGCAAACATCTGTCCGCGACCACGGTTCAGGGCGGTTCGCGTCTGGTTGATGTAATCGAGATCGAAATAGCGGGAACTTTCGAAAAAGTCGAGGCCAAAGAATCCGAAGCCGAGCAGGTAAGTAACGCAGCCGAGGAGCAGGCCGCCGCCGCTCATCAGAGCAAGATAACGGATCGTCCGGCGGGTCGATACCGGGCCGAAAGAGAGGAGCAGCAGACCGAGGCAGACGAAAAACAGGTAGTCGCGCAGGGCCAAAACGATCAGCAGCGCGCCGACCAGGAAGAGAGCATAACGCAGCCGGTAGGCCTCCCGCAGGTTGATAGCGCTCCAGACCAGCAACAACAGGGCAAACAGCGAGGCGGTGTCTTTGAGGGGAATCGCCGAATAGTAGATGAAAGAGGGGAACAGGGCCGTAGCATAGCCGGCGAAGCGGGCTACCGCTTCTTTGTCGTAAACCTTGTGGGCGATCTGGTAGGTAAGAACACCGGTGCCGGCGCCAAGACCGATATTGACCATCTGGATCCAGAGCATGTCGGCGCCGAGCAGGGCATAGACGAGTCCAGTGAACTGGAACCAGCCATCGTCGATCCAGTCACGCCAGAGGATCCCCTCCTCGGCGAACTTGCGGGCGAGGCGAATTCCTTCATTGTGGTAGCGCAGAGAGTCGCGGGAGATGCCACTGGCGATGGCGCCGGTGGCGGCAAGAATGAGGTAAGCACCGATACGGCCAATCAGACCGATAACAAAGATCTTTCTCCATGCTGAAGGTTGTGCGGTATCGACCCGCGCCCCGGACCGCTGCACGGTCGACGGGGGGGCGAAGGCGACCGATCCCGCCAGCGGGATTCGACCTCCGGAGGGTCGGGCGCCACTCCAGAGACCGATGGCCAGCACAGCAAACAGTGCGGCGAGGAGAAACAGAATCAACATGGCGTTCAGAAGATCTCCAAATCCCCTAGGCAGAGGGACCAATCATCCAGGGAAAAGGGGTCGGGCTCAACACTTTTATCGAGATCGCGCACAGTCAGATCGATTCCTTGTCGCGGCAGCCGGTGAAAACCGCAGCGGCGCAGCCCAGCCAGCTGCGCGGTGCCGCTGCCGAAATGGGCGATCAGATAGTCGGCGCGCACCTGCCGACGCAGGGTGGCGATCATCGACCGCACCAGCTCGAAGTCGGCTGAGCCGAGCAGCAGGTCGGCAAGCACGACCTCGCGCAGCCCGCGGCGAGCGTTGGCGCGGCAAATAAGCAGCCCGCGCAGTTCGCCAGCAGCACGCGCTTCCAGCACATGATAGTCGACGTACGGGTGACCGGCATAACGCCAGCGCAGAAACTCGACGGAGCGGGCCGTGTTGAAACCGGGCCCGCGCAGGAGTCGGTCGGCGGTCAAAAGGCCCTCAAGTTCCTCGCCATGGGCGGCCAGCCAGTCGCCAAACCTGACCAGACGCCCAGCGATGATCTCCTCGACGGCGATCTCGGCGTCACAAGCGGTCAGCGCATTCCTCGCCAATCCGGCAGCAAACCGGACCGGCGCCAACACCTTGACATACAGCGGCAGCTGCCCGACCAGACGCCAGCCCATCTTGAGATAGCCGGGCAGACTCTTGCGGTTCGGTGTGTTAAACACGAAATCGAACTGTTCGCGACGCGCCTCGTCGAGCACGGCCAGGGTTAACCGTGAAAAGATTCCTTTACGCTGGTGCTGCGGATGGGTCGCAGTATCGACGGCGCGGATGGCGTCATAACTCTGGTTGCCGGCACACCACTGCCAACGCAAAAAGGTCCGCAAGCCGACCAGACGCTCCCCTTCCATGGCAACGTACGAAATTGATTCGCCAAAAGGGTTCTGCGCGTGTTTCCAGTTCCAGAATGCCCGGTCGCGCTTCCTGGTCTGATGCTCACCAAGGGACAGGCGCAACAGTTCGAAAAGCTCTTCCTGTCGCTGTTCCGGCAAGGGGAGAATATTCACGGCCGACCCTCCAGAACGTCGCAATAGACAGCCTCAACCTGCCGTACCATCCTGGAGATGTCGTACCTCTCCCGGACACGTTGACTGGCGCTTTCACCCATGGCGAGAGCCAGCTCACCATCGTTGGCAACCCGCAGCATCTTTTCTGCCAGCGCTTGCGGGTTTTGTGCCGGCACCAGAAATCCGTCGAGACCGTCCCTGACAACACCGGGGATGCCACCGACAGTGGTCGCAACCGTCGGTTTTTTCAAGGCCATCGCTTCGAGCATGGCGATCGGCAAACCTTCATGGTCGGACGACATCACGAACAGATCGAAGGCACGCACGATCCGTGGCACATCATTTCGTCCTCCGGTAAAACGGACCGACCCGGCAATACCGAGGCGTTCGGCGAGTTGCTGCAAGCACGGCAGACGGTCGAACGGCTGACCGACCAGCACCAGGGTTGTCGCCGGGCGCTCCTTGAGAAACAGGGCAAAGGCGTGCAGCAGATTTTCATGGTTTTTCTTGGCGCCGAGATTTGCCACCTTGCCGATCACCAGGTGATCGGCAGGGATCGCCAGTTCCCGGCGGACTGCCGCCGAATCATCGGCGGTTGCAGCCAGTCGTGCACAGTCGATGCCGTTGTCGATCACCCGCAGCCGCTGCCGGTCGACCCCGCCCATCGAGGCCGCCACATCGGCGGAGACCGCAATGGTCCGGGCATTCAGGCCGAAGGTCAGACGGTTGAGAAGCCGCATGGCCGGATGCAGCCGTTCCCAGACATTGTGCTCGGTGTAGACCACCGGCACACCGCCGATTCGCCCGGCCAGCCGCGCCACCAAGCCGGGATGTGGCAGATGGGCGTGGATCAGATCGATGTGCCGATCCCGGCAGAAGCGGACCAGACGCGGTACCGCCCCCAAGTCGGCGACCGTCGTAACGTGCAGGCAGTCGACCGGCAGACCGGCTGCCGTCAGTTCCGGCACCAGGGCATCTTTCCAAGGGAGAAAATAGCCGGCCCGGTAGGCAAAACGTGACCGGTCGAGATACGGCAGGGCCTGCGTCAACAGCTTCTCGGCGCCGCCGAGGCCGAGGCCCTTGATCAACCAGAGAATATTGTATCGGTCACGGTTCATAAGTCGATAAAACGTCCGCAAACAAACGCAGGTGTTCAGCAACGCAGCGCTGTACGGCAAATCGCTCCCGGCAGAACCGACGGCCGGCTTCGCCCATGGCACGCGCCCTGGCCGGATCGATCAGCAGTTCAATCGCAGCCTTCGCCAGCGCCGCTTCGTCTTTCATGGGCGTCACCCGGCCGGAAATGCCATCCTGCACCACCTCGCCTGTCCCGGCAACCGCCCAGGTTGCACACGGCAGACCGGCCAGCCCAGCTTCGATCAACACCCCTGGTACCCCTTCAGTCCAACTGGTGAGCAGGAACAGATCGGCAGCAGCGAGCAGCTCCGGCACGTCGGTGCGTGTGCCGAGAAAGCGAACGGCATTCGCCACGCCGAGCTTGTCGGCCAGACGTTCGAGGGCCGACCGTTCCGGACCGTCGCCAACCAGCAGCAGAACGACGTCCGGAATCTCACGCCGGATCCGGTTAAGAATTCGCAGCATCGCGGCCTGGTTCTTCTCCCAGCCCAGCGCACCGACGGCGATCATCACCCTGGCCGCGGGCGCAATGGCAAGGGCCTGACGAGTATGCTCCCGGACTGCGGGCGGGACGACAAAACGCTCGGCAGCGACGCCCCGGTAGATCACCCGGACCCGCTGCGGATCGGCGCCAAACAGTCTGATCGCTTCGGTGCGCGTCGCCTCGCCAACCGTGGAGATGGCATCGGTCCGACGTGTCAACCAGGACAAAAAGACCAGTTTCAGGCGGCGATCACGCTCCAGCCACGGGTCGACCAGGCCGATCTTGCGGTAAACGATCGCCGGCCTTGACCGGCCACAGCGCGCCAATACGGCGTATTTCTGCGGGGTGCCACCGTGAGCCAGCACGATATCCGGCTGAATCCTTCGCAACATACCAGCCAAAGCGAGCAGGCGCGCCGGGCCTTTGCGCGCGGAGAGGCTGTGGATCGGTACGCCGGTCGCGGCCATGTCGATCGCATCCTCTCCCGGGAAGAGCACCAGCATCTCCTGGGCGATATCGGCTTGGGCGGAGAGTCCGTTCACCAGCTCCCGCGCAAACGCCTGGGCGCCGCGCCGTTCGAGGGTGGAAAGGATGTGAACAATCCGCATTGGTTAACACCATTTCCAGCGTTTACGGCGCGCATCGGCCACTGTCAGCTCACCGGCCTGGTTGAACGTGTGCATAAAACCGATACCCGCCATAAAGCTGGCGTCGAAACTGTCCACAGAGGTTTCAGCGTATTCGTCAAGCGTGAGCCTGTCGATGCGCTGCAAGACGATACCGTTGCCGTAGCGCCCCGAACAGTTCTGTGCCGGCCGGTACAAGACGCCCTCCCGCGCAAAGATGCACCCGGCCGGTCGCGCACAACGCACATCGGAGACGATCGGGTTGGCCGGGTGCGGCTCCCAGTCGCCGGTCAACACATCCGTAGTGGAGTAGAGAAACAGTTCGTCACAGCTTGAGGCACCCGGAGTCTCGACCAGGTTGGCAAACAGCCACCAGCGACCGTCGTGCTGCAGCAGGGTGGCATCGACCGCCGTGACGTTGTCGAGCAGAACCTTGACCAACTCCCATCGACTCGGAAAATCGACCGCTCGATAGAGCTCGACGGTCCGGTTTTGCGAACTCTCCGGCACCATGTAGACCTCCCCCGCATGTTCGAACAGATGGGGATAGGAGAGGTGTGTGTCGCGCTCCAGAACCACCTCCGGCGGCGTCGGCCGCCCTTCGTCATCAAAGCGCACGCAGACGATTCGCCCCTTGCCGCTCCGGTAGAGGAACTCCTCGAAAAACAGATAGTGACGACCGTCCCGACAGATGACATGGGGATCCGCCCAGAAGCGGTCGGCTGGCGGAGTCAGCTGCCGAAAGCGCCAGAAAGAGAGCGCCCTGCCGGTGCGAAACCGGTAGAGCAGAATCCACTGCTCGCGCCAGAGTGCCTCACCAAGTTTGCGTTGCAGATTTCGCCATGCCAGCCCGGCGACGAAGCTCAACATCCGCGGCCAGCTCAACTTCGCCGGGGTGTACATCGGCCAGCCGTAGACGCTGATGGCCGGTTGCTGTTGGCGAACCTGTTCCAGATAGCGTTCCGGTCCAAGACGCTGTGCCTCTGCCAGGCAGCGCACAAGAAAGGAGGCCGATTTCCAGTAGAGTCGGCTCTTGTTGCGATGGACAGAGAGTTTATCAGTCAGAGAGAACGACTTGTAAATGACTGTGCCGTTGTCGAGATCCTCGTTGAGAATCTGCAGGACACAGCCGGTTGCAGGGGCTGCTTCCATCACTTCCCAGAAGCCGGGGGGACCGCCACGGTAGCGGTCGTTGTCGCCGTGATGGTAGGACCAAACCCCCAACCTGGCCGCCGTTAGTATGTCCCCGCGCAGAATCCGGAAACCGAAGCGGATCAGCACGTCGAGGTTGCGGGCACGGAGTTGATCGATGGCATCAGCCGGGAAGTCGTCGGAATAGCGGGTCTGGCGGGGGGTGACGACAAGTCTCTCGACATTTCCGAGGAGATCGCTCAGTGGGGCACGGGCAAAGGCGTCCGGCGTGGCCTTGAACAGCTTGCGGTCGAGCCAGCGGTAAGCGCGATAAGGAAACGGCGCCGTTTCTCCCCCCTTGGGCGAGCCGTTGATAACTGCCAATACCAGTTCGGCAGATGACGACTCAACAATCTTGCGAAGGGCGAGTTGCTGCCAGGCAGGCACCGTTTCGCTGTCAAGGAGCAGCCCGATGCGCAGTTTCTGAGTCAGATCAGGCATGTGGCCAACATAGCTCATGCCGCATGCGGGTGAACTTCCTTGTCGAGTCGGTCCTGCAGGGCATCCAAGGCGACCTCCATATCGTAATGCGACTGGAGATTCATCCAGAATTGTGCCTCCATGCTGAAAAAACGGCCTAGGCGCAGGGCCGTGTCAGCCGTAATTGCACGCCTGCCAAGGACGATTTCGTTGATGCGGCGCGGCGTAACGCCGATATTTTTTGCCAAGCGATACTGGCTGATACCCATTGGTTCGAGAAATTCCGCCATGAGGATTTCGCCCGGGTGAACAGGTGGAAAATCACGTTTGGTCACGATGTCACCTCTTTAATGGTAATCGACAATCTCGACATCGTAGGCGTCATTGCCTTGCCACCTGAAACAGATGCGCCATTGCCGGTTGATGCGGATGCTGTGCTGTCCCTCCCGGTCGCCATGCAATGCTTCAAGTTGGTTGGCGGGAGGAACCCGCAAAGTTTCCAGAACGCTCGCGGCATTCAGCATCTTGAGTTTAATGACTGCTGCTCTTTGAATCGCCTGCGGGAGCCTTGGTGAAAACCGCCCCCAGAAAAGCTTTTCTGTCTCCCGGCACTTGAACGTCCGAATCATTTCAACCCTCCCTCGATATTATCCTCTAAAGATAATATCGTCAAGCGATAACAATAGTGATAATAACATTTCAGTCAGAATTCCTTGGATCACCTACCTCACGGGACCCCGGCGCGCAACAACTCCCGATAAACCTCTTCGTACTGCGCTGAGACCTTGCGAATGTCATACTTCTCGCGGGCCTCGGCTAGCGCCGCCCCGGCCAGCCGTTGGCGCAGCTCCGGAGCATTGAGCAGCCGCAGACCCTGCTTCGCCAGATCATCGCTGTCGTGCAGGGTGAATAACAGCCCGGTTTCGCCGTCGCGTATCATCTCCTGGTGGACGGGGATGCGTGACAACACCACTGGCCGCTGCGCCAGCATCGCCTCGATGACCGAGCCGGGGAGTCCCTCATACTCCGACGCAGTGATCACCACATCGGCGATCTGCAGCAGGGCCGGGATGTCGTGACGCACACCCAGGAATCTCACCTTGTCGGCAACACCCAAACTTGTCGCCAGTTGCTCCAGGCGCTGGCGCTCCGGGCCGTCGCCGGCGAAGAGCAGGATGGTGTCGGGATGGGATGAGTGGATTGCAGGGAGGGCGCGGATAATGTCGTCGTGGCGTTTCATGGGCCACAAGCGACCAATACACAGGATCTTTGCAGCATCGGTGTCGATGCCAAGAGATCCACGCAAGGAGTCGGCGTCCGCGAGCGTGAGCGGTGTAAAATCCCCCGCTGAACGGCCACGGTAGATCACCCTGACTTTACTCTCCTGCAGGTGCAAATAACGAGCGTTCGAAGTGGCAATCGTCTTCGAGTTGGCAACAAACAGATCGACCCAGCGGCTTGTCAAGAGATCCAGCCACTTCAAACCATCGCGTTTGCGCCGCTGCATAAAACTGCACCCCTGATAGCGCACCGGCCCGTAAGATTCGCTGACGAAGCTGTTCACCAGAGGAATATTGGTCTTCCAAGTCACGAAGCGACTGACGATACAAGCGCGGTAGAGGGTTGCATGGATCAGATCCGGTTGCTCTTGGCGGACTACTTTTTTAACTTCGCGGATAGCGGTTCGGAATGAATACCTTCCGGGTACATTAAGGGAGATGACCCGGATGCCGGCGGCTTCGAAGGCCGGCTTCAGGGGGGAGTCGGGGTAGATGTGGCAGAAGACGGCGTCAGTCGCGTCGAAATGACGGACAATTTCGAGCAGGCTTTTTTCGGCGCCGCCGACAAGGAGGCCGTCGATGAGGAAGAGGACTTTCATTGCACCTGCTGGCCGGAACTTGCTTTCATGTTTCTGCCATTGATGTATTTGACGATTTCGCCGGCGACGATCATTTCTCCGGCTGCATTGGTATGCGTCAGATCAGCAAATCCGCTGCTATCGACACTTCTGCTGAGATCGATATATTCAAAATTATTCAAGGAAAGATAATTCTTCAGCTTGGTTGTTCTCGTTTCGAAAAATGCCTGCATGTCCTGCAATCTGTCACCTGACCATTGCTCTATCAGTTCGTGATTGACTGGCGATATAACAAAGATTGTTCGTATGTTGTTGCTCGACAGAACCTTACGTATTTTTTCAAGGCCGGTATAATCGACAACATCATATATTTTACCGACATTCATCACTTCGAGGAACTTATCATAACGCTCTCGTGCAAACGGGCTGCCATCATTCCATGTTCTGTCAAAATATCGTCTTGTCTTGAAATAGCTTTTCGACCGACTGAATATTTCCGGAAAATTCTTGATTGCGGTACTGTCATACAATCCGTACAGGTATCTGTACTTGTAGATATTCGCCACTGCATACGGCTCTCCCAAAAACGTTCCGGCCAGAGCCCACCTGTTATTCCCAAGCAGCAGGTCGAATGTCTTTTCGTGGCTTCGCTCCTTCTCGCCGAAATCCCGGGTCGGGATCAGATTCAACAAAACCGTGCTGCCCGGTCTGGCGGCCAGCGAAACATAATAAGCCTGATCCAGAAAATCGAGCGAATCGGCCGCATTCAATGCGCCGGGGAAAACCCGCTTCCCTGTTCCGGCCTCCAGCCGCCGCCACAGGGTCTCACCCTCCGCATCGACGTAATAAGAGCAAAAAGCCGAATCTCCTAACAAGATGTACTCGTATCTAGCGACATCATTACGACAGGTTATGGCGCTTCTCGGGTCATAATTCGCATATTTTGCCAGCAAGATCGACATGAACACGCTCGACATGATGACAATAGATATCACTGCAAATAATTTCAAAAACAGTTTTGCCATCTAGAAGCCGAAATAGATAAATTTGTCCGCAGCATTGTTTACGTAGAAAAACCTGATGACCAGTACAAGCGTTGTATAAACCAGCCACCTGTTATAACAACGCAAGCCGTGAAGATATTCTGTATTCAATCTTCCCTTGACAAAACACGACCACACGGCAAGCGACAGCAATAGCGCTGCCAGCTGATATTTCCCGAACCCCGGGACGAGAACCTGGATGCCTCTGCCCGCATCGATGGCGCTCGTCACGATGTATGCAGCCGCGTTCAGGTCTGCCGCCCTGAAAAAAATCCACGCAAAGCACACCAGATGGAACGTCACGAACACCTGCCAGGCGTGAAGCAATTTGGTCTTGTCGAGCTTCAACGCCTTGTGGAGCTTCTTCTGGTAGGGCCGGTAGAACACCGAGCAGGCCATATAGGTCCCGTGCAACAGGCCCCAGACGATGAACCCCCAACTGGCCCCGTGCCAGATCCCGGATACCAGGAAGGTCACCACCAGGGCCGCCGCCGTCCCCCAGTTCTTGCCGTTGCGCCACGCCATCTGCAGCGGCTTGAAGATGTAGTCCAGAATCCAGCGCGAGAAGGTGATATGCCAGCGTCGCCAGAAATCAGCGACTGAAGTCGCCAGGTAGGGGCTGTAGAAGTTGTCGGTGAGCTTGATATTGAACAGCCGCGCCGTCCCCAGGGCCATGTCGGTGTAGCCGGAAAAGTCGAAGTAGATCTGGAAGGCATAGGCGTAGGTGGCCAGCAAAAGCGGCAGTCCCTGGTAGGAGTGCACGTCGTCGTAGACCGCGTCGACGTACAACCCCAGACGGTCCGCCAGCACCACTTTCTTGAACAGCCCCCAGGTGAATAGCAACAGCCCGAAGCGCATGTTCTCGTAGTTGAACTCGTACTTCTGCTTGAGCTGCGGCAGCAGGTCGCCGGCGCGCTCGATCGGCCCTTGCAGCAGTTTGGGAAAAAACGCCAGGTACAGTGCGAAGTAGCCGAAGTGCGGTTCCGGCTCTTCAATTTCCAGGTAGATATCGTTCAAGTAGGAAATGGCCTGAAAAACATAATAGGACACTCCGATCGCTACAAACAGTTCCGAGTGAGGGGCCTTGATGGGGCTGTCGAATAGGTTGAGCAGGACGTTGAGGTTCTCCGTCAAAAACGGCACGTACTTCATCCCCACCAGTATCAGCAGGTTGGTAGCGATCCCTCCCCAGAGCAGGCGTTTCTTTTGCGCAGGGTGCTCTGCCCGGTGAAGCCAGCGGCCGAAGGCGTAGGTGGCGACGGTAACGAAGGTGATGACGCCCAGCAGATAGGGGGCCTTCAGCGAGGCGTAGAAGACCAGGCTGGCCGCCAGCAGGAATAGCCAGCGCCAGCGCTGACCCAGAAAGTGATGTACCAGCCAGACGGCCGGCAGGAACAGGAAGTATTCGAGGGAGTTGAAGACCACGGGGCAGGCTGTGTCGTGCCGGCTAGTCCGGCAGTTTCCTCTGGATGCTGTCCAGCAGATCGCCGACGTTTTTGAAGGTCAGCAGTTCCTTCTGAGTGAACTTGATGTTGAACCGGGCCTCGATGGTCACGATTAGGTTGACGTGGGAGAGGGAATCCCAGCCGTCCACGTCGTCCGCGGTCATCTCCCGCGACAGGATGATCTCGTCGTCATCGAATACTTCCCGAAAGATCGCGGTCAAGGGCTCGATAACAGTCATGTCAATCCTCCAGAGTCGAAATGTCGCCTTCGCCCAAACCCAGGTACCTGGCCTTGAGAACCCGGCGCATGATCTTGCCGCTCTTGTTCTTGGGAATCTTGTCGACAAAGATCAGTTCCTGTGGCGTGGCGATCGAGGAAACCCGGTTCGAGATGTGCAGGCGCAGCCTGATCTCTAACTCCTTGCCCGGAACGTATCCCGCGTGCAGGTGCACGAAGGCCACCACCTTCTCGAACAGCAACGCGTCGGGAGCGCCGATGGCGCCCGACTCGGCCACTTCCGTCAGTTCCAGCAGAGCGCTTTCGACCTCGAAGGGGCTGATCAGGTGGCCGCCGGTGTTGATGACATCGTCACTGCGCCCCTTGAACCAGAAGTAGCCGTCCGCATCCCTGATGGCCGTGTCGCCGGTAAAATAGTGCCCGTTGGCAAACTTCTGCCGATAGGCGGCCTCGTTGTTCAGGTAGGTGACGAACATCGACGGCCAACCCGGTTTCAGGCAGAGGTTCCCTTGCTCGCCGTCGGGGAGCGGCGTGCCGTCATCCGCGAGGATGGCCGGCTCGATACCGGCGACCGGTTTGCCCATGGACCCGGGTTGCACCGCCAGGTCCGGCCGGTTGGTGATCATGATGGCCCCGGTTTCCGTCTGGAACCAGGTATCGAAAATCTCCCGGCGGAGCACCGCGCGCGACCAGTGGATGACCTCGGGGTTGAGCGGTTCCCCGACGCTGAAGATGTGCTTTAGGCGCGACAGATCGTAGCCGGCATAGAGGGAATTTCCCTCGCGCATGAGCATACGCAGGGCGGTCGGGGCGCTGTACCAGATCGTCACGCGCTCGTTCTGCAGGATGTCGAACCATCGGGCGGCATCGTACATTCCACCGTAGTGAACCTGAGTCACCCCGAGGCTCCAGGGGCCGATGATGCCGTAGGAGGTTCCCGTCACCCACCCCTGGTCGGCCGTGCACCAGAAGATGTCGTCAGCCCCCAATTGCAACACGTCCCTGGCCGTCGCCCGCTGCATCGCCACGCTGCCGTGGACATGGAGCACTCCCTTGGGCTTGCCGGTCGAGCCGGAGGTGTAGTGCAGCACCGAAGGCGTTTCGGCCGCGGTCAACGGTGCGGTGAAGTCTGGCGAGGCCGCCGCCATCAGGGCCGGATAGCTGAGGATATCCCCGGACTGGTGGCTGTCGATGTCGGTGACCAGGAGGTACCTGAGGTGCGGCAGGCGGTCGCGGATGCGGCCGAGCTTCTTCAGGAAGCTCTTCTTGGTGACGACGGCGCGCGCCCCGGAGTCGCCAAGCCGGTCGAGCAGGGCGTCATCGCCGAAGTTGGAGAACAGCGTACCGCAGATGACCTGCTGTTTCAGCGTGCCGAGAAAAGCAAAGAACTGCTCCGGGCATTTGGGCAGAAAGGTAAAGAGGATCTCGCCGGGGACAAAACCCAAATCGGCAAGCACGTTCGCGAACCTGTTGGACTGCCGGTCGAGTTCGGCGAAGGTGACGTCGGCGACCGGCCCGCTTGCGGGCATCCAGCGAAAGGCGGCTTTGTCCCCCAGGCCAGCGTCGCACTGCTGCCGCGTGCAGATGTGGCCGATGTTCCAGTTACCGGGCATACTGTCTTTTCCTCTCGGCAACGCTCCCGACAAAATCGATGAGGTTCCTGGCCCGGCTTTCCCACGTATATCTCTCGACATCGAGCCGCGCCTGGGAACCGAGCCGATTGCCCAACACGGGATCGGACGACAGCTGCCGCAAGGCGCCAACCCAGGCCTCCGCGTCATCGTACGGGAGCATCAGGGCATTGCGGTCATGCTCAATGATTTCCCTCAGGACAGGCAGTTGCGAAGACAGGATCGGCTGCCCGGCCGCCATGTATTCGAACATCTTCAAAGGGGATGCGAAAGGCGCCGTGTTGCCGCCACCGCCTGCCACGGCAACCCTGTCGGCATAAGGCATCAGCAAGACGTCCGCGGCACGCTGATAATGGCAGACTTCGGACGGGGCGCAAAAACCCGGAAACCTTACATTGTCCAACGCGGATGTCTGCGATCGCCACCTTGCAAGGTCCTGCTCCGTCCCGCCGACCAAAAGGAAAAGATAGTCATGGAGCCTGGGCGCTATCTCCATGATCAACTCGATACCCCGCCCCGGGTAGAGATGCCCTGTATAGACCGCGATTCTGCGCGTTTCCAAACCCAAATCGAGATGTCGTCGCGAGATCTCTTTATCTTGCGATGATGCGAGTGCGCATTGATCGACACCGTCCGGCGCAATCAATACGGGAAGGTTTCCCGGCACGAATTGCTGCAGATGATCCGCAAGGGCTTCGGTAATCGTCACCAGACCGAGAAGTGCTTTTGACGCAATCACCTTGCTGAAGAGTCGCAGAATTTTGGGATCCCGGTCCGGTGCATCGTGAGCCTCATAAATGACCGGAAGCCTGAAATATCTGGCACACCCCCATGCCGTGGTCAAATTGCGCGTGTGCACGAAATCCGGCCTTCTGGCTCCCGCGTTCATGGGCATAATAAATCTGTGAACGACCTTATTGAAGTAATGGCTGCTGGATTTCTTAAATATCTTAATCTTCACATCGCTCGAGATCGAGTAATAACTGCATATTTCATCACGAGAAGGATTTTCAACGTCACCAGATGAAACAAACGCGCTTACGTCATGACCATCACATGTGTAGGCAGAACACATTTTCATGACATGGATGCTATTGGCGTCCCGCGATGGTATGCGGGTATAACAGGATATATAAGATATTTTCATGTCGTCATTAACACTACGTCGTTATACAAGATACTAGCAAGTGCGATTAAATTATTGTCTACTGCGTATAAAATTTTGTATTTCTCGTATAAATACTTGTCAAATTAGCAATTATTTGTATTGTGATCGAGAAGCACGATATAAAATAAGCGGCGCCCAAAATCTCGACGACACGATATTCGTCATTTCGATCATATTGACATGCAACATTCTAATATTCTTGTTCTTCACAAACGACAAGATCGCCTTACAGCACTTGAAAAACTCACGACAGAATATGTCCATCTCATTCAGCACAAATTTCACCCAAACTATTGCGGTGCGCGGTGGACAGTTCTTCAGAAAGAAATATAGGCGCATGAACTGTTGGCCCTTAAACAGTCGCCCTTTTTTATAATTGACCTCATTATGATAATGCTCGACAACGGCCTTGTCATTGTATCCGACCTTGTAGCCGTGACTGCGAACCCTGAAAGCCAAATCGATTTCTTCCAGGCCGCCGACAAAATATGGGTCATAGCCCCCTATTTCATCTACGACCGACCGGCGCATCGCGAGATTCAGATTGCCATAAAACTCTGCAGTGTAAGGATCTTCGACAAAATGCAGTTGACCGTTGATGCCCAAAACGGAACGTCCCTTGAACTGCGACTTCTGGGGGAAATTTATGTTCACCACACCCCCACCGATCATACCGAAGCCGTGATCGGAGTTGAACATTGCGACATAAGACTCGACCCACCCAGCCATGGGCATGCAATCATCATCACACCAGATAATGATTTCCCCTGAAGAGTTGTCCAATGCACGCTGACGTGAGCCACTGAAGCCGTCCTCGATCTTGCCACGAATGTATTTTGCGTTGTGCGCCCGAACAACCTCCTCGGTGTTATCGATCGAACCGTTATCGACTACGATCACCTCATAATTCGGGTAGTTCAAACTGCAAACAACATCGAGCGTCCGCCCCAACGACTCACGGCGGTCCCTGGTGATAATGGCAATAGTTACAAAATCATTATACATTCAATTATCATTTCCCAAAAAAACATACGGCGGCTTAAGAAGATTGCATAAGTTGCCATACATTACCGATCTTCCAAAAGTGACATAATGTTTTTTCATAAAAATAATTCATAAAAAAAGGATATCTCATTTTGTTCCTGAATAAAGTTGCATATATTATATGAAAAATTATAGCGACGACACTCTTTGCAAAATTAAAAAATAACATGAACAAATTATTAATTTTCTCAGCTTTATCTGAAGATATTTTTATTCTGATATTATCTCTACCTTTTGAAAACGATGATCTAATCAACCATGAAAAAGTCATTTTTTCACTTCTTACCAAATGCTTAACCACTAATTTTGGATCATAATAAATCACGCCTTCGTTATATTTTTGACGTAATTTTATTTGCAAAGCTGTTTCCTCACCGTAGTTTATATTACCACCACTCATACCCAAGTTTGGATCGAACCCGCCGAGGGTCAAAATAACGCTTTTTCGAAAAAACATGTTACCACCCATAACATATTGACCTTCAGGCAGTGGCGACTCTTTATCAGAAACGGAAAGAAGCGCGTATTTGTCTTGGTACCAAACAGGCTTTTCTCCTATGTAAAACGGCAAAATATCACCACCAAATACGTCGGGACTGACTCGGTTTATTATCTCGACGGCCCTATCAAGCCAACCTTCTGCAATCAAGCAATCGTCGTCAACAAACGCGACATAATCGCTTCGCGCAACATACACACCAGCATTTCTGGCATACGACAAACCCTGCTTTTTCTCATATACGTATTGAAAATATTTAAAGTTATCCTTGTATTTCTCGACAATAAATGGTGTATCATCTGAAGATCCATTATCGACAACGATAATTTCATAATCTTGTATGTCTGTATTACACTCAACAAAAGACTGCAATAGGTTTTGAAGAAGAAAAGACCTGTTATAGGTACATATAATTACTGAAACAACCATATCATTATTAACCCAGAGGTAATAAGCTCGTATATTCGTATTCTTGTGGTCTTTTCATGACACAAAACCGATCAAGTCGTTTGTCCGTAAGCCATCGTTGATGATCAGGAACTCAAAATCCCGAAAAGTCTGCGAGAGGATACTGTCGATGGCCTCACGCAGGTAAGGGCCGGTGTTGTAGAGCGGCATCAGGACTGTCAACAACCTTTTAAGGGGCATACTGGGCTCGTAAAAGGCGGAATTTCATCAGATCAGGCTTTCCGCAAAATCACGGCGAAATCGCGACGACAAAGAAGTTTGCGCAACATCACCCACTCGGAAAGACGGTTCAGCCAGGCACCGATATACCGCTTTCTGACTTTGACTTTGAACCGGGTGTCGACCCAGTAAAATCCAACGATTCTCAGAGACGCTCTTGTAAACAGTTCCCAACAGACATGCGGATTGAGCCAGACCGTATGCTGATCGTTCACGCTGACTTTGTTATTAAAAACAGCCTTCATCATTTGCTCGAAGCTGAAGGGGTTGGGAGTCGTCACAATGAACAGCGTGTCATCGGTCATATGTTTTCTTACAGACTCAAGAAACAGTCCGATATTGGATAGATGTTCGATCAGATCACCGGCCACGATCGTCTCGAATGTCTCATTCAGGAAAAAGTTTTCGACGTTTTCTTCCCGGATATCGTACCCGGCTTTCCTCAGTTCCCCGATATCCTCCGACAGGATATCGATGCCAACCAGTTCTCTCGCAACGCCTTTGATGCGTTTGTGTAGCCAGCTGTCACCAAGTTCATTCGCGGTCTCGAAGGAATGGTCAATACAACCGAGATCGAGAACCTTTTTCCCCTGGCAGAGGTTGACGATAAGATTATTCTTGTCGATCACCTCTTGAGCATCGAACGTCGCATATCGGATAAAATCGTCCCGGCATTCGAAGTGCGAGTCTGTTTTGAGATCAGTTGTCATCGGCTTCCAGTCAGTCTTGCAAGTGCCCGGACGTCATGAACACCAGCGGCTTTCAAGAAAAATCTGCCCATGCCGACTGGTTTGCAAAAAACCGGATTTGAAGGTGTCGGCGGGGGTAATCGAAAAACTCAGAGCGCTTTCGATCGTCTGGTAGAGGTGGTTTTCGACATTGGCCAACACAAAGCCGATGCGGTAGTCACCAGGCAACAGATTGAGCTGCGGCAACTCGCAGGTCAAGGTTTTTTGACCGGCAAAAGGCGGCAGTTCACAACCCGCTTCCCGGTTGGCGATATGGCTGACGAGATCGCCGTTCGCATTGATAATGCGCACGCCAATCCAGGGCCGGTCGATCCGGGCATTGCCAACACATTGTACGGCAAAAACCACGCGCAGTCCTTCGCCACAAGGGATTTCATCAACCCGGTTGCCGCGCAGGTCCCTGATTTCGGCCCGCTCAATAAAAACCGGTTGCTGCCTTGACGCCTGCGGGGCCTCGTAAACCGCGCTGCTCGTCACCATGGAGGAGTGATAGCGCGCGACCACCTCGTCCGCCAGTCCACTGGCAATGATCTGCCCCTTGTCGAGCAACACCGCTTGATTGCACAGACTACGCAGCACTCCGAGATTATGCGAGACAAACAACACCGTCCGACCTTCCCTCCCCACCTCCTCCATCTTCCCCAGACACT
>JAVVDS010000031.1:0-31586 GCA_032251295.1 Desulfuromonadales bacterium | reverse complement strand
TAGAGTGGGATAGACCCTCTTCATACCATTACCCACTCGGAATAGCGAGGAGCCTCCTTAGGGGGTGGGGGCTGGTGTACCCCGGAATGGCCATTTACACAAACTTTTTTACACCCTCATTAGAGCCGGCCGGTTGCGATATGTTTCAACCACGAAATCAGGATCCCCTTTTTGTTAGGTCCTGTCTGAATGTTGTCTTGCATTGATTTTGGGGCTAAAGCGGCCTTCGATTGACCTTTCCCCATCTTCAGCAGCCTCATTGCGAAATTTGTTGCGAAGCTCACCCACCCTGTTGATGTTCACCAGGTTCATGTTTTGTAATAGCCGAGTCAGCTCGGCGGGGGAGTTAGGGTCCTCCTGCCTGTAAACCTCCCGCAGAAAATCGCGAAAGCCCGGCTTGTCCAACTTGTCGACCCCCGCCTTGGTGGCAGGTCAGTCCGCCCTCCTTCCCTCCCCTTCCGTGTTACCGGCCAGTTCGGCCTGCAAGGCCTCGATCTGATCAAGACTTCTCTTCAGCGTGATGTAGTTGCGTACCCGCAGGCGCAGACTGTCGAGGGCGTACGGTTTCTGCAGCAGGTCGACCACGCCGAGATCCTGGGCGAGGATGTCCGCGCCGGCGCGGTCGTGGCCGGTGAGAAACAGTACCGGGATGGTCTTCAGCCGCTTGTCCTCACGAAGAAGGCCGCAGATTTCCAGGCCGTTGAGCTGCGGCAGCAGCATGTCGAGCAGGATCAGGTCGGGCCGATGCTCCTTGACCAGCCGGATCGCTTCGAAGCCGTCCGTGGTCGACACGGTCCGGTAGTGCGGGGCGAGGATCTTTTCCAGCAGACCGAGGTTGATCAGGTCGTCGTCGACCAGCAGAATGCAGGGCGTTTCAGTCATCGGTCCCGGCCTCCGTGCGATCTTGCCGACGGTCGATCACTCGTGCCATTTCCTGCATGAGCTCACTGGCGACCAGCGGTTTGGAGAGGTAGCCATCGAACCCCCGGGCGAGCAGGCGGTCGCGATCGTCATCGAGGGCGTAGGCGGTCAGGGCGATCACCGGCAGGGCGCGAATGTCGGGCCGGTCACTGTCGCGGATCGCCTGCAGTGCCTGCTCGCCGTCCATGACCGGCATCTGGATATCCATCAGCACCAGGTCGAACGGCTGCTGTTCGACCTGGTCCAGACCCTCCTCACCGTTGCTGGCCAGGGTGACCGCGTGGCCGAGCTTGTTGAGCAGGATCGACTGGTACTTGCTGTTGATCGGATGGTCATCGACCAGCAGCACCTTGAGGGGCGGACTCTGGTTGTCAACACGGTCAGCCGTGGTGACCGGGCTGTGCGCAGCGCTTAGAGTATCGACGGCGAGAGGGAGGGTCAGAGTGAAACAGCTCCCCTGGCCAGGGTGGCTCTGCACAGTCAGGCTGCCGTCCATGACTTCGGCGAGGTTGCGACTGATGGTCAGGCCGAGGCCGGTGCCGCCGGGCCGGGATGCGCCGAACTTGTCGGTCTGGACGAACGGTTCGAAGATCTTGTCGAGGGCGTCGGCAGCGATGCCGATGCCGGTATCCTGCACGGTCAGCTCGATCACCACCCGGTCACCCTGTGTCTCGCGAGCATGGGCCGCCAGGCGGATTTCACCGCGGTCGGTAAACTTGATGGCGTTGCCGAGCAGGTTGATGAGGATCTGCTGGATGCGCAGATCGTCGCCGAGCAGGCAACCGGGGATGTCGGCATCGATGGCGACCTGGCAGTCGAGGCCTTTCTGCGCCAGCAGCGATTGCTGGGTCTTGACGATGTGTTCGACGCTCTGGTGCAGGGAGAACGGCCGGATGTCGAGTTCGACCTTGCGCGCCTCGATCCGCGAGAGATCGAGGAGGTCATCGATGATCGACAACATGTTGGCCGACGAGTCCTTCAGGGTCTGGACATAATCCTGCTGCTCCAGGCTGAGCTCGGTGGTTTCGAGCAGTTGGCACATGCCGACCACGCCGTTCATCGGTGTACGGATTTCATGGCTGACATTGGCGAGAAATTCGCTTTTGGCGCGGTTGGCGGCATCGGCCGCCGCCACGGCTTTCTTCAGCTCCTGTTCGTTGCTCTGCATCTGCAGTTCGACGGCCTTGCGCTCGCTGATGTCGAAGCAGTAGCCGATGTAGCCGGCGAACTGACCCTCGAGGGTCTGTAGCGGCCGGCCGATGTCGATGATCCAGCGATAATCGCCGTCGCGGTGACGGAGGCGGTACTCCATTTCGAACGGCTGGCGGGCGGCGAACGCCTCCTGATAGATCGTCAGACAGTGCTGATAGTCGTCGGGATGCACCCCTTCGGCCCAGCCGGCGCCCATCTCCTGGTCGAGGTCGCGGCCGGTGAATTCGAGCCAGGTGTCGTTGAACCAGTCGCAGAGGGCGTCGAGTCCGGAGCGCCAGATCAGGGCTGGCGCGGTCTTCAGAATCTGCAGGTAGTAATCGCGGCTGGCGCCCGCCTGCTGTTCGGCGAGCTGCCGTTCGGCGATCTCCTTTTCCAGCTGCTGCGTCCGCTGGTGTACCTTCTCCTCCAGCTCCTCATTGAGGCGCTGGCTGAGCAGTTCGGCCTGTTTGATCCGGGTGATGTCGGTGAAGGTGATGACCACGCCGTCGATCGCCTCGGCTTCGGTACGAAACGGCACGATCCGGTTGAGCAGCCAGTTGCCGTCGCGGCTCGCCACTTCGCGCTGCACCGGTTCGCCACTGGCGAGAACCGTCTGCACATCGGCAAGCATCTCCTCCTGGCGCGCCAGATGGAAGGCGATGTGATCAATGGGGCGGCCGATATCGTGCGGCAGCAGTTTGATGAAGCTGCCGATGGCCGGATTGAACTTGCGGATGCGCAGATCGCGGTCGAGGAAGATGGTGCCGATATCGATGCTGGAGAGCAGGTTGTCGTGATCGGTGTTGAGCCGCTTCAGTTCCAGGTTTTTGCGTTCGAACTCGGCATTCACCGAGTAGAGTTCTTCATTGACCGAGTGCAGCTCTTCGTTGGTGCTCTGCAGCTCTTCGTTGGCGGCGAGCAGTTCCTCATTGGTCGCCTGCAGCTCTTCGTTGCTGGTCTGCAGCTCCTCGACGGTGGTCTGCAGATTCTCGCGGGTCGACTGCAGCTCCAGTTCGAGGTCGGCGACATGCTGCCGGTAGTGGCCGGCCGAATCGAACAGTTCCTGATCGTTTCCGGTGTCGTCAGGCAGATCGATCTGCGGCGGCGCTTCCACCGGCCGGATGTTGGCGAAGCTGACGTGATAGTGGCTGCTGCGGGTCTTCTCGTCGGCGAGGGGCTCGATCTGCAGATCGAGCAGGGACTGTTCGTCGCCCTGGCTGACGCGCACATTGCGCATCAGGTGCGGTTGGCCGCTTTTCATGACGCGTTGCAGACCGGTGCTCAGCGCAATGTGCAGATTGTCCTCGGCCAAAAGCAGAAGGTCGCTCTCGGCCCGCCCCTGCGGTGCCTTGAGAAACTCGGCGATGTTGCCGAAGTAGTGGAGCACCCGGCGTTGCTGGTCGATCAGCACCCCTGCTGGCAGGTGTCGGCGCAGCAGCCGGTCGTAATCGGCAAGCAGCTGCCGGTCGATGCTGACCAGCCGGCCCGGCGGCGCACCGATAACCAGCTGCGGCGTGCGCTGACTGTTGAGCGGGCGCGCCGGATCGAGATCGATGGCGAGCTTCAGGTCGCGGATCTTGCGGTAAACCTTGTGCTGCAAAGCGACGGTTTCGAATTCGGCGGCAAAGGTGCCGAGCCCTTCGCTGCTGCCGAGAAACAGAATGCCGTCTTTCTTCAGGGCGAAGTGGAACAGAGAGATGACCTTCTCCTGGGCCCCGGGTTGGAAGTAGATCAGCAGGTTGCGGCAGCAGATCAGGTCGACTTTGGTGAATGGCGGGTCGCTGAGGAGGTTGTGCGAGGCGAACACCACTGCCTTGCGCAGCTCGCTGCTGACGCGGAAGTGGTTCTCCCCCTCCTGCGTGAAAAAGCGCTGGAGACGTGTCGCGCTGACTTTGCCGAGGCAGTCGCGGTGATAGACGCCCTGGGAGGCGATATCGAGGGAGCGTTTGTGGACGTCAGTGGCAAAGACGGTAATCTTGCCGGCAAACGGCCGCTGTGCGGCGTGCTCCTGCAGCAGAACCGCCAGGGAATAGGCCTCTTCGCCGGTGGCGCAGCCGGCCGACCAGACGCGCAGATCCTCTTCGGGCTGCAGGGCGTCGAACAGGGCCGGAATGACGTCACTCTGCAGGTAGGCAAAGGCCTGGTCGTCGCGAAAAAACTCGGTGACGCCGATCAGAAGGTCAGCGTACAGGGCGTCGAGTTCACCCGGGTCGCCGGAGAGGATCGCCACATAGTCGGTCACCTCCGGAATCTGCCGGAACTCCATGCGCCGCCGGATGCGTCGGCCGACGGTCGCCGCTTTGTATTTGGAAAAATCGAGATTGGAGTGTCGGCGCAGCAGCGCAAAAATCCCAGCATACTCGCCTTCTTCACCGATCATGTCGAGGCCGACGCGGGCCCGGGCGCGCACCGCCACCGGGTTGGTGACATACTCGACCAGGACCTGTGGCATGCTCTCCGGGGGGAGGACGAAATCGACGATCTGGCTGGCCATGGCCGTGCGCGGCATGCCGTCGAACTGGGCGGTGTCGGGCGACTGCACCAGCACCAGCCCCCCCTGTTCGTGGACCGCGACGATGCCGCGCGAGCCGTCGGAGCCGGTGCCGGAGAGGATCACGGCGATCGCCTTCTCCCCCTGGTCTTTGGCCAGGGAGTTGAGAAAGATGTCGATCGGCAGTTCGACATGTTGTCTGTCGTTCTTGTCGGTCAGGAAGAGATGCGCCTCGGCGACGGTCATGTGCACCTTGGGCGGGATCAGGTAGATACTGTCGGCTTCGAGGGGAATGCCGCTGCTGACCCGGTGGATCGGCATGCGGGTATGCCGGGCCAGCAGGTCGTCCATCAGGCTCTTGAAGTCGGGGGAGAGGTGCTGGATGACGACGAACGCCAGGCCGCTGTCGGCCGGCATATGGTCGAAGAAGGTCTCCAAGGCGTTCAGGCCGCCGGCGGAAGCGCCGATGGCGACCACGTAGGTCGGTGGCCGACGGCTGGTCTCGGTGGCTGTGGGAGATGTCATGGTCTGTGGTCTCCGGTCGAGCGGGAGCGGCCCACCGTTCGGGTCGGTGTCGTCTGCTGAAATGGTCAGGCCTCTCAAATTTATGGAAATTCTAGCACGATTCTTCAGCAGATTGCAGGGGGCAACTGCAAAGAGGTGAGTGGCTCCTGAAACCGCCAGGAGTGAGGGCTGAGGGGTGATGAGTGAGGACGGGTGAGGAAAAAAATGGCTCGTTTGCGCGGCGTGTCAGTCAGCGGCGAGGCCGAGGATGCGGGCGGCGTTGCCGCTGGTGATCCGCGCGGTGTCGTCGCGACTCCAGTGACGCAGTTCGGCAACCCGGGCGGCGATCAGCGGCAGGTATTCCGGCCGATTGTCGCTGCCGCGGTGCGGGTGGGGCGGCAGGTCGGGGGCGTCGGTCTCGAGGACCAGCCAGTCGGCGGGGAGCTGCCGCACCAGCTCCGGCAGGCGACGGCTCTGCGGGTGGGTGACCACGCCGCCGATGCCGAGGGCGAAGCCGAGATCGATGGCTTGGCGGGCGCTCTCCAGGCTGCCGGAGAAGGCGTGGAGGATGCCGCCGACGCCATCGGCGCGCTCCTGACGGAGAATTTCGAGGACCCGGCCGATGGCGCGGCGCTGGTGGATCAGCAGCGGTTTGCCGAGGTTGCGCGCCAGACCGATCAGCCGGCGAAGCAGGCGCTCCTGGTTGACAGCCGGGCTGCGGCTGTTGCGGTCGAGGCCGACCTCACCGACGGCGACCGCGTGCGGATGTTCGAGGAGATGCTCAAGCTCCGCGGCAAATGACTCGCCCCATTCGTCGGCATGCAGCGGATGCAGTCCCGGCGCAATCAGGATGGCGGCGCTCTCTGCGGCGAGTGCCGGCAGGCGACGGCACTGTATCAACGAGACTCCCGGCACGACGAAGCGGCCGACGCCGGCCGCGTCCGCCCGGGCCAGCGCCGTTGGCAGATCCGGCAGAAAGTCGAGATGGACATGGGTGTCAAACAGCGGGACCATTGGTGAGGTCAGCGGCATGGACGGACAGGTGCCACTACAGTTCGCCAGCTTTGACCCCGAGCTTGCGCAACAGGGTGATCATCGGGCACCAGTTGCTGAAGGCGCTCTGCAGCAGGTTGAGGCCGACAAAGGCGGTGAACCAGAGCCAGTAAACCGAGTGCAGCTGGGAGAGGGCGACACTCAGCAGGACAAAAAATCCGGCAATCAGACGCAGGTAACGGTTGATGGTCATGTCATTCTCCTTGGAACGGGTCAGAAGTTGTAACGGATGGCGGCGTAAACGTTGCTGTTGTCGGCGAACTGGCCGAAGAAAGTCGATTTTTTCGCGCCCCAGAACAGGTTGGCGCCGGCACTGAGCTGCCAGGCGTCGGTCAGCTTGTACTCGGCCAGGGGGCGCAGGTAGCCGTCGCGGTCGCTCGGCGACCAGTAGTTGAACAGGGAGAGGGTCAGGTTCTGGCTGAGCAGCTGCCGGGTCAGGCGCAACGTCAGCACATGCCGCAGCTCGTCCCGGGCGCTCGAACCCGGTGGCAGGGTCCGCCGGTAGGCGCCGTACTCCTGCATCGCCTCGAGGTAGTACTGGAGAGCGGCGGTCAGATCACGCACCACCTCCTGTTCGTAGCCGAGCAGCGCCCGCCATTCGCTGTTCGGTACCAGCGGGTCGGAACCTTTGCGATCGTCGCGCGAATCGTAGTATCCCGCCTCCAGGGAACCGATCCCCTGACCGAGTGTGCCGCGCAGGCTGGCGCCGAAACTGCGCAGCCGCGGGAAGGTCGTCCGACCGGTCACCGGGTTGAAGCCGGCCGGACTCTTCCAGAAGCCGTCGTAGGCGTACAGGGCGAGCTCATAGCCGGCGAGGTTGCGCGACAGGCGCAGGGCCCACTCGTCATCGCCGAACCACTCGTCCGGCCGTTCGACCCGCAGCCGATCGTCCCTGCCGGCCCGCCGCTGCAGCGGCGGGCTGTAGTAGGAGAGCCGTTCGCCGCGGATAAAGCGGTCGGCGTCGAAGCGCGGCGTGTAGACC
Source organism: Desulfuromonadales bacterium (assembly GCA_032251295.1). Lineage (GTDB taxonomy): Bacteria > Desulfobacterota > Desulfuromonadia > Desulfuromonadales > BM103 > BM103. Next base: position 24,444 of record JAVVDS010000031.1, on the reverse strand, counting down.
AGATCGATATTGGCCCAGCCGGGAAAGAGGCTGACCAGCACGGCATCGGAGGGCGCTTTCAGGTAGTCGACGTCGCGGCCGCTGAAAAACGCCTGCCAGTCTTTGGGGAACAGGTCGTTGATAAAGAGGAGGTCGCCGGTTCCCCAGGTGAGAATCTGCCGGCCGAGTTTGACATCGGCGAGGGGGTGCGGCGTGAACAGCAGGTTCGCTGAGCGCAGGTCGAGCCAGCCGCGTCCCTCTTCGAGATCGAGCCGATCCTGATCGACCACCGCATCGTAATACAGATCGGTCTTCAGCTGCAGGGTCGCTCTCTCGCCGATCCGGTGCAGCTCCAGTTGCAGGCGGGTCTCGCCGAGGCTCTGCTGCTTCTGGCGGGCATCGTCCTGCAGGCGCTGGCCGTAACGGGTATCGACAAAGCCGTGCAGGTCGGCCTGCAGCGCCGGGATCTCGAGGGCAGCCGCCGGCACGGCCAGCAGCAGGGCGAGAAGGGCGATCCTCAGGTGTCGGGTCATCGCGAGACTTCCCGCGGCGGACGGCGCAGGAAGCGCTCGGTGAAGATCTGCTCCTGAAGACCGATCTCGTAGCTGACATTGCTGAATGCGTTGCGGGTGCTGCTGCCGGCACGCAGGTCGCGCGCTTCGGAGACCGTCACCGTCGGATACCCCTGGACGGTCTCGACCTTGAGCGCCTCGACTTCGCGGTAGCGGTTGCCGCCGGCATCATAGTATTCGGCGCGCATCGGCAAAAAGGTCTGCCGGTCGATCCAGGTCTGGAACCAGGCGAACTCCACCGCAGAGGGATTCTTGGGGGTATGCTTGAGGAGGAAATGCCGGTCGGTGGTCTCGACCAGTTCGTGACCATCCTCCTCGAGCCCGCGGCCGGAGACATCCTCATAAAAGAAGTCGGAGCCGACGAAGCTGGTGCGCTTGTCGCCCGGGGCGATCCGCTTGTTCAGGTTGAGCGCCGGCAGCCAGAGCCAGCGGTCGTCCTCGCCGCCGACATTCTTCCAGACCAGGTAGGCCATCTTGCGCACATCGGCCGGCTCGGTGAAGTAGACGTAGAACTTCTGGTCGCCGTCACCGGTATTGAGACGCAAGATGGTGAAGGCGCGCTGCCGGGTGCCGCCCTGGGCGTCGCGGATAGTCATGTGCACCTCGGCGCGACCGTCCTGGCCGGCGTAGTAGGCGGCCTGGTTGGCGCGTTCGACGATCTGGTCGGCGCTCAACTCGGCAGCGGCCACGGCCAAAAGGCTCAGCATGATCAGGGCAGTGGTCAGAGCGGTGGTCAAAATCAGTCTCATGATGACGTTCTCCTTCACGCGTCAATGGCTGGGATCAGAGGAGGTCTCGTGCGGCCTGCGCTCACCGAAGGCCGCTTTTTGAAAAACCGTCAGCAGGGTCGGCAGGATGAACAGGGTCGCCAGCCAGGAGACCGCCATGATGGTGGCGAGGAAGAAGCCGACGGTGCGGTACGGGACCAGCGGCGCCAGCAGCAGCGGGGTGAAACCGACGGCGATAATGATGGCGTTGCGGCTGATCGCCAGGGCCGGTTCACGAAACATCCGCAGGGCAGCCTCCGGCCAGCTGCCGAATTCACGCTGCAGCTCGCGGGCCCGCTGCAGGAAGTGAATGGCGAAGTCGACGCTCAGGCCGAGGGTCAGGGCGGAGAGGACCGCCACCGGCATGTCGTAGTCCTTGCCGACCAGACCGATGATACCGTAGATCAGGGTGATGGTCACCGACAGCGGGATCATGGCAAACACGCCATACAGGGGCGAGCGGAACAGCAGCGACATCATGATCAGAACGACGACGAAGCTGCCGGCCAAAGAGCCGATCATCCCCCGGACCATCTTGTCCTGCCAGACCACGTTCAGGTAGGTCAGGCCGGCCCATTCGGCCTTGAGCGGTGTCGGCGGCGGGTTCTCGGCCAGGTAGCTCTCGACCAGGCCGACGACCTGCTCCATGTCCTGGTTATCACCGCTGGTCAGCTGCACCCAGAGATTCGCCTCCTGGTAGTCGCGGGTGACCATATGGAACAGGCTGTCCTTCTTCTTCATCCCCTCCAGCTGCACATAGACCTGGCCGGCGGCCGCGGCGCTCTCCGGTACGGCGAAGAACGACCGGTTGCGCTCCCGGTAGGCGGCCAGTTCGGCGTCGCCGAGGCCTGCCGGCGGCGCGAGGAAGTTCAGCTCGAAGTTGGCCTTGCGTAAAGCATCGACCACCGAGGAGCTCTTGCCGACCACCGGCTCGGCCGCCAGGGCTGCCTGCAGGCCGGCGAGGTAGCGCAGCATTTGCGGCTGCTTGAACAGCGGCGCGGTCATCTCCGCTTCCATCTCATAGACGAAGTCAGTGAAGGAACTCGCGGTGTAGCGGTCAGTGACCTCCAGGGCGGCATCGATCAGATCGAGTCCGGTTGCCCTCCGGTCGCCGAGTTGCGCAAGCAGGCTCTGCCGGTCGGCGGGGCGTATCCCCTCGCTCGACCCAAGTTCGGCTTCGAGGCGCGCCAGATCGAGGCCTTCGGGGTCGAGATAGTTGACGGCGTCGGCCAGGTTCTGCCAGGAGGTCAGATTCTCCTCGTCAATCTCCTCGGCGACCGTGATCAGTGCGACGAATGCCCGGTGCGCATCGGCGGCCGACACCGTACCGTAGCGCTGGCGCAGCTCGGCGATCTCCTCCAGGAAGCGCACCGTCGCCTCGGGGTAGAGGCTGCCGAAGCGCGCTTCGGTCTCCGCTGCCAGGATCTCAGCCTTCTCGACGCAGTTACATTGGCCGGGGCGGGTCGCCTCCAGGGTCAGGTAAGCGGTGTAGGTGCCGCCGAAGTGACGGTTGAGGATCTCGTCGGCGATGCGGATTTCGTGGCTCGGCATGAACCATTTGACCGGGTTGTCGTTGACCTTGATCTGACTGATGCCGTAAACCGCCGTGGCGACCAGCAGACAGACGGCGAGCAGAATCGGCCGGTAGCGCCGGGTGCTGAACGCGCCGACCCTCGTCAGGAAATGGTCGAGGGCGCCGCCGGGTGCGTCGGCCGTGGCGGTCGCGGTCAGAGAGGCGAGCCGCCTGTCCGGCACGGCGAGCATGACGTAGGCCGGGATCAGGGTGATGCTTAAGAGCCAGGCGAGGCCGACGCCGAAGGCGACGTGCAGGCCGAACACCTGCACCGGGGGGATCGGCGTGGTGGCCAGGGAGGCGAAGCCGGCCATGGTGGTCAGGCTGGTGAACAGCATCGGCCGGAACAGGTGGCCGATGACATGGCGCAGCGTCTCGGCCCGGTCTCTGAAGCGTGGGTAGGTGTCGTAGAACTCGCTGAGGATGTGGACCGAGTCGGCCACCGCGATCGGCATGAGGAAGATGGCGATCATCGAACTCATGATATGCACGTCGAAGCCGAGGCCGATCAGGAGCCCCATGGTGCAGATGACGCTGACCACGGCGACGACCATCGGCGCGATGATCAGGGTCAGTTTGCGGAAGAAGAAGAACAGCAGCAAAAAGATGGCGAGGCCGGCCAGCGGCGCCGAGGTCGCCATCTGCACCAGCATCTCGATGCCGAAGGTGTCTTCGGCGACCGGCAGACCGGTGATATGCACCTGGTCGGCGACCGGCCAGTCGCGGGTCAGGTGCCGGACCAGGTTGGCGACGGTGTAGCTGTAGGTCTTGTCGACGATTGGGATGTAGAGGCAGATCGCCTTCTCGTCTTCGGCGACCAGGGTGCCGGCGTAGAGGGGATTGCCCATGGCATCGTCGCGGATCACCAGGGCCTCGTCCCGGGTTCGGGGCGGCTCTTCCATCAGGTACTCGAGCTTCAGGGCGCCGAGTTTGGCCTGCTTGAGGTTGTCGACCACGCTCGGGGCGATCAGCTCCTGGCCGATGATCACGCTCTGACCGTTCTCGTCGAACAGCCGGTTCGGGTCGTGGTTGAACGCCGTGTTCAGCAGGCGCTGCCAACTCCCCTGCGGGCGCAGATCGAGAATTTGATCCCGGCTGCCGGCGTCGGCGACGGCGCGGATTGCCGGTTCCCCCTGGTCGGTGCGATAGAGGTAGAGCAGCTGCCGGGTCAAACGGTCGATGCGGCCGAGGGTGTCGACGTTAAAGATGCCGTCGGGATGGTCTTCGTTGACGATGCCGACGATGACGAAGTCGTAGAGCGCGTACTTCTCTTTGACTTCGTGATGGAACAGGCGCACGTGCTCGTTCTTGTCGAGCATGTTCTCCGGGTCGTTGTCGAAGTTGACCTTGGGGAACTGCAGCAGGAAGACGATGCTGGCCAGCAGGGTGAGCAGCACCACCAGCCAGGGGTGGCGCAGACTGAACGACGTGAGGGTGAGACGATTCATGGCAGCGGCTCCGCTTTATGTATTCATAAAAATATATATACGGATATATATTTATTGTCAAGGGTGTTGACGCGGGACGGTCGCAGCAGTGACCGGAGGCTGGCGAGTCACTTAACACCCTGTCATGTTGCAGGTTGCCACCGGATCGTGGTGTCGCTGGCAGGATTCACGTTTTTTAAGGTCACTGGTTGGAATTATAGCAGCCTGATGCGGAATGAACACCCGAGGCCGTTCAGGTTCGCAGTCGCCTGCCCCGCCCGCCCCTTTGTCCCATCCCTTTTTTGGGGGTTATCGATCAGTCGAGGCTTTGAGTTGACGGAGAGACCATTTTTAGGCACGTCATCGCTCACAGCCTCTTTGCGTATGTTAGACTTGGTGTGGTTTTGCCGCCCAGGCCCTTGCCCGGCTTGAGGAACTCTACAGAACGGAAGGAGCTAAATGATGCAACTCAAGGAATATTTCGAAGAGACCGAAGGGGTCGGTGTGATGTCGACCGCCGACCGTGAGGGCCGGGTCGATGCGGCCATCTATGCCCGGCCCCATGTCATGGACGATGGCAGCCTTGCCTTCATCATGCGCGAACGCCTGACGCACCGGAATATCGGCGAAAACCCTTATGCCAGCTACCTCTTCATCGAAAAGGGGGCGGGCTATCGGGGGATCCGGCTCTATCTGAAGAAGATCAGGGAAGACAACGATGTCGAGCTGATTGCGACGATGACCCGCCGCTGTCTGACTCCGGAGGAAGATGCCGCGAGGGGGCCGAAGTTCATGGTCTATTTCAGCATCGAAAAAGCCTTGAAACTGATCGGCGGCGACAGCGTGGACCTCGACGGATGAAGGCCATCGGACGGCTGTGGCCCGCCATGGTTGTGGCGGTTGTGTTGAGCGGCTATTTCACCTGGGGGGAAGACGCCATGGCTTATGAAGAGCCGGACTACCGGGTTGTGGCAACTTACCCCGAGTTCGAAGTGCGCCGGTACGCTCCGTATGTGGTGGCCGAGACCTCTGTGGAAGGGCCCTTTACCGAGGTCGGCAACCAGGCGTTCCGGCGGCTGTTCGCCTACATCAGTGAAGACAAGCGGCCACAGGGCAAGATCGCCATGACGACCCCGGTGATCCAGCAGCCGACCGGCAAGCGCTACCGTTTTGCCTTCGTGATGCCGTCCGGTTCGACCATCGAGAACCTGCCGGACCCCGAGAGTGACGAGGTGACCCTCAAAGAGGTGCCGGTACGCACCATGGCCGCCCGGCGCTATTCCGGCACCTGGAGCGAAGAGAGGTACCGTGCCAACGAAGCGGTCCTGCTCAAAGCCCTCAAAGAAGAGGGGCTCGAGGCGGTGGGCGAGCCGGTTTTTGCTCGATACAATGCGCCGTTCAGTCTCTGGTTTTTGCGGCGCAACGAGGTTCTGATCGAGGTGGCTGCTGCTGACTGAGGGTGTCCACGAAGTCTTCTCAACCGAAGGAGTGTGTGATGACGACACTGTTCGAACCACTGACCCTGAATGGCATGACGTTGCGCAACCGGCTGATGCGCTCGGCGACCTGGGAGGGGATGTGCGAGGCCGATGGCCGGCCGACCCGGCGGCTGATCGACACCTATCGCGAGTTGGCGCGGGGAGGGGTCGGTCTGATTGTCACCGGTTATGCCTTCGTCAGCTCCGAGGGGAAGCAGCTGCCGGGGAAAATGGGGATCCACTGCGACGATTTCGCCGCCGAGATGCGCGCCATGACCGAGGCCGTGCATGCCGAAGGGGGCAAGATCTGCATGCAGCTGGTGCATGCCGGGGGGCAGACCGACAGCCGAAACGCCGGTCGGCTGCCGCTGGCGCCGTCGGCTGTCAAGGTCGATCAATACCCGGAGCAGCCGGAAGAGTTGTCTGGCGACGAGATCGCGCGCCTGGTGGCGGCGTTTGCCGCCGGCGCCCGCCGGGCCAAGGCGTACGGCTTCGATGCCGTGCAGCTGCACGGCGCCCACGGCTACCTGATCAACCAGTTTCTGTCACCTTTGACCAACCGCCGCAGTGACGATTACGGCGGGCCCGTTGCAAACCGCTGCCGCTTTCTTGCGGAGGTCATCGCGGCCGTGCGCGGGGCGGTCGGCCGTGACTTCCCGGTGCTGATCAAGTTGAGCGGCTGCGATAATCTGGACGGCGGACTCAGCGCCGAAGACGGCCGCTACGCCGCGCAGCTGCTCGATGCGGCCGGTATCGACGGCATCGAAGTCAGCAGCGGCACGCCCGCTTCCGGAACGAAGAGCCCGGTGCGCACTCCGATCGACAGTGTCGATCAGGAGGGCTACAATCGGGCTCTGGCGCTGGCAATCAAGGCCGAGGTCGCCTGCCCGGTCGTCGCTGTCGGCGGTTTCCGCAGCCTCGAAACGGCGCAGCGGGCCCTCGCCGAAGGGGTCGACGCGATTGCCATGGCTCGCCCCTTGATCCGGGAACCGGACCTGCCGGCACGCTGGCGGGACGGTGGGACGAACCGGGCAACCTGCACCTCCTGTAACGGCTGTTTCCGTCCTGGCCTGAAAGAGGGCGGCATCCGCTGCGTTCTGCCGGCAGACTGAGCGTTGCCGCACACGCTGCCGACCTGTGTCGGCAGCGTGTCGTCCATGCGTGGAAAAGGTTTGCCATATAACGGGGTTTGATTTATGCTGACGAGCTACAGGAGTGAGGAAACTGACGTCTTTTCTCCGCACAACCCCAACCTTCGCAAGGACGCATAAAGGAGTGAACCGATGAAACGCAACCCGCTTGTTCTGCTGTTGAGCTGTCTGCTGTTGATCCTGTGCGCCGGCCAGGTGCCGGCCGCCGAAAAAGAAGACCCCCTGGCCGCCTGGCAACCGAAGTTCGACCCGAGCGGCGCCGAGTACACCTACATTCTCTCCAACATCTCCCACCCGGTTATCGAAGGGGTCGGTTTTGGCTACCGGCTGCGTGACCGGGTCTGGGAAGACTCCAAAGGGCGCCTCTATATCGACTTCCGCCCGCTGGCCCAGCTCGGTGGCGAGAAGGACGTGATCAACAAGCTGAAGCTCGGCGCGGTGCACGGCATGCTCAGCTCGTCGGTGGCGGCGCAGAACGTCGCCGAGACCCTCGGCATCGTCAACATGCCCTATGTGGTCGACACCTTCGACAAGCTCGACACCTTTCGCAACACCCCGGAGCTCTGGCAGCCGTTTGCCGAAAGTACCCTGCGCGGCGGCATCATGACCGTTGACGTCACCGGCTATGGCCCCTACGGCTGGGCGACCAACGACCCGGTCGCGACCATCGCCGATGCCAAAAAAGTCAACTTCCGCATCGCCGAGGCGCCTTTAAACGCTGACTTCTACAAGGCGTGGGGGATGAAGTTCACCGTGATGCCGTGGCCGGACGTCCCGCAAGCGCTGCAGACCGGCGTGATCACCGGCCTCGACCATACCGCCATCGTCTGCAACATCACCAAGAAATTCAACATCTCCAAGCACTTCACCGAACTCGATTACGCCCAGGGGCTGTTCATTCACCTGATGAACAAGCGCTGGTTCGACAAACTGCCGGCCGACCTGCAGCAGGTCCTGCTGACCGCCATTGCGGAGGAAAGTGCCAAGACCCGTGAACTGACCCGCAAGCAGCATGGTGATCAGGTCGCCAAGGCCAAGGAAGCCGGTGTCACCTTCCACACGTTCTCCGCGCAAGAGCGTCAGCAGCTGATCGACCTGACCGAGCCGGTCTTCAAGACCTGGGGCGACAAAATCGGTCGCGAATACTTCAACAAGGTGCGCGCCGCTCTGCAGTAATTGATTCCTGCGCATAAACCCGTTATCCTTGGCAGCCGGGGCCGATATCGGCCCCGGCCTTTTTAATTTTTCTCTTGCCCGGTGCCGAGGGAGAGTGATGAGAACGCTGATCCGCAGGCTGCATCGCAGCCTCGCTTTTATTGAAGACTGGAGCCTGTTCCTGGCAGTCTCTCTCGCCCTGGTGGTCGCCATGGCCAACGTGGTGTTGCGCAAGCTGACCAGCGACGTCAATCTCTACTGGTCGGACGAGGTGGTGCGCAAGGTGATCTTTTTCAGCACCTACGTCGGCTGTATAGCAGCGATCCGCCATCGTTCCCTGATCCGCATCGACGCGTTGCCGCAGCTCTTTCCGGTGCTGCGCAAGCCGCTCGTCATGGTCAATCACCTGGCGGTCCTGACCTTCGCCGGCATGATGGTCTGGTTCGGTTTCTCTCTGATGCAGATGGTCTATCAGGATCAGTTCGCCAAAACCGCCTCTCTGCAGATCCCCGAGTGGTACTTTTACGCCGTACTTCCCCTGGTCGGCGCCATGATGTTTGTGCGCACCCTGATCGTCGCCGTGGAAGACTGGTTCGGTCTCGACCTGTCCAGCGAGCCGCTCGCTGAAGCGGGCGGCGACGGGGAGGGCCGTTAGGCGCAGCAGACCATGGATACCCAGTCGCTCATCGTTTTCGCCCTGCTCCTCGGCTGCCTGGCCGGCACCGTACCGGTCTTCATGGCCCTGTTTTTCACCGGCATGGCGGGCCTGGTCTGGATCGCCGGCATCGACCCGCTGATCACCATCGAAGTGCTCTACCGCAGCATGGACAAGTTCGCCCTGATCGTGGTGCTCTTCTTCGTGCTGTGCGGCAATATCATGACCACGGGGACCATTGTCGCCAAGCTGATCAAGACCGCCAACGTGCTGGTCGGCTTTCTTCCGGGCGGGCTGGCCATGGCCGGCGTCCTCGCCTGCGGTTTTTTTGGCGCCATTTCCGGGTCGACCGTGGCGACGGTGGTCGCCATCGGCGGCTTCATGATCCCGGCGCTTTTGAAGCACGGCTACGACGAGCAGTTCTCGGTTGGCGTCATGACCACAGCGCCGATCCTCGGTGTGGTGATCCCGCCGTCGATCGCCATGATCCTCTACGCCATGGTCTCCAACGACCCGCTGGAGAAGCTGTTCCTCACCGGTTTCATCCCCGGCCTGCTGATCATCGTCGGCATGTCGCTGTACGCCTGGTTCTTCTGCAAGCAGCGCGATCTGGAGACGTTGCCAAAACCGACCGTGCGCGAACTGCTGGCGACCCTGCGCGAGAGTATCTGGGCGCTGCTGCTGCCGGTATTGATCTTCGGCGGTATCTACTCCGGCTTCTTCACCGCCAACGAGGCGGCGGTGGTCGCCTGCTTCTATGCCTTCATCGTCGAGCTGTTCATTCACCGCGACATGAAGCTGCGCGACGTCAAGAAGGTGGTGGTCTCGTCGTCGGTGACCTCGGCGACCCTGCTGGTGATCGTCGCCGGCGCCTCGGTGTTCGGCGAGTACCTGACCTTCGAGCAGATCCCGAACCAGATCGCCAACGCCGTGGTCGACAACATCCAGAGTCCCTGGGTCTTCCTGCTGACAGTCAATATCCTGCTGCTGCTGATCGGCATGTTCATGGACATCATCTCGGCGACCCTGATTCTGACGCCGATCTTTTTGCCACTGCTCGCCAAGTTCGGCATCGACACCCTGCACTTCGGCCTGCTGATGACTCTGAATCTCGGCATCGGCTACTGCACGCCGCCCCTCGGTGTCAGCCTCTACATCTCCGGCACGGTCGCCAATCGCGACCTGCTGTTCGTCTCGCGGGCGGTGATGCCGTTTCTGCTGATCCAGATCGCCATCCTGTTGCTTTTGACCTACTGGCCGGATCTGGTGCTGTTCCTGCCGCGGCTGGTCTATCCGTAGCGTCTGCAGCCGCCGGCCGACAGACAGAGCACAAGTCGTTAATTGACGCGGAGGCGCGGCGACGCGGAGAGAAACATCGAAAGGTTCGGGGTTCTCAGCGTCTCAGCGCCTCCGCGTTTCATCGATGAGAGTTTGAAGCCAAGGGAGCAACAGAGGAGCGAGGTGGTTATGGAGATCAAAATTCTGGTGCCGGTGGACGGATCGCAGACGGCGGGGCGCACTCTGGAGAAAATCATCGTCAACAAGGCGCGCTTCCCCGCTCGCCTGACCCTGTTGCATGTGGTCGATGTCGACAAGCTCGCCTACCGGATGATCCCCGACTTTCAGCTGGAGATGATCCGCGACAATGCCGGCCAGGCCGGCGAGCAGGTGCTGGCGGAGATGAAACGACGGCTGGAGGCGGCCGGCTTCACGGTCGATGCCCGCCTCAAGTTCGGCACGCCACGCCAGACCATCTGCAAGGTCGCCAACGACGAGCCGTTCCAGCTGCTGGTGATCGGCCGCCGTGAAAGCACCGGCGAGATCCGCGATGTGCTGTTCGGCTCGGTTGCCAACTATGTGTTGCACAATGTCACCTGCCCGGTGCTGCTGTTCTGAGTGAGACGGGAGGAGAAATGCGCCGCTATGAGTGACCAGGGGGCTGGAGAGGAGCTGTTGACCGGCGACGATCTGCGGCAGCTGGCGACGCTCGGTATCGAGCGGGCAACGGCGGAGCGGCAGTTGGCGCAACTGCGGCAAGGTGCCGCCTGGCAGTGCCTGGAGCGGCCGTGCATACCGGGCGACGGCATCGCAGCGTTGCCCGTCGACCGCGGCGCCGACCTGGAACGGCAGTTCGCTGCGGCGACGGCCGCCGGACGGATCTCCCGGTTCATCCCCGCATCAGGGGCGGCGACCCGCATGTTCCAGCCGCTGCTGGTCGATGCCGCGGTCCTCGACGCCTGGCGAGCCGTCGGGCCGGACGCTGCGACCGACGAGTCGCTGGGCGATCTGCAGCGCTTTGCCGAAGAGTTTGAGCGTTTCCCGTTTGCCGCCGAGCTGCAACGGCTGCTGGCGGCAGACGGACTGAGCGTGGCGCAACTGCTGGCGGAGCGCGACCTGGCGCCGCTGCTCGACGCTCTTCTCGCGCCGACCGGTCTCGGTTATGCCGACCTCCCCAAGGGTCTGCTGCCGTTTCATCGCGCCGCCGACGGTCTGCGCTCGCCGTTCATCGAGCACCAGGCCGAGGCGGCGCTGCTCGATAACGGCCAGGGGCGGGTGGCGCTGCACTTGACCGTCTCTCCGGAGCATCTCGACCTGTTCCGGGCAGAAGCGACCGCCTGGCGCCAGCGTCTGTGCGAGGGCTACGGCTGTCAGCCGGCCCTGAGTTATTCGACCCAGCAGCCCTGCACCGACACCCTCGCCCTCAATGCCGCCGGCCGGCCGGCCCGCGACGTAGCGGGGCGACTGCTGCTGCGACCGGGCGGGCACGGCGCCCTCCTCGCCAATCTCGCCGGTTGTGGCGGTGATATCGTCCTGCTGCGCAATATCGACAACGTCGTGCCGGACGCCAACAAGGCGACCAACCTGCGCTGCGGCCGGCTGCTGGCCGGCTACCTGCTCGAACTGCAACAGGAGCAGCACGGCCTGCTGCGCGAACTGCACCAGCATGGCGACGATCCGCTGCTGCGCGATCTGGCCTTCGGCTTTCTCTACGACCGGTTGCAGCTGCAGGTCCCCCTCGACCTCGACCTGGCCGGTCTGATCGCGCAGCTCGACCGGCCGCTGCGGGTTTGCGGCATGGTCGCCAACCTTGGCGAACCGGGGGGCGGCCCTTTCTGGGTGAGGGATGCAACAGGGCTGGCGCGGCGGCAGATTGTCGAGACGGCGCAGATCGACGGGTCCGATCCGCAGCAGGCGGCGCTACTCGCCGCGTCGACCCATTTCAACCCGGTCGACATGGCCTGTGCCCTGCGCGACTGGCAGGGGCGGCCCTATGATCTGGTGCGATTTGTCGATGCTGATGCGGTGATCGTTGCCGCCAAGGTGCAGCAGGGGGAGACGCTGCGGGTGCTGGAACTGCCGGGGCTCTGGAACGGCGGCATGGCCGGCTGGCTGACCCTGTTCGTCGAGATCCCCGGTGACGCCTTCAATCCGGTCAAGACCCTGTTCGACCTGTTGCGCCCGGCCCATCAGGTCGACGCTTGACGCTTCGCAGGCGGCTCAGGCTGGCGGCAGACCGAGTCCGCCGAGCCGCTGCAGCAGACTCTCCCCCAGGACGCGGCGCTGCCAGTTCTTCATGCCGTGGATCTCTTCCAGACCGGCAACGGCAGTCGGTCGCTGCCGCGCCAGCTCCTCAAGCACCGCGTTGTTGATCAGCACCCCCGGTTCGATTTCGAGGGCGGCGGCCTGTCCTGCCCGCCAGCTTTTCAGCGCCTTGAGGGCTTGCTCGACAACCGGATCGCGCTCCGCTCGCGCGCTTTTCGGCAAAAACGGCAGCTCCTGTTCCGGACACTCCAGGCCGCGCCGCACTGCTTTCAGCAGCGCCTTGCCAAACCGTTGCCGCAGTCGCTCCGGCACGCCGTCGATACTGGCCAGGGCCGCTTCACTCTGCGGCGCATGACGGGCGATCTCCAGCAGCAACGGGTTGGCGATCACCTTGAAGACCGGGCGGTCGCGCCGCCGTCCTTCCGTCTCCCGCCACTGCAACAGCGCCTCGAGGACGCCGAGCTGGCGCCGGTCGAGCTGCCCTGCCCCCTTCAGACGCAGACAGAGCGGCCCGGTCGGCGGATCGAAACGCACCTGTTCGAGCAGGGCAAACTCCTCTGTGGCCCAGTCGAGGCGCTCCCGCTCTATGAGACGCGTCTCGAACAGCGCCGCCAGGCGGTGCAGATGGCGGGTATCCTCGGCAGCGTAATCGATCATCTCCGTCGGCAGCGGTCGTTGCGACCAGTCGGCGCGCTGGAAACGCTTGTCGAGTTGCACATCGAAATGCCGGCCGAGCAGGTCGGCCAGGCCGATGCGTGCTTCGCCGAGGAGCTGCGCGGCGATCATGGTGTCGAACAGACCGTGGATCTCCAGGCTGAAATCGCGGTGCAGGCAGCGCAGGTCATAATCGCCGGCGTGAAACAGTTTGCGGATGCCGGCGTTGGCAAAGACCGGCCGCAACGGTTCGAGATGCTCGAACAGCAGGGCATCGATCAGTACTGTCTCCGTCGGCGTCGAGACCTGTATCAGGCAGATCTTGTCACGGTAATTGTGCAGGGAGTCGGCTTCGAGATCGACGGCGATACTCGGCTGGTCGGCGAGCCGGCGGGCCAGTTCACTAACTTCGGCCATGGAGGTAAGAATGGCGGGTTGGGTCATGAGCGAATGCCTCGTGTCTGCCCGGCGGAGTCGGCGCGAACCGGTGCGGTTCAGGCCATCTCCTGCAGGTAGTTGAAGGTCGAGGTGGCAGGCAGCGCTTCGTCGCGCTGGACGGCGGCGAGGATTTTGCGCCCCTCGGCGGAAAACGGACCGCAGTGCGACAGGTCGACAATCAGCCGCCGGCAGCCGAGGGCCCGCAGTTCATGCAGCCGGCCGATCAGGGAGAAGTCGACCTGCGGCCTGAGCGTCACCAGTTCGCCGCGGCTTTCGAGCCGATAGGCTTCGCCGCGATCGGAGAGGAGCGGCTTGTCCCCCTTGATGCCGCGCAACGGCATGCGCGATACCATCAGCGGGAGGTTGGCATGGACGATGACCGCCAGGGGGAGGCCGGTCGGCCGGGCCAGCAGCGCGGCGAGATTGTCGCGGTCGTCTTCGATGTAGCAGGTGGCGACGACGGCGCCGCACTCCTTCCAGGCCAGGGCCGCCTGGCTGTTGAGGGTGAACAGCCGGTAGCCGGTCTCCAGAGCCAGCCCGTCCTGCTCGGCAAACAGCCGGAACTGGCCGAGGTTCTGCAGGCGGAAGCGCCGGAACCCCTTGGCCAGCAGCCGCTCGACCTCGCCCCGGTAGGCCGGCCAGTCGGCGTCAAAGATCGCCAGAGGCAGATCCCAGACCAGCCGATCGGCCTGGCGGGCATCGCAGCGTTCATGGACGCCCGGCGTCAGCGGCAGGTAGATGGTGTCGACCTGCGGGCTCTTCAGCAGGTGGCGGTCGCGGCTCTGGCTGAGGACCACGCCGAGCCGTTCCGGCTCCATGGGCGGACTGTCGCTGGCAGGGAGCAGTTCGGCAAGAGCCTGCTGCCGGTGGCGGTCGTGGTCGGTCTGGCGCCGGGAGAGAATCGTCTGCGCCAGGTCGTGGTAGAAATCACGGCGCACGGCATTGAGCCGGCTGGGGGGGATGACCCGCTCCGGCAGGGTCGCGCAGTGCAGCGTCGCCAGGGTGAACGGCTGGCGGTCGGTCTTGCCGAAGACCTTGCCGAGGCTGTCGGCAGACAGCGGCCTCTCCCGGGCGGCAAAACTCTCCACCGGAAACTCCCGTTCCAGTTCGATGCCGGCGCAGTCGGCGCGCAGCATCAGCCGGTTATAGTCCGGCATGGTGATAGTCAGGGTCATGGGGAGCGGCTGTCCGGCTGCTTCGGCCAGGCGCTTGCGGCAGGCGGTTTCACTCAAGGTGAAGGCCTGCCCCGAGGCGACCTTGAAGACGCCGTCGCCGCGGGCGAAGGTCTTGCCCGGTGGTGCACTGACCGTGACCCGGCTGGCGGCGGCGACCCGGTTGACCGGGCGGCTGCCGAGCCGCAGCTGCCGCACGGTAAACGCCGTACCCGCCTGGTCGCTGGCCGGCTGGATGCGCAGCCGGTCGCCGACATGCAGCGGATCCCGGGTCTGGAAGGTGAAACTGCCGGGACGGGACTGCTCGACCTGGCCGAGCCGACGACCGGTCGCGCCGTGCCGAGCGGGATTGAGCAGGTCGGTCGGTTGCGTTCCGGTGAGAAAGCCGCGCGACGGGGTGCGGCCGAACGACTCCTTGAGCCGTTCCTTGGCGGCGCGCAGCGCGGCCGGGCGCTGGCCGGGTGCGGCATCGAGCACCTGCCGGTAGGCGGTCACCACGTTGGCCACATACTCGGCGCTCTTCATCCGCCCCTCGATCTTGAAGCTTTCGATGCCGGCCGCGGCCAGTTCCGGCAGCAGGTCGATGGCGGAGAGGTCGTTGGGCGAGAAGAAGTAGCCGTCCTTCCCCTTGTAGCGGTAGCGGCGCCGGCACGGCTGAGCGCAGCGTCCGCGGTTGCCGCTCATGCCGCCGAGCCAGGAGGAGAAACTGCACTGGCCGGAGAAGGAGAAGCAGTGGGCGCCGTGGATGAAGTGCTCGAGGCCGATCGCGGTCTGGCGACCGATGGCGGCGATCTCTGCCAGGCTCAGCTCACGCGCCAGCACCACCCGGGTAAAGCCGAGCTGTTCCAGCATGCGCGCGCCGGCGGCATTGTGGATGGTCAGCTGCGTGGAGGCGTGCAGTTCCAGGCCGGGAAAGTGGCGACGCGCCAGGCGCCAGACCGCCAGATCCTGCAGGATCACGGCGTCGACGGCCATCGCTTCCGCCGCTGCCAGGATCTCGACCAGCCGTGGCAGCTCGTTCTCCTTGATCAGGGTGTTCAGGGTCAGATAGACCCGGCGCTGGCGGGCGTGCGCCCAGGCGACCATCCGCTCCAGTTCATTCAGATCGACGTTCTTCGCCTTGGCGCGCGCCGAGAACTCCTGCAGACCGACATAGACGGCGTCGGCGCCGGACTCCATGGCGGCGAAGAAGGCTTCCAGGCTGCCGCAGGGGGCGAGCAGTTCGGGTCGGGACAGGGTCGTCAAGGGCGATCACTTTGTCGGTGCGGAGCAAACGGGATGCTGACCCGGCGATGCCGGGCCGACGGGGTCCAGCTCTCTTCTTAGCACGGAGGACGGCGTGACCGCAATCGGCAAACCGGGCCATTTTCTCCTGTCAATAGATGTAAAACAGTGTTATGTTTTTTTCGATTGCCCCACTCTTCTGCGTTTGAGGTGACCGCGATGCCGTTGGCGCCCCCCCCCGAGGATCTGCTCGACCAGTCCCCCATGGAACTGATGCAGCTGTTCGGCCGCCTGCGCGGTTTTGCCGATCACGCCCGGTTTCGCGGGACCCTGCCGGCCATCTGGCAGTGCTCCGATGAAAGCCAGTCGATCAAGAAGGCGCTGTTCGGCTATGTGTTCAACTGCCCCTCTTTCAATCTCGGCCGGGTCGGCGCCCTGCTCGATCCGAACCGGCTGGCGACCGCCGCCTACCACGGGCACGACCTGGTGATCGTCGGCGGCAGCCATGTCGGCGCCGAGGAGCGCGCCGGTATCGGTTATATCCGCCGGATCCACGAGCAGCTGGCGCCCTGCTGCGGTATGCTGCGCCGCATGCTCGATCCCTACCTGCAGGTCTATCTGCGGGGGGCGCAGCTGATTCGGATTTTCCGCGACGACGATCAGCCGCGCATCGAAATCCCGTACAAATATCTGTTCCGCAAACCGGCTGGCGAGACGCCGCGACTGCAACTGCACCGGCAGATGCTGATCGCCGGCGAGGCGGTCGGCGAAGGCGCCCTTGGCAAAATCTATACGCTGCAGCCGGCGCTGGCCGCCCTCGATCCCCAGCGGATCGCCGCGCTCACCGCCCGACCGGAGCCGATCGGCAGCCTGCTGCAGCCGAGCTGTTTCACCTTCAGCAAAAAACTCGACCGCGACAGCCATGAGCCGCTGAAGATGCTGGAGGTCTCGGTCTTCGAGTTTCTGTCGGAGGTGGTCACCGCCCGGCGGCCGCATCGCCGGCTCTGCAACGTCAACACCTGGCGGCAGTTTCATCGGATCGCCTCCTATCTCACCGACGCCTTCGACGGCAGTGACCGCAACATCTTCGTCCTGGCCGGCCTGACCATCGATCACAGCATCCGCCACAACAGCTTTATCCCGCAGTTCGGTTTCTGGATGGAGAGGGGGCGGGCGATGGAGGCGCGCTACTACGGCCCCGCCGAGGTCTACGACCTGCTGGCGCAGCAGCCGGTGCATCGCCCGGCTGTGACCTTTCTCGAATACGCCGGCATCGCCTGACGGCGCTGCAATTCACAGATGCAGGCTATTGCCAGCGCGTGCCGTCCCAACGGCAGAGGGTGAACAGACCCGGCCGGGTCAGGCTCAGGGCGAGGCTGCGCCGGCCGTCGGAGAGATAGACTGCGCCCGGCCCGGTGACACTGAACCCCTGCGAATCGAACTTGACGCAGGGTCGCCCCAGGCAGGGGGGGTAGGAGGGGCTGCCGAAGGTGACCGCGCGGTTTGGCGCCACCGTCTGATTACTGCAGGCCCGCCGGTCGACCGCCGCTGCAAAGCGGAAGCTGACCCCCGCCGGCAGCTGCCTCTGCCAGAGCCGCCGGTTCTCCTCCGGCTGCGGCACGCCGTCGCCATCGTCATCCCGCCAGCGGTACAGGCCGTAGGCGGCCTGCTCCGGATCGAAGACCAGAAAGCTGCGCTGGACCACCAGCCGGCCGTCGGCCAGCACCGTGCCGCCGCTCTGCTCCGCCCGGCTCTGGGCGAGCTTCAGATCCTCATACAGCTGCTGCTGGGCGCGGTTGACCTGCCAGTCGCGCAGCCACTGGCGCCCGCTCCAGTGGCCGAGACTGGCCAGGATACCGAGCAGCGCCGTGACCACCAGCAGTTCCAGCAGGGTGAACCCCCCTCGCCGTCCGTCCCGCTTCAGTAGAATCGCCATGACAGAATCCGCACCGTCCCGACTTGCGGCGTCGTCGATACGCCGGTCGCTGCCGAGCCGTACTGGCTGACCGCGCCGTGCAGCGATACCGCCATCACCAGGCCATCGCGCACCAGCGGCTGCCCGATCAGCCCGGCCGGCTGTTCGCTCGCCCCGGCCAGTGCGCCGTCGCGCCGGATGGCGAGCAGCCGGCCCCGGGTTGCGGTCGCCGTCGCCGTTTGTTCACCAAAATAGTCGATGGATACGCCGAGGAGCAGATTCCCGGAGCGGTCGACCAGCGGTGCCTGCCAGACCTGTTCGCCGGGGGCGAGGGGGAGTCGCCAGAGCAGCTGCCCGCCGGTCTCGGTGAAGACGACGGCGTAGATCGCATAGTAAGCGTGCGGATCGGCAAATTCGCTGCCGCCGGTGCCGATGTAGATCACCCGTCCGTGCAGGGTCGCCTCGGCGCCGATCGGTTCGGCGCTGCCGCCGGCGGTGACCAGCAGCGGCCCGTCGCCGATGACCGTGCCGTCGCTGGCGCGGATCGCCCAGAGACGACCGGCCAGATCACCGCTAATCAGGACGTCGATCAGAGCGTCGCCGTCGCTGTCGAGCAGAGTCGGCACCGGCGGCGGTGTGGCGAATGCCGGGCTGGCGTCCGGATAGGGGAGGGTCGATTGCCAGAGAAGTCTCCCCCGTTGCAGATCGATGGCCTGAAACTGCAGAGCCGGGCGACTCTCACCTCCCTCGACGAGGGTGACGGCTGCACTCAGATAGAGGGTCGGCCGACGCTGATGTGCCGGGCCGCGCAGGCCGATGCGCACGCCGCGGGTCATTCCGGCTGCAGCGGTCGGCAGGATCTGTTCCCAGAGCAGGCGCGGCTGGTAGGGGTCGGTGACGTCGAGGACGAACAGGCTGCTGCGCTGTCGCCCCCGGTCGGTGGCGGTCGCCGCCAGCAGGGTGTGCCAGCGAGCCCGGCCGTCACCGTCGAGGTCGAGATAAAATTCGCCACCGGTCGGGCTGCCGTCAACGGCGAGCAAAGAGGGGCGGTCGGCGGCGGCAAACGGCTGCTGCGGCAGGCTGGCGAGCAGACTCCCCGGCAGATAGGCCCAGAGTTCGCGACCGGCGTCTGCATCGTCAAGAGGATAGCCCTGGCGGGTGTCGTCCCATGCGCCGGTGTAAAAGGCGTGCAGCATGCCGTCTTCGGCACCGACATAGGCGATGCGGTCGCGCTCGCGAGTGGCGGCTGCGATCGGGTTGTGACCGAGCAGCAGTGGCCGGGCGCGCCGGATCCCCCAGAGGAGCGTCGGTGCATCGCCGAGACCGGTCGGATTCTCGGCTGTGCAGCCGATTCGGCCACGAGCCAGGTGGATCAGGGCGGCCGCCGTCGACTCATCGGCGACACCGATCGCCGGCTGCAGTTCGGCCAGCGCCGGCAGGGCCAACGGCAGCAGCGCCTGTCTGCCCGGCGCGTCGGGGAGGTTGGTGTAGAGGGTGCGCACCACGTTGGCGAGGTCCGGCCGCGCCGGCGGATCGCCGGCCGGCTCGGCGCCGGGGCTGGTGCCGAGACCGGGGTGCGGCATGCGCTGGGCGGCGTCCCACAGCGGGCCGCCACCCGGATTGTCGAGGGCATAGCCGCGCAGATGCCCCTGCCGGCCGGTGGCGTCGGCGCTGGCGATGACCAGCAGATCGCGATCGGCAACCGGCGTCGAGGTAAAGAACTCCCAGAACATTTCGGGCTGGGCCATGGCCGTCGGCACCACACCCAGACCGTGACTGAGCAGAGCTCCCAACAGAAAAATTCCCGGCAACGTCCTCATGGTGTCTCCTTTGATGCCGTTGCAGAACGAACCGATTTAAGGCGACGCCGCCGAGACGCGGAGACGCGCAGGGAAATACATTTGATGCTTTCGCAGAACGTCAAAAATCGGATGGCTAAGCAAAAAACACCAAATGTAAGGCGCGCAATTGTCGAGCAATGAGGCGTAGTTCCATACGTCGAAGCAGCGAGATGATTGTGGCAACGCAGCCGTTGGTGAGTTTTTGCGACGCCATCACATTTGATCCACGCTGGTAACTCGGTCCTCCGCGTCTGTGCTGAGTCAGAGTGCTTCATGAATAATCCCTTCAGTCCGTCAGCTGCAGGCTGCTCACCGGCTGCTCGAGCAGGCGGGTGAGATCGTCGCTGGCCACGGTCCCTGCCTGCTCGGCGGCGAGCAGGGCGCTGTCGAAGCCGCAGCGGCACTCCAGCAGCAGTTCGGCGCCCGTCCGGCCGGTGCGCGCCAGTAAAAGCAGTTGCAGGTCGCGCTCCGTGCCGGCAGCGTCATCTTCCCCCGAGCTGTCGCGCAGATAGAGGTCGACCGGCAGATCGTCGATGGCGATTGTCCAGACCGGCTCCGCCGCATAGCCGTCCTCATCGGGCGGCAGTAGCTGCCGCCAGTCTCCATGGTCGCGGAACGCGCTGGCGAGTTGTGGCCTGGCCCACTCGACGGCGGCGCTGGCCGCCCAGTAGCTGCGCTGGCGCAGTTGTTCCCGGGCAAGGATCCGGCTCGAGGTGGCGACCTTTTCGGTCAGGGTCAACGCCAGCAGCATCAGGGTCGCCAGCAGCAGGACGACCGACACCAGCGCCATCCCCCCCTGCCTAACGGCCATGGTTGCGCACCTCGACCAGTTTACTGACCAACAGCCGCCGGTAGTGGTCGTCGTAAGGACCGTAGCTGCGGTCGGCGATCGCATAGCTGGAGCGGTCGAGATGCTCACGGTCCGGGCGCAAGGCGCGCACCAGCAGGCTGATCCGTACGCCGCGGATCGCCAGCGTGTCGGCCACTTGATCGACCAGGCGGCCGTCGGCGAGCAGGTACTGAAACTGCAGGGCGTCGACTGCCGGATCGACAATCTCGCGGCTGGTGAAGTCGTCACGGCGCAACCGGCCGCTGCCGGCGTGCGGCTCCAGAAGATAGCGAAACGCCCGCACGCCGAGGACTTCGGTGCCGGCCGGCGCGGCGACGGCCAGTGGCTGCTCCAGATAGAGGGTCTGGCCGCCACCGGCAACCGGATAGCAGTCTGGCTGGTTGGCGAGGAGCAGGTGGTTGATGGCTTCCGGCGCCGGGCGGAGCTCACGGGACGAGCCGGGCGGCTGGTTCGGGGCCCGGTTCAGGGTCAGTTCGTCGCTGTCGGCTTCGGCGGCGAGCCAGAGGGTGAGCGGCGGTGCGAAGGAGAGGGCGGTCACCAGGGTCAGAGCGTCGTCGTCATCGGCACCACCACTCTCCGGCACCAGGGCGGAAGGGAACTCCTCCAGCGGATCGCCCGGCAGGCTATCGTGTACCAGGGCCAGTGGCGAGCCGTCGGCCTGGAGCGGCTGCGGGCCCGTGAGAAAAGCGGCACTGCGGATGTCGTTGGCGAGAAAGCGCAGCAGTCGTTCGGCGCGGTCGTGCAGGTCGTTGCGGCCGATGGTGCGGATCCCCTGGGCCTGAAAGGCGAGGCAGGCCGGCAGGACGATGACACCGACCAGTCCGGCGATCAGCAGCACGCTCAGCAGTTCGAGGAGCGTCACTCCCCGGCAGTTGCCGGCGGTCATGGCGCGGCGCGCAGCGATTCCAGCCGGTAGCTGTGCTGCCGGTCCCGCTGGCGCCAGGCGGCGGTGACGGCCAGGCGGGTCAGGCCGTGATCGCTGGCGATCTCGCGGCGGACCTCGATCGGTCCGGACAAGAGGCTCGACCCGTCGAGGTCGGACAGACTCTGATAGTCGCGCGCCTGCAGTTCAGCCATCGCCTCGCCCGCCAGGCGCTGGGCCTGGCCGTACAGACTCAGATTCCGGTCGGCCTGCATATTGGCCACCAGCAGCGGCAGCAGCCCCATGCTGGCAATCAGGAAGATGGTCAGCGCGACCATCACCTCGACCAGGGTGAAGCCGCACCGGTCAGTGCGTCGGCACGGCCGCGGTCCTGTCGTGGACATGGTGTTCCCTCCGTGAGCATGACTGAGATCATGACAAAGACATAACATTCGATGAGGAGTGAGACTTTACCCCTTAGCCTGCAGAATCGAGCAGGCCGCGGTCAGCAAGGCTGATGTAGCTGCCGCTGCCGATGATGATATGGTCGAGCACCCGCACGCCCATTAACTGTCCGGCCTCGTGCAGGCGGCTGGTCAGCTCCAGATCCTCGCGGCTCGGGGTCGGGTCGCCGGAGGGGTGGTTGTGGACGAACAGCACCGCCGCCGCCGATTCGCGCACCACCGGCTGGAACACTTCCCGGGGATGGACGATGCTGGCGTTCAAGCTCCCTTCGGAGACCTGGATTTCCCGCAGCAGGCGGTTCTTGCTGTCGAGCAGCAGAGAGAGGAAGACTTCCTTCTTGCGGTCGCGCAGCCGCTCGTGGAAGTGGGCGAAGACCTCGCGGGAGCTGGTGAAACGCGCGCCCGGCTCCAGCCGGCTGGCGACGATGCGGCGCGACAGCTCACCGATGGCCAGCAGTTCGGCGGCCTTGGCCGGACCGATGCCGGGTGTGGTGCAGAGTTCCGTGGCGCTTGCCCGGGTCAGGGCGTGCAGGGAGGAGAAGCGGTGCAGCAGCAGGCGGGCCAGGTCGAGGGCGCTCAGGCGGGAGTGAGCATGACCGGTGCGCAGGATCAGGGCGAGCAGTTCGGTGTCACTCAGTGCAGCGCTGCCGCAATAGAGCAGTTTCTCGCGGGGCCGGTCGGCCTCCGGCCAGTCCTTGATGCGGGACATGATCCCCTCCCGTAAATTTCAGTGCAATTCATGACAAGTCCAGCAATGGGTCATCAGATAGCAAAAAAACTTTCATGATGCAAGTCTCATTTTTTGTTTTGCCGTTTTTGCGGGGCGGGTGGCGGTTGACTTGACGTGACCGGCTCTTTTATCATCGTGTCATGGAAATCTTGATATTCAGCCCGGCCCGACCGCTGGCGGCGGTCGGGCCTTTTTCGCCGGAAGACCATCGATCATGGCCCTGTTAGCGATCCGACACTATCCCGACCCGGTCCTGAAGAAGCCGGCCGCGCCGGTGACCGTCTTTGACGATCGCCTGCGCCAACTCGCCAGCGACATGGCCGAAACCATGTACGCCGCGCCCGGGGTCGGCCTGGCGGCGCCCCAGGTCGGCGTCGGCCTGCGCCTGGCGGTGATCGACTGCGCCGCCAAGGACGAACCGCCGGCCCTGCTGACCCTGGTCAATCCGGAGATCGTCGCCGGCGAGGGGGACTGCTGTGAGGAAGAGGGGTGTCTCTCCGTCCCCGGCTTTTATGCCCGTATCGAACGCAGCGAACGGGTCAAGGTCCGTTTCCAGGACCTCGACGGTGTCAGCCGGCTGATCGAGGCCGAAGGCCTGACGGCGATCGCCTGCCAGCACGAAATCGATCATCTCGACGGCATCCTGTTCGTCGACCGACTCTCGCCGCTGAAGCGTGGCCTGTTCCGCAAGAAATGGCAGAAGCTCGAGCAGCGCCAGCAGGAGCAGATGTGATGCGCCCTCAGGATTTACGCACCGTCTTCATGGGGACCCCGGAATTTGCCCTGCCGACCCTGCAGGGGCTGATCGATGCCGGCTGTACGCTGGTCGGCGTCTTCACCCAGCCGGACCGCCCCAAGGGGCGCGGCAAGCAGCTGGCCGCACCGCCGGTCAAGGAGCTGGCCTTGCGCTACGACCTGCCGGTCTTCCAGCCGCTCAAGCTGCGTCAGCCGGAAGCGGTCGAGCAGGTGCGGCAGCTGGCGCCCGACCTGATTGTGGTGGTCGCCTACGGCCAGATCCTCCCCAAGAGTGTCCTGGAGATCCCGCGCCACGGCTGCATCAACGTGCACGCTTCGCTGCTCCCGGCTTATCGCGGCGCGGCACCGATCAACAAGGCGATCATGGACGGCGCCACTGAGACCGGCATCACCACCATGTACATGGATGTCGGTCTCGATACCGGCGACATGCTGGTCAAGCGCGCCCTGCCAATCGGTGCCGACGAGACCGCCGGACAACTGCACGACCGGCTCGCTCTCCTCGGCCGCGAGACGATGCTTGCAACCCTGGAGCGGCTCTGTGCCGGCACGCTGACGCGCGAAGTCCAGGACGACGCGGCGAGCAGCTATGCGCCGATGCTGAAGAAGGAAGACGGCGCCATCGACTGGAGTCGTGCGGCGACCGAACTGCACAACCAGGTGCGTGGTCTCGATCCCTGGCCCGGCGCCTACACGCTGTTCGACGGCGAACTGCTCAAGCTGGCCGCCACCCGGCCGGGCAGCGGCAGCGGTCCGCCCGGCACGGTGCTGAGCGTCGGCGCCGCCGGCATCGAGGTCGCCTGCGGTACCGGCAGCCTGCTGGTCGGCGAGCTGCAGCTGGCCGGGCGCAAGCGGCTGCCTGCTGGCGACTTCCTGCGGGGCTGCAGTCTCAAGGCCGGCAGCCGTCTCGGTGCCTGAGGGTCAGCGGGCGATCGAGTTGTCCGGCTCGTCGCGGGTCGGAAATCTGCCCGCTATAGGCTTAACGCTCGCGGCTGAGGAGGTCTCTCTGATGACGATCTACGCGATTAACGGCAGTCCGCGCAAAAACTGGAATACCTCTAGAATGCTGGAGTCGGCCCTTGAGGGGGCCAGGTCGAAGGGTGCAGCAACCCGGCTGATCCACCTCTATGATCTCGACTTCAAGGGGTGTACGAGCTGTTTTGGCTGCAAGCTCAGAGAGGGCAAAAGCTACGGCAGGTGTGCGATGCGGGACGAGCTGACTCCTGTGCTGGAAGAGC
>JAVVDS010000030.1:0-32457 GCA_032251295.1 Desulfuromonadales bacterium | reverse complement strand
CCGGTGTTGAATTTTGCCCCCCATCGTTTAACCTTTCTTTAAACCTGCTCGCCCCTGCCCTTGCCCCATTCGACAACGAGGCGGCTTATGCTCCCCAACTTTCGCGACTGGCCGATCAGGACCAAGCTCGGTTTCGGCTTCGGCGTCCTGATGGCGATTGCCATTATCATCGCCTGGATGGCCATCCAGACCAGCAACCGCTACAAGGAGCTGCTCGGCAGCCTGCACGACGACCTGCTGCAGAACATCATCTACCTGACGTCCCTGCACGACCTGGCCCTCGACCACAATCGCGATCTGTACGCCCTGCTGCTGCAGGGGCACGATGACGACGAACGTATCCACCAGCATCTGCTGATCATCGAGGAGCAGATACGCCAGAGCCTGCGGGATCCCCAGCGGAATCGGCTGGCGCCGGCAGAGAGCATGCAGCTCTCGACTTTTGAGCGGCAGTGGCAACGCTATCTGATTCTGGCTGGCGAGGTTCTGGAATTGCACGAGGCCGGCGAGGACGACCAGGCACAAGGGCTGGTTGAAACCCTTGAACCGCTCTTTCTCACCACCGAAGAGATTTTGCTGCAACTGGTCGATCTGAATAGTCAGAACGCCCACCGGATAGTCAATATCAATCGCAAGCTGGCCAGGGATTTCATCGGCTCCCTGACCATCGGCCTCGCCCTGGCTCTCTGCCTCGCTCTGCTACTCGCCCTGCGCTGCAGTCGCGCCATCGTTGAGCCGATCCGGTTGGCGGCGGAAACCAACAACCGGCTGGCGCGTCAGGGGACAACCCAGATCGAGCTGGCCCGGGCCATCGCCGACGGCGACCTGGAGCAGACGATCCCGGAGCCGACGGTGATCGACATTCCGCCGCCACTGGTGCATGCCGAGGAGACCGGCGACCTGCTCCGCTCGGCCCGTTTGATGAGCGAGAGTCAGGCGACTTTAACCCGGGCGATGCGCAAAATGGTCGACCGGTTGCGCACGGTACGCGACCGTGAACAACGACGCGACTGGCTGAAGAGCGGCCTGAACAGCGCCGACCATTTGTTGCGGGGCGAAAAGAGTGTCGAGCAGCTGACCGGCGACATCCTCCCCTTTCTGGTCACCTACCTTGGTGCCAGTGTCGGCGCCCTCTACCTGTACGACCCGTTCGAGGAGCAGCTGATTTTTCAGACCGGCTGGGGCTCGAACGATTCGACGCGAGCGAAACCTCGCCTGGCCCTCGGCGAGGGGCTGCTCGGCCAGGCCGTCCGTGACGGCAGACGACTCCGCATCGACGACATGCCGGCCGACTACCTGCCGGTCGGTTCGGCCTTCGGCGAGATCCCGTCCTGCCAGGTGATCATCCAGCCGCTGCTGCACGAGCAGGAACTGTTCGGAGCCATTGAACTCGGCAGCCTGCGGGCGTTCAGCGAGGAGAGCGGCGAGCTGCTGGAACAGGTCGCCGAGAACCTCGCCCTGGCGTTGAAAATCGCCCGTTCGCGCAGCCAGATCAGCGACCTTCTCGACCAGTCGCAGCAGCAGACCGAAGAGTTGCGGGTCCAGCAGGAAGAGCTGCAGCAGAGCAATGAGGAACTGGAGGAACGCGCCCAGTTGCTGGAGCAGCAACGGGAGCAGATCGGCACGCAAAAGCGCGACCTGGAACGGACCAGCGAAGAGTTGCGCGACAAAGCCGAAGAGCTGGCGCGGATCAGCGCCTACAAGTCCGAGTTTCTCGCCAATATGTCCCACGAGCTGCGCAGCCCGCTGAACAGCCTGCTGATCCTCTCCTCCCTGCTCAGGGAAAATCGCGACGGCAACCTGAACGACAAGCAGGTGAAATTCGCCACCACCATTCACACCGCCGGACAGGATCTGCTGACCCTGATCAACGATATCCTCGATCTCTCCAAGGTCGAGGCCGGACACCTGCAGCTGCACTACGACAGCATCCCGGTCGACGCGCTGTGCGACGAACTGCTGGCCCTCTGCCAGCCGCAATTTGCCGCCAAGAACCTGGAGCTGAGCCTCGCCATCGACACCGACGCCGCCAGGGAGATCGACGGCGACCGGCAGCGACTGCAGCAGATTCTGCGCAACCTGCTGATCAATGCCTGCAAGTTCACCGACCAGGGGGAGGTCATCCTGCGGGTCCGCCCGCTCGCCCCCGGCGAGGGCGGCGTTACCGGTCCGGGGCTCGCCTTTGTCGTGCGCGACACCGGCATCGGTATCGCTCCGGACAAACAGCGGCTGATCTTCGAAGCCTTCCAGCAGGCCGACGGCAGCACCAGCCGCAAATATGGCGGCACCGGCCTCGGCCTGTCGATCGCCCTGCAACTGGCACGGCGCATGGGGGGCGACATCCGCCTGGAGAGCGCGCCCGGAGCGGGAAGTACTTTCATCCTCTGTCTGCCACTGCAACGGCCGGCGCAGGCGCTAACGACGCCCCCGCAGGCCCTCAGCGCCGCCACGACTGCCGAGCCGCAACCGGCGGCGGTCAGTGAGCCGGCACCGGCGCCGGTTGACGCTCTCCCCCAGCCTTTGCCGGACGATCGGCTGCTGCTGCAGTCGGAAGATCGCGCCATCCTGATCATCGAAGACGATCTCGACTTCGGCCGGCTCCTCCTCGACATGGTGCGGTCCCGGCATTTCAAGACCCTGTTCGCCGCGGATGGCGAAACCGGCCTCACCCTGGCCGAGCACTTCCAGCCGAGCGCCATCCTCCTCGATGTCATGCTGCCGCGCATCGACGGCTGGGCGGTCATGCGGCGGCTGAAGGAGAGTTCGCGCACCCGGCATATCCCGGTGCATTTCATCTCCTGCCTCGATGAGGAGCACAAAGCCCTCGGCATGGGAGCCATCGGCTACCTGCGCAAACCGGTGACCGCCGAACAGCTCGCCGAGGTGTTCGGGACTCTGGAAGAGTCGGTCGACAAGACCGTCAAGCGTCTGCTAATCGTCGAGGACAACCCGGTCGAGGCCGACGCCATGGTCGAACTGCTCGGCGAACGCCATGTCGAGATCGACGTGGTGCCAGGCGGCAAGGCCGCCATCGATGCCCTGGCCAGTGCCCGTTATGACTGTATCGTCCTCGATCTCGGCTTGAGCGACACCACCGGCTTCACCTTGCTGGAGCACCTGCGCAGCCACGACGAACTGCGTCGGATTCCGGTCATCATCCACTCCGGCCAGGAGATCAGCCGGGAAGACGAACTGCGCCTGCGCCGCTATACCGAGAGCATTATTATCAAGGGGACCCGCAGTCCAAGCCGGCTGCTCAACGAAGTGACGCTCTTTCTGCATCTGGTGGCGAGCGGCCTGCCGCCGGACAAGCAGGAGATGATCCGCACCGTCCTCGACAAGGAGGCGCTCCTGGAGGGCAAGCAGATTCTGATTGTCGACGACGACATGCGCAATATCTTCTCCCTGTCGAACATTCTCAGCGACAAGGGGCTGATCATCCATGAAGCGGAAAACGGTCGCGAGGCGTTACGGCAGCTCGATGAGCATACCGACATCGATCTGGTGTTGATGGACATCATGATGCCGGAGATGGACGGCTACGCCGCGATTCGGGCGATCCGGCAGAATCGGCGCCTGGCACAGCTGCCGATCATCGCCATGACCGCCAAGGCCTTAAAGGGCGACCGTGAGAAGTGTCTGGAGGCCGGCGCCAGCGACTATCTCTCCAAACCGATCGATCCGGTCAAGCTCATCAGCCTGCTGCGGGTCTGGCTCTATCCCGGCAACGGTGCGACATGACCACAGACCGACTCGAAGAGATCGAACTGCGGCTGCTGCTCGACGGCATCCTTGCCGTCTACGGTTACGACTTTCGCGACTACGCCGAAGCCTCGCTGAAACGCCGGGTGCGCCACTGGCTGCAGGCGCAGCCGTTCACCACCCTGTCCCTCGCCCAGAACGCCATATTACGTGACCGGGCGGTATTCAGCTCTTTTGTTGCGGGGATCACCGTCAATGTCTCGGAGATGTTTCGCGACCCGGAGTTTTTCGTCGCCCTGCGCAAGCAGGTTGTCCCCTTTCTGCGCACCTGGCCGTTCATCCGCATCTGGGTCGCCGGCTGCTCTGGCGGCGAAGAGGCCTACTCCCTGGCGATCGTTCTCGACGAAGAGGGACTTTTACAGCGCAGCCGCATCTATGCCACCGACATTAACGAGACGATTCTCGACCGGGCCCGCGACGGCATCCTGCCGCTGGCCGAGATGCAGAAGTTCACGCGCAACTATCAGCGGGCCGGCGGGACGCGCGCATTCGCCGACTACTACACCGCCCGCTACGACCGGGCCCTGCTGGCCGGGCGGCTGAAAGAGAACATCCTGTTCACCGCGCACAACCTGTCGGTCGATGCCGACTTCGGCGAGATGCAGATGATCCTCTGTCGCAATGTACTGATCTATTTCAATCGCGATTTGAAAAACCGGGTGCTCGACCTGTTCGACCGCGCCCTGACCAGCGGCGGCTTCCTCTGTCTCGGCCTGAAAGAGAGCCTCGACGGCAGTTCACTGACCGGGCTCTACCCGGAGTTGAGCCGGGGCCTGCGCATCTACCGCAAGAGCTACCCCGATTAGGAGGTCTGTTTTGTCGGGACGTCCACGCTATCAACTCGTGGTCATCGGCGTATCGGCCGGCGGGCTGAAAGTCTTGAAGAGTCTCCTCGGCGCCCTGCCCGGCGACTTTCCGTGGCCGATTCTGATCGTCCAGCATCTGCGCGCCGGCGGCGACAGCAGCCCGGCCGGAGTGTTGCGGCGGTACGCCGCGCTGCGTCTCAAGGAGGCTGACGCCGGAGAACCGGTCGTCCCCCGCACCGCCTATTTCGCCCCGGCCAACTACCACCTGCTGCTCGAGCGCGACCTGACCCTCGCCCTGTCGGTCGACCCGCCGGTGCGTTACGCGCGGCCGTCGGTCGACGTGCTGTTCGAATCGGCCGCCGACGCTGTCGGTGCGGGTGTCATCGGCATCGTGCTGACCGGGGCCAACGACGACGGCAGTGCCGGTCTGCAGGCGATCCGCTCAGCCGGTGGTCTGGTGATCGCCCAGGATCCGGATGAGGCTGAGGTCGCACAGATGCCGCTGGCCGCTATCCACGCCGGCCCGATCGACCATATCCTGCCGCTGGCGCAGATCGCCTCGCTGCTCTGCGACCTGGCCGGCCCGGAGATGCCGTCATGACCGAGGACGTGCGAGACGATGCGGTCACGATCCTGATTGTCGATGACCGCCCGGAAAATCTGCTCTCCATGGAGTCGCTGCTGCAGAATAAGCAGTGCCGGGTCTGCAAGGCGGCCAGTGGCCAGGAAGCGCTGGCCCGCTGTCTGCACCACGACTTCGCCCTGGTGCTGCTTGATGTGCAGATGCCGGAGATGGACGGCTTCGAAACCGCGACCCTGATGCGTGGTCATCCGAAAACCCGACGGCTGCCGATCATCTTCGTCACTGCCGGGGAGAAAAGCCCGGCCAGCCTGTTCAAGGGCTACGAGGCGGGTGCGGTCGACTACATCTACAAACCGATCGATCCACAGATCCTTGTCAGCAAGGTCGAGGTCTTCTGTGAACTCTACCGGCAGCGCCGGGCCATCGAACGGCATGAGCAGCGTCTCGCCGAACAGGTCGCCGAGCGGACCCGCGAACTGCGCCAGGCGCTGACCCTGGCCGAGGCGGCGAGCAAGGTGAAGAGCGAATTTCTCGGCAACGTCAGTCACGAGATCCGCACGCCGGTCACCACCATTCAGAGCGCCATCGAACTGCTGCACGGCACCCGGCTTGACGCCGAGCAGCAGCAATTTTTCGCGATGATCGAAACCTCGGCGGGCAATCTGCTGGGGCTGATCGAGAACCTGCTCGACCTGGCGGAACTGGAGACCGACCGGCTGACCATCGAGCAACGGGAGTTCTCGCCGAGAGACTGCTTGGAGACGGTCATGACCGCCCGGCTCGGGCAGATGCGCACCAAACAGCTGGCGTTGCGCAAACAGGTCGACGCGGCAATTCCGGATCGGCTGCACGGCGATCCGGCCCGCTTCCGGCAGATTGCCGCCATCCTCCTCGACAACGCCATCAAGTTTACCGCCAGCGGTTTCATCGCCCTGACCCTGACCCTTGTCGACCAGGCCGCTGAGCAGGTGGTCCTGCGCTTGCAAGTGGAGGACTCGGGCATCGGCATCGATACCGAGACCTGCAAACGACTGTTCCTCCCCTTCGAGCAGGGCGATGGCAGCATGACCCGGCGCTTCGGCGGCGCCGGCCTCGGTCTGGCGATCTGCCAGCGCCTTGTCCGCCTGCTCGGCGGCGAAATCGACGTCACCAGTCAACCGGGCGCCGGCAGTCTGTTCAGCGTGCGTCTGCCGTTCACCGTGACGTGAGTTCTGGACACCCGACGGGTTCCGTTTCAGCGACTACTGGCAGCTCGGGCTCCCCCTGGAGATCCTTGTGATCGTTATCAGCATACCGCTGCTGCTGGTCTGGCCGTTGTGACTCCATGCCCTCTGGAGCACCGCTCCTGATGAATCTCGCCCTCGGCAGACCGTAAGGATTCTCGCTATGACCGACTACATTCTCGCCATCGACCAGGGGACGACCGGGACAACCGCCCTGCTGGTCGATCACGATCTGAACGTTACCGGACGGCAGACCATCGATTTCCCCCAGCACTATCCGCGCCCCGGCTGGGTCGAGCACGACGCCGAGGAGGTCTGGCTCTCGGTGCGGCGCGCCGTGATCCGGCTGCGGGAAGCGACCGGCATCGCCGCCCGGCAAATCGCCGCCATCGGCCTCACCAACCAGCGCGAAACGACGCTTCTCTGGGAGCGCCGTACCGGCCGGCCGATCGGCCACGCCATCGTCTGGCAGTGCCGACGCAGCGCCCCGATCTGCGAAGAGCTCAAGGCTGCCGGCGAGGAAGAGGCGGTTCGGGCAAAAACCGGTCTGGTGCTCGACCCGTACTTTTCCGCCAGCAAGCTGACCTGGATGTTCCGCGAAGATGCCGGCGTCCGCCAGCGGGCGGCAGCCGGCGAGCTCGCCTTCGGCACCGTCGACAGCTTCCTGGTCTGGCGACTGACCGGCGGCCGCCGGCATCTGACCGATGTCGCCAATGCCTCGCGTACCCTGCTGCTCGACATTCACCGGCGGCAATGGGACGACGATCTCTGCCGGCTGTTCGCGGTCCCCGCCGCGATTCTGCCGGAGGTGCGCGGCTCGTCCGAGACCTACGGCGCGACCGCCGGCCTCGATTTTTTACCCGACGGCATTCCGGTGGCCGGCATGGCCGGCGACCAGCAGGCGGCCCTGTTCGGCCAGGCCTGCTTCGCCCCGGGCCAGTCGAAGTGCACCTACGGCACCGGCGCCTTCATTCTGGAGAACATCGGCACCTGTCCGTTGCCGAGCCGGCACGGCCTGCTGACCACGGTCGCCTGGCAGATCGGGGATCAGGCGGTCTACGCCTTCGAGGGGAGCTCCTTCATCGCCGGAGCGGCGGTGCAGTGGCTGCGTGACGGCCTGGGGCTGCTGCGCAGCGCCGCCGAGATCGAGTCGTTGGCCGCCTCGGTGCCCGACAGCGGCGGCATTGTCTTCGTCCCGGCCCTGGCCGGCCTCGGCGCGCCTCACTGGCGCAGTGACGCCCGCGGCCTGATCAGCGGCCTGACCCGGGGCACGACCGCGGCGCACCTGGCCCGGGCGACTCTCGAAGGGATCGCCCTGCAGATTCACGACCTGGTCATGGCCATGGGGGAAGACCGCGGCGAACCGCTCAGTCTGCTCAAGGTCGACGGCGGCGCAGCTGCCAACAACCTGTTGATGCAGCTGCAGGCCGACCTGCTCGACCGCCCGGTCAGCCGGCCGGCAACCGTCGAAACCACTGCGCTCGGCGCCGCCATGCTCGCCGGCCTGGCGGTCGGCTTCTGGTCCGATCTTGCCCAGCTCTCCGCCAGCTGGCGCGAAGAGCGCTGCTTCCGGCCCGCCGCCGCCCCGGCCTGGCGCGAAGAGCTGCTGACGCGCTGGCAAACGGCCATCGGCAGAGCCTGAAACCCTTTCAGCGTTTGCATCTGCCGGCAAGCCTGCCATACTTCAGGTGTGTCCGGAAAAAACGCAACCAGTCGGAATTTCACGCGCCAGGCACGGAGACGCGGGGATCGCAGCCCGGGTCAGTACCGTTTCAGCATGTCGTGAGATCTCCCTCACCAGCCCTGCTGGTGAGGGGTCCATCAACGCAACGACCTGATCTTTCAAGGGAGGTTCCCATGACGATTGAACGCAGATGGTTCTGCACCTGCAGCGGCACTCCAGTTGAGCTGAGTGTGGTCGAGACCAGTGAGGACGAGCCAGGCGAACCGACCTGCCAGCGCTGCGGCGCCTCGGTCTCTTCCGACCCGAAGAAGACCGTCATCTTCAAGGATGTAGAGAGCTGGGAGGATTAGCGGCCTGCTTGTCCAGAGCCTCTTCGTCAGGAGACTGTTCGCGGACAAACAGCACGAACGCCATGGCCGGCCGTCGACTCGCTTCGCGCATGACGAACTGGATACTGTCGAACTGCCAGCCGAGGGCGGTTGTTTCGTTCAACGCGGTTTCAAGACTCTCGTCGGTCACAACCGACAGTTCCACCACTTTGTAGATCAGCATAGAGGACTCCAGCAACGGGATGTTGCGGGATGATAGCACGGCGGATCGGATTTTTGATGCATAGACCGTTGCCGCTGGCTTGTTGAACAGGAAGAGGTAACACCCTCACGAACTCAGGAGTCGAGCCATGCCGATTGCCGGCAGTCCGAAAAAACTGGCCCAGGATATTGCCGACGGCTACCTGATGCTCTCGCCGCCGATGCTGAAAACCTGGACCCCCGCCGATATCAAGACGATCCTCGCCAATCTCGCCATGGTCGTCCGGGAGATTCGCGGCGAACAGATTCCCCTGGAAGACGTCATGGCATTAAAGGCGCGCAACATGAAACTCTCACGCCTCAACCAGGCCGAAGTTGTCATTCGCGCCCACTGCAAGAAGCGTCGCATCCCGATCTGACCCCGCCAACAAACAACCACCATAGCAAATCTTTTACCCGATAAGATAAAACGTTTTTTTATCCACTCTCATTGAGCATTTCCACAAAGCGCGAATCTCGAAAGATATCGTGAGCTTGCACTAACAATCCCCAAGAACACCTATTTTTGCTGAACTTTTCTGTTGACTTGCAGATAGAACGGCGTATTATGTGCGAAAAATTACCACCAATATCGCACATTTAATACCACCAGCCCGATTGGTATTAACTCACAAACGACACACCTGTTTTAAAAATAGTCGCCTTCGCAAGCGCCTGTTTGGCGGAGCCGGCAAGCCCGGGACGACGAAAGGAGGCCGGCGATCATCTGCCCCGGGGCGTATGCATCACAGCGGAACGTCACGGACGTCTCCGCCATTTTCATGTGTATTGAGCGATTTTTCCGAGATTGCATGTGGAGCTTTTGGGCCGCGCCAGGATCGGCCTGCCAAAAAATCAGCATTGAAAAGGAGTCACAACCATGGGACACGGACCAGCAGTCAAACTCGGCAAGGACAATGCCGCTGGCTACAAGGCCAGAATCGGCATTTCGATGTTCATCGTCTACACTCTGACCTATTTCGGCTTTGTGGTCATTAACGCCACCAACCCCGCTCTGATGGAAAAAGTCTACTTCGGCCAGACGTTGGCCGTACTCTACGGCTTCTTCCTGATCATCTTCGCGTTCGTGCTGGCAATTATCTACAACCATTTTTGCACCGCCGCCGAAGCGCGTCTGAACTAAGGGAGGGGCGATCATGATTTATACTCAGTCACCACTGGCCATCGGCCTTTTCATTGCTTTCGTCCTCTTCGTTCTCGGCCTCTCTTTCTACCTGGCGCGGCGCACCACCTCGGCGGCCGGTTACTATGCGGCCGGCGGCAACATCCACTGGTTCACCAACGGCATCGCTTTCGCCGGCGACTACCTCTCGGCCGCTTCGTTCCTCGGCATCTGCGGCATGATCGCGACCGCCGGCTTTGACGGCTGGATGTACTCCATCGGCTACCTGGCCGGCTGGATGGTCGCCCTGTTCCTGGTCGCCGAGCCGATGAAACGCCTCGGCAAGTACACCTTTACCGACGCTCTCGACTCCAAGTTCAATTCGAAGTCGATCCAGTTGATGGCCGCTATTTCGACCCTGGCGGTCTCGGTCTTCTACCTGATCCCGCAGATGGTCGGCGCCGGCGTGCTGGTGCAACCGCTGCTCGGCATGCCGCACTGGGTCGGCGTCTGCATCGTCGGCGTGGTCGTCACCATCATCGTCGCCACCGCCGGCATGGCCTCGACCACCTATGTCCAGTTCTTTAAAGGCGCCCTGCTGCTGATCTGCTCGACGGCGCTGGTCGGCCTGGTGCTGTTCCGTGGCCTCGGCACCGATCCGAACCAGGGGGGCAGCAAGGATTACCATCAGTTTCTGACCCTGAACGCCAATGTGGTCGCCGGCAGCCTGCAGGTCGACGGCTACCAGGTGGTCGCCGGTCTCGACTCGGAATTCGGCCAGGCCGGTTTCGTCAAGCTGGCCAAAGACGGCCTGGAGACCGTCTGGCACCTGCAGGAGAGCCCGGCCGGTGGCTACACACTGACGGAAGCGATGTACGTCACCGAGATGGCGGATGGCACCAAACTCTACAACGGCGCACCCAAAGAGGACGGCAAGTTCTTTGCTGTCGGCCATATCAAGGAGATCACCGTTGACGGCCAGGAGATTGCCCAGACCGGCGCCGTCGGGCCGTTCGCTTACCTGAACCGCTTTAAGGACAGCACCGTGGTCCTGTGGGGCAAGAAGTACGTCAAGGTCGGCGACACCACCACCACCATCTTCTACCAGAAACCGACGCCGGGCAGCCGCATCCTGCGCCCCGGCCTGAAATTCAAGGTCGACAACGCCACCGGCACCGAGAAGTTCAACTTCATCTCGCTGATGCTCGCCCTGTTCTGCGGCACCGCAGCGCTGCCGCACATCCTGATCCGCTACTACACCGTGCCGAGTCAGGCGGCCGCACGCAAGTCGACCATCGTCGGTATCGCCGCCATCGGTTTCTTCTACATCCTGACCCTCTACCTCGGCCTGGGCGCCATGACCAACGGCGTCATCAACATCACCGACAACAACATGTCGGCGCCGCTGCTCGCCCTCTCCTTCGGCGTGGTGCTATTTGCGGTGATCTCGTCCCTGGCTTTCGCCACAGTGCTCGGGACCGTCTCCGGTCTGATCGTCGCTTCGGCCGGGGCAGTCGCCCATGACCTGATGGACAACTTCCTCGGCATGAACATGACGGAGAAGGGGAAGGTCATGGCCGGCAAGGTCTCTGCCATGGTGATCGGCGCTATCGCCATCTACCTCGGCATCATCTTCGAGGGGATGAACGTCTCCTTCCTGGTCGGCTGGGCCTTCGCTGTGGCGGCCTCTGCCAACCTGCCGGCGATTCTGATGATCCTCTTCTGGAAGAAGACCACCGCCCAGGGTGTGGCCGCCTCGATCCTGATCGGCCTGACCTCGGCCCTCGGCCTGATCCTGGTCTCGCCCGACATGTGGGTCCGTTATGGTCTGTTGCCGCAGGACGCCCCGGTCGCCTTCAACAGCCCGGCGGCCATCTCGATCCCGGCGAGCTTCATCGCCCTGGTCCTGGTCTCCCTGGTCACGCAAAAGAAGGGGGCTCTGGTCGAGGAAGGCGCCGAAGCCTGACCCTTGCCAGGCCGATCGACAATCTGCTAAACAAGGAGGGGCTGCACAGGCAGCCCCTCTTTTTGCATTACCCTTGAGGAGCTTGCCGACATGAATCGCTTCCGTTTCACCCTGCTGGCCGTCTGCGCCGTCCTGCTGCTGCTCGGTGGCAGCGATCTGGCCACCTGGATCAAAAACCAGCAACCGGTACGCATCGCCATCGCCGATCTGGAATTCCAGGATCCGCCCCAGGCATGGCTGCAGGTCACCGGCGGTTTTCTCGACCTGAACGACGCGATTTCGACGTCAGGGACCATCGAACTTGAGGCCCTGCTGGTGCCACTCAGGCCGACTCCGGATTCCAGAGTGACGCGGGTACTGGTCGAGACCCGCGACCCGCACCTGCTCGAACTGTTCAAGCAGTATCATTTTTTTAGCGATACCCTGCCGGAGAAAAAAGCCTTTTTCGAGCAGCACCGGCACGAGTTTTTAACGCAGCGCAATGTCACCGGCATGCTGGTCTCCGGCCTGATCAGCCAGGGCAACGAGCAGAAGCTTCTGAAACTGGCTACGGAGACCGATCTGGAACTGGTGGACGGCGTGATCTTTCTGAGCGAAGGCAAAGAACCGGCGCGCTGGCGGGGCGTCTTCTTTGCCGTCGTCGGCCTGCTCGGACTGGTCAGGGTGCTCACCAGCCGCAAGCCGGCAGGCCGGCAGGATGCCGCCGGGGCGTAGCCGGACGTCATCCCGCGCCGGCGCCCCCCTTGGGGATGCCGGCCTCGCAGGGGATTTTGACCTGGCATAAGCCGCAGGGCGTCGTGCCGGTACCGTAGTGCTGCTGCACATAGGGGGTGGTCACCTCGCGAATGTAGGTGTGGCAGGCCGGTTTGTCGTGGCCGGTGGCGGCAATGGCCTCGGCCGGACAGCGCTGCATGCAGGCGCCACAGCTCCCCTCGGCATACCAGAGGCACCAGTCCTGATGACCGGCATAAGGACGCGGCGTCGGCTCCAGGTCGATGCGGGCGACCACCGAACCGAAGCGCACGGCTTTACCGGCGCGGGTGATCAGGCCATCAGAGAGGCCGAAGGTGCCGAGACCGGCGATCCAGGCGATGTGCCGTTCCGACCAGTTGGAGGCAAGGCCGAAACGGGCACTCTGCCGATAACCGAAACCGGGAAGGCGCTCCGGGGCGACCGCCGGGAAACCGGCGGCAGTCAACTGTTCAGCAAGGTGCAGGCGCAGGGCACAGTTAAACGCTTCGCCGTGAAAACGGGAACGCGCCCAGCGCTCGGCCGGCACCAGGGTCGCAGCCCGCTGATCGCGGCGGGTCGCGGCGGTCTGCGGCAGTAGGTAGACGATCACCGCCAGTTCGGCCGGCGCGACACGCTGGTCGGCAAAGGCGAGGGAAAAGGCCTCGGCCGGAGTCCAGAGGAACGGTCCGATATCGGCCTTGATTGTTGCGAACAGCGGATCGTCGCCACGGGCATAACCGACCTGTGGCGCTCCCCAGGCCGGCTCACCGGTGCCGTTTTCCAGGCTGTTTACGGGTGTGGCGCAAAAATCGGCAATCACCTCTTCAATCCATTCTTTGCCGCACCTGTCTTGCATACCGCCATCCTTTCGTCGTCAATAGTGTAACAGATCCCGTTGTGCCTGTATTTGCCTCAAAAAAAACGGGCCGCACAAGGCGGCCCAAGCTGTTTGCGGGAGTCGAATAGCGGGGCAGGGGCAGACGCACACAACCGTCGTGCGCCAGCCGGGCGGAGATCCGGTGGCAGCACGGGCGTCTGCACGAGCCAAAGAATTGCAAATCCATTGAACCCACGGCGAACCGCGTCGAAATAAGGGTCAGTCGACCCGCTTGCGTAAAAACGTCGGGATTTCGAACTCCTCGTCGGCGAAGCCGCCGTTCATGCGCATCGCCGCGCGCGGCCGGTCGGGCGAACTCTGCTTGCGAATGTGGGTCGGCACATCGAGATCGGTGCCGCGGATCGTGCAGTCGCTGCCGAACGGATTTTTTTCGATCGGCGGCCGACGCGCTTTTTCGAAACTGCTGCCGAATCCGGTAGCGATCGCCGTCACCTGGATCTTTTCACCCATCGCCTCGTTGATCACCAGACCGATAAAGATATTCGCATCTTCGTGAACCTTTTCGTGAATGATGTTGGCAACTTCCTGATAGTCGTCCATCGTCATACTCGACGAGCCGGTGACGTTGACCAGTACCCCTTTGGCGCCGGAAATGTCGATGTCTTCGAGCAGCGGGCTGCTGATCGCCTGCTGCGCCGCCTGCACTGCCCGGTTCTCCCCTTCCGCCAGTCCGATCCCCATCATCGCCATGCCGCGTTCACTCATGGCCGCTTTGACATCGGCGAAGTCGACGTTGATCATGCCGTGGGTGGTGATCAGGTCGGAGATCCCCTGCACCGCCTGGCGCAGCACATCGTCGGCTGGCCGGAAGGCATCGAGAATCCCCATCTTCTTGCCGGCCAGCCCGCTCAACCGGTCGTTGGGGATCAGGATCAGCGAGTCGACCACCTTCTTCAACTCCTCGACCCCCTGTTCGGCCTTGCCCATGCGCTGCTTGCCTTCGAAACCGAACGGTTTGGTGACCACCGCCACGGTCAACGCACCGACCTCCCGCGCCACCTCGGCGATCACCGGCGCCGCGCCGGTGCCGGTACCACCACCGAGGCCGGCGGCGATGAAAACCATGTCCGCCCCCTGCAGCAGCTCGATCAGGCGGGTGCGATCCTCTTCGGCGGCATCACGGCCGACCTCCGGATTGGCCCCGGCACCGAGCCCCTTGGTCAGGCGGCTGCCGAGTTGCACCCGCATCGGCGCCTGATTGGCCTTCAGCGCCTGGGCATCGGTGTTGGCCACGATAAACTCGACCCCGTCGATCTGGGCGGCGATCATGGTGTTGACTGCGTTGCCACCACCACCGCCGATCCCGACCACCTTGATTCTGGCGACCTGTTCCATCTTCTCATCAAATTCGAACGTCATGACTCCCTCCCCGCTGCTGGTTGTGACCGGTACTCTCCGCGAACCCGATCATTTGATTACTGAAGACTCTTGTCCTTTTCCCTGTCGTTATCGTTATCGTTGTCGACTTAAACATCGCTTTAAACGGGTCACTCAGTCCTGCCTCAGTACTTTTTTATTCTCCGATTGCGATGACGACAACCGTTTCGCTCGCGCTTCACTGGCGACGGGTTTTGGCCCTTTTCAATTGACACTGAGCACTTTCGATTCTGTTTGCCCTTATCAAAAGAATTCGCCGAACCACTCCTTCATGCGCCGCACCACCCGGTCGAAGAGGTTTTCGTCGCCGATGGCGAAGTTGCGTGTCTGCAAGTTGCGGCTGCCGTACTTTACCAGGCCGACTCCGGTCGCATAGACCGGCGAATTGACCACATCGCTCAAACCGCCGATATCGAGGGGCATGCCGCGTCGCACCGGCAGATCGAAGATCTGCTCGGCCAGTTCCGGCATGCCGGGCAGGATCGCCGAGCCGCCGGTGATCACCACTCCCGAGGCGATCAGGTCCTCGTAGCCGCTCTTGATGATCTCCCGATTGACCAGGGTGAAGATCTCCTCGACCCGCGGCTCGAGAATCTCGGCCAGCAACTGCCGCGACAACACGCGCGGTTCGCGGCCGCCGACCGACGGCACTTCGATGGTCTCGTCCTTGCCGACCATGGAGGTCAGGCAGCAGCCCGAGGATTGCTTGATCTTCTCCGCCTCGGCGGCCGGGGTCCGCAGACCGACGGCGATATCATTGGTCAGGTGATTGCCGCCCAGCGACAGTACCGAAGTATGCTTGATCGCACCGTCGACGAAAATGGCGATATCGGTGGTGCCGCCACCGATGTCGATCAGGGCGACACCGAGCTCCTTCTCATCGGGGGTGAGCACCGCTTCGGCCGAAGCGAGCTGTTCGAGAACGATGTCGCCGACATCGACGCCCGCCTTGTTGCAGCTCTTGATGATGTTCTGCGCACTG
Source organism: Desulfuromonadales bacterium (assembly GCA_032251295.1). Lineage (GTDB taxonomy): Bacteria > Desulfobacterota > Desulfuromonadia > Desulfuromonadales > BM103 > BM103. The sequence goes on along the minus strand of JAVVDS010000030.1, from coordinate 16,752 downwards.
GCCACGGCGCCGGTCACGATATGCACCCGCGCCTCCAGACGGACACCGCTCATGCCGAGGGGCTCTTTGATGCCGTCCTGATCGTCGATGATGAACTCCTGGGGGAGAATATGGATCACCTCGCGATCCATCGGGATGGCGATCGCCTTAGCGGCGTCGATGACCCGGCGCACATCCTCGTTGGTCACTTCGCGGTTCTTGATGGCGATGACTCCCTGGGAGTTGATCCCGCGGATATGACCACCGGCAATGCCGGTAAAGACCGACTTGATTTCGCAGCCGGCCATCAGTTCAGCTTCCTGGATCGCCTTGCGGATCGCGCTGACCGTCCCCTCGATGTTGATAACCACACCCTTGCGCATACCGCGCGACGGACTGGTACCGATACCGACGATATCGAGGCCGTCATCGCTCATGGTGCCGACAATGGCACAGATCTTGGTGGTGCCGATGTCGAGCCCGACAATCAGATTCTCCCGTTTTGTACTCATAACATTCTCCCTCGTCCCTCGCCCCCGTTTCAGGCTCCGCGTCTGGTCGTTAGCGTTTGCCCGGCCAACTGGCCGGCGTCGATTTTCTTGACGATTACCCGGTCGGCCACATTCAGATCGATATAAGCCAGCGCCGTCAGGCGCGGCTCCAGTTCCGGATAAACCCGCTCGAACCGGTCGAGCTTGCCGACAAAATCGTCCTCACCGAGCAGCACCGGCACTCCGTGGCGGCCGGTGTAGAGCACCAGGCCCTGGCGTCGGTCGTAATGAATCTCCGACACCTGGTCCAGATTGAACAGGGAGCGCCTTTCCAGCTCGCTCAGCAGCGCCAGAGCTTTGCGCAGCCAGTCGCGAGTCGTCGAATCGTCCGCCAGCAGAGCCTGTCGGTCGATACCGGTCAGCACCGGGAAGTCGAGATCGTCGCGCGGCTCCAGCACCTTGAAAACCTCGCCGGCGGCATCGACGTAGTAGAGGTAGTCGAGGTCGATGATCGCTCGCGGTTCGCGCTCCACCACCCTGATGGCCAGGTTGTCCGGGAAAATCCGTTCCAGCTCGGCGCGGGCGATCCAGGGATGCTCCTCGATCCTGGCACCGATCATGAACAGATCGAGATCGAATAGACTGTCGCCGATGCGGATGTCCGAGGCTTCGAGGATTTCCCCTTCGCTGACCCGCAGATTGTGCTCGACCCGGATCTGGCTGACATTGAAGTAGCCCGATTCGCGCAGCACCTCGGCGGTCAGCACCGCCCCGCTGACCAGCAGAGTGCCGGTACCGGTGGCGATGATCAACCGGACCGACGTATGCAGCAGGCGGCGCCAATCGACCGGCTGGCGTTCCTGCTTGCGCCGGTTAGCTTTGACCCGCTTGCCCGCTTTCTGCTTCAGATCGCGCATGGTTCCCTTTTGACATCCCCAGGTTGCTACTTGTCCAGTCCGGCGTCATCGAGTATCCGCAGAACCAGGTCGCGAAAATCGATCCCCGCCGCGGCTGCGGCCTTCGGAAGCAGGCTGGTCTCGGTCATACCGGGGATCGTGTTGACTTCGAGACAGAACAGCTCGTCCCCCCGCACCATGAAATCGACGCGGGCCGCGCCGCGACATCCGAGCAGTGCGCAGGCCGCGACCGCCGCGTCCTGAACCCGCCGGGTCAGCCCGGCTGCAAGCGGCGCCGGCAGCAGATACTCGGTCTGCCCCGGCGTATATTTCGCCTGATAGTCGTAGAAGCCGTCTTTCGGCACCACCTGGATGATCGGCAGCGCCGCACCGTCGAGCACGGCGACGGTCAGCTCGACGCCGTCAATAAACTCCTCGACCAGAGCCAGTTCGTCGTGCTGCAGGGCAGTGCGCAGACCGGCGTCCAGTCCGGCGCGATCCTCGACCCGGCTGATGCCGATGGTCGAACCTTCCCGTGCCGGCTTGACCACCACCGGGTAGTTCTGCCAGCCGTGCAGCAGCACGTCGAGATCGTCCCCATGGCGATAACTGACGAACGCCGGGGTCGACACGCCGTGCCGGATCAGCAACTCTTTGGTCATCCGCTTGTCCATCGCCAGACTGGAGGCGAGTACGCCGCTGCCGGTGTAGGGGATTCCCATGATCTCCAGCAGCCCTTGCACCGTGCCGTCCTCACCATGTCGACCGTGCAGGGCGATGAACGCCACCTCGACCCCCGTCTCGACCAGCCGCGCCGGCAGGTCCGGGCCGGCATCGACGGCTACTGCCTCGCAGCCGGCAGCGCGCAGGGCGCCGAGTGCCGCCTGACCGGTGCGCAAGGAGACCTCCCGCTCGGCCGACACGCCTCCCATCAGCACGCCGATCCGGCTGTTGCGCATTTCCTCGCGGGAAAGTTTAATGGTCATCGGTCAGCTTCTCCGTAACTGTTCGGCTTATTGTCGCGTTGCCGGAAAGTTCGACAATTCAGAACCATGGTTTCAACGCTGAGACGCTGAGGCGCGGAGATAACCTCTAGTAACTCCATGCGGTTCCCCGGCGTCTCCGCGTCTCCGCGTCTCCGCGTTAAATTCCGCCCTTTGTGCTTTTGTCAATGCCTTGCCAGTCCATCAGCTTCTTCCTGCGGCCGGCCGGACAGGGCTTTGAGCAGGCTCTCACCGACCTGCCAGACGTTGCCGGCGCCGAGGGTGAGAATCATGTCGCCGGGACGGACCGTCTGCAGAAGCTGTTGCACGGTCGCTTCCGGCTCGCCGGTATAGACACAGGATTTGTGACCATGCCCGGCGATCTCGCGCGCCAGGCTCTCGGCGGAGACGTCAGCAAGCGGCTCCTCGCCGGCGGCATAGACATCCATGATCGCCAGGTGGTCGGCATCGTAGAATGCCTTGACGAAATCGTCGAACAGTGCCGCGGTCCGGCTGTAGCGGTGTGGCTGAAAGATCACCAGAACCCGGCGATCCCAGCCGCTGCGCGCCGCAGCCAGGGTCGCCTTGATCTCGGCCGGGTGGTGGCCGTAGTCATCGACAATCATGATGCCGTCCGGTTCCCCCTTGATCTGGAACCGGCGCTGCACACCACCGAAATCGCGGAAACCGTCGGCAATCTGCGCGAACGGCATGTCGAGCTCCATGGCGACAGCGACCGCCGCCAGGGCGTTGAGGACATTGTGCCGCCCCGGCATCCGGAAACCGAGCCGTCCCAGTTTCTCGCCACGAAAATGCACGCTGAATTCGGTGCGCAGTCCGTTATGGACGATATCGCTTGCCTGCAGGTCTGCCTGGGTGCTCAGACCGTAGGTCAGCATGCGCTTGCCGACCTCCGGGATCAGCCCCTGGATGTTCGCGTCGTCGATACAGAGCACGGTCAGCCCGTAGAACGGCACCTTGTTGATAAAATCGATGAAGGTCGCCCGGATCTCGTCCAGATCGCGGTAGTAGTCGAGGTGGTCGGCATCGACATTGGTGACCACGGCGATGGTCGGCGACAGCTTGAGGAACGAGCCGTCCGACTCGTCGGCTTCCGCCACCAGGAATTTCCCCTGCCCGAGCTTGGCGTTGGAGCCGAACAGGTCGAGCCGGCCGCCGATCACCACTGTCGGATCGATACCGCCATGGGAGAGAAGAGTGGCGACCATGCTGGTGGTGGTCGTCTTGCCGTGGGTGCCGGCGATGGCGATGCCGTATTTCATGCGCATCAGTTCGGCGAGCATTTCGGCACGCGGGATCACCGGGATCAGACGGCGCTGGGCTTCGAGGACTTCCGGGTTGTCGCGGCGAACCGCGGTGGAAATCACCACCACGTCGGCCTCCGCCAGGTTTTCCGCACGGTGGCCATAAGCGATGATCCCGCCGAGGTCTGTCAGGCGCCGGGTGATATCGCTCGCGCGCAGATCGGAACCGCTGACCTGGTAGCCGAGGTTGAGCAGCACTTCGGCAATACCGCTCATGCCGATGCCGCCGATGCCGACAAAATGGATTTTCTGGATCTTGCCGTACATCTGTCACCTTCCTCGCTGGTTCTCGGCGAGCACCGCCCGGCACTCGGCGAGCAGACGGGCAGCGGCGTCCGGCCGACCGAGAGACCGTGCCGTGTTCGCCATGTGCTGCAGGGTCGCCTGTTCCCGCAGCAGGTCGTCGATGACCCGGGCCAGATCCTCTGGACGCAGATCACGCTCTTCGAACATCAGTGCCGCCCCCTTGCTGACCAGCGCTGCGGCATTGTCGCGCTGATGGCTGCCGGTTGCATGGGGATACGGGATCAGGATCGCCGGACGACCGCAGACGGTCAGCTCCGCCAGGGTGGTGGCGCCAGCCCGACAGACCACCAGGGTCGCGCCGGCATACGCCTGGCCCATATCGGTAATGAACGGCGTCACCTCGACATCGCCCCAGCCGTGCAACTGGTAGGCTTCCGCCGTCGCTTGCCGGTCCTCTGCGCCGGTCTGGTGGACGATCCGCAAACGGCCGCGCCACGCTTCGAGGCCTGGCAGGGCCGCCAGCAGCGCTTGATTGATGGCGCGCGCGCCGCGGCTGCCGCCGAACACCAGCAGGCAGGGCTGGTCCGCAGCGGCAATCGGACAGGTTGTCATGCTGCTGCGCACCGGATTGCCGGTCAGCGCTGTGGCGGCATGATGAAATGCCCGATCGGCATCGGCAAAGGACAGACAGACCCGCCTGGCCCAGCGTCCCAGCAGCCGGTTGGCGAGCCCCGGCCAAGCATTCTGCTCATGGATCACAAACGGCGTGCCGTGCAGCCTGGCCGCCAGCAGGGTCGGCACCGACGCATAGCCACCGAAGCCGGCCACCAGGTCGGGGCGGAATTCCCGCAGGATCTTGCGCGCCTGGCCGACCCCGCGCAGCAGGCGCTGCAGGGCCAGCAGCCGTTTGCGCAGCGACAGCCCGGCGAAGCCGCTCATGGTGACGGTACGCAACGGCCAGCCGAGTTGCGGCAGCAGACGGAACTCCAGCCCCTGCTCGGTGCCGACAAACAGCACCTCGCTCTCCGGCTGTTCCTGGCGCAGCTGCTCGGCCAGGGCAATCGCCGGGAACAGATGACCGCCGGTGCCGCCACCGGCCAACAGCAGTCTCATCGCAGCTCTCCCGGGACGTGCGCCGACACATTCAGCAGGATGCCGACCGCGGCCAGCGTTGTCAGCAGACTGGTGCCGCCGTAGGAGAGCAGCGGCAGGGCCAGCCCCTTGGTCGGCACCATCCCCATGACGACCGCCATGTTGGCGAAGGCCTCGAGACCGATCAGCAGAGTGAGGCCGAACGCCAGGTAGCAGCCGAAGGCGTCCGGGGCGTGCAGGGCGGTCCGGATCCCCCGCAGGATCAGCAGACAGAACATCGATGCGATCACCAGCACACCGATGAAACCGAGTTCTTCGCCGACCACCGAAAAGATGAAATCGGTATGCGCCTCCGGCAGGAAAAACAGTTTCTGCCGGCTCTCGCCGAGGCCGTTGCCGATCGTTCCACCGGAGCCGAAGGCGATCCAGCTCTGGATGATCTGGAAACCGCTGTTGCTCGGATCTTCCCAGGGGTTGAGAAAGGCGAGGATCCGCCGGCGGCGGTAATCGACATTCATCACCAGGAAGTAGAGAAACGGCAGGCTGAGCAGGGCGATCCCCGCCAGGTAGCTGAGACGGGTCCCGGCGACCAGCAGCATGGTGACCGCGACCACACCGAGGGTCACGGCGCTGCCGAGGTCGGGCTGGGCCAGCAGCAGACCGAGGAGCAGAGCAAGGATCAGCATGTAGGGGAGCAGCCCCAGCTTGAAGCTCTTCACCTTCTCCTGCTTGCGCGACAGCGAGTGCGCCATGAAGATCACCAGCGCCAGTTTGGCCAGTTCTGCCGGCTGAAAGGTCCAGCCGGCGAGATTGATCCAGCGCGTCGCACCGCCGATCTTCCGACCGACACCCGGCACCAGAACGGCAGTCAGCAGCGCGATGCAGACCAGCAGCAACGGCCAGGCAAGCTTGTGCCAGCGCTGGTAGTCAAAACGCATCAGCAGCGCCAGCACACCGAGACCGACCAGGGCGAACAGCCCCTGTTTCTTGAGAAAGTACAGACTGCTGCCGTAGTCGCGCAGCGCCATGATCGACGACGACGAGAAGACCATCACCACGCCGAGACAGGTCAGGCAGACGGTGAGGATCAGAATCGAATTGTCCGTCCCCTGTCTAATCTCCATGACGCCCCTCGTCGGTTACCGGCAGATTCCTGAACGCCGCGGCGAATCGTTCGCCGCGCTCACGGTAGTCGCGGAACATATCGAAACTGGAGCAACCGGGCGACAGCAGCACACTCCCGCCCGCAGGCGTCAGCCGGGCGGCGACGGCGACCGCCGCCTCCATGCTGCCGGCTCGCTCGATGCGGGTCAGACCGGCAAACGCCGCGGCCATGCGTTCGGCGGCCTCGCCGATCAGGACCAGGGTCTCGACCTTGGCGGCAATCGGCACCGTCAGCGGCATCAGATCGCCCTGTTTGTCTTTACCGCCGGCGATCAGCGTCACCGGTGCCGCGAGCCCTTCGAGACTCTTGACCACGCTGCCGACGTTGGTCCCCTTGGAGTCGTCGTACCAGCGGACGCCGCCACGCTCGCCGAGCAGCTGCATGCGGTGCGGCAGTCCGGTAAAAAGGGTTGCTGCCTGCCAGGCCGTTGCCGCCGGACAGCCGGCGAGCAGCGGCGGGATCAGGGCAGCCATGACATTCTCCAGGTTGTGCTGGCCGCCGATCTGGAGCTCCGCAGCGACAAAGCGCTGCTCTGCACCCTGCCAGCGCCAGACGATCTCGCCCTGATCGATGCCCATCCCCTGCGGCAAAAGCCGACGGCTGCTGAACCAGACAGTTTGCGCCGCCAGATCGGTCGCCACGGCGGCTACCTCGGGATCGTCGGCATTGAGAACAGCGATATCTTCAGCCGTCATGTTTTCGAACAGCCGCAGCTTGGCGGCGCGATAGCTCGTCATATCCGGATAGCGATCGAGGTGATCGGCAGAGAGATTGAGCAGCAGACCGTAATCGGGTCGGAACCGGCGAATCGCCTCCAGCTGAAACGAGGAGAGCTCAACCACCAGCCAGTCCCACGACTGATCGACCGCCTCGATCAGCGGGGTCCCGAGGTTGCCGCCGACGAAGGTGCGCTGCCCCCAGCGTCGCAGCATCTCGCCGATCAGAGTGGTCACTGTCGATTTGCCATTGGTTCCGGTAATCCCGATCAGCGGCGCCGTCAGCTCGCGCCGGGCGATCTCGACTTCGCCGAGAACCGGCACGCCGCGCTGCATGGCGGCCTGGATCGGGGCGATTTCCTGCGGGACCCCCGGACTGACCACCACCAGATCGGCAGCGGTGAACAGCGGCACGCTGTGGCCGCCACAGTCGAGGATGACGCCGGCCGTTTCCAGCTCGTCGAGGTCAGCGAGCTGGGTGCGCGGACGCCGCTCCGACAGTATCGTCCGCGCGCCCTTTCCCAGGAAAAAGCGCGCCAGGGAGCGCCCGCTGTCACCGGCGCCCACCACCACGATTGTCTGTCCCGCGTACTCGTTCATTTCTCAGCGCAGCTTCAGGGTGGAAAGACCGATCAGGGCCAGGATGATGCTGATGATCCAGAACCGCACGATAATTTTCGGCTCCGGCCAGCCCTTCAGCTCAAAGTGATGATGAATCGGCGCCATGCGGAACACCCGCTTGCCATACAGGCGGAAGGAGGCGACCTGAACGATTACCGACAGCGCCTCCATGACAAAAATACCGCCGACAATCACCAGCACGATCTCCTGTTTGGTGATGACAGCGATGGTGCCGATCGCCCCCCCGAGGGACAGGCTGCCGATATCACCCATAAACACCTGGGCCGGGTAAGTATTGAACCAGAGAAAGCCGAGACCGGCACCGACCATCGCCCCGCACAGAACCGACAGCTCCCCGGCCCCCTGGACTCTGCTGATCTGCAGGTAACCCGCCAGATTGGCGTGGCCGGCGACGTAGGCAAACACCAGGTAAGTTGCGGCGGCAATCATCACCGGGCCAATCGCCAGGCCGTCGAGGCCATCGGTCAGGTTGACCGCGTTGCTGGCGCCGATGATCACCAGCATGGCGAACGGCACGTACAGCCAGCCGAGATCGGGATTGACCCCTTTGAAGAACGGGAAGGCCAGGGTCGTCTGAAACGGCGGATAAAATTTAAGAGCCAGGCCGACGCCGAGGGCGATCAGGATCTGCCAGAACATCTTCTGGCGCGGCGACAGACCGTCGCTGTTCTTCTGCCTCACCTTGAGCAGGTCGTCAGTGAAGCCGATCACGCCATAGCCGAAGGTCACCAGCAGGGTCAGCCAGACATAGAGGTTGCCGAGATCGGCCCAGAGGAGCGTCGGGATGACGATGGCCGCCAGAATCAGCACACCGCCCATGGTCGGCGTCCCCTCCTTTTTAAAATGCGACTCCGGACCGAGCCGCCGGATACTCTGCCCGACCTGCAGACGTGCCAGTTTATCGATCAGCCAGGGGCCGAGCATGAAGCTGATGACCAGGGCGGTGATCGCTGCATAAATGGTCCGGAAGGTGATAAACCGGAACACATAGAAGACCGAATAATCGGTGTGCAGCGGATAGAGCAAGTGGTAGAGCATCTTCTCCCCTTATCAGCCGTCCAGAGCGGCCCGCCCTTGCATCCCGGCACAGAGCAGGCTGATCACCTGTTCCATGCGCATGCCGCGCGACCCTTTGACGAGGACCCGATCGCCCGGGCTGAGCAGTGCGGCCAGAGTCTCGACCAGTTCGGCGTGACTGGTAAAACTGGCGACCTTTTGCGGATCGAAGCCGGCCAGACGGGCGCCGTCGGCGATCGCCCGCGCCTGGGGGCCGCAGGTCAGCAGCCGGTCGACCTGACCGGCGGCGACCTGGCCGATCTCCTCATGCAGTTCCCGGGCACTGACGCCGAGTTCGAGCATGTCACCAAGCACGGCGATACGCTGCCCCGGGCGGCCGAGGTCGTGCAGGGCATCGAGGGCAGCCCGTACCGACAGCGGATTGGCATTGTAGGTATCATCGAGGATGACGATATCCTCCGCCAGTTCGATCAGCTCCATGCGCCCCGGACAGGGGCGGAACGACTCCAGACCGGCAACAATCTCGGCCAGCGGCACATCGAGAACCCGCGCCGCCGCCACCGCCGCCAGGGCGTTGGCGACATTGTGACGCCCCGGAAGCGGCAGACTGACCGCCGTCCGGCTCCCCTCGCAGCAGAGCATGAAGCGGACCGTGCCGTTGTCGGCTTCGATCGCTTCCGCGCGGACATCGGCGCTGGCGGCAAGCCCGAAACTGCGCCGACTGACACCGTTGGCCACCGGGAGCTGGCGCACTTCCGGGTCATCGGCATTGATGATCGCCACCCCGCCCGGCGGCAAATGGATGTACAGTTCGCCCTTGGCCACAGCAACCCCGGAGATGCCGCCAAGACTCTCGAGGTGGGCGGCGCCGACATTGGTGATGATGCCGATTTGCGGCGCGGCGATTTCGGTCAGCCGCGCGATCTCGCCGCGTGCGCTCATCCCCATCTCGATCACCGCCCAGCGGTGGTCGTCGCGTAGCGGGAACAGAGAGAGCGGCACCCCGACCAGGTTGTTGAAATTGCCGAGAGATTTCAGCCCGGGGGCGGTCCGCGCCAGAATCGCGCTGAGCATCTCCTTGCAGGTGGTCTTGCCGGAGCTGCCGGTGATCGCCACCAGCGGACCGGCCAGACTCTGCCGAACCCGGGACGCCAGATCGCCGAGCGCCCGCAGGGTATCCTTAACCTGGATGACCGGAATCGTCAGGCCGCCGATGGCCTGCTCGCTCAGACAGGCGACCGCGCCATGACTCGCCGCCTGACCAAGAAACTCATGACCGTCATAGTGCTCGCCACGCAGCGGCACAAAGAGTTCGCCCGGCTGCAGGGTGCGGCTGTCGGTCGAGATCCCCTCAATCGGCAGCGAGGCGCCGTTGCGGATCAGATGGCCGCCAACGGCATCGGCCACCTCGCGTAGTGTCATCCTGATCATGACGCCCCCCGCAGCCGGAGCGCTGTCCGCAGCTCTTCACGGTCGTCGAAGTGGATCCGGCCGTCGGCCAGGACCTGGTAATCCTCATGCCCCTTGCCGGCGACCAGCAGCAGATCACCCGGCTGCAGCCGTGCGACGGCGAAGCGGATCGCCTCGCGGCGATCGGCAATCACCAGATAGCCGCGGCCGCCCGCCTGACACGCCTGCTCGCGACTCCATTCCCGCTCGTGAACCCTCGCCAGACCGACACGCACATCAGTGAGAATTTGCGCCGGTTCTTCCGTACGCGGATTGTCCGAAGTGGCAATCGCCAGATCCGACAGGCTGGCGGCGACTTCTCCCATCACCGGCCGCTTGCCGCGATCCCGGTCGCCGCCACAGCCGAACACGGTCACAATCCGTCGCGGCGCGAGCTGCTGCAGCGTTTCCAGAACGCGGCGCAGGGCATCGCCGGTATGGGCGTAATCGACCAGGACGACAGCATCCAGGTCGTTCTCGATCCGTTCCAGCCGGCCCGGCACGCCCCTGACCGCCGCCAGACCGCGCGCGATCGCCGCCGGCGGCAGACCGAGGGCCGCGGCGGCGGCGGCGGCACAGAGCAGGTTCTCCACGTTGTAGTCGCCGAGCAGCGGGCTTGTGATCGCCACCTCCGCCGTCGGCAGGCAGAGTCGGCCGCGGATACCGTCCAGGGAGAGCTCCAGGTCGCTGAACCCGATCCGGGCATGCGCCGCCCGCCCGCAGGTCAACGCCCCCGGCAGCATGGCCGCCAGCCGCGCCCCGTAGCCATCGTCAATATTGATCACCGCCTGGCCGCCTGCGACCGGCAACAGTGTGTTGAACAGCCGGCACTTGCTCTGGAAATAGTTCTCCATGTCGTGGTGATAATCGAGGTGTTCCGGGGTCAGATTGGTGAAGATCCCGACCTGGAAGCGGATACCGTCGACCCGGTGCTGGTCGAGGGCATGGGAGGAGACCTCCATCACCAGGGAATCGGCACCCGCCTGCCGAAAAGCGGCGAGGCGGCTCATCAGCTCGAGCGGCTCCGGCGTCGTGTGCGCCGCCGGCAGGCTTTCGCCGGCGAACCGGTAATTGATGGTGCCGACCACCGCCGGCGCCCGCCCGGCCGCCTGCAGGATCGCTTCGAGCAGATAGGTGATGGTCGTCTTGCCGTTGGTGCCGGTGACACCGACAACCGCCCAGCCGCCGGTCGGATCGCCATGATAGACCTGTGCGGCCCGGGCCAGGGTGAGCCGGCCGTCGTCGACCAGCACCCGCGTGACCGACGAGCCGCAGTCGATATCGCGTTCGAGAAAGAGGACCGTCGCGCCGCTGGCGAGGGCCGCCGGCACGTAGTCATGACCGTCGCTCAGCGTGCCGCGCACGGCGAAAAACGCATACCCTGGCCGCACCTCGCGGGAATCGACGGCAAGACCGAGCAGGTCGACCTCCCGGGAACCGATCACCTCCCTGACCGGACAGTGTTCGAGGATCTGTGCAAGCCACATGACGGGTCCGTTGACTGTTAGTGCGTTGATGCGTTGATACGTTGATACGTTGAATCGGTAATCGCTTAATCGTTGTTTTGTCGCGATTGTTACCCTGGCGGTGCCAGCCGCACCCAGACCGGGCTGTTGTAGGGGACAGCGCTGCCGGCACGGTGCGACTGCTCGACGACCCGACCGTGGCCGCGAAAACTGACATTCAGTTGGCGTTCGCCCATCAGGTTCAGCACCTGCCGGTAGGTCATGCCGTAAAAATCGGGCATGACCGGTCCGTCACTGCCGGCCACCTCGACCGGCTGGATGCGCGGACTTTCGCCCAGATCGCCAGAGACCAGCAGCCGGTCGAGGGGCGGCGGCACATCGTCGCCGCGGCCGGACTGGCCGGGAGCGACCTTCAGGTACTGCATCGTCTGCGCCGCGATCCGCGCAAAGACCGGAGCAGCCAGCACGCCGCCGTAGACACCGTTGCTCGGTTCGTCGAGGACGACCAGTATCGTCACCTTCGGGTCATCGGCAGGGAGAAAACCGATCACCGAGGCGACGCGTTTATCGACAGAGTAGCCGCCGGTCACCGCATCGACCTTCTGCGCCGTGCCGGTCTTGCCCGCAACCCGGTAGCCGGGCACTCGCGCCCGGATGGCTGTTCCGCCCTCTTCGGTCGTCGTCACCATCATCTGGGTCACCGTTCTGGCGACGTCCCGCGAGATCACACGGCGGACGACCTTCGGTTGCACCTGCCGGACCAGAGCGCCCTGGCTGTCGACCACACGGTCGACCACGAAAGGTTCCATCAGGTAGCCGCCATTCGCGATCGCAGAGACCGCTGTGGCCAGTTGGAGCGGCGTGACACTGATCCCCTGACCGAAGGAGATTGCCGCCAGATCGATCTCGAACCAACGGTTCGGAGCACTCAGGATTCCCGACACTTCACCCGGCAGGTCGATGCCGGTATGGCCACCGAAACCGAAGTCACGGATGTATTTGTAGAACGTCTCCCGTTCGAGCAGCTTGCCGATCTTCGCCGAACCGATATTCGAGCTATACTTAATGATCTCCGTGGTGGTGAGATCGGCGAATTTCTTGTGGTCACGAATGGTCCGGCCGCCGACCCGGAACGAACCGTTCTCACAGTCGAAATGCTGACCGGGACCGACCAGCCCCTCGTTGAGGGCCGCCGCCATCAGCACCACCTTGAAAGTCGAACCCGGCTCATAGGAATCGCAGATCGCCCGGTTACGCCACTGCGCCGGGCGATATTCGCTGATGGAGTTCGGATTGAATTCCGGGTAACTGGCCATGGCCAGCACCTTGCCGGTGGCCGGTTCGATCATCAGGGCGGTCGCCGCTTTCGCCTTTGCTGCGCGCAGCCCCGCGAGCAGTTCCCGTTCGACAATATGCTGCAGGTTCTTGTCGACGGTCAGGTAGAGATCGTGGCCGCGACTGGCTCCCTGAATCTGCGGTGTACTGCTGCCGAGACCGCGGCCGAAGGCATCACGCCCCATCACCAGATAACCACCGCGGCCAAGAATCTGCTTATCGTAAGCGAGTTCCAGCCCTTCCAGACCCTTCGGATCGACGCCGGTGAAGCCGAGCAGGTGCCCGGCGAGACCGGCGTTCGGGTAGAAGCGCTGATGCTCGCGGACAACACCGACCCCGGCCAGAGTGAGTTGCCTGACCTGCTCGCTCTCTTTCGGCGTCACCTGCCGTTTCAGCCAGACGAAGCTTTTGTCGCCGCTCAGCTTTTTGCGCAACTCTTTGGCCGTCAGACCGAGGGTTTTTGCCAACCGGGTTGCCGCGCCAGCGGGATCATCGATGCGCACCGGTTCGGCATAGATCGAGTCGACCTCGATGCTGACCGCGAGTTCCGCGCCGTTGCGGTCGAAGATTGTCCCTCGCTGCGGCGTCATCGGAACGGTCTTCTGATGCTGGCGTTCGGCGCGGCCACGCCACTCCTCGCCATGCAGAACCTGGAGATCGAAGGCGCGCCAGACAATCAGAACAAAGGCGAGAGCGAACAGCCCGCCGATGATCCGGATGCGAATACGAACCCCTCTCTCCAGAGCGCTCATCAGTCCACCGTTATCACCTGTTCGACCGTCGGCAGCCGCAGGCCGAGTTGCTGACGCGCCACCTGTTCGATCCTCTCGGGACTGCTCAGGCTGGCGGCCTCGAGACGCAGACGGGCGGTCTCCTTGCCGGCATCTCGCAGGTTCGTTTCGAGGCGGGACAGTTCGTACTCCATGCCGATCACCTCGACCCGCGACCAGACAAAGAAGAGCGATACCACCAGTATCGCCGCGATCATGGCGAGCAGCGGCAGAAGACTGACGCGTTGCACGCTGAAGCCGTTGATTTTCGGCAAAGCCCGCAAAGTGGATTCACTCATCTGCTCTCCTCCGGCTTCGGCGCCATCGTCAGACGTTGCACACCGCGCAGCACAGCACTGCGAGACCGCGGGTTACTTTGTTGTTCAGCCTCACCGGCACGGATTGCGCGCCGGTTCAACAGGCGAAAGCGGGGCTTGAGCCCGCAGACACAGACCGCCAGTCGCGGCGGGCATTGACAACCGCTGGCCGCCTGGCGAAATGTCTGTTTGACCATCCGGTCCTCCAGGGAGTGAAAGCTGATCACCGCCATCCGCCCACCGGGAGCAAGCAGTTCCAGTCCGGCCTGCAGCCCCGCGGCCAAAGCATCGAGTTCGCCATTGACGGCGATCCGCAGGGCCTGAAAGACCCGGGTCGCCGGATGGATCCGCTGCGGAGCCCGTCCACCCGGCACGACCCGGCAGACCAGCTCCGCCAGCTGCAGCGTCATCGCCAGGGGCGCCTGTTGCCGGCAGCGCACGATCTCACGGGCAATGCGCCCGGCCCAGCGCTCTTCGCCATAGTCGCGAAAGATCCGGCGCAGCTCCTGTTGGTCGGCCGTGGCCAGCAACTCCGCCGCTGACGCCCCTGTATTCTGGTCCATCCGCATGTCGAGGGGGCCGTCCTCACGAAAGGAAAAGCCCCGCTCGGCGGTATCGAGCTGCGGGGAAGAGACCCCGAGATCGAGAAGGATGCCATCGACCCGGTCGATGTCGAGACGATGCAGATGCTCGGCCATCCCGGCGAAGTTCCCGTGACAGAACACGGCTCGCTCCGCAAACCCGGCCAGCTGCTGTTGCGCCGCCTGCAGGGCGGTCCGGTCACGGTCGAAACCGATCAGTCGGCCGGCCGGTGCGGTCGCCGCGAGGATCAAGCGGGCATGCCCACCGCCGCCGAGGGTGCCGTCGACAAACAGTTCGCCCGGCGCCGGCGCGAGCAGTTCGAGAACCTCGCGGGCCAGCACCGGTTCATGTCTGAAGTCTGGCGCGCTCAAAGTTCTATAGCCCCAGATCGAAGCGCACCTGCCGACTTTCGGCAAGACGACGCTCGGCCTCGGCCTGCATCTGGTTGTACTTGACCTTGTTCCAGATCTGGATCTTGCTGCCGCCGCCGACCACAACCACGTCGCGCACTCCGTCGGTGTCGAGTTCACAGTATTCGCGCAGGGACTGTGGCAGCTGGATGCGCCCCTGCTTGTCAAAGGTGCAGTGCGTGGCCGGCGTAACGGTCGTGAAATAGAGGTCTTCGCGGACTTGACTGTTCGGGAGCTGGGCGAATTTTTCGAGGAACCGGTTCCATTCAGACTCAGGGTAGGCGACCACCCCGCCACGATCCTGGGTGACGACCAGAATCTCGTCGCCGTAGGACGCTTTCAGCACCTCCCGGAATTTCGCCGGAATACTGGCCCGCCCTTTGGCGTCGATGGAATTGTTGAACACTCCCTGGAAGTTCATTTGGGCCTTTTTGGGCTCGATTGACACGATTCACCACCTTCTGGGCAAATATATCGGCCAGAACAGGGGGTGTCAATAAAAATTTCATTTTTTTAAGGAGTTAGGGAGAAGTTGTCAGAGGGATGATACGCCGTATTTTTGCCGTCTTCAGTCCGCCGGCGGCGTCAGCAGTTCGAGTTCAATCGTTTCGATGCGCCGGTCCTCGACTTCGCGCACGGTGCAGCGCAGACCGGCGACTTCGCAGACATCACCGACTTCCGGGATGCTGCCGAGGCTATGCATCATGAAGCCGGCGAGGGTGTTGACGTGCTCCTCGGAGAGGGCGAGATCGAAGCGCCGGTTGATGGAGCGCAGGGTGGCGCTGCCGTCAACCAGGAAACGGTTCGGGCCGATCGGCTGGATCAGCACCTCTTCATCGTCGTACTCATCCTGAATTTCGCCGACGATCTCCTCGACGATATCCTCCAGAGTGACAATCCCCTCGACTCCGCCGTATTCGTCGACCACCACCGCCAAATGCAGTCGTTTGCGCCGGAACGCCTGTAACAGCGATTCAATCGGCTTAGCCTCCGGTACGAAGTAAGGCGGGCGGGCCACGGTGCGCAGAGAAAACTCCTCAGGACGATCGAGATAGCTCAGCACGTCCTTGGAGTGAATGATGCCGACCACCCGGTCGAGGGCCCCCGCGTAGACCGGGAAGCGCGAGTGCCGAGCGGTGGCGCACAGGGAGACCAGCTCGCTGAACGGGGTATCGACTTCAATGCCGACCACTTCGGTGCGCGGCACCATCACATCGCGAACCCGCATCTGTCCGAGATCGAAGATGCCGTGCAGCATGCGCCGTTTCTCTGTGTGCACCACGCCGCTCTGTTCGCCGAATTCGATGATGGAGCGGATCTCGTCCTCGGAGATCAGCGGCCGCTCCTCGTCGCCACGGAACAGCCGGGCGAAAAACCGGGAGAGACCGCCGACCACGACGATCACCGGCTTGAGCAGCCACATGACCAGCCGGATCGGATGCAGCACGGCGAATGAAACCGGCTCGGGGTAATTGGCGGCCAGGGTCTTCGGCAGGATTTCGGCAAAAATCAACAGAATCGGCGTCAGGATGAGGATGGTCATCAGCTCGCCGCGGCCGCTGAACAGTTCGATAAACAGCGCGGTGGCGAAGACCGAGACCATGATGTTGACCAGGTTGTTGCCGATCAGGATGGCGCTGAGCAGGCTCTCCGGTTTTTCGAGCAGAGCCTCCAGACGGCTGGCGCCCGGGCGCCCCTTTTCGGCCAGGTAGCGGACCCGCAGGCGGTCGATCGCCATCAGGGCCGTCTCCGACCCCGAAAAGAACGCCGAGAAGACGAACAGCACGGCCAGTCCGAGAATTTGCCACCACTGATCAGCGCTCATTCACCACCAACCCCCATAAAACGACCTCAACGAATCAACGAATCAA
>JAVVDS010000029.1:0-34405 GCA_032251295.1 Desulfuromonadales bacterium | reverse complement strand
ACCCGGGTGTAGGCATAGAGCAGGTAGGGAGCCGTATCCCCCTCGAAGCTGATCATGTGATCGAAGCTGAACAGATAATCGCTGCTGCGATTCTTCGCCAGATCGGCATACTTGACCGACGCGATGCCGACTGTCCGGGCGATATGGGCCAGTTCCTCTTCGGCAAGCTCGGGATTCTTTTCGCGCACCAGGCGGCCGGCGCGCTGCTCGGCCTCGTCGAGCAGGTCGACCAGCTTGACCGTACCGCCGCTGCGGGTCTTGAACGGCTTGCCGTCCTCCCCCATCACCGTACCGAAGCCCATGTGTTCGAGGCGGGTCGCCGCCGCGACGAAGCCGGCCTGGCGCGCCACGGCGAACAGCTGCTGGAAGTGCAGCGACTGCCGAACGTCGACAAAGTAGAGGATACGGTCGGCAGCGAGCACCCGCTGCCGGTAGCGAATTGCCGCAAGGTCGGTACTCGCGTACAGGTAGCCGCCGTCCTGCTTCTGCACGATCATCGGCAGCGGCGCATCGTCCTGCCCGCGGAACTCGTCGAGGAAGACGCATTTCGCCCCCTCGTCGACAGTCAGCAGGCCGGCGGCCTGCAGATCAGCGACCACCTGCGGCAGATCGTCGTTGTAGAAGCTCTCGCCGACCACGTCGTCGCGGGTCAGCAGCACATTGAGGCGATCGTAGACTTGTTGGCAGTGGCTCAGGGAGATGTCGAGAAACTCGCGCCACAGCTGCCGGCAGTAGGTGTCGCCCGACTGCAGCTCGACCACCAGCTGCCGGGCGCGATCGGCAAAGGCCGGCGAGGCATCGAAGCGCTCCTTGGCGGCGCGGTAAAACAGTTCCAGATCGGCGAGCTGCAGCTGCGGCGACTCACCGGCCTGACGGACCTCCTCCATGTGCGCCAGCAGCATGCCGAACTGGGTTCCCCAGTCGCCGACATGGTTCTGGCGAATCACCCGGTGACCGAGAAAACCGAGGGTGCGGGCCACGGCGTCGCCGATAATGGTCGAGCGCAGATGCCCGACGTGCATCTCCTTGGCCAGGTTCGGCGACGAGTAGTCGACCACCACAGTCTCGGCCTGCCCGGCCAGCGGCACACCGAGGCGCGGATCGGCCAGAACCTCGGCGACGCGGTCGGCCAGCCAGTGCGGATCGAGGAAGACGTTGATGAAGCCCGGTCCGGCGATCTCCGTGGTCCGGATCAGATTGGACGCCGGCAAGCGATCGATAATCGCTTCCGCCAGCTGCCGCGGGTTGCTGCGCGCCGGCTTGGCCAACACCAGTGCCAGGTTGGTCGCCAGGTCGCCGTGAGCCTTCTCTTTGGGGAGGTCGATCTGGTAGCGCGGCTGAAGATCGGCGGGGATGATCCCTTCCTGGCGCAGACGGTCGATGGTCTGGTCGAGCAGGGTTTGCAGAAGTGTTTTCATCGTGGCCAGGCCTACTCGTTCGCCTTTTCGTGCATCCAGCTGCTGGTGTTTTCGAGATCCTTGCCCATCCCGCGGACGGTTTCGCAGCCGGCCATGAGCAGGCAGACTGCAACGAGCAGCAACAGTATCCGGGACATCGCCATTTCTCCTTGTCTCTCTAGGCAGTGTGATGCTTGCGACGGTACTCTTCCCGCAGCATGTCGACGATCAGCAGGGTGACGCCGACGGTAATCG
The DNA here is from genome assembly GCA_032251295.1 of Desulfuromonadales bacterium. Taxonomy (GTDB): domain Bacteria; phylum Desulfobacterota; class Desulfuromonadia; order Desulfuromonadales; family BM103; genus BM103. Next base: position 32,753 of record JAVVDS010000029.1, on the reverse strand, counting down.
CCGAATCGGCGACGTTGAAGGCCGGCCAGTGGTAGCGCCCCCAGTAGACATCGAGAAAATCGATGACTTCGCCAAGACGGATGCGGTCGATCAGGTTGCCCAAAGCGCCGGCGAACACCAGCGACAGGGCGAACACGGTCAGCCACTGCCGGTCGTGCAGCTGCCGCAGGTACCAGAGGATCCCGGCCAGAGCCAGCACCGTGATGGTGATAAAGAACGGGATACGCACGGCACTGTCCGCCAGGATGCCGAAGGCCGCCCCCTTGTTTCGCACGTAGGTCAGCTGGAACAGACCGGGGATCACCGACACCGATTCGTGCAGCAGAAAGCGGGCGTCGACATACAGCTTGGTCGCCTGATCGAGAGGCAGAATGATCAGGTTGACAATTGTCAGGATGCGCAGTCGGGACATAGGGTTTCCGGCGCCGCTCAGGCCAGCGCCGGCAGGCAGCGGTGGCAGACCTGCGGGTGCGCGGCGTCGCGACCGACGCTGGTCGCGTAGTTCCAGCAGCGGCTGCACTTGTCGCCGTCGGCCTTGCTGACGGCGATGCGCAGTTCCGGGAAGCTGTCGCCGGCCGTCGCCTCCGTCAGGCTGTCGACCAGCTCGACCTGGGAGACGATAAACAGGGCGGCCAGCTGTTCGGCCTGCTCGGCGAGCAGGTCGCGCAGGTCGCCGGCCGGCGCACACAGCACGACCTTGGCATCGAGGGACGCGCCGATCAGCTTGGCGGTGCGCGCCGCCTCCAGCACCTTGGCGACGTCACCGCGCAGGTCAAGCAGCCGTGCATACTTCGCCTCGAGGGCGGCATCGACCAGACTCGCTTCGAAGCGCGGAAAACCGGCCAGGTGGACGCTCTCCTCGCGCTCGCCCGGCAGATAGCCCCAGATCTCCTCGGCGGTGAACGAGAGCACCGGCGCCATCAGGCGGGTCAGGGCGTCGAGGATCCGGTAGATGGCGGTCTGGGCGCTGCGCCGCTGCCGACTGTCGGCCCGGGCGGTGTAGAGCCGGTCTTTCAGCACATCGAGGTAGAAGGCGCTCATGTCGACGGTGCAGAAGTTGTGCACCGCGTGATAGAGGACATGAAACTCGTAGGCGTCGTAGGCCTTGCGCACCCGGCTGACCAGGGTCTCCAGCCGGGAGAGAGCCCAGCGATCGATCTCCAGCAGGTCGCCGTCGGCAACGCTGGCGGTGACCGGGTCGAAGTCGTGAAGGTTGCCGAGGATATAGCGTGCCGTGTTGCGGATGCGCCGGTAGGCCTCCGAGACCTGCTTGAGGATGGCGTCGCCGACCCGGGTGTCGTTGCGGTAATCCTGGGTGGCGACCCACAGGCGCAGGATCTCGGCACCGTACTGCTGGATGACCTTTTCCGGGGCGACCACGTTGCCGACCGATTTCGACATCGGCCGACCTTTCTCGTCGAGGACGAAACCGTGGGTCAGCACCGCCTTATACGGCGCGGCATCGCGGGTGCCGACCGCAGCCAGCAGACTGGAGTGAAACCAGCCGCGGTGCTGATCGCTCCCCTCCAGATAAAGATCGGCCGGGCTCTGCAGATGCTCGTTCACCTCAACCACCGCGGCGTGGGAGACCCCCGAGTCGAACCAGACATCGAGGATATCCATCTCCTTGCGGAACTCCGCGTGGCCGCAGGCCGGACAGCAGGCACCGGCCGGCAGCAGCTCGTGCGCCTCACGCTCGAACCAGAGATCGCTCCCCACCTCCTCGAACAGATCGGCGACATGGTGCATGACCGCGCCGTCGGCCAGCGCCTCGTTGCAGCGGCTGCAGTAGAAGACCGTGATCGGCACCCCCCAGCTGCGCTGCCGGCTGATGCACCAGTCGGGGCGGTTTTCAATCATGTTGTAAATGCGCTCGCGCCCCCAGTGGGGAATCCACTGCACATCGTTGATGTGAGTGAGCGCCTTGCCGCGCAGGTCGTTGGCCTCCATGGCGATGAACCACTGCTCGGTGGCGCGGAAGATAATCGGCTTCTTGCAGCGCCAGCAGTGAGGATAACTGTGTTCGACCTTCCCTTCACCGAGCAGGGCGCCGCGCTCGGCGAGGCAGGCGTTGACCGCCGGGTTGACGGCCGGCACCTTCTCGCCGCCGAACAGCTCCAGGTCGGCCCGATAGCGACCGTAATCATCGACCGGGTTGTAGATCTCCAGGCCGTATTTCAGACCGGTCAGGTAGTCGTCCTGGCCGTGGCCGGGGGCGGTGTGCACGCAGCCGGTACCGGCCTCCAGGGTGACGTAGTCGCCGAGCACCAGCAGCGAGTTGCGGTCGTAAAGCGGGTGTTTGCAGTGACGATGTTCGAAAGCGCCGGCCTGAAAGGTTTTGAGGACCCGGTAGTCGGCGATGCCGAGTTCGGCCAGGACCTTGCCGTAGAGGCCTTCCGCGAGCACCAGCACCTCGTTGCCGGTCTCAACGGCGACGTAGGCGAGCTCCGGGTGCAGACAGACCGCCAGGTTGGCGGGGATGGTCCAGGGGGTGGTGGTCCAGATGACGAAGGCGAGGGGCTTGCCCTCCAGTTCGGCAAAGCCCTCGGGGAGCCTGTCGGCGTAGGGGAACTTGACGAAGATCGACGGCGAGGTGTGGTCGGCGTATTCGACCTCGGCTTCAGCCAGGGCGGTGACGCAGGAGGAGCACCAGTGCACCGGCTTCTTCCCTTTGTAGAGAGCGCCACGTTCGGCGAAGCGGGCCAGCTCGCGGGCGGTGGCCGCCTCGTAGCCGTGGCTCATGGTCAGGTAGGGGTTCTGCCAGTCGCCGAACACACCGAGCCGGCGGAACTCCTCGCTCTGGATATCGACCCACTGACGGGCGTAGGCCCGGCATTCGCGGCGCACTTCGGCCTTGCTCATCTCGCGCTTTTTTTTGCCGAGCTGCTGGTCGACCTTGAGCTCGATCGGCAGGCCGTGACAGTCCCAGCCAGGGACGTAGGGGGCATAATAGCCCTGCATCCGCTTGCTCTTGACGACGATGTCCTTGAGAATCTTGTTGAGGGCGTGGCCAATATGGATGTGGCCGTTGGCGTAGGGAGGGCCGTCGTGCAGGGTAAAGTTCGGCTGGTCCGGCTGCGGCTCGCTGAGTCGGCGATCGAGCTCCAGGGCGTCCCAGCGTTGCAGGATTTCCGGTTCACGCTGCGGCAGGTTGCCGCGCATCGGAAAATCGGTCTCGGGCAGATTGAGGGTCTGTTTGTAGTCCATGGTCGGCGCGCTGTGCCCCTTTCCCGTTGATTTCAGAACTTTATAAACTAGCAAAACGGCTGAAAGAGTCAAGGAAATTAAGGGATTGTTCAGCCGGCGGCCGACCGGGAACGCGAGGGACGCGCCGCGCCGGGTCTGCTCAGGCCGCGTGCCGAGCCGGCGCGGACGCCGGCTCGCAGAGGGGCTCGATGCACTGGCGCAACAGTTCGGAGATACTGAGCCCCGCAGCGTCCGCGTGTTCCTTGAGACTCGTCATCTCCAGCTCGTCGATACGACAGGAGATAATGTGCTTTTTCGGCTTGGTAACGCTTCGTCCCATGATGTGCCTCCTTGTGTGGCGCCGCCTCTCGCCGACAGGACAGGCGGACGGCGCGGTCTCATCCGTTGCCGGCGCAGACATGCAGGAGCGATGCCGTTCTGGCAAGAGGCAAAACACACGTGTAAACACAAGGATATGAGGAGATTAAGCCCGAGGCGGAAGGAACGAATGCCGTTGCCGTCGCGAGCAGCTGGATCAAAAAGATACAGTAGACGTCCAGATTGAGAACTTTTGTCCGGTCAGGGGGCCGGTACTCGGCGCAGGCCACCGAGCAGCAGGTAGCCGGCGACCCCAGCGAGCAGTGAGGCGGCGAAGATGCCGACCTTGGCGTCGGCGATCAGTTCCGCCTGGGGATAGGCGAGGCTGGTGATGAACATCGACATGGTGAAACCGATGCCGGCGAGGATACCGATACCGAAGATGTCGCGCCAGCGGGTGCCGTCCGGCAGATGGGCGAGACCGGTCTTGACCGCCAGCCAGGAGACCAGGGTGATGCCGACCGGCTTGCCGATCAGCAGGCCGAAGGCGACGCCGAGAGTGACCGGACTGCCGAGGGCGGCGACCAGTTCAGCAAGCGTCATACTGATGCCGGCGTTGGCCAGGGCGAAGATCGGCATGACGCCGAAGATCACCCAGTGGTTCATCTCATGCTCCATTCGCTGCAGCGGGCTGAGGGCGTCATGGGTGACATGCTCTAAAGCGAGCAGGGCCCCCATCTTCTCCTGATTGTGGAACGGCCCGGAGATAACGCGCATGTCACGGATCTGCGCCAGCAAACCTTCGGCCTTGCCGAGAAATTCGTCGTGGCCGAATTTCGGCCGCACCGGGATGGTGGCACCGATCAGCACCCCGGCCACCGAGGCGTGGATCCCGGACTTGAGCAGGGCGACCCAGAGGCAGAGGCCGATCAGGGCATAGAAGTTCGGGTGCTGCAGACCGGAGCGGTTGCCGATGACCAGGGCGGCGAGAAACAGGGTCGCGTAACCGAGAGCGGTCAGATCGAGACTGCCGGTGTAGAACAGGGCGATGACCAGGACGGCGCCGAGGTCGTCGACAATCGCCAGGGCGGTGAGAAAGATCGCCAGGGAGCGGGAGATGCGGTCGCCGAGCAGGGCGATGACGCCGAGGGCAAAGGCGATGTCGGTCGCCATCGGGATCCCCCAGCCGCGCCCTTCGAGGCCGCCGGGATTGAACAGCACAAAGACCAGGGCCGGCAACAGCATGCCACCTATGGCACCGGCGATGGGCAGCGCCGCCTTGCGCGCGCTGGCGAGTTCGCCGGCGAGAAACTCGCGCTTGATCTCCAGGCCGACGACGAAAAAGAAGACCGCCATCAGGCCGTCGTTGATCCAGTGGTGCAAGGTTTTGCTCAGGCCGAAACCGGCGGTGCCGATGGTCAGCTCGATCTCCCAGAAATGCAGATAGCCGCCACCGAACGGCGAGTTAGCGAGTATCAGTGCCAGCACCGTGACGCCGAGCAGGACAATGCCACCGGCGGCCTGGCGCTTGAAGAAGTCCTCGAAGGGGCGCATGAGTCGGGCGAGATGGAGCGGCATGACGGCAAGCATAGCAGAGAGTCGGCGCTTTTCCCAGCGGCCTGAACGGAAAAGTGCCGGCTCAGGCTCGCGCCAGCACGGCGACATGCACCTCGTCGGCGCCGGCGGTGAGCAGCGCCCGGCTGCAGGCATCGGCAGTGGCGCCGGAGGTCATGACGTCATCGACCAGCAGGACGACGGCGCCAGGGAGCTGCCGGCGGCAGCGGAACGCAGCGCGCAGGTTGCGCCGGCGCTGGTCACGGTTCAACCCCTGCTGCGGCGGTGTGGCACGCACCCGCTGCAACGCGTGGCCGTCACACGGCACCGCGAGACGCCTGGCGACTGGCCGGGCCAGTTCGAGAGCCTGATTGTAGCCGCGCTGACGCAGTCGCCGGGCGTGCAGCGGCACCGGCACCACCAGATCGAAGACCGGCAGCTCTGTTTCCTGCAGCAGGCGCTCGCTCATCAGTCGACCGAACAGGTCGGCGAGCAACAGCTGTTCACGGTATTTGTAGCCGTGGATGGCGGTCTGCAGCGGCGGCCGATGCAGGCCGACCGGATAGACGCGGCTGAAGGCGGGGGGGTGACACAGGCAGGTCTGGCAGAGGTGCCGACCGGGGGCAAAGCTGTGGAACGGGGTTTCGCAGCGGCGGCAGGCAGAGACGGTTGGGTCGAGTGCGGCACGACAGACGGCGCAGAGCGACGGCGCCGGTCGGGGCGGCAGGGTAGAGCTGCCGCAGAACAGGCAGACCGGCGGCAGCAACAGATCGAGGCAGGCGAGCAGCGACGGTCGCAGCCGGGCCAGCAGCGACATAATCCCTCCGGAGACATAACATGACAGGCGCGGCCGCGGGCCAGGGCGGCCACAACGTGAAGCAGGGTTGGCTGGTCCGTTAATTCGTGAGGAGTCCGGGGTGTGGAGAAAAATCAAACTAGCTGTTTTCCCCGAGGGTTTTACACCTCACTCCTCACGCCTTACTCCTCACCTGCCGGACCTTTCAAAGCAGCGTGAACCCGGACTATTTAGATCAGGTTCATCGGTTTCAGGTGACCAGCAGGTTTTTGCCGGTCATCTCGGCCGGCACCGTCAGACCGAGCAGGCCGAGCAGGGTCGGCGCCAGATCGGCGAGAATCCCCGCCTGCAGCCGGGATTGGGGTCGCTGCGGGTCGATCAGCAGCAGCGGCACCTGATTGGCGGTGTGTGCCGTGTGCGGTGCGCCGACGGCGTCGGTCATCTGTTCGCAGTTGCCGTGGTCGGCCGTGATCAGGGCGCAACCGCCGGCCGCCACCAAGGCGTCGACCACCCGGCCGACACAGGCGTCGACCGTCTCCATCGCCGCGATCGCCGCGCTGAGAATGCCGGTATGACCGACCATGTCGGGATTGGCGAAATTGAGGATGATCAGGTCGTAGTCCCCCTGCTCGATACGCCGTACCGTCTCGTCGGCGACCTCGACGGCGCTCATGGCCGGCTTCTGGTCGTAGGTCGCCACCTCGCGCGGCGACGGAATCAGCACACGGTCCTCGTTGGGGAACGGCTGTTCGACGCCACCATTGAAGAAGAAGGTGACGTGAGCGTACTTTTCGGTCTCGGCAATGCGCAGCTGGTGCAGACCGGCGTTGGCGACCACCTCGCCGAGGATATTGTGACGGGTTTCCGGCGGGAAGGCGACCGGCAGGTTGAAACGCGCATCGTATTCGGTCAGGCAGACGAATGTGGCCAGCCGCGGCGACGTGCCGCGCGCGAAACCGGCAAAGTCCGGCTCGGTGAAAGCCCGGACGATCTCGCGGGCGCGGTCGGCGCGGAAGTTGAAGAAGAGAATGGCGTCACCGTCAGCGACCTGGCCGACCGGTCTTCCCTGACGGACAATGACCCGCGGCGTGACGAATTCATCGGTCTGGCCGGCGGCGTAGGCGGCGGCGATCGCCTCGGCGGCGCTGGCGGCGGGTGCGCCGTCGGCGGCGACCAGTGCCCGCCACGCCTTTTCGACCCGATCCCAGCGATTGTCGCGATCCATGGCGAAATAGCGCCCCGTGACCGTGGCGATCGCACCATGACCGAGGCGCTCGAGCTCCGCTTCCAGTTCGGCGAGATAACCGGCACCGCTGCTCGGCGGGGTGTCGCGGCCATCGAGAAAAGCGTGAATACAGGTACTGCCCACCCCCTGCCGTTTCGCCAGATCGACCAGGGCATAGAGGTGGCTGTTGTGCGAGTGGACGCCGCCGTCGGAGAGCAGCCCCAACAGGTGCAGCGTCCCGCCGGAGGCGCGCACCGCCTGCATCGCCGCAAGCAGCGTCGGATTGTCGAAAAAGTCGCCCGTCTCGATACTGCGACTGATCCGGGTCAGATCCTGGTAGACGATGCGGCCGGCGCCGATGTTGAGATGGCCGACTTCGGAGTTGCCCATCTGCCCGTCGGGCAGACCGACATCGAGACCGGAAGCGCTCAGCACCGAGCTCGGAAAGCGGGCAGCCAGGTCATCGAGACGCGGAGTGCGCGCCTGGCAGACGGCGTTATCCTGGCAGATCGGATTGATCCCCCAACCGTCGAGAATGATCAGGGCGACCGGCCGGCTCATGCCCCGTGCCACTCTTTACGCTCACCGTGATGGACGACCATGTCGGCCACTTCCAGAGGACGGGCCTGCTGGATCTGCTCACGGTCGACCATGCTCAGCGTCCCCCACTGCCCGCAGGCCGGGCAGCGGCTCTGCCACTGTGGCGACGGAGCGATGCAGTGATCGCAGCGGAAGCTGAAGCGGAGCTGGCGGGTGACGCCGAGGGCCTTCTGGTATTCGTTGATCGCCTGGTCGAGACTCTGCCGACGCCGGTAGGCCTCAGCGAGCAGCAGGTGGATCTGGGAGCTGTCGACGCCGGAACTCTCGACCGCCTGCAACTGCTCCATCGCCTCGTCGACCATCTCCAGTCGCAGGCAGAGCTTGCCGTAGAACAGCCGGAACAGCAGGTCGTCCCCCTTCTCGACCACATGGTTGCGGAAGAAAGCGAGCAGCGACGACGGATCCTCGCGCTCCATGAAATAATCTTCCAGGCGCTCGAGGAAGATACTCTTGCCGAGCTTGCGATAACCGTCCTGCCAGGTATTCACAGCGTCGTCGCCCCGGCCGACGGTCAGATAGACATCGCCAAGGGAGACCAGCGCCGGGGTGAAATCCGGCTTCTGACGAATGATGTCCTTCAGCTCCGACTTGGCACTGTCGGTCTCACCGTTGGCAATCGCCTGGCGGGCGACTTCGTAACGCAGGAACAGCAACAGATCCTTTTCGGCATTGATCCGGTTCGGCCCGGGGCCGGCCTTGAGTACCTGGCGCTGGGTTTCGAGGGCCTCGCTCCAGCGCTCATCGCCAATGTACAGGTCACGCAGAGCGCGCAACGCCTTGCGGTTATCCTTCTCCAGAGCGATCAGTTCACGATAGGTCGCCATCGCCTCTTCGGCACTCCCCATCTCTTCCTGGAGCGCGGCGGTCTTGAACAGAACCTCACGGCTTCGCGGATCGATCTCGGCGGCCTTGCGCAAAAAGTCGAGCCCTTCAGCAGGGGCCCCGTCCTGGCTGTGCAGGCTGGCCATGGCGATCAGGGTATCGATGCGCTTCGGATCGCGATCGAGGGCCTTCTGCAGACAGGTCCGCGCCTTCTTCAGGTCGCCGCTCAACAGGCGACCGACCCCTTCGCGGTAGACGGCGCCGATCTCGCGCTGCTTCTTCTCAACCCGGTCGCGCTTCCAGTGCGTCAGCCAGTGGCCGACCGTGCTGTAGAGATGGACGGCGAAACCGATGATCAGACCGGCCAGCACACAGGCGATCACGATCATGGCGACCGGGTATTCAACGCTCTGTTCCGGCAGGTAGAAGACCGTCATCAGGTGGGGATTGAGTCCCCAGAAATAGAGAAAAAACAGCACAAAAAAGATGAAGAGCAGCAGCACGGCCATGAATGTCATCGGTTCCTCCCCGGAGTCAGTACGGGCAACAGAGGTTGCGCGGCATCACTCGCCACGCTTTTCTATGTCGGACTTGCAGTCGATACAATAGCGCGAAAACGGACGGACTTCCATACGCCGCGGCGAAATTTCCTCACCGCACTCGGCACAGATGCCGTACTCCCCTTCGTCGATGCGCGCCAGCGCCGCGTCAATGTCACGAATCCGCTGCTGCTGGGTCTCGCTCAGATTGAACAGGATGTCGCGACTGTAGGCGATCGACGACATATCGCCGATGTCCGGGACACCGTCCTGGCCGAGTTCGCGACAGGTCTCGTAGGAATCGCTGACCTCCTGGATGAGTTCGTCACGCATTTTCAGCAGCTGCTGTTTTACATCGGCGTAATGATCAGTCATTCCTGGCTCCTGACAGTCAAGACCTCGTTCCTTACCGTGTTAACGATGAATTGTAACCATGTAACTTGAATGTTGCTGTTGCAAAAACGGGGATACAGGATTCAGAGTTCGGGATTCAGGATACAGAATAACGGCCAAGCCATGACATCATCGTTCACTGCCCCGGTTTCTCCGTTACCTTGAGGCAAAACCATCAATCCGTCATTCCAGTTGCCGATCGGGTTAGATTTTCTCCTGAATCCTGATGGCGTCGCAAAAACTCACCAACTGCTGCGTTGCCACAATCATCTCGCTGCTTCGACGTATGGAACTACGCCTCATTGCTCGATAATTGCGCGCCTTGCATTTGGCGTTTTTTGCTTAGCCATCCGATTTCGGACTTTCTGCGAAAGCATCAATCCTGAATTCTTCGATTCTCCACCGAGGCCACACACAATACTGAACAGTTCGCCGAATTAAACCATAAAGCCGGCGGCAAGGCGACGTAATTTTCGCCGCCAGCCGCTTCAGTGGTGGTACGGCTCGTTGCGCAGGATGGTGCAGGCGCGATAGAGCTGCTCCAGCAGGAGCAGCCGGGCCATCTGATGGGTCAATGTCAGGGCGGAGAGAGAAAGCAGGCGATCGGCCCGGTCGCGCACTGCATCGCTCAGCCCGTAGGGACCGCCGATCAGAAAAGTCAGCTGCGGCACGCCGTCGAGCATCTGCCTATCGAGCAGCCCGGCCAGACCCGGTGAATCGAGGCTTTTGCCGCGGGCGTCGAGGGCGATCAGTGGCCCGCCCGACCCCACGCGCTGCAACAGCGCCGTTCCTTCCTCGGCGACAATCCGCGGCAGATCCGGCTTGCGACCGGTCTTGGACTCCTTGAGTTCGGTGATGGTCAACGGCAGATAGTGCTGCAGTCGCCCGGCGAACTGCTGGCAACCGTCGCGCAGCCACGGCTCACTCAGTTTGCCGATGCAGAGCAGGTGGAGTTTCACGACTGCCCGGCCGGCGACTCCCCTCCGGCGGTTTCGACGGGAATTTCGACGGCATCGACCCAGAAGCCGTCGAGATCGTAGAAAGCGCGCACCGGCTCATGAAAGACGTGGACCATGACATCGCCGTAATCGATCAGCACCCAGCGCCCTTCGCGCATCCCTTCGACACCGAGGGGGAGGGACTGTTCCGCCTGCTTCAGGCCGAGCCGGACCGATTCTGCCGCCGCCTGCACCTGGCGGTCGGAACTGCCGGACGCCAGCACCAGGAAGTCGGTCAGGGAGGTGAGTTTGCGGACATCGAGGATCCGGACGTCGAAGGCTTTCTTGTCGAGAATGTGGGCGGCGCAGAGTTGGGCGCGTTGCTGGGCTTGCAAGTCGGGGGACTCCTGTCAGGCCGGCCCTTGGTACAGGCCGTGGGTTGTCAGATAGCGGGCGACCGGGTCCGGGACCAGGTAGCGGATCGATTCGCCGCGGGCCAGTTTGGCACGGATGACCGTCGAAGAGATGTCGAGACGGGTTTCGGTCAGGAAAATCAGCAGATGGCCCGACCGGTGGCGGATTGCCGAAGCCTCGGCAGAATAGCAGAACTCCTGGCGAACCGCAACGGGGAGGAGAGCGAGGGGGTCGCCGATCTCGATCCCCGGTCGGGCAGTCACCACCAGGTTGGCCAGTTGGAACAGGCGAGCATACTCTTTCCAGCTGGTCAGATCGCGCCAGGAGTCGAGGCCGATGATGAAATAAAAGTCGCAATCCGGCTGCCGGGCACGCAGCAGGTCGAGGGTGTCGACGGAAAAGCTCTTGCCGTGACGCTGCGCCTCGATATCGGAGCAGCGAAACGCCGGATGGTCGGCGATGGCCGCTGCGACCATCGCCAGCCGGTGCCGGAAGAGGACCGCACCGGCGACCGGCTTGTGCGGCGGGTCGGCGGCCGGCAGAAACAGAATCTCTTCGAGGTCGCAGGCTTCGCGGACTTCTTCGGCAATGCGCAGATGCGCCACGTGGATCGGATTGAAGGTGCCGCCAAGAATGCCGACCCGCCGCACCCCGGGGAGGCAACGGCGGCCGGCCGGCGCGCTCTCCTGGCCGGTTATCGCCATCACGTGCGGATCTGGCCGTCGCCGTAGATGATGAACTTGCGGGTGGTCAGATCTTCCAGACCCATCGGCCCGAAAGAGTGCAGTTTGGTGGTAGAGATGCCGATCTCGGCGCCGAGACCGAGCTGGTTGCCGTCAGCAAACCGCGACGAGGCGTTGACCATGACCACACTCGAATTGACCTCGCGCAAAAAGCGCTGCGCATTCTGGTAGTCGCGGGTGACAATCGCCTCGGTATGCAACGAACCGTAACGGCGGATGTGCGCGACGGCGTCGTCGAGATCGTCGACCACCCGGATGGCCAGGACCAGGTCGAGGTACTCGGCGAACCAGTCGTCTTCGTCGGCCGGCAGCGCCTCGGCGACGAATTCGCGGGTCGTTGCGCAGCCGCGCAGTTCGACGCCCGCCCGCCGCAGCGCTGCGGCGATGCGCGGCAGGAAGGTTTCGGCGATATCCTTGTGCACCAGCAGCGTCTCCATGGCGTTGCAGACGCCGGGCCGTTGCACCTTGGCATTCAGGCAGATCTTCTCCGCCTCGTCGAAATCGGCCGAGGCGTCGACAAAGGTATGGCAGACCCCTTTGTAGTGCTTGATCACCGGGATCCGCGAGTGTTCGCTGACAAAGCGGATCAGCCCCTCGCCGCCACGGGGAATGATCAGGTCGATCTCATCCTCGAGCTTGAGCAACTCCAGAACGGCGTCACGGTCGGTGGTCTCGATCACCTGCAGGGCAGCGGCCGGCAGGCCAAGGCGCTCCAGCTGGCCACGCAACACCCGGCCGATCGCCAGGTTCGAGGCGATCGCTTCCTTGCCGCCACGCAGAATCACTGCGTTGCCGCTCTTCAGGCAGAGAGCGGCGGCGTCGGCGGTCACATTCGGCCGGGACTCGTAGATGATCCCGATCACCCCCAGGGGGATGCGCATGCGGCCGACCTGCAGGCCGTTCGGCCGGCGCCACATGGAGGTCACCTCACCGACCGGATCGGGCAGTCCGGCGACCTCGCGCAGGCCGTCGGCCATCGCCCGGATACGCGCATCGTCGAGGACCAGGCGATCGAGCAGCGCCGCTGACAGCCCGGCGGCGCGGCCTTCGGCCAGGTCCTGTTCGTTGGCCGCCTTGATCTCGTCGGCATGGTTGAGCAGCGCCATGGCCATCTGTTCGAGCAGATCGTTCTTGACCGCCGACGAAAGGCTGGCCAGGCGTGCCGCCGCCTGTTTCGCCTCACGGGCCACCTGCAGCATCTGTTGCGCAAAAGACATGATCGTCTCCTTTAACTCCTTATGGATGATTCAGAACCAGATTGTCGCGATGGATGATTTCGTCACCGTACTTGTAGCCGAGCACCGCCTCGATTTCGCTCGATTTCCGGCCGAGCAGCCGGCCGAGTTCAGCGCTGCTGTAGTTAGTCACTCCCTTGGCGAATTCGGTGCCGGCGAGGTCGCAGAGACGCACGGCGTCGCCGCGTTCGAAGCTGCCGTCGAGAGCACGAATCCCCGAAGGTAGCAGGCTCTTGCCCCGTTCGGCGACCGCCCGGCAGGCGCCTTCGTCAAGCAGCAGCTTGCCGCGCGGTTTCTTGGTGAAGGCGATCCAGTGCTTGCGGGCCGCCATCGGGTCGACGGCGGGGAGAAAGTAGGTGCCGAGTTCGTGGCCATCGAACAGGTAGCGCAGGTTGTGCGGTGTCCGACCGTTAATGATGGCGGTGCCGGCGCCGTACAGGGCGGCGCGCTTCGCCGCTTTGACCTTGGTCGCCATGCCGCCGGTCCCCAGTTCGCTCCCTTCACCGCCGGCGAGCGCTTCGATCTCCGGCGTGATGCGCGCCACTTCAGAGATCAGCTGTGCCTGCGGGTGGCGGCGCGGATCGCAACTGTACAGACCGTCGACATCGGAGAGGATGACCAGCAGCTGTGCCTCGACCAGGTTGGTCGCCATGGCCGACAGGTTGTCGTTGTCGCCGAAACGGATCTCGTCGACAACCACCGTGTCGTTTTCGTTGACGATCGGCACCACGCCGTATTCGAGCAGGGTCATCAGCGTGTTGCGCGCATTCAGGTAGCGGCGCCGGTTGGCGAGATCGTCGCGGGTGAGGAGCACCTGGCCGGCCTTCAGACCGTGGGGCCGCAAGGCGTCCTTGTAGGCGCGCATCAGCCGGCTCTGGCCGATGGCGGCCGCCGCCTGTTTGAGGGGGATGGTCTGCGGCCGGCCGCTGATGCCGAGATCGCCTTTGCCGGCCGCGACCGCGCCGGACGAGACCAGCACCACTTCGTAGCCGCGCTGGCGCAGGTCATGGACATCGGCGCAGAGCGCCTCGATCTGCGCCAGGTCGAGACCGTCCCGGTCGGAGATGACCGTGCTGCCGATCTTGATGACAATCCGTTTGACGTGCGCGAGCAGAATAGTGCGCATGGGCCAGGGGCACTCCCATCAGGGGTGAAACGGGACGTTGTCCCGACGATTCCGCGGGTCAGGCGAAGTCTACTGAGCGTCCGGCGGAGTGTCAAGCCGGCCGGGGGCACGCAGTCGCTCCAGTTCAGCGGCGACGGCGGCGACCAGCTCCTTGATGCCGGCGCCGGTGACGGCGGAGATGGTCAGGCAGCGGTAGCCACGTGCGGTGAAAATCGTCTCGATTGCCGCCAGCTGTTCACGCACCTCGGTGATATCCGCCTTGGTAAAGACCACCAGCATCGGCCGTTCCAGCAGCTGCGGGTTGTAGCTGGCCAGCTCGTCGTTGATGGTGTCGAAATTGGCGACCGGGTCGCCGTCCTGCATGCCACTCAGATCGACCAGGTGCAGAAACATATCGGTCCGCTCGATATGGCGCAGAAAACGCGTCCCCAGGCCCTGGCCGGCGCTGGCGCCGGCGATCAGCCCCGGGATGTCGGCCATGACAAAGCTTTTGAACTCGCCATGGCGCACCACTCCGAGATTCGGCACCAGAGTGGTGAACGGGTAATCGGCGATTTTCGGCCGGGCTGCGGAGACGCTGGCAATCAGGGTCGACTTGCCGGCGTTGGGCAGGCCGACCAGGCCGACATCGGCCAGCAACTTGAGCTGCAGACGGACGGTGCGCTCCTCGCCGGGGATCCCCGGCTGGGTATGGCGCGGCGCTCGGTTGGTCGACGTCACGAACCGGGCGTTGCCGCGCCCCCCCTGCCCCCCTTTGAGGAGAACAAGGGTCGCGCCGGGCTCGGTCAGATCGGCGAGCAGTTCGTCGCTCTCTTCGTCCCGGACCTGGGTGCCGGGCGGCACCTTGACAACCAGATCGGCGCCGCTCTTGCCGTGCATATTCTTGCCGAGCCCCGGGCTGCCGTTCTCCGCCTTGTACTGGGAGTTGTAGCGCAGGTCGAGCAGCGTGCCGAGATTCGGGTCGACCTGCAGGCAGACGTCGCCCCCCTTACCGCCGTCACCACCGTCGGGCCCGCCCTTCGGGATGAACTTCTCGCGTCGGAAGGAGAGGCAGCCGCGGCCGCCGTTGCCCGCCTTCAGGCGGATCTTCACTTCATCGATGAATTTCATGGAAAACCTGGAAAGCCGGATTCAGGATTCAGGATTCAGGAGAAAACCCGAAATCTTATTCTCTGCCGCACTCTGCACGGCAGCACCTTGCAACTTGATCCTGGAAGTTATCACACAGTCGAAATGACACGCAGAGGGGAAGACTTACAGGAAAAGATTCTCTCCGCGCCTCAGCGTCTCCGCATTCAATCGACATTGGGCAGGACCTTTGCGCCCTGCCGGGCGCACACGGAAAAGCCCGAAGCTCTGACGCAGAACTTCGGGCTTCGTGGCTTGTTGCCGGTCAGGGTCACGCTTCGGCGTAGACGCTGACTTTCTTGCGATCGCGACCGAGCCGTTCGAACTTGACCACCCCGGTGGTCAGGGCGAACAGGGTGTAGTCCTTGCCGCAGCCGACATTCGTGCCGGGATGGATGGTCGTGCCGCGCTGGCGGACCAGAATCGAGCCGGCCGACACGACCTGGCCGTCGTGGCGCTTGACGCCGAGGCGTTTGCCGATGCTGTCGCGCCCGTTTCTGGTACTGCCGACACCTTTCTTGTGTGCCATGGATCTGTCTCCTTATGCTTCGATACCCGTGATCTGCAGACGGGTCAGGGGCTGACGGTGGCCGTACTTCTTGCGATAGTTCTTGCGCCGCCTCGACTTGAAGACCAGGATTTTTTTATCCTTGCCCTGCTCAACGATGCGCGCTGTCACTTTCGCTTCCGGCAAGAGAGGTGTCCCGATTTTTACCTCCGCTCCGCCAACCATGAGGACTTCGTTCAGCTCGATGGTTTCACCCACCGCGCCGTCAAGTTTTTCGACCTTGAGCAGGTCGCCCTCGGAAACTTTGTACTGTTTTCCTCCGGTTTTAATGACCGCGTACATACCCTGTTCACCTCATTTCGCCCTGAAATTACAGACCGTGGTCTGCGCAGGAAAGAAAATTTATATGCTTAAAACTGCGCACCTGTCAAGGGAAAAGAGCCGGCCATCCAGAGGGTGCCGCCGGCAGCGACCAGGGGGCGTCCCCGGCCCGGCCGGCACTGTCAGCCGATCATGATCTCAAACTGCTCGATATGGAAACCGGAGCGGGCGTGGATACTGACCTGCTTCTGGAAGTGTTTTTCCAACTCCTCGATGCCGGGACGCTCCTCGTCGAACAGCAGGGCGGCGATATCCGGGTGGACCAGCAGGGTCATGCGGTAGCCCGGGGCGCTGCGCATCTCCCGCTGCAGCTCGCGGAAGATCTCGTAGACCGTGGTGGTCCTGCTCTTGATGTAGCCCTTCCCCTCGCAGTAGGGACAGGCCTCGCACAGGGTACGGCCGATACTCTCGCGCACCCGCTTGCGGGTCATCTCGACCAGACCGAGCTCCGAAATCTTCAGAATGTTGGTCTTGGCCTTGTCGTTCTTCAGCGCCTCTTCGAGGGCGGCGTGCACCTTCTCCCGGTGCGCCTCCTTCTCCATGTCGATAAAATCGATGATGATCAGCCCGCCGATGTTACGCAGGCGCAGCTGAAAAGCGATTTCGCGCACCGCTTCCAGGTTGGTTTTGAGGATGGTGTCCTCGAGGTTATGCTTGCCGACGAAACGGCCGGTGTTGACATCGACCGCGGTCAGCGCCTCGGTCTGCTCGATAATGATGTAGCCACCGCTCTTCAGCCAGACTTTGCGCCCCAGCGCCCTGGCGATCTCGACTTCGAGGCCGAAGGCGTCGAAGACCGGCTCGTCTGCCTGGTAATGTTCGACCTGGAAGTCGTGGCCGGGCATGAAGGTGTCGAGAAAGCCGAGGATCTTCTGGCGCTCGACGGCGCTGTCGACAACGATGCGCGACACATCCTCGGTGAGGATGTCGCGCAGCACCTTGCTGGTGACATCGAGGTCGGAGTGAATCAGGCAGGGCGCCACCTTGTCGGCCTTGTGCGCCATGACCTGCTCCCAGAGGCTGACCAGGTAGTCGAGGTCGGTCTTCAGCTCCTCGCCGTTCTTGCCTTCGGCGGCAGTGCGCACGATGAAGCCGGTGCCGGCCGGGCGCATGACATCGATCAGGTGCTTGAGGCGGTCGCGCTCCTCCTCGTTCTCGATGCGCCGCGAGATACCGACATGGTCGACGGTCGGCATATAGACCAGGTTGCGGCCGGGGAGCGAAATGTGCGAGGTGATCCGCGCCCCCTTGGTGCCGAGGGGCTCCTTGGCGACCTGCACCAGAATCTCCTGCCCCTCCTGCAGCAGATCCTCGATCGGCGGCAGCGGCGGCCGCGTCTCGCCGCTCTCCTCCCCCTTCGGCTCGTCGTGCCGGTGGCCGACTTCGATGAAGTGCTCGACCGCCTCCATTTCATCGAGGACATCGGCGACATAGAGGAACGCCGCCTTCTCGAGGCCGATATCGACGAAGGCGGCCTGCATGCCGGGGAGCACCCGGATCACCCGACCGCGATAGATGTTGCCGACAATCCCCCGCTCCCGGCGCCGCTCGATGTAGAGTTCGGCAATATGCCCGCTCTCCAGCAGGGCGACCCGGGTTTCGTGGGCCGTAGTATTGATGACCAGTTCCTTGGTCATGACAGCTCCTTGGACAAGCAAAAAGGTGAGTTCAAAGGGTAATTGGTTGTGATTATTAACGCAGGCAGAGAATATTTTTTGTTCTCACGCCCCTTCGCTGCGCTCACTAGAGGCGCGGAGGCGCCAGGAGAAGCAGGATTCGTTGTCGTTGGCGTAATCGCCGGACACGCCCTCTCCTGAGGTCATCACAACCCCTTCCTGACTGACACCTGCAGCTTCAAACGAATCAACGAATCAACGATTCAACGATGCACCGCATCACCCCTCAGGCAGCAGTGTCACCCCGGTCTTGCAGACACCGAGGGCGCGCACGGTCTCGACGTCGCACTCCAGAAGATGGGCGGCGAGCAGCAGCGGGCTCCCCCGACGCATCTCCAGCAGCAGGTTCTGGCCATCGAGAGCGAGATCGACCGTCCAGGGGCGCAGGTCGATGGTCAGGGGGCGCCCCTTCTTCAGGCGCTCGACCGGGACCGAGTCGGCCGCCAGGAAAGTCGCCAGCCGTTCCGTCAGGGCCGCGACAGAGCAGCCTTGAGGCAGCGGCACCCGGTAACTGGCACTGCCGATGCTGTCGGCCGGCGACGCACCCTTGCGTGGCCAGGCGCAGGCGGCGCGCACCACAACGCCGTCCGGCAGTTCGGCATTAAGACGGGCCATAACCTCGGCTGGCGCCAAAAGGGCGGCGAGATCGAGATCGACCAGTTCGGCCTCGCTGGCGACCCCAAGCGGCAGGGCATCGCCGAAACTGATCTTCGGCGCCGGGTGGTAGCCGGCCGAATAGCGGATCGGCAGACCGGCGCGCCGGATGGCCCGCTTGATCAGGGTCATGAATTCGAGATGGCTCAGTGCCGCCGGCCGGCCGCTGCGGGCCAAAGTCAGGCGGACCTTCGCCAGAGGACTCGCCTCGCCCGCCCCGCCCACCGGTGTCGCCGGCTGCGGCGGCAGGTCGACAGCTGCCGCCAGACGCGGCCGGATTGTGTCGAAATCACACAGACCGCAGTAGCTGCACTGGCCGTTGCGGCAATCGGCAGTCGGCCGGCCGAGCAGGGCATTCTGCAGTTCGCGCTGCAGAAATGCTTTGCTGACGCCGGCATCGATATGATCCCAGGGGAGGATTTCACCGGGGAGTCGTTGGCGCAGGTAGGCCTCGGCATCGATGCCGGCGGCGGCGAACGCCTGCTGCCAGAGATCCCAGCGGAAATGGTCGCGCCAGCCGTCGAAACGGCAGCCGAGACGCACCGCCTGTTCGAGGACGGCACCGAGCCGCCGGTCGCCGCGGGCGAACACCCCTTCGAGAAACGACAGTTCGGCGTCGTGCCACTTCAGGCGCAGCCGCTTCTTCTGCAAGGCGCTACGCAGCAGCTCCTGGCGGCGGCGGGTCTCGGCGATATCGAGCTGCGCCTGCCACTGGAACGGGGTATGCGCCTTGGGGACGAACGTCGAGACGGCGACGTTGACGTCGGCGCCCCCCTGGCTGCCACGACCCGCCTGTTTGACCCGGGCGGCGAGTTCGACCAGCGCCTGCAGGTCGTCGTCGCTCTCGGTCGGCAAGCCGATCATAAAATAGAGCTTGATCAGCCGCCAGCCGAGACCGAAGGCGGCTGCCGCGGTGGCGATCAGCTCTTCGGCGTCGATCCCCTTGTTGATCACCTGGCGCAGCCGCTCACTGCCGGCTTCCGGCGCCAGGGTGAAGCCGGTCTTGCGGACCTTCCTGATCTCTTCCATCAGCGCCGGGGTCAGGGAACCGACCCGCAGGCTGGGGAGGGAGATGGCAACCTTCTGGCCGGCATGACAGGCCATCAGGCTCTGCATCAGCGCCTCGATGGCGCTGTAGTCGCCAGTGGAGAGGGAGAGCAGCGAGACTTCATCGTAGCCGGAATGGCGCAGCGCAGCATCGATCAGCGTGCGCACGGTTGCGGGCTGGCGCTCGCGCACCGGCCGGTAGATGTAGCCGGCCTGGCAGAAGCGGCAGCCGCGGGTACAGCCGCGGGCGACCTCGACGGCGACCCGGTCGTGGATGGTCTGCAGAAACGGCACGATCGGCCGGACCGGATAGGGGGCAGCGTCGAGATCGACCAGCACCCGGCGGCGCACGGTCGACCGCTGTCCTGCCAGCGCTTCGATCGCGGCGATCCGACCATCGGGCTGATAGCTGACGGCAAAGTGGGCGGGGACGTAGACCCCCTCGATGGCCGCCAGACGGCGCAGCAGGGCCGGCCGGTCTTCACCGGCTTGCTTGCTGGCGCGCAGCGCCGCGCAGAGTTCGACCACCGCCTCCTCGGCGTCGCCGATCAGGGCACAATCGATGAAATCCGCCAGCGGTTCCGGGTTGAAGGCACACGGGCCGCCGACCACGACCAGCGGCATGGTCGCCGTCCGCTCGGCCGCGCGCAGCGGCAAGCCGGCGAGGTCGAGCATGGTCAGAACGTTGCTGTAGCTGAGCTCGTACTGCAGGGAGAAACCGACGATGTCGAAATCGCCCAGGGACCGGCCCGATTCGAGGCTGCTCAACGGCTGGCCGGCGGCGCGCAACTGGGCCTCGCGATCCGGCCAGGGGGCATAGCTGCGTTCGGCGGCAATCCACGGCACATCGTTAAGCACCCGATAAAGGATCGCTGAGCCGATATGGCTCATGCCGACTTCGTAGACATCGGGAAACGCCAGGGCGAAGGTGACGTCGACGGCAGCCCAGTCCTTCTGGACACTGCCGCGTTCACCGCCGAGGTAGCGGGCCGGTTGTTGCAACTGGTAGAGCGCGTTGGCGGACATCGATTCCACGAAGCAAGGGGGAGTGTGAGCTGGGCGGCCGGTGACGAAAAGAGTAACAGATAGCATATCCCGGCGCTGCCGCACAGACAAAAAAAGCCCGGCTGACGGATCAGCCGGGCAATCAGAGGCAAGTGCCAGATTGTCACGTAACGCTAGAAACGATAGCCGAGGCCGAGGGAGCCACGGTAGGCATCGCCATCCTGGTCGCCGTAGACATACGGGCTGCGGTCATCAAACATCACGTAGCCGACAGAGGCGGCGACATAGAGCGCCGGCGTGAACTGGTAGGTGCCGCCGAGGCTCGCTTCGAGCTGTCGGTAATGCAGTTCGGAGTAGCTGGTGATGACGTTGGTCGCCTCCAGGGAGTAGATGTTGGTCAACACCGGGTCGTTGACATTGGCCGGGGTCTGCAGAGAGAGCCCGCTCCATTCGGCCTTGGCGTCACTGAACATCAGGCCGGCATTCAGGCCGAACTGTTCGGTGGCCTGGTAATCGGCGTTGAGCGAGAGTGTGTGGACATCGGTCTGATAATCGGTCATGTCACAGGTCGCCCCAAACTGGGACGATACGATCACGCCCGCTCAGCCATCGTACCAGCCCTGACAGAACTTCGATTCCGCACGCTGGCCGAGGTAGTTGTAGAGGAACGTCAGGTTGAGTTTGTCGGTCGGCGCGTACCAGAAGGAGACCGACGGACTGTAGCTCTCCTGTTGCCAATCGGAGGACGTGAGGTCGTTCTCCTCGAAACGGCCGCGCAGGGCGACGGTGGCCGCGAAGGACGCACTCGGCGACCAGGTCGAACTCAGCTTGACCTCATGAATCGACTCAGGAAGATTGCTGAGATCGGCGGTGCGCAGATCGTAGAAATCGGTGCCGTAGCTCGGGCCGCTGCCGATCAGGAAGCCCGGTTGCCAGACGCCGTCGATGACACCGCTGGTCTGCTGATCCTTGTCGTAGTAGGGGAGACCGGTGACCGGATCGACGTACATGGCGCCGTGCGGGTTGTGCAGCGGCTCATCGATCTCCTGGTAGCTGTAGGCCGCCCGGGCGGAGACCGTCTTGCCGAAGCGGGTTTTGAGTGAAAGTTTCACTGTCTGGGTTTCGGTCTCGCCCAACTCCTCATAGTCGCGATCGAATTTCTCGTACTCATAGCCCGCCCGCAGGGTGGTCTTGCGCCCGAGGCGGTAGAGGCCATCGATGCCGAGGGTCAGCTTGTCGCCATCGTTACTGGCATGCCGCTCGAGATCGGTATAGTAGGCCGGGTCGGGCACACCGCCGAGGCTGGCGCTGCCCGTGCCCATCGGCGGCAGACTGTAGCTGAAATCGCTGGTGTCGACCTCCTCGACCTTGCCACGCAGGTTCAGAGCCAGCCGCTGCACAGGGCGAACGGTCAGGCGCAGCCCGTAGCCATCGTACTGGGTGGTGATCTGGCTCTTGTTGACCGTCATGCCGACACTGTCGGCCTTGTTGCTCTCGACCTCGGCGTTGACATAACTGCCGGTCAGCACCGTGTTGTTGCTCAAGTCGAGACGCGCCTTGAGGACATGGCTCTGCTTGTCCGATTCCGGCGTGACATCATAAGGGATTGCACCAGCTTCATAGTCATACAGCAGCCGGTTGTCGAAGGTTGCATTGCCGGTCGTGTACTGGGTGCGCGGATTCGGCGCCAGGGCCGGGTCGAACACCCGCAGCGGATCGCTGGTTCGATTACGGAATTCCCGGTTGAGATACTCGTAGTCGACCGTCAGCAGGCCGAATTTGCCGGTGGCGCCGAGGCGCAGATCCTCAGTCTCCTCGTCGATCCGCTTCGACTGGCCGGTGATGTGGCAGGAGGTGCACTTACTCATGGCGATCGACTGATCGATCCCCTCGCGCTTCTCCAGGCGATGGCCGAAATGCAGGGTGACGTTGGGGGTCACCTGGATGTCGAAGCTGTTCTTGAACTCTTCCCGGGTCATGAAGAAGTCGCGGTTCGGCACGAAGTCTTCACCGTACAGGGAGGCCCGGCCGACCTGCTGCCACTTGATCGCTTCCGGGGGATTGGCGATCGTCGCGGTATTGTAGTAAGGGAGCGCCGGGTTGAAGGCGTACAGCTGGCCGCTCGCGCCCTGACCGATATAGCCGGTGACGTTGTTCGGATCGAGCCAGTTGAAATCAGGGACCGACCAGATCTTGCCAACTGTCGCCCCGTCGCCGTTCTGGGCCGGCTGGGCCGCGTAACCGGCGGTTCCGGCAGCGATCAGACCGTCAAGGGTGGCGGCCGCTTTGCCCCCGGACGGGATGCCGGCGTTGAGGTAGTCGAGCCGATCGTGATTCAGCCAGACGTTGAATTTGTCATGGCTCGACCTGAAACGCAGCCGGTTGGCAGCGTTGATGTCGAGCTGGTAGGTGCTGCTGTCCTGGTCATGAAACTCACCGTCAAGACGGACCGAGGTCGATTCGCCCGCGGCATCCAGGTTGATCTTGCCGTAGACCCCGCTGTCGTCGTCCGGAAGCGAGGTTGAATACTTGTTGACCCGCGTCGGGTCATCCTTGATGTCGATGATCGCGCCGCCGACCTCGATGGAGCCGGTCGATTGGGCGGTCGCGTCGGCGGCCAGCAACGGCAGCGGAGCCATCAGGATGACGACGGAGAGGGCCAACAGCCATTTCCAGTCGTTATGCATGGTTGTTCCTCCTTGTTTCTGCTCGAGTGCCGTTAGCGGGTCAGGCCCAGGCCGCCACTCGGCCAGCCCTGTCCATCGCCACTCCCCGGATCGGCGATGCCGCCGAGGGGACTCGGCGTGCGATTGACCGACGGCGAAGTTGCCGAGGGAAGATCGCTGCCGTGCACCGCGAGATGACAGACGGTGCAACGGGTGCCGAAGGCCATCTGCCAGCTGTGCTCGCCGAGAGTGTTACTGATCTGCACCGTGGCCGGCGGATCGGCCGGGTTGACGAAGGTTCCCTGGGCGACACTGCCGGTGGTGTCACCGCCGGTTGGCGGTGAGCCGCTACCGGCGACCGGCGTGCCGGCGAGACTGCCGTCCGGGTTGTAGGCGCTGAAGGCGACATTATTTGCCGGCACCGAGCCGCCGAGGCGGGTCACATGGAAGTGGCTCTCGTGACACTGCAGGCAGAGGAACGGCTCGTTCTGCTTGAGCAGGTTGCTGGCTACCGCGCCGTGCGGGTTGTGGCAGATGGTGCAGTCTTCCTCGACCGGCGCGTGTTCGAAGATGAACGGCCCCTGATGGCGTGCGTGGCAATCGAGACAGAGGTCACGGGCCAGCTCGTCCGTGTTCAGGTCGCCGTGGGGATTGTGGCAGTCGCCGCAGGTCATCTTCCCTTCCTTGACCGGATGATGCGACGGGAAGTTGCTCTGCGCCATCTGCTCCTGGTGACAGTCGAAACAGAGTTCCGGATCCTGCTTCTTCAGCGCCACCTTGCCGCCGGCATGAACTGAGTGGCAGTCGGTGCAGGCCACGTCAACCAGGGCGTGTTCGCTGTGGGTCCAGTCCATCAGTTTGCCGCCGCTGTGGCACTTGGCGCAGACCGCCGCCGACTCTTCAGGCCGCAGCTCGGCAAACTTGAGAATCTTGTCGCCGTCGGCGTCGACATGCAGGCTGCCGCCACCGTGGCAGGCTTCGCAGCCGGTGGTGCCGCCCATGGTTTGAAAATCAGTCAGGTGCGCGTGGATACCCGCCCCGACCCCCTCGTGACACTCCAGGCAGACCTGTTGCCCGACCGGAGTCGCGCCGTCGATGACCGGCAGCGTCAGCTGCTTCTCGCGAATGGCCCCCGTGGCGCAGGCGCCAAGAAAGACCAGCAGCGGAAGCAGCCGCACCAGTCGCGGCGCCTTGCTCAACGTGCTGTACATGTTGTCTCCTTTCCGTTCGAACTGCCTCCTCGATAACTGCATGCAATCACTGCGGCCCTGAGCACGCCCTCACCTCCTTTGTCTGAGCCGGGGGGACAAACCATGAACTTTCGTCAACACTCGGATACCGCTGTATCCTAAAAAGGTTTGCCGCCAGGGTAAAACGAATGATATTAATATCTCTTATAAGTGAAGTTTATGGCCTTTAATAATCGACAATCAGGACGCCATGGAAACCCGTTACCTGCAAACCCTGCTGGCTGTGAGTGCCCATGGCTCCTTCTCAAAGGCGGCTGAGGCGCTGCACCTCACCCAGTCGGCGGTCTCCCAGCGAATCAAGTATCTCGAAGAGCAGTTCGGTCAGCAGCTGCTCGACCGCAGCGGGTCGAAACCGGTTCTGACCACAGCCGGCCGGCTGGTGCTCGCCAAGGCCCGGGAGATTCTCGACAAGGAACAGGAGATGCTCTGCTGCCTGCGCGACAACAGTGCACGCAACAGGCTGGCGCTCGGCTGCACGCCGACTTTCGGCATCGCCTTTCTCCCCCGGGTGCTCGACCGGTTCATGCGCAGCCATGCCGACCTGCACGACCTGACCTTTCTGTTCATGCAGCCGCTGCAGGCGATCCAGGCGCTGCGCAACGCGGAGTTCGATCTGACGGTCATCGAGCATCCCCTCGACATCGACACCACCGGTCTGCGCCGTTATCCGCTTCCGGATGACGAAATGCTGTTCGTCGTCGCGGCTGCCCTC
Organism: Desulfuromonadales bacterium; assembly: GCA_032251295.1. Classification (GTDB taxonomy): domain Bacteria; phylum Desulfobacterota; class Desulfuromonadia; order Desulfuromonadales; family BM103; genus BM103. The sequence continues at coordinate 7,837 of JAVVDS010000029.1, read as the reverse complement.
CGTGACGAGTTTGCCGGCGAGACCGAGCTGGCGGAACTCGACCGGTTGTGCACGCTGCGACTGTTCGCCCGGCGGGACGGCTGCAGTTCCAGGGAGGTGCTGCGCCAGAATCTGCAGACGCTCGGCGCCGATGTCACCAGTTTCAGCAGCCTGACGATTTCCGACGACCTGCACCTGACCATCCAGTCCGTGCTCGGTGGCACCGGCGTCGCCTTTCTCTCCCGATCGCTGGTCTGCCGCTACCTCGACTCCGGGGAGATGCTCGGCCTGCGAGTACACGGTTTCGATCACCGTCGCGGCCGCAGCCTGCTGCTGCCGGCCAGCCGCCAACCGGAGAGTCCGCTGCGGGAGAGTTTTATCGACTGCGTCTTCCAGACCGTCTCGCCAGAGTCGCGACCGGACCACGCGGAAGGAGACTGAGGAAAGAGGCAAAGGGCGCAGCAAGCAGCTGAACAGGTGCACTAACGACCACGACCAAACAAACCAGGAGGAACGATGGAACGTCTGTTCAAGGGAATAGCCAAATTCCGCCACGAGGATTTCGATGCACACCGGGAACTGTTCAAAACCCTCGGTCGGCAGCAGCAGCCGCACACCCTGTTCATCGGCTGTTCTGACTCACGGGTGGTGCCGGAGCTGATCACCCGCACCCGTCCGGGCGAACTGTTCATGATCCGCAACATCGCCAACATCGTCCCGCCGTACCGGGAGACCGAAGAGATGGTCGGCACCACTTCGGCCATCGAATATGCGGTCCAGGTGCTCGGCGTTGAGGCGATCGTGGTCTGTGGCCATTCGAACTGTGGCGGCTGTGCGGCCATGCACAAAAGCGACGAAGAGCTGCAGCAAATCCCTCACGTCAAGCGCTGGCTGAAGGGATCCACGGAAGTCCGGGAAAGGGTCGATCGGCAGATGGTGGAGGGGACACTGGAGGAGCGGGAGTGGCTGACCGAGCAGATCAACATTCTGGTGCAGATGCGCAATCTGCTCAGCTACCCGTATATCCGCGAGCGCTACGAGCAGGGAAAACTCGAAGTCCTCGGCTGGTACTACATCATCGAGACCGGCGAGATCCTCAACTTCAACGATCAGACGGAGAGTTTTGAGCTGATCGCCGGCACTGCGGGGGCTGGGGGCTAGAGGCGGGGACTGGGGGCTGGATCAGTCTTTGGGGTCTGCACTGCCGCTCCAGACCGGGTCCCAGCCGAACTGGCGGCGCAGGCGTTCGGCCGGCTGCTGTTCGAGAAACTCCTCTTCGCTGAAACAGAAACGGTAGTTCTCGCAGTAGTCACGCAGCAGGGCGTAGGCACGGTTGATCTGGCGGATCCGGTCGTCATCGGCTTGCGGCTGGCGATCCGGATGGTGTGCCTTGACCAGTTCGCGATGGCGCGCCTTGATCTGCCGCAGGGTGGCCCGTTCGCCGAGGCCGAACAGTTGCAGACTCTCCTGCAAGTCGCGATAGGTCATCATGTCACCGCCCGGCGTAAGCTTTCCGTTTTTGCATCTATTCCGCGAAACGCCGCAAAACAGTGCGACGCAAATACCGAACACGTTCTTTCGCCCTGGGTTGCATATCAGCTCATTCCCTCCCCTCAGCGAGGGAGGAGTGAAGCGGCGGAGATGACCGTTAACTGACGAAGCTTGGAATGACCCGTCATGGAGGTGCTGAATGGTTACCCGTTTTTTTTGCGACGGCATCCGCCAGCCTTGACATCCCCGGTATAATCCGTTAGGGTTCGCTCCGCTGTTGCGGGGTGGAGCAGTCAGGTAGCTCGTCGGGCTCATAACCCGAAGGTCGGAGGTTCAAATCCTCCCCCCGCTACCAAAAAAAGATAGGGAGTCGTGCGTTACGCACGGCTCCTTTTTTGATGCTTTCGCAGAAAGTCCGAAATCGGATGGCTAAGCAAAAAACACCAAAGGCAAGGCGCGCAATTGTCGAGCAATGAGGCGTAGTTCCATACGTCGAAGCAGCGAGATGATTGTGGCAACGCAGCCGTTGGTGAGTTTTTGCGACGCCATCTTTTTTGGTTCACAGCTCCGGCAGACGAACCAGGCGGTAGGCGCGCCGGCCGAGACCGATCTTTTCGCCGTGCTCCAGCTGCACCTCCCAGTCGATCTGCGGATAGACGCCGCGGAACTTGTCGCCCCCCGGCGCGTGGCCGCTCTGCAGGGCCGTCCCCGGCAGGCCGTGCGCCTGGTTGACCAGATCGGCACAGGCCTGGTCGAGGGCGACCGGGTCGCTGGCGGCAAGAATGCCGATATCGGCGACAATCGGCGCGTCCGAATGGCCGTAGCAGTCACAGGCCGGCGACACCTGGGTGATGAAGTTGACGAACAGCCGCCGCTCCCCCTTGCCGCTGACCGCACCGAGAGCGTATTCGGCCATCTTCTTCATGACCAGCGGCGCCGCCTCGTTCCACTGGATGCGGATCGCCTGCTCCTCGCAGACGGTGATGCAGCGACCACAGCCGGTACAGCGCGCGGCGGCGATGGCCGCCACCCCGCTCGCCAGGTCGATCGCCTGATGGGCACAGGCCTTCAGGCAGGCGCCACAGGCGGTGCAGTGCTTGGCCGCAACCTTCGGCCCCACCGTCGAATGCTGCTCCAGCTTCCCCTGGCGGCTGGAACAGCCCATGCCGAGATTTTTGATGGCGCCGCCGAAGCCGGTCAGTTCATGACACTTGAAATGGCTGAGCACCACCAGACTGTCCGCTTCGAGAATCTCCAGACCGATATCGACCCGGTCAAAAATCTCCCCCGCCACCTCGACCCGGCGCGCCGAATGGCCGCGCAGACCATCGCACATAATCAGTGGCGCGTTGACCACCGCGTAGGCAAAGCCGTGTTCGATGCCGCAGCGCAGCGCCGAAACCGCCTCCTTGCGCTCACCGGGGTAGAGCGTGCTGGAGTCGGTGAGAAACGGCTTGCCCCCTAAAGCCCGCACCCGGTCGACCACCCGGCGGACGAAGGTCGGCCGCAGATAGGCGTGGCCACCGCGCTCGCCAAAGTGCAGCTTGATCGCGGTCAGACCGCCCTTGCCGACCGCCTGCTCGATGCCGCTCGCCAGCAGCAGGCGGTCGAGCTTGTCGTGCAGGTTCTCCTGCGGGCCGACCCGGGTATCGATAACATAGACCGGTTGTGCCATGGGGACCTCCCGTCGATCATTTAATCGGTTCAGTCTGAGCGCCGAGGCGGCCGTAGGCCTGCACCCGGCCGTTGACCAGGTAGACGTAATAGCGTTGCCAGAAGCGGTTCAGCGGCACATAGTAGAGGTACTCCTCGGTGCCGCTGCCGGTGACGCTGCTCGGCCGGCCGAGCTGTTCGAGCACCTGTTTCTTGTTCATGCCGAGATCGACCTGGTGCAGCGGGAGCATCGGCGCGCAACCGGCCAGCAGCAGGGCAGTGAGCAGAACGAACCAGAGTCGCATACGCATGGGTCTCTCCTGTCGGCGGTCAGGCGCTGGCGATGTCGACGGCCGGGTCGGCCGGCTCCTGCTCGTGGTGCAAGTAAACCGACCGGCTCGGGAAAGCGATTTCCAGCCCCATCTGGTCGAGGATATCCATGATCCGCAGGCAGACATCCTGGCGGGCATCGAGATAGTCGCCCCAGACGGTGGTGGTGGTAAAGCAGTAGACCATGATGTCGAGGGACGAGGCGCCGAAGTCGGTGAAATTGACCAGCCAGAACTCCTGGTCGATGGCCGGATGCTCCTTGAGCATCTGGCGAATGCGCCGTACCGCCTCGCGCATCTGCTCCGGCCGGGTGGCGTAGGTGACACCGACATTCAGCTTGATGCGGCGCTTCGGCATGCGGCTGTAGTTGTTGAGCGGCATGTTGGCGATGACGTTGTTCGGCACGGAAATCAGGGTCTTGGCGAAGGTGCGGATCTTGGTGGAGCGGAAGCCGATCTCTTCGACCGTCCCCTCCATGTCGCCGGCCAGGACCCAGTCGCCGACCTGAAACGGCCGGTCGAAGATGATCATCAGCGAGCCGAACAGGTTCGAGACCGTATCCCTGGCCGCCAGGGCGAACGCCAGACCACCGATGCCGAGGGAAGCAAGGATGCCGGTCACCGGATAGCCGAAGCTCTGGATCGCCATCAGGATCGCCATGACGACAATAAAGATGCGCAGGCTCTTGCGGACCAACGGCGCCAGGTGGTCGTCGAGGGTCGATTCGGTGCGGGCCGCCCAGGTTTTCAGCCGATGGTCGACCAGATCGACCATATTGAACAGGAACCAGCCGATGGCGATGATCGACAGCGCCCGCAGCAGGCTGATCGCCAGGTGCTCGACGTCGAACGGCTCGTTGGGCAGCTGCAGAATCTGCACGGCGACGAACAGGCCGATCACCAGCACCAGCAGTTCCGCTGGTCTCGCCAGACAGTCGAGAATCCGGTCGTCGAGATCGGTCCTGGTGCGCGCAGCGAGCGGCCGGACGAATTTGGTGAACAGGTGGGCAAACGCCTTCTTGGCGATAAAGGAGCACAGGATCACGCCGAGGGCCACGGCGTAGCGCAGCATGCTGATACCGAGAAACTCGACCTGCATCAGTTCATTCATGGCACCTTACCAGTAGAGTAACAGGCAAAAACAGGACTGTTTTCAAACGGAAGCTAGCAAATGCCCCGGTGAAAAGCAAGCCGGCCCAGCATGACATGTCGAATCGCGCGGCTATGGTACAATAGACCCGAACAACCCGCATGAAAAAACCGTATTAAACGGAGCCTCTTAACGCAGACGCTGAGGGGTGAGACAACAGGCAGCGATTGAGAACTCTGCATGGCACTCTTTGCGTCTTGCAGTTCCCCTCTGCGCCTCCGGTTAAAGCGGTTTTTTCGACAACATCAGATAAAGGCAAACCATCATCCCACCGGAGGTTATCACCATGCCAGCAACGACTCTCGACAGTCTGTCGACCCGCCGCACCCTGACGGTTGCCGGGCAGACCTACACTTATTACAGCCTGAACGCTCTGGCCGAACAGGGGCATGCCGCAGTCGACCAGCTCCCCCTGACTCTGAAAATTCTTCTCGAGAACCTGCTGCGCCACGAGGACGGCGAGACCGTGCGGACCGGCGATGTGCAGGCCCTGCTCGACTGGGTCAAACAACGGCGCTCCGATCACGAGATCGCCTTCCGGCCGGCCCGGGTCCTGATGCAGGACTTCACCGGCGTCCCGGCGGTCGTCGACCTGGCTGCCATGCGCGACGCCCTCGCCCGCGCCGGTGGCGATCCGCAGCGGGTCAATCCGCAGATTCCGGTCGACCTGGTGATCGACCATTCGGTGATGGTCGACAAGTACGCCCTCCCCGAAGCGTTCGCCTACAACGTCGACAAGGAGATGGAACGCAATCACGAACGCTACGCCTTTTTGCGCTGGGGACAGCTCGCCTTCGCCAATTTCCGTGTGGTCCCGCCCGGCACCGGTATCTGCCACCAGGTCAACCTGGAGTACCTGGCACGCACCGTCTGGAGTGAGGAGATCGGTGGCGAACTCTACGCCTACCCCGACACCCTGGTCGGCACCGACAGCCACACGACCATGATCAACGGCCTGGCCGTGCTCGGCTGGGGGGTCGGCGGCATCGAAGCCGAAGCCGCCATGCTCGGCCAGCCGGTGTCGATGATCATCCCCGAGGTGGTCGGCTTCCGGCTCGACGGCAGGCTGCATGAAGGCGTGACCGCCACCGACCTGGTGCTGACCGTCACCCAGAAATTGCGCCAGTACGGCGTGGTCGGCAAGTTCGTTGAGTTCTTCGGCGACGGTCTCGGCAGGCTCCCCCTCGCCGACCGGGCGACCATCGCCAATATGGCGCCGGAATACGGGGCCACCTGCGGCTGGTTCCCGATTGACGACGTGACCCTCGACTACCTGCGCCTGAGCGGACGCGACGAAACCACAGTCGCCATGGTCGAAGCCTACGCCAAAGAGCAGGGGCTGTGGCGCTACGACGGCGCGGCACCCCCGGCCTATTCGGCGGTTCTCGAACTCGATCTGGCGAGCGTCCGGCCGAGCCTGGCCGGACCGAAACGGCCCCAGGACCGGGTCGATCTGGAAGCGCTGAAGCAGGCAACGGAGCAGACGATCCCGGCCGAACGGCTGCACGACAGCGTCCCGGTGGCCGGCACCAGTTACCAACTCCGCCAGGGGGATGTGGTGATCTCGGCAATCACCTCCTGTACCAACACCTCGAATCCGGCGGTGATGATGGCGGCCGGGCTGCTGGCGAAGAAGGCGGTTGAAAAGGGCCTGCAGCAGAAGCCGTGGGTGAAGACCTCCATGGCGCCCGGCTCCAAGGTGGTCACCGACTATCTGGAAAAGGCCGGACTGCAGAACTCCCTCGATCAGCTCGGCTACCACGTGGTCGGCTACGGCTGCACCACCTGTATCGGCAACTCCGGACCGCTGGTCAGGCCGATCGCCGACGCCATCGCTGCCGGCGACCTGACCGTCTGCTCGGTCCTCTCCGGAAACCGCAACTTCGAGGGGCGGGTGCACGCCCAGACCCGGGCCAACTGGCTCGCATCACCGCCGCTGGTAGTCGCCTTCGGCCTGGCAGGCACCACCCGTATCGACCTGACCCGGGAGCCGATCGGTCAGGACCGGCACGGCCGGGACGTCTTTCTCCGCGACATCTGGCCGAGCGACGAGGAGATCGCCGCCCTGGTCGAACTGGTCTCCGCCGACATGTTCCACGAAAAATACGCCGACGTCTTCACCGGCGAACAGAGCTGGCGCGACCTGCCGGTGCCGCAGGGCGAGACTTACGCCTGGGATCCGGACTCGACCTACGTCCGCGAGCCCTCTTTTTTCGAGGTGCGCAGCGACACGCCGGCCGGACTGACCGGTTTCCACGGCGCCCGCCTGCTCGCCCTGCTCGGCGATTCGATCACCACCGACCATATCTCTCCGGCCGGGGCGATTCTCGCCAGCAGTCCGGCCGGGCGCTATCTGCGCGAGCACGGCGTCGCACCGGCCGACTTCAACTCCTACGGTTCCCGGCGCGGCAACCATGAAGTGATGGTGCGCGGCACTTTCGCCAATATCCGCCTGCGCAACGAACTGGCGCCGGGAACCGAAGGGGGCGTCACCCGGTTGTTCGCTACCGGCGAGGAGATGAGCATCTACGATGCCGCCATGTACTATGCCGAAAACAACACGCCTCTATTGATTGTCGCCGGCAAGGAGTACGGTACCGGCTCCAGCCGCGACTGGGCGGCCAAGGGGACGCTGCTGCTCGGCGTCCGCGCGGTACTGGCCGAGAGTTTCGAACGGATTCACCGCTCCAACCTGGTCGGCATGGGAATTCTGCCGCTGCAGTTCAAACCAGGGGACGACCGCAACAGCCTCAGCCTCGACGGCAGCGAGACATACGACCTGCCCGATCTGGAGAGGCTGACCCCCGGCCAGGAACTGACCCTGACGATCCAGCGCGCTGACGGCACCAACGACGACGTGACCGTCCTCTGCCGGATCGACACCGCCAACGAAGTTCACTACTACCAGAACGGTGGCATTCTCAATCATGTCCTGAAACGACTGGTCGACTGAGCACAGCGCCACGGGCGAAACACTCGCCGGGGACAATCTCGTGGAAGCGTCCCCGGCGAGCCCCTTTTCTGGTGTCGACGGGAGCAATAAGGCGCGCGCTTGCCACCCGCATCCTCTCGCAATATCGGGTAGGGGCTTGCCTGACCGAAGCTCCGATTTGACCGGAACCCCACCGGGTCGTTCACGAATCCCCCCCCAGGCCGTTCGGCCGCTCAACCCCTCACGTCACTGTGGCAAATATGCAACAGCTTCGCGCTGCGAAGGGACACGCCATGAGAAAAA